>CAXTTJ010000013.1:0-46754 GCA_964247235.1 uncultured Sphingomonadaceae bacterium
TCGGGGAACAGCGGGCGGATCGGCCGGTCGATCAGGCGCGAAACCAGCGTTTCCTTTTCGGTCGCACCGCGTTCGCGTTTGAAAAAGCCGCCGGGAATCCGCCCTGCCGACGAGTATTTTTCCTGATAGTGAACAGTGAGCGGAAAGAAGTCCTGCCCTTCCTTCACCGAGCGGGCGGCGGTCACGGCGCAGAGCACCACGGTTTCGCCGAGCGTCGCCATCACGGCGCCATCGGCCTGCCGCGCAACGCGGCCCGTTTCGAGCTTGAGGGTTTGTCCGCCCCACTCGATTTCGACTGTTTTCATATTGAACATGTATTTTCCTTCAGACCCGCGAGCCACATGCTGCGGGGGCCACTAAGGCAGACATCCGGTCTGCGAGCGGTGCGGGCGCTGATGGCCCTATGCGCCCCGCCGAATTGCGGGACTTTCTTGTGCTCCCGCAAAAGCAGGAGCCTTGGTAGCGGGAGGATGGTTTGCGCCTCCCGGGCCCCCGCCTTCGCAGGAGCACAATGGTCTTACTTGCGAAGCCCAAGCTTCGTGATGAGTGCGGTGTAGCGGGCAACGTCTACGCGCTTCAGATAATCGAGCAGCGTACGACGCTTGTTGACCAGCATGAGCAAGCCGCGACGCGAGTGGTTGTCTTTCTTGTGCGTCTTGAAATGCTCGGTAAGGTTGAGGATGCGCGTCGTGATGATCGCGACCTGGACTTCGGGGGAGCCAGTGTCGCCTTCGGTTTGCGCATATTCGGCGATGACTTCGGTTTTGCGTGTCGCGGTAATTGTCATTCGGGTTCTTTCACGACATCGGGTGACAGGTTGAAACCGCGCACGACCCGGACATGTCCGGCGATGACCTCGACCAGCGCGACAGGCGTTTCGCCGTCGTTTGCCAGATGGAGACCGTCGTGGGCGGCAATCCCGATCAAGACCCGCCCTTGTTTGAGCAGCCCTGCCTGATCGGGAGTGACGGGTAGAGCCGGGATGTCGTCCAGCCCCGCCGTCATGGGCAGGCATATGTCTTCTATGCGGTGCCCATTAGACTTTTCGAACAACAAGTCCAGCGAAATCGCGTGGCCGAGCGTGAACGGCCCTGCCTTGATGCGGCGGAGCATCGTGACGTGGCCGACCGTGCCGAGTGCATAGGCGATGTCGCGCACGAGACTGCGGATATACGTGCCTTTTGAGACGTGGGCGGTGAGGGTCACGTCTTCCTTCGCGGCTTCGCGGCTTCGCGTGAGATCGGCGGTTTCACGCCAAGACGCGAAGACGCGAAGCGCGTGTACCGATACCTCCCGCGTGGCCAGGACGACGGCTTGGCCCGCCCGCGCCAGATCATAGGCGCGCTTCCCTTCCAGCTTTAACGCCGAATAGGCTGGCGGGACCTGCTCGATCGGCCCGGTAAACTGCGGCAGCACCGCCTCGATCTGCGCCATCGTCGGCCGCACATCGCTTTGGGCAACGACCTTTCCCTCAAGGTCCAGCGTATCGGTCTCCGTGCCAAACGCGACAGTGAATTCGTAAACCTTGTCGCTGTCGAGCATCCGCCCGGCAAGCTTCGTCGCCTCGCCCAGCGCAATCGGCAGTACGCCGGTGGCCAGCGGATCGAGCGTTCCGCCGTGCCCGACCTTGACGCGTGGATAACCGCCCTCACGCAGGGCATGCTTGACCGCGCCAACGCCTTGCGTCGATCCCATGCCGAGCGGCTTGTCGAGGATGATCCAGCCGTGCAGGGAAATGCCTTCATCAAAAGCTGGCGGAGACGGCGAGATTCGAACTCGCGGTGGCGGTTACCCGCCACGACGGTTTAGCAAACCGTTGGTTTCAGCCACTCACCCACGTCTCCGGACCTGGCGGCGAAGTGATGGCCTATAACGAGGGCCGATCGAGGATTCAACTGGCATCCTGGCGCGAAATCGACTCGGGTCACCGCGCGGTTCATTGCGCGGACAGATTGAGGGCGCATAAGCAGCGACGAACTGAGTGTTTCAAAAGGTCAATTGACATGCGCATGACATATTTTGCTGGCCTCGCCGCCACGTTTGCGCTCATCGCATCACCCGTGGTGGCGCAAGTCCGCACGGTTGACCCCAATACCGCTGCCGCACAAGCCGACGTCGCCCCGCTGCCGGGAGAGCGCGGCTATGCAACGTCAACGCCGATGGCGCCGCCGACAGCACCACCGCTCGATCCTGCCACACCGCCTGACACGGGTGCGCCCCCCGCACCACCGACTGCCCCCGGTCAGGCCGCGACGAGCCCGATCGCCACGCAAACCGCACCGACCTACAAGAAAGATGACCTGATCGGCGCCGCCGAAGGTGTCTTTGGCAAGGGTGCAGCGGGACTTGCCGGAATTGTCGAGAAAATCCTGAAGGATCAGGGCGAACCCAGTGCCTATATCGCCGGTCGTGAAGCCTCTGGCGCCTTTGTCGTCGGCCTGCGCTATGGCTCGGGCACTCTGCAACACACGGTCGAGGGGCAGCGGCCCGTTTACTGGACAGGCCCTTCGATCGGCTTCGACGTCGGCGGGGATGCAACCAAGGTTTTTACACTGGTCTATAATCTTTACGATAGTCAGGACCTTTACAAACGTTATCCGCAGGTCGAAGGGCGCGCGTATTTCGTCGGGGGCTTTTCTGCGACCTATCTGCGACGCGGCGATGTCGTGCTGATCCCGATCCGGCTGGGTGTCGGCGTCCGCCTCGGCGCGAATATCGGATATATGAAGTTTTCCGAAAAGAGCCGCTGGTTGCCATTCTAGGCGCAGTACGGGACGCCGCACATTGCGGCGACCTCGCGCAAACCCGGACGGCGGCGCATCAAAGCGCCGACCGACGGCATGGGCTTTGCCCATGCCCGGCTTAGGCCAGTCGCCACGCCAGTGTTTCGCCCGCGCGAAAAGGTACGACGCCATTTATAGTGGCGGGTACCTCGGTCGGCGCGCGTTCGATCATTATCGTTCCTTCGTTCAGCGGTAACCCATAAAAGCGCGGGCCATGTTCCGACGCAAAGCCTTCGAGCTTGTCGAGCGCGCCTTCCTCGTCGAACACAGTGGCATAGCTTTCGAGTGCGCAGGGCGCATTGAAAATGCCGGCGCAGCCGCAGGCGGTTTCCTTGGCGGCTTGCACATGCGGCGCGCTGTCGGTGCCGAGGAAAAACTTCGGCGAGCCTGACGTGGCAGCGACGCGCAGAGCAAGGCGGTGCGTCTCGCGCTTGATGACCGGCAGGCAATAGGCATGCGGACGGATGCCACCGTCAAACATGGCATTGCGATTCAGCATCAGATGCTGGGGCGTAATCGTCGCGGCGATATTGGGTCCGCTGGCATTCACGAAATTGACCGCGTCGGCGGTGGTGATATGTTCGAAGACGATTTTCAGTGCCTGAAAGTCACGCACCAGTCGCGCCAGAGTCCGGTCGATGAACGCCGCCTCACGATCGAAGATGTCGACATTACGGTCGGTGACTTCGCCGTGGACCAGTAACGGCATCCCGATCCGCTGCATCAGTTCCAGCGCAGGGTACAGAGTCGCGACATCGGTCACGCCATGTGCAGACCCCGTCGTGGCGTGGGCCGGATAAAGCTTCGCGGCGGTGAACACGCCTTCGCCATGCCCACGTTCAAGCTCGTCGGGGTCAGCGGCATCGGTCAGATAGGCCGTCATCAGCGGTGTCAGACCCGGCGCAGCGGCAATGATGCGGTTGCGATAGGCCGCTGCTGCCTCGACGGTCGTCACCGGCGGCGACAGGTTCGGCATCACGATCGCCCGCGCAAACTGTCGCGCGGTATAGGGCGCGACCGCCGTCAGCATATCCCCGTCGCGCAGGTGAACATGCCAGTCGTCCGGGCGGCGTATCGTGAGGGTATCAACCGGCAAAATAAATTCCGTTCGGGCTGCGCCTGTCGAAACCCTGTCCTTTTCTTTGAGCCCATAGTCAAAGAAGGACAGCCCTTCGACAAGCTCAGGGCAGAAGGGTGACTTTGTCGGGATTGGTCCCTACCTAAAGACGATGGCGAAAACCACCCTCATCGAACGCGCCGTGATCCGACTTTCTGGCGAGGATGTGCGCGGGTTTCTCCAGGGACTGGTGACCAACGATATTGCGGGTGATCTGCCCGTGTGGGCGGGGCTGCTGACACCGCAGGGCAAGGTCCTGTTCGATTTTATTGTCTGGGCTGACAGCGACGACCTGCTGATCGATTGCGAAGGGGAGCAGGCGGATGCGCTGATCCGTCGCCTTTCGCTCTATCGCCTGCGCCGCGCGATCAGGATCGAACGAACCGACCTCGCAGTGCATTGGTCGCCAGAGGGCGACGACGGTGTTCCCGATCCGCGGCTGGTGGCACTGGGGCGGCGCTGGATTGCGCCTGCGGATGAAGCGGCTGAGGGCTGGCGTGCGCACCGGCTAACGCTGGGCGTGACAGAAGGCGTGGCCGAACTGGGCGACGCGACAACGCTCTGGCTCGAATGCAATGCGCGCGAATGGAACGGCGTGAGCTTCACCAAAGGCTGTTACGTCGGTCAGGAAAACACCGCGCGGATGCACCACCGGTCAAAGGTCAACCGGCAGCTGGCGGTCACCACCGCGTCAGAAGACCCCGGCGATACGGCGCGCGTCTGGTATCCTGATCTGCGCCTCGCGGTCGTCCATCAGAAAGTCGCTTAAGCGGGCACTGCACTTGCGGCGCGGCCGGCGCGCATGGCGTCGGTGCGCTCGATGCGGTCGGCCATATCGGCCCAGGCGGCCTTTGCCCGCAGGCAACGGTCGCGAACATTGGCGAGGACGGCGGCATCAGCTTCGGCCTGCGCCTTGATCATCTGTCCGCGGTAAAATTCGAGAGTCGACATAGGGGGCGGGCTTTCTTGTCGATAGAAAGGGCGTAAATGCCGGGCGAGCGAACCCGCCCGGCGGTATATTTAGGCAGCCTGGATATTGACAGCCGAGGTCTTGCCGCGCTTGTCGGTTTCCAGTTCATAGGTCACGCGCTGATCCTTATCGAGCGTGCGCAGACCCGCGCGTTCCACGGCCGAAATATGAACGAAGGCATCGCCGCCGCCGCCTTCGGGCGCGATGAAGCCATAACCCTTGTCGGCGTTGAAAAATTTGACTGTTCCGGTGATCATAATGGGTATCCTTTGCCCAGATTAGACGGGCATGGTCCAAAATCGTTCCATCCCGGCGTCGTGAAGCAAGTGTGGGACAAAGGGGAGCCAAAGCGCACCCGTATCCGTCGCAGGCGACGTTCAGCGTTTCCTGTATAGGCGCATTTGTCGACAATAGCAAAGGGCGCAGGACGATGGCGTTCCACTGATTCCGCTAAATTCGGGGACACGATACTTAATTCCCAGTCAGACGCACGTGTTCAGAAACAGAGTAACGCGGAATTAAGTATCGTGTCCCCGAAACTTACAACAGCTGCTCAGCGCGTCAGCGATTGTACCCGCCTGCGGCGCAGCCGGAACAGTCCGCCCACCACTGCAAAGCCGGCAATCATCGACAGCCAGGTCGAAGGTTCGGGCACCGGGCCGAACATTTGCGGCGTAAATCCGGTCAGATCGCTGTCGGTGAAACCGAACACGTAAAACTGGTTCGGGCCCGATAACGCCGGATCGAAATCATTGTCGTTGGCAATGAACAGCGTGTGCAGTTTTTTCCCGCTCGCATCGATCACGTCCTGACCAAAAGCGACGCCTTCGATCTTTGCCGGAATCTGCGATGGCTTGATCCCATAGGCCGTCAGGGCACTGACAAGGTCAAGAAACGGTGTCGCCGATTTCGTCGCAAGTGTCGCAGCGCCAAGCTGCGTCGGGTCAGACAGAGCCGTTATGTCCGTCGCCCCGGTGATATCGATGGCGTACAGCTTCTTGATGGCGGCGTTCGTGCTGTCGCCATATCCCTTGCCGTCCCGTTCATCGATCAGGAAATGCGTCGAATCGATGGCGACAATTTCGCTCACCCCTGTTCCATCGGTCAGTTTGACGCCGATTTCCTTTGTCGCACCCGTCGCGATATCAATTGTCACAAGCCGCAGAAACTTGGCGGGATCACCGATCAGCGGCGCCTGCATGATTCCGACCAGTGTCTTGCCGTCGGGTGTGATGGCCAGTCCTTCCATTCCCTTGTTGGCTGTGCGGCCCGATGTGTTGCCGCTGATTTCCACGGCGCCCTGTGGTGACAATCGGGCGACGTCGAGATTGGCCGGCAGCGCGTAAGTCCGGACCAGCGCACCTGTCGTGCGATCGAACTGGCGGACATAGGGGCCATATTCGTCCGACACGAACACAGTCTTGCCGTCGTTGGAGACGCGGATCGCTTCGGGATCGAAGCGTGCATTCAGCGGGTTACCCGAATTGCCCGCGCCAAAATTGTCGGACCGGCCCGTGAAGTAGTTTTTGCCCGCACTGTTTACCCAGTTCCCCGGCTTGAGCGCCGCACCAGCGATGTCATTGCCGAGGCCAGCACCACTGCCATAAACCAGCGCCGTATCGCTATACAGCAATGTCGTCTGGGTCAGCGTCGGGGTCAGGGTGAACGGCAGTCCCCCCGAAGGCGCCGCGGTCAGCGCCAAGCTGAGCGTCTGGAACCGGCTGATATAGGATGTCGTGTCATCGATTGCCGCATTGTACGGCAATGCGTTGGGGCCCCGGTCCGGTGTCGCGAAAAACGTCGTTCCACCGGCATAGGCGAGGCCCGATCCCATGCCACCCAGCGTGTTTTGCGCAAGGCCGTTTTCAAGTTTGTAGCCAAGGCCCGACAGGTCGATGCCGGTACCAGCCATGCTGCCATTGATCGATCCCGTCGCAATCAGCGTGACCGCAGCGGTCGCCGGTCCGGATACGAGACTGGCAACTGCGAGTGAAAAGGCTGTGAAATGGCGCATGAACGGGTCCCTGTTAAATGCCTGAGACCTTGCGGTTAACCGGCCGTTATGACGGCGGTGTGAAGTTTTTACGTCTCATTAACGACATGTCCAAATGATGCCGGGCAATTGACGATGGCGTTGCCGCAGTGCAGCAAGCGCATATGGCGACATCTAAATCTACTTCTGCACCGATAACCCAGAACCCCGACATTCGTTTCCTTGGCCGTGTCCTTGGGGATGTCATTCGTGAACTTGGCGGTGACGCCCTGTACCGGCGCACCGAATATATTCGGTCGACGTCAGTCGACCGGCATCGCGGCGTGGCGGGGGCGGACACGGTCGACAGCGGTCTCGATGCACTCAGCCTTGACGAAACGCTCGATTTCGTGCGCGGGTTCATGCTGTTTTCGATGCTCGCCAATCTGGCCGAGGACCGGCAGGGTGTCGCGGTCGAAACCGGTGCAGATGTGGCGCATGTCGCCGCGCAACTGGCCGAACATGGCATGGACGGCGCAAAGGTTGCCGACATGCTTGGCCACGCGCTGGTGATGCCGGTGCTGACCGCCCATCCGACCGAAGTCCGCCGCAAGTCGATGATCGACCACCGCAACCGTATCGCCACGCTGATGGCGTTGCGCGATGCCGGCGCGACCGAGACCGGGGATGGTGATGCAGTGGAGGCCGCGATTGCGCGGCAGATTGCGCTGCTGTGGCAGACACGGCCATTGCGGCGTGAACGGCTTTATGTTGCCGACGAGGTTGAGAATGCGCTGGCATGGCTGCGTGATGTGTTCCTGCCGACACTGCCGGCGCTCTATGCGCGGTGGGACCGGTCGCTTGGACACAGGACAGCGTCGTTCCTGAAGGTGGGAAGCTGGATCGGTGGCGACCGTGACGGCAATCCCAATGTCGTGGCGGATTCGCTGCATCTGGCGCTGGGGCGATCTGCGGAAACGGTACTCGGCTATTATCTCGATGCCGTGCATGCACTGGGTGCCGAGCTGTCGATTTCGACCGAGCTGGCCGACGTGTCGGACAGCGTTGTCCACCTTGCCGACGCCAGCGGGGACTCAGCGGTCAGCCGTGCCGACGAACCTTATCGTCGCGCGGTATCGGGCATTTATGCGCGACTGGCGGCGACATTCGAAACCGCCATCGGCAAGGCGCCGGTGCGTCCGTCCGCGCTGGCGGGGCAAGCCTATCCCGATCCGGCGGCATTCCGTGCCGATCTTCGTGCGCTGGCCAAGGCGCTCAGCACCGGCCCCCTTGCGACCGGTGGTGCGCTCGGCCGCCTGATCCGCGCGGTCGACGTGTTCGGGTTTCACCTCGCGACACTCGACCTGCGCCAGAACAGCGACGTCCATGCGCGCGTGGTGGCCGAATTGCTGAAGGTTGCCGGGGTGGAGGACGATTATGCAGCGCTCGACGAAGTCGCGCGCGTGACGTTGCTTCGGCGCGAACTTGCCAGTCCTCGCCCGCTGTCGGGACCGCATCTGGCCTATGGTGACGAAACAACGTCCGAAATGGCCATATTTGCGGCGGCGGCGGCGGCAAAGGCCCGCTATGGCGACGCCGCGATTGCGCGGGCGATCATCTCAAAGGCCGACAGCGTGTCGGACATGCTCGAAGTCTATATCCTGTTGAAAGAAGCGGGACTCTATGCGCCGGGCCGGACGTCGATCATGGTCGTTCCGCTGTTCGAGACGATTGCCGATCTTGACTCCGCTCCGGGGATCATGGCCGAATTCTTTGCATTGCCCGAAATGGCGGCACTGGCGGTTGCTGCGTGTCATCAGGAAGTGATGGTCGGCTATTCGGATTCGAACAAGGACGGCGGCTATCTGACTTCGACGTGGATCCTGTATCAGGCCAGCCTCGCGCTGGCGCCGGTCTTTGAACAGGCAGGGACGGCGATGCAGTTGTTTCATGGCCGTGGTGGCGCGGTCGGGCGCGGCGGGGGATCGTCGTTCGCGGCGATCCGTGCGCAGCCGCCAGGGACGGTCCGTGGCCGCATCCGCATTACCGAACAGGGCGAAGTGATCGCCGCGAAATATGGCAGCCGCGAAAGTGCCGCCATCAACCTTGAAGCGATGGCAGCGGCAACGATCCTCGCCACCATGGAGCCTGAAGGCGTCAGTGCCGACGACGTCAGGCGCTTTGCCGATGCAATGGACAGCATTTCGAGTGAGGCGTTCAATGCCTATCGCGGGCTGGTTTACGGGACACCGGGTTTCCGCACATTCTTTCGCCAGATGACGCCGATTGCCGAAATTGCGACACTCAAGATCGGGTCCCGCCCCGCCAGCCGCACGAAATCGGACGCAATCGAAGACCTGCGCGCCATCCCCTGGGTGTTCAGCTGGGCACAGGCGCGGGTCATGCTGCCGGGCTGGTATGGCGTGGGTGCCGCATTTGACGGCTTTGCCGACAAGGGCTTGCTGAAAGCGATGGCCGATGGCTGGCCATTCCTGCAATCGGTGCTTGGCAACATGGAAATGGTGCTTGCGAAGTCTGACATGGGCATTGCCGCGCGCTATGCCGGGCTGGTCGAGGATCGTGCAATGGGCGATGCCGTTTTTTCGCGCATTCGCGGTGGCTGGCACCATGCGCACGATGCCTTGCTGTCGGTCACGGGCCAATCACGCCTGCTTGAGCGCAACCCGGTGCTCGACGCATCGATCCGCCTGCGCACGCCCTATATCGAGCCACTCAACCTGCTCCAGATCGAATTGCTCAAACGCCACCGCAGCGGCGAAAATGATCCGCGCATTGCCGAAGGGATCCAGCTTTCGATCAACGCCATCGCGACGGCGCTCAGGAACAGCGGTTGATATCCTCAACGCCCCGTTAACCATTGCGCGTTATCGCTCATGTGATGGATATTCTCACGCTCAACACGCCCGCGCCGGGCGGTGATCTCATCATCGTCGACGACAGCCGGACTGCGCTGGCCGTCATGGGGCGGCGATTGACGCACATGGGCTACACGGTCGCGCTGGTCGACAATGGCATGGCCGCGCTCGACCTGTGTCAGGCACGCCGGTTCGATCTCATGCTGCTTGATCTCACGATGCCGCACATGTCGGGTCTGGCAGTGTTGCGCGAAGTCCGCGGATCGTCGGTGACCGGTGACTTGCCCGTGCTAATGATGACAGCGCGCAGCGATCCGGCGGCGGCGATCGAGGCCCTGGGTGAAGGAGCCGATGATTATGTCATCAAGCCGTTTGATTTTGATGTCGTGGCCGCACGGATCGAACGGCTGATGAACCGCGCCCGCGCGTTTGACGCACTGCGCCGGGCCAATGCCGCGCTTGACGGGCGCATCGCCCAGCGTGCGGTCGAAATCGGCGAATTGCGGCTTGCCCTGGCCGAAGCGCGAAGCGTGACCGCGCGTTAAACCCGGCATTACGCCATACGGACGTCAATGGTCAGCCCGGGCAGACGCGCATCGGGTATGGGTACGGCCCCGCAAATCCGGCTGGCATCGGCACGCGCGCGATCGAGAATGACAGCGGGCACATCCGCGGCGTGACAAATTGTCGTTGCGGACGCAAGCAGCCGCGCCTGCCGCAGCGTCAGGTCATCGGGATCGGGGGATGTCAGGACAAGCCGTTCGGTGTGGCCGGTGTCAATCGGCGTTTCTGAACAAAGCCATGAGGCAACATCATGATTGATGCCGAACAGGTCGAGCGCGCCACCGGGGCTGAGCGCGGCATCGATCGCGTGCCGCCGTGCAATCGCGTCGGGGTATCTGGTCTGCAATGAAGCGCGCACGGCGTACAGCCCGTTGGCAAGCGTCCCCAGCGTCTGGGGTATCAATGTTTCGAGCCGCTGTCGCAAAGCCTTGGCAAGGCCCGCCGACGCGCCGCCGGTACCGATCGCGACCAGCACAGGATCACGATCGACAATGGCGGGCAGAGTGAAATCGCACAGCGCCACCCGGTCGACGGCGTTGACCAGGATGCCGCGCAATTTCAGCCGGTGCACGGCGGCGGTCGCGTCTTCATCGTCCGCGATTGCGACAATTGCGAGCACGGCCTGTGCCTCTTCGCCGACCACGACTGCACCCGCACGATCGAGCAGGCGGCGCTTGGCATCGGCTGCATCACCTTCGCCGATCAGGATGACGTTTCGCCCCTGCAACCGGACAAAGAGCGGCAAGCTATGCAGAATGGTCTTCCCCCGCGCGCGCCGATGCATCTTCCGAACCGCGTTCCAGCCCCACCTTGAGCATCGCGACAATCGGATCGGCAAACATCAGGCCGAGCAGGCCAAACGCCGCGCCGAGGAGCAGCTGTGCGCCAAGGACAAGTGCCGGGGCCAGATCGACCGATCGTTTCGCAACTGTCGGAACGATCAGATAGCCATCGACGATCTGCACCGAGAGATACACGCCAAGCGCGTAAAACCCCATATCAGTCCCCCCGGAAAAACCGACGAGGATGATCAGCACGCCCGACACGATTGCGCCGATATTGGGCAGAAATGCCAAAAGGCCCGTCAGCACGCCCAGCAATGCCGCCATTGGCACCCCGCCCAACAACAGCAACAGCCAGACGCCGACGCCTTCGACAGCCATGCCGAGCAAACGGCCCGCCATCAGACGACGCAGAGTATGGCCCATCGCCTTCAATGTCGCATACAGATGCAGACGACGCGTCACCGGGAACATCCATGCGACACCGCGTTCATACAAACGCGGTTCGATGGCCAGAAAGACGCCAATGACGATGATCATCACCGCACTTGTGACGGCACCCACAACTGTTCCGACCGCCGACGTCACCCGGCCGATCGACCCCATGATTTCCTTGCCGATTTCCGTCGCCTGACCACCTGCCAGACCACCGTCGAGCAGATGCTGGGCATTGGCAAAGGCGATCAGGCGGTTGACCTGCGTCGTGACGATCAGGCGCAGCGATTCGACCTGACCGGCCAGGGTGCTACCGGTAAAATAAACGACCCAGCCAAGAAACGCGAACACGCCGACGACGACCAGCATCAGGCGCCAGCCCCGCGCGATCGGCAAAACGCGCCCGAGTAACCGGGTGCCGCCATCAAGCATCGCCGCAAAGACGACCCCGCCGAATATAAGCAGCAGGGGTTGTGACAGATACACCGTCAGCGCAACCCCGCCGACCACGCCGACCCAGACCAGCGCGCGTTTCAGTTCTTCACGGACTGCGGGATCGCGCAATTCATTGGGACCGGGCAGTTCACGGTGACCCGCGATGACATTTTCAGGGGAGCTTGCGGCCATTACGGGCCCACCGGCGCATGCAGGCTTCGGAGCGCACGATCACCGCGCAAGCCCCAGTTGCCATCGAACGAAAACGTGATGAATTCGGCGCGGCCCCCGATATTTTCAGCGGGCACCGGCCCGCCCAGTCCCCGGTTTTCAAGCGGGACGCGGCTGTCCGCCGACCGGTCGCGGTTGTCGCCCATCAGAAACACCCTGTCCGCAGGTATCGTGATCGGTGCGAAATCATCGACCCGCCAGTCATAGCCCAGATCGACCGTGTCATAACTGCGGCCATTGGGCAGGGTTTCGCGAAATATCGGCAACTGGCACCAGCTCTTGCCCTGCGCATCGCGGACGAGCGCACCGGGATAGTCGCCGTCGCTGCACGGCTGGTTCACATCGACAGGGATACGGACCAGCCCCTTGTCAACGCGTTTGACCGGTTTTCCGTTGAGGATCACGACACCGCCGCGGACTTCCAGCCGGTCGCCGGGCAGGCCGATGACGCGCTTGATATAATCTTCCGACTTGCCCGGCGGGGTGACGATGACGACATCGCCGCGTTCGGGCAAACTGCCGAACAGGCGCCCCTTGCTCGGGGTGAATTGCACGCTCCAGCTGTCGACCGGCTGGCCGAGAATCAGGCTTTTGAAGATGGCGACGGGATTGGGCACGGTGGGCGATACGAACGACCAGCCATAAGCGAATTTGTTGACGACGAGCCGGTCGCCGACGCGCAGGCCCGGCACCATGGATTCGCTGGGAATATAGAATGGCTTGGCAATGAAACTGTGGAAACCGAGCACGGCGGCAATCAGCCAGGCGATACTGTGCGCCTCGTGCAGCCAGCTGGTTTTCGCCACCGGCTGTTCAGTGGTGGCAATAGGGGCGGTGTCGGCGGTCACACAGTCACTTTCGCAAGGGCTTCGATGATGACGAACGCCTGCGCCCATGGATGGTCGTCAGTGAGCGTCAGGTGAATGATGACGTCATACCCCTGTGGAATCATCGCGTCGAGCCGCGCCTTTGCCCCGCCCGTCAGAACGAGCGTGGGGGTGCCGCCCGGCGCGTTGAACACACCGATATCCCGCATAAACACGCCGTGCCTGAATCCTGTTCCGACAGCTTTTGAAAACGCTTCCTTGGCGGCAAAGCGTTTGGCATAGGTGCCGGCGCGTGTGAATGGGCGACGGGCGGCCTTCGCGCGTTCGATATCCGTGAAGACGCGCTGTTCGAAACGCGCGCCAAACCGGTCGAGCGAATTCTGGATCCGTTCGATATTGCAAAGATCGGACCCGATGCCGATGATCATCCTAGCGCGCCGCATCCATGCGTGCGCGCATTTCGCGGATGCTCGCATCAAGGCCGATGAAGATCGCCTCTCCGACCAGAAAATGACCGATGTTGAGCTCGGCGATCTGCGGAATGGCAGCGACCGGCCCGACATTGTCGAATGTCAGGCCATGGCCGGCATGTGGTTCGATGCCGTTCCTGACCGCCAATGCCGCGCTCTCAGTCAGGCGTTTCAATTCGGCACCGTCAGGATCGCCCTGTGCATATTTACCCGTATGCAGTTCGATCACAGGCGCGCGCAGGCGGATGGCAGCCTCGATCTGAATCGGCGAAGGTTCGATGAACAGGCTGACCCGGATGCCCGCATCGTTCAGCCGTGCGACCAGCGGCGCGAGGCTGTTGTGCTGCCCTGCCGCATCCAGTCCGCCCTCTGTCGTGCGTTCTTCGCGTCGTTCGGGAACGATACAGGCGGCATGGGGCCTGTGGCGGATGGCGATGTCAACCATCTCCTCGGTCGCCGCCATTTCGAGGTTCACGGGAAGGTCGGTGCCCGCCATCAGTGCGGTCAGATCCTCGTCGCGGATATGCCGCCGGTCCTCGCGCAGGTGGACAGTGATGCCGTCGCCCCCGGCCGCTTCGACGATGCGGACCGCACGCAACGGATCAGGATGCCACCCGCCGCGCGCATTGCGGATCGTCGCGACATGATCGATGTTGACGCCGAGGCGCAAGCGAGTGACCGGCGTCATGCGGTGCGGCTTCCCGGCTTGATTGCCGGAATGGCGGCGAGTTCCGGCGGTAATGCATCGGGTCGATAGCTTGGCACCGACAACCGGATCAGCGGGGTGAACGGCACGCCAAGATCGGCCGCGCCGTCGGACCGGTCGACCAGCGCGGCGGCGGCAACCACAATCCCGCCCGCAGCCACAATTGCCTTGATCGCCTCGCGCGACGAAAGCCCCGTGGTAACGACATCCTCGACCATCAGGACGCGCTGTCCGGGGTTGAGGGAAAAGCCGCGCCGCAGTTCGAACACGCCGTCAGGCCGTTCGAGGAAAAGCGCGTCAACGCCCAGCGCGCGGCCCATTTCATGCCCGATGATGACGCCGCCCATTGCCGGCGACACGACAATGTCAATTTCGGCGTCGATCTTTGGGGCCAGTGCACCGGCAAGGCGGCCTGCGCGCTGCGGGTCCATCAAAACGCGCGCACATTGCAGATAACGTGCGCTGCGCAGCCCCGACGACAGAATGAAATGCCCTTCAAGCAGCGCGTTCGCGGCCCGGAATTCGGCCAGCACGTCGTCTTCGGTCACGCATTCCTCCTGCTTATCGGGCATGCCTGACCTAAGGTTGTGTGCGCCGCAGCACAAGCGGTGCCGAAATCGCGGTAATCTGCTTGAGACTGGCACGCAACCGGCGTATAGGCGCACAAATTCACACCGGCGCATCCCCGCCTGTGAGGCACAAAACCAGGAAGACCCGTCGTTATGAAGTCGCTGAAGACCGCATTATTCGCTTTTGGTCTCCTTGTCTTTTCACCTGTTTTTGCGCAGCAAGCCGAACAGGCTGCGCCCGCGACATCGATGGCGCAACCCGTGGCACCAGCGGCAGTCGCGGTCACCACAGGCCCGACCCAAGGTATTGGCATGCCAAGTCCGCGCGCGATCGACATCCAGCCACAGGTGACGCCCAATGGTCGCCGGGCGCTGTGGATGCATACCTATATCCTGATGCCGATCATCGTGGGAATTTCGGTCTTTGTCCTGGGGCTGCTGTTCTGGGCGTCGTGGCGGTTTCGCCGTTCGGCCAATCCGGTGCCATCGAAGACGACGCACAACACATTGATCGAAGTCGTCTGGACATTGGTGCCCGTGCTGATTCTGGTCGGTATCGCGATCCCGTCGATCAGCCTGCTGGCCGCGCAATATAAACCTCCGGGCAAGGATGCGATCACGATCAAGGCAATCGGTAACCAGTGGTACTGGTCCTATGAATATATGGACAATGGCGGATTTGAGATTACCGCCAACATGTTGCCCGATGCCGAGGCAAAAAAGCGGGGCGAACCGCGGTTGCTCGCGACGGACAATCGTGTCGTCGTGCCGGTGGGCGTGCCGATCCGCTTGCTGACCACGTCGAACGACGTTATCCATGCCTGGTCAGTGCCTGCGTTCTGGACGCAAATGGATGCCGTGCCCGGCCGCATCAACCAGACCAGCTTCACGGTTGAAAAACCCGGCGTCTATTATGGCCAGTGCTATCAGATTTGCGGCGCGCGCCACGGCTTCATGCCGATCACTGTCGAAGCCGTCAGCCCGGCCGACTACGCCATCTGGGTGGCGTCCAAGGGGGGCGTGACGAAGGGTGAGAAACCTTCGGCCAGTGCCGCTGCCACCCCTGTCCCTTCCCCGGCGCCCGTCGCCGCGACCAAGAGCTAAGATCATGACCGATATAGCCCTTTCCGCCGGCCACGCATTTCAGGCCCACGCGCACGAGCATCATCACGACGCCGACCACAAGCCGGGATTTTTCGCGCGCTGGTTCATGTCGACCAATCATAAAGACATCGGCACGCTTTATCTGATCTTCGCGATTTTCGCCGGGATCATCGGCGGCGCGATTTCGGGCCTGATGCGGCTTGAACTGGCCGAGCCGGGCATCCAGTATCTCACGGGCTGGGTCGGCAGCGGCAAATCGCTCGACGAGGCGTATCACCTTTGGAATGTCCTTATTACTGCGCACGGCCTGATCATGGTGTTCTTCATGGTCATGCCCGCGATGATCGGCGGTTTCGGCAACTGGTTCGTCCCCATCATGATCGGCGCGCCCGACATGGCGTTTCCGCGCATGAACAACGTGTCGTTCTGGCTGCTTGTCCCGTCGTTCATCCTGCTCCTGGGATCGACTTTCTTTTCGGGCGGCACCGGCAATGGGGCCGGCGTCGGCTGGACGGTCTATGCGCCCCTGTCGACGACGGGTTCGCCGGGGCCCGCGGTCGATATGGCGATCCTGTCGCTCCACCTTGCCGGTGCGTCATCCATTCTGGGTGCGGTCAATTTCATCACGACGATTTTCAACATGCGCGCGCCGGGGATGACCCTGCACAAGATGCCGTTGTTCGTCTGGTCGATCCTTGTCACCGCGTTCCTTCTGCTGCTGTCGCTGCCCGTGCTCGCCGCGGCGATCACGATGCTGCTGACGGACCGCAATTTCGGGACGACGTTCTTCGATCCGGCGGGCGGCGGCGATCCGCTGCTGTATCAGCATCTGTTCTGGTTTTTCGGTCATCCTGAAGTCTACATCATGATCCTGCCCGGCTTCGGCATGATCAGCCAGATCATTTCGACCTTTTCGAAAAAGCCGGTGTTCGGCTATCTCGGCATGGCCTATGCGATGGTCGCGATCGGCGTCGTCGGCTTCATCGTCTGGGCGCACCATATGTTCACCAGCGGTCTGAGCGTGAATATCAAGATGTATTTTACCGCCGCGACAATGGTCATCGCGGTGCCGACCGGCATCAAGATCTTCAGCTGGATCGCGACGATGTGGGGCGGATCGATCAGCTTCAAGACGCCGATGATGTGGGCGCTGGGCTTCATCTTCATGTTCACCGTTGGCGGTGTCACCGGCGTCGTCCTCGCCAACGGCGGCATCGATACGTACATGCACAACACATATTATGTGGTCGCGCATTTTCATTATGTGCTGTCGCTGGGCGCCGTGTTCTCGCTTTTCGCGGGATTTTATTACTGGTTCCCGAAAATGAGCGGGAAAATGTACAATGAGGCGCTTGGCCAGGTGCATTTCTGGATGTTCTTCGTCGGCGTGAACGTCCTGTTCTTTCCGATGCACTTCCTCGGCCTTGACGGCATGCAGCGCCGCATTCCCGATTACACCGACGCACTTGCCTATTGGAATTATATCGCGTCGGTCGGCTATGTGATCATGGCCGCGTCGATGGCAGTGTTCTTCGTCAACCTGTTCTGGTCATTGTTCGGGGGTTCCAAAGCGGTCGACAGCCCATGGGGCGAGGGTGCGACGACGCTGGAATGGACATTGTCGAGCCCGCCGCCCTACCACCAGTTCGAAACATTGCCGCTGATTGACTAGAGGACAGGTGTCCGCTCCGTCAGGAGTGGCGAGAAAGTTGACATGACAACGACCACATATCCCGCACAGGCACTGCCTGCCGACTGGCGTGACCTGTTCGCGCTGACAAAGCCGCGCGTGATGCGATCAGTCGTGTTTACCGCAATCTGCGGCATGCTTGCGGCACCCGTGGCGATGCCGTTTGCACTGGGATTTGCGGCGATTCTTGCGATTGCGCTGGCGGCAGGATCTGCCGGGGCGCTCAACCAGTGGTATGAGGCCGATATCGATGCGCTGATGACGCGCACGGCGAACCGGCCGCTGCCCGCGGGACGACTCGATCCGCAGACGGCGTTGCATTTCGGTGTCGGTCTCGGCCTGTTCTCGGTCGTGCTCATGTATCTTTCCGCCAATGCCTTTGCCGCAGCGCTGCTGGCCGTGTCGATCCTGTTTTATGTTCTTGTCTACACCGTCGGGCTGAAGCGGCGGACGCCACAGAATATCGTCATCGGCGGTGCGGCGGGGGCGTTTCCGCCGCTGATCGGCTGGGTCGCGGCGACGGGCAACGTCTCGCTGCTTGCCGTCATCATGTTCGCGATCATTTTCTTGTGGACACCGCCGCACAGCTGGGCGCTCGCGCTGCTGATCCGCGATGATTATGCCAAAGGGGGTGTGCCGATGCTGCCCGTCGTCGCAGGCGGGCGGGCGACACGCGTCCAGATGCTGGGCTATGCCGTGCTGATGTCGGGTTCTGCCATTGCGCCGTGGGCACTGGAGATGGCGGGACCATTATACGGGATGATTGCGACTGTCAGTTCGGCGATCTTCGTCGCGCTCTCCTTGTGGTGCCTGACCACCAACGCACCGACGCCCGCAACGATGAAACCCGAACGCGCGCTTTTCATCTATTCGATCGGCTATGTCCTGCTTATCTTTGCCGCGCTTGCCGTGGACCGGACCCTGGCATGACCCCTGACGACGACTTCACACGCCGCCGCAAACAGCGTTCGATCGTGACGGCATTGCTGCTTGTTGCGATGGTCGTGCTGTTTTTCTTCATCACGCTGGCGCGGCTTCAGCGATGACCACCCTGACCCATGATCCAAAGCATCGCACGGCAGCCTTTGCGCTGATCGCTGCGGGGGCGATGCTCGGCCTCGGCTATGCCGCGGTTCCGCTCTATCGCCTGTTCTGCACCACCACCGGCTATGGCGGGACGACGATGCGCGCCACCGAAGCCAGCGTGCCGGGGGCGGTTGTCGGCAAGACGATGGTCATTCGCTTCGATGCCAACCACAACAGCGGCCTGCCCTGGTCTTTCAAGCCGGAAATCAGCACGCAGACCGTCACCATCGGCGCGCGCAACATCGCGTTTTTCACCGCGACCAATCTGTCCAACCGGACCGTGACGGGCACCGCAACCTACAATGTCACACCCGAATCGTCGGGCCAGTATTTCAGCAAAATCCAGTGCTTTTGCTTCACGCAGCAGACACTCGCTCCCGGCCAGACCGTGCGCATGCCCGTCATCTTTTTCGTGAACCCCGATGTTTTGAAAGACCCTGACACAAAAGACATCAGCGAGATCACTCTGTCCTACACCTTCTATCCGGTAGACGAGGCCAAAAAGGCGGGCTAGTCGCCGATCAACTCATCGATTCAAGGAATATGCCGATGGCCGGTGCCAAGAACCACGACTATCATATCCTGCCTCCCAGTATCTGGCCGCTGATCGGTGCGTTTTCAGCACTTGCGATGGCAAGTGGCGGCATCATGTGGATGCACAAGGCGATATTCGGTGGCTATGTGTTCTTCGCAGGGCTGCTCGGCGTGCTGTATACGATGTACAGCTGGTGGGCCGACGTGGTGCGCGAAGCCAAGGCGGGTGACCACACCCCCGTCGTGTCGCTTCACCTGCGTTACGGCATGATATTGTTCATTGCATCCGAAGTCATGTTTTTCGTCGGCTGGTTCTGGGCGTGGTTCGATTTCTCGCTCTTT
Source organism: uncultured Sphingomonadaceae bacterium (assembly GCA_964247235.1). Lineage (GTDB taxonomy): Bacteria > Pseudomonadota > Alphaproteobacteria > Sphingomonadales > Sphingomonadaceae > Sphingomonas_O. The sequence continues at coordinate 19,494 of CAXTTJ010000013.1, forward strand.
CCGCAGGCATTGTCGGTTGCCGACGGCGCAGTGACGGTCGGGACACAAGGTGTCGCTGCCGCCTGGCCGCCCAAGGGCATCGAAGTCATTGATCCGTTTCATTTCCCTTTGCTCAACACGCTGATCCTGCTGTGTTCGGGAACGACCGTGACATGGGCGCATCATGAACTGATTCATGGCAATCGTGACGGCCTGAAAAAAGGGCTGTGGGCGACGATCATCCTCGGCGCTTTGTTCACGACCATTCAGGCCTATGAATATGCCCATGCGCCATTCGCGTTCAAAGGGCTGAACTATGGCGCGGCATTCTTCATGGCGACCGGGTTCCACGGCTTTCACGTGCTGGTCGGCACCATCTTCCTCGCGGTCTGCCTGAAGCGTGCCTATAATGGCGACTTCACGCCACGCCAGCATTTCGGGTTCGAAGCCGCTGCATGGTACTGGCATTTCGTCGACGTCGTCTGGCTGTTCCTGTTTGTCGCAATCTATGTCTGGGGTGGCTGGGGCGCGCCGGTCCACGGGGGATGAATGCCGGGAATGAGGCGCTTGCCGGTCTTTCCGACGCTTGTCGTCGCTCTGGCAGTTGCCACAATGATCGCGCTCGGTCTGTGGCAATTGCAGCGCGCAAGCTGGAAAGAAGCGCTCATCGCGCGCTACACCGCCAACCGCAACCTGCCGCCGATGGCCTATCCGCCGCTTGCGCCTGTTGCCGACGCGGCGATGTTTCGCAAGGCACGTGTCACCTGCCTGCGCGTAACGGGCTGGCGCGTCACCGGGGGCAGCACGCCGAGCGGCCAGTCGGGATACCGGCACATCGCCGAATGCGTGACGGGGGCAGAGGGGCCGGGCGCGCTGATTGATATGGGCGTCGCCGCCGATCCGGGGTTCAGGCCGATATGGCGCGGCGGCGTGGTCGACGGACTGATCACGACCGAGCCGAACCAGACAAGCCTGATCGGCAAGCTTTTGGGTCAAGCCGCGCCGCTTCGCCCCATGCTGGTCGCCACCGTCGCCGCCACCGGCCTCATTGCAAGTGAGCCGCCGAGCACGGAGGGCATTTCGAACAACCATGTCGCTTATGCCGTGCAATGGTTCCTGTTCGCCGCTGTTGCGCTGATCATCTATGCAATCGCGGTGACACGGCGGATGCGCATTACCCGTCGCTGACCCGTTCGATATCTGCGCCGACAGCGGACAGCTTTTCTTCAAGCCGTTCATAGCCGCGATCGAGGTGATAGACGCGCTGCACCTGTGTTTCGCCCCTGGCCGCAAGCCCGGCGATGATGAGTGACATCGACGCCCGCAGATCGGTCGCCATCACGGGCGCGCCGAACATTTCCTTCACGCCGCGGACCACGGCAGATCGCCCGCGCACCTGAATGTCGGCGCCCATTCGCGCCAGTTCAGGCACATGCATGTACCGGTTTTCGAAGATCGTTTCGGTCAGGACGCTTGCCCCATCGGCCATGCACAGCATTGCCATGAACTGCGCCTGCATATCGGTCGCAAATCCCGGATAGGGTGCGGTTGACAGCGTCAGGGGGCCAAGCCTGCCATCCGATGTGACGCGGATCGCGGACGTGCTCGTCTCGATTCCGACGCCTGCTTCTTTCAGGGCATCGATCGTCGCGCCCATTTCGGCGGGGTCGGCATTGACCAGTTCGATGTCACCGCCGGCAATCGCGACGGCACAGGCATAGCTGCCGGCTTCGATCCGGTCGGGCATCACCGCATAGGTCGCGCCGTGGAGCCGGTCACGCCCCTCGACCGTCAGCGTTTCGGTGCCAACGCCGTCGATGCTCGCGCCCATGGCAATCAGACAGCGGCAGAGATCGACGATTTCGGGTTCGCGCGCCGCATTTTCGATGACGCATGTGCCCTTTGCCCGGACTGCCGTCATCAGGGCGTTTTCAGTCGCGCCGACCGACACGACCGGAAAGCGCATCGTGCCGCCGGGCACACGGCCACCCGGTGCCGAAACCTTGACATAGCCTGCGAGCATTTCGACTGTTGCGCCAAAAGCGTCGAGTGCTTTCAGATGCAGATCGATCGGACGATTGCCGATCGCGCAGCCGCCGGGAAGCGAGACTGTTGCTTCCCCCATCCGCGCGAGCATCGGCCCGAGCACGAGAATCGATGCCCGCATCTTGCGGACAATGTCATAGGGCGCGGTGGTTGCCGTGACGCGCTGTGCCCGCGCGGTCATCACCCGGCCGAAATCTTCCGGTCGTGCGCCTTCGATCATCGTCGACACGCCCAGCTGATTGAGCAGATGACCAAAACTGTCGACATCGGCAAGGCGCGGCAGATTGCGCAGCGTCAGCGGCTCATCCGTCAGAAGCGCACAGGGAAGCAGCGTCAGCGCGCTGTTCTTGGCTCCCGAAATGGGCAAGCGCCCCGACAGGCGATTGCCGCCCCTGATGTGAATGCGATCCATATCCGCTGTGTAGCGGGTGCAGTCGGCGGTGCAAGCCGATCAGCCAAAACAGGGGGCAGGCCATGAAAGCCCGCAAGGTGACCTAAGCCTGCCTTGCGCATGGCGAACAGCTGTGGAACTGCACGTCCATGTTGATTCACGGACACACCCATCGGCTAACCATATGCTGACTCATATAAGCGTGCGTGGTGCGCGCGAACATAATCTAAAGGATATCAGCCTCGACATCCCGCGCGAGACACTGACAGTGATCACTGGGCTTTCTGGATCGGGCAAGTCGAGCCTCGCGTTCGATACGATCTATGCCGAAGGGCAGCGGCGCTATGTCGAATCGCTCAGCGCCTATGCGCGGCAGTTTCTGGAACTGATGCAAAAGCCCGATGTCGATCATATCGAAGGGCTTTCCCCGGCAATCAGCATCGAACAGAAAACGACGTCGCGAAATCCGCGCTCGACGGTCGCAACCGTCACTGAAATCTATGATTACATGCGTCTGCTGTGGGCGCGCGTCGGCATTCCGTATTCGCCGGCAACAGGCCTGCCGATCAGTGCGCAACAGGTCAGCCAGATGGTCGACCGCGTGATGGCTTTGCCCGAGGGTAGCCGCCTGTTCCTGCTCGCCCCGGTCGTGCGCGGGCGCAAGGGCGAATATCGCAAGGAACTGCTTGAGTGGCAGAAAGCAGGCTATACCCGCGTGCGCATCGACGGCGTGTTTTTCGAAATCGACGAAGCGCCCGCGCTTGACAAGAAATACAAGCATGATTTGGAAGTCGTCATCGACCGGATCGTGGTGCGCGAGGGGATTGAGAGCCGACTGGCGGATTCGTTCGAACAGGCACTGAAGCTGGCGGATGGGCTGGCTTATGTCGATCCGGCGGATGCTCTTCCCCCCTCCCCCTCAGGGGAGGGGCCGGGGGTGGGGACGGCTGGCGACTCCCCGACATCTGCTCGTGTGGACACTCCCCACCCCAACCCAGCTTCGGGTGGAACTGCCCCCGGCAGTTCCAGCTCAGTCCGGGGGACTGAGCGACCCGACGCTCCTGAAGGAGAGGGGCTTAAGAAGAAACTTGTCGCGGGTGAATATGCGCCTGACGGTCGCATCACTCTTTCGCAAAAATTTGCCTGTCCCGTCTCGGGCTTCACGATTGCCGAAATCGAGCCGCGTTTGTTCAGCTTCAACGCGCCGCAAGGCGCTTGTCCCGCGTGCGATGGACTTGGCGAGAAACTTCATTTCGACCCGCAACTGGTGGTGCCCAACGAAAATCTGAGCATCAAGAAGGGTGCGATTGTGCCGTGGGCGAAATCGCAGCCGCCGTCGCCTTATTATATGCAGGTCCTCGGCAGTCTCGCGACGCATTTCGGGTTCAGCCTTGAGACGCCGTGGAACGAACTGCCCGACCCTATCGTCACGGCGATCCTTTACGGGACAAAAGGCGCACCGGTCGTCCTGAAATTCATGGACGGGCGCAAATCCTACGAAGTGAAAAAGCCGTTCGAGGGCGTCATCGGCAATCTCGACCGGCGTTTGCTCAGCACCGAAAGCGCGTGGATGCGCGAGGAATTGAGCAAATATCAGAATTCGCAGCCGTGCGAAGTCTGCCTTGGCGCGCGTCTCCGCCCCGAAGCGCTGGCGGTGAAGATTGCGGGCGAGGACATCAGCATGTCCACCCGCCGCGCCGTCGGACCGGCGCTGGCGTTTTTCGAAGCGATGCCGAGCACGCTGACCGATCAGCAGAACCAGATCGCCGAGCGCATCTTGAAGGAGATTGTCGAGCGGCTCGGTTTCCTCAACAATGTCGGCCTCGATTATCTGAACCTCGACCGCACATCGGGCACGCTGAGCGGCGGCGAAAGTCAGCGCATCCGCCTCGCATCACAGATCGGCAGCGGCCTGTCGGGCGTGCTCTATGTCCTCGATGAGCCGAGCATCGGCCTGCACCAGAAGGACAATGACCGGCTGCTGATCACGCTGCGCCGCCTGCGCGACCTCGGCAACACGGTGATCGTCGTCGAGCATGACGAGGACGCCATCCGCACCGCCGATCATGTCGTCGACATGGGTCCGGGCGCGGGCGTGCATGGCGGCGAGGTCGTGGCGCAAGGGTCGCTTCAGGACATTCTCGATTGCGAGACCAGCCTGACCGGCGATTATCTGTCGGGCCGCCGCAGCGTGCCGATCCCGGCCAAGCGGCGCAAGGGCAATGGCAAGAAGCTGACCGTCAAGGGCGCGCGGGCGAACAATCTGAAAGATGTGACCGCGAGCATCCCGCTTGGCACGTTCACGTGCGTGACCGGGGTGAGCGGTTCGGGCAAATCGAGCTTCACGATCGACACGCTCTATGCGGCGTCGGCCCGTGCCCTGAATGGCGCGCGAATGCTGGCGGGGCATCACGAAAAGATCGAGGGGCTTCAGTTCCTCGACAAGGTCATCGACATCGACCAGTCGCCGATCGGGCGAACGCCGCGCAGTAACCCCGCGACCTACACGGGCAGCTTCACGCAAATCCGAGACTGGTTCGCGGGCCTTCCCGAAAGCGCGGCGCGCGGGTACAAGCCGGGGCGGTTCAGCTTCAACGTCAAGGGTGGCCGCTGCGAGGCGTGCACCGGTGACGGCCTGATCAAGATCGAGATGCACTTCCTGCCCGACGTCTATGTAACGTGCGACGTGTGCCACGGCGCGCGCTACAATCGCGAAACGCTTGAGGTAAAGTTCAAGGGAAAGAGCATCGCCGACGTGCTTGACATGACGGTCGAGGACGCGGTCGAATTTTTCAAGGCGGTGCCGAGCATCCGCGACAAGATGGCGATGCTTGCCGAAGTCGGCCTCGGTTACGTCAAGGTCGGACAGCAGGCGACGACGCTGAGCGGCGGCGAGGCGCAGCGCGTCAAGCTCGCCAAGGAACTGAGCCGCCGCGCGACGGGGCAGACTTTGTATATCCTCGATGAACCGACGACGGGCCTTCATTTCGAGGATGTCCGCAAACTCCTTGAAGTGCTCCACGCGCTCGTCGAGCAGGGCAATAGCGTGGTCGTGATCGAACATAATCTGGAAGTCATCAAGACGGCGGACTGGGTGATCGACCTCGGCCCCGAAGGCGGCGTGCGCGGGGGAGAGGTGGTTGCTGTCGGAACGCCAGAAACAATCGCACACGCGCCGCGCAGCTACACCGGCCATTATCTCGCGCCGTTGCTGGGGCTGAAAAGTGTCGCCACAGTCCGATAATCATCGCAAGCTAGGCGATCGTCCGGCCATGACCGAAACCGGCTTTATCGACCTGCTGCGTCCGCTTGCGACGCATGCGGCGGCGCGACACTTGGCGGATGACGCTGCGGTGCTCGGCGATCTGGTTTTTACGCATGATATGCTGGTAGCAGGCGTCCATTATCGCGACACGGACCCGGCGGCGGATGTCGCCTGGAAACTGCTGGCGGTGAACCTGTCCGATCTCGCGGCAAAGGGGGCGACGCCGGTCGGCGTCCTGATGGGCTATACGCTGACTGGTGACGCAGACTGGGATGTCGCGTTTGTCGCGGGGCTGGACATGGCGCTGAGACATTTTGATGTCCCGCTGCTCGGCGGTGATACCGTGTCGCTTCTGGGACCGCGCGTGCTGGCACTGACTGCGATCGGGCGCAGTGCCATTGCCCCGTCACGCGCGGGTGCGCGCGCCGGCGATGCGCTGTATGTAACGGGCGTGATCGGTCGTGCGGGGCGTGGACTTCACGGCGATCCCGACCATATCGACGCCTATCGCCGCCCCACGCCCCGCGTGGCCGACGGACAAAGGCTCGCACCTGTTGTCCATGCGATGATGGACGTGTCCGACGGCTTGCTGATCGATGCGCAGCGGATGGCGGCGGCGAGCGGCCTGGCACTTCGCATCGACCTGGCCGCGGTGCCGCATGCCGGTGACCTGATGACGGCGGTGACAGCGGGGGATGATTATGAACTGCTGTTTGCAGCCTTCCCGCAAACCGCCATTCCGGTCGCGGCAACGCGCATCGGGACGTTTGCGGCGGGCGATGGCCTCACTCTTTATGACAGCGACGGCGCCGTCGCATTGCCACACCGACTGGGCTATACACACGGATAAGGTTGCAAAGCCGCGGGTCCGCCCTCTATAGGCCCGGCCATCTTCGCACGTCCGTGCGCGTTCTGCCGTCGATACAAGGGGAAACCGGCACATGACTCTCGTTCTCATTGCCATTGCATGTGGTTTTATTGCCGTTCTCTATGGCATTTTTACCAGCGGTCAGGTGCTGCGCGCATCGGCCGGCAACGCCAAGATGCAGGAAATCGCCGCCGCCATTCAGGAAGGCGCACAAGCCTATCTCAACCGCCAGTATACTGCGATCGGTATCGTCGGTGCAGTGGTCGCAGTGCTGGTCGGCCTCTTCCTCGGGCATGTCTCGGCCATCGGCTTTCTGCTTGGCGCGATCCTGTCGGGCGCGACGGGGTTTATCGGCATGAATATCTCGGTGCGCGCCAATGTCCGCACCGCCGAAGCCGCGTCGAAGGGCTTGCAGCAGGGCCTGACGATGGCGTTTCGTGCCGGTGCGATCACCGGAATGCTGGTTGCAGGTCTCGCGCTGCTGGCGATTGCGGGATTCTTTTACTATTTGGTCGGGGTGGCGGGCAACCAGCCGAACGACCGGGTGGTCGTCGACGCGCTGGTCGCCCTTGCATTCGGTGCGTCGCTGATTTCGATCTTTGCCCGGCTTGGTGGCGGTATCTTCACCAAGGCTGCTGACGTCGGCGCCGACCTTGTCGGAAAGGTCGAGGCGGGGATTCCCGAAGATGATCCCCGCAACCCTGCTGTCATTGCCGATAATGTGGGTGACAATGTCGGCGATTGCGCGGGCATGGCGGCCGATCTGTTCGAAACCTATGTCGTCACCATTGGTGCGACGATGGTACTGATCGCGCTGCTTGTCACCAATGCCGGCGATCTGCTGCTGCCGCTCATGAGCTTGCCGCTGCTGGTCGGCGGGGTGTGCATCGTCACCTCGATTCTCGGCACCTATGCCGTGCGGCTTGGTCGTGGCACCAATATCATGGGCGCAATGTACAAGGGGTTCGGCCTGACTGCCGTCACGTCCGCCGTCGTGATCTGGTTTGCGACCCGCTATGCACTGGGCGACATGGAAGCCGTCATCGGTGCAAACCTGGACGGCACCGGCGGATTTACCGGCCGCATGCTCTATTATTGCATGTTCACCGGGCTGGTCATCACCGGCCTGCTGGTCGTCATCACCGAATATTACACCGGGACCAATTATCGCCCGGTCCGGTCGATTGCGAAAGCATCCGAAACCGGCCATGGCACAAATGTCATTCAGGGCCTTGCGATCAGCCTTGAATCGACAGCGCTGCCCACACTGGTGATCGTGGTCGGCATCGTCATCGCGTTCAAGCTGGCGGGTCTTATCGGCATTGCCTTTGCGGCAACGGCAATGCTCGCGCTGGCGGGCATGGTCGTGGCACTCGATGCCTATGGTCCGGTGACAGACAATGCCGGGGGCATTGCCGAAATGGCGGGCCTCGACGACAGCGTCCGGACCAAGACCGATGCGCTCGACGCGGTCGGCAATACGACGAAGGCCGTGACAAAGGGCTATGCAATCGGGTCTGCGGCGCTTGCCGCGCTTGTGCTGTTTGCGGCCTATACCAACGATCTGGAGGCATTTTTTCCGAACCTCGACGTCGATTTCTCACTGAAGAATCCTTATGTGATCGTCGGGCTGCTGCTCGGTGCGTTGCTTCCCTATCTTTTTGGCGCAATGGGCATGACGGCCGTCGGCCGTGCGGCGGGCGAAGTGGTCAAGGACGTCCGCGACCAGTTTGCCAAAAACCCGGGCATCATGACCTATGAAACCAAACCTGACTATGCGCGCACGGTCGACCTGGTGACGAAGGCGGCGATCAAGGAAATGATCGTGCCGTCGCTGCTGCCGGTGCTGGCGCCGATCGTCGTGTATTTCATCGTGACGGCGGTGGCCGATCAGGCGGCGGGCTTTGCGGCGCTGGGTGCGTTGCTGCTCGGCGTGATCGTTTCGGGGTTGTTCGTTGCGATTTCGATGACATCGGGCGGCGGCGCGTGGGACAATGCCAAAAAATATATCGAGGACGGCCACCACGGCGGCAAGGGGTCCGAAGCGCACAAGGCCGCGGTCACGGGCGACACCGTCGGCGATCCGTACAAGGATACGGCCGGCCCTGCGGTCAATCCGATGATAAAGATCACCAACATCGTGGCGTTGCTGTTGCTGGCGGCGCTGGCGCATGGGGCCATGTGACCTGCGGATCCGGATGCTCTGCCGGGATCAGTTTCGGCGGAGCATTTTGTACCAGTCTGGCACGGGATGAAAAAACATCCTTTCGCCAAGGTTAACGAGATTGACCCCGTTCACCCATGTTGTGTAATTCGGGCACAATGATGGTCGCATATGAGAGCCGTGCAACAGCGGCATTTTAGTCTTCATGCTGAACAACAGGGATTTAACCAGGCGTCATCTATTCTTTGCTCTTGCGGCCAGCGCCGCATGTGTTGCACCGGCCACTGCCTCGACCGTGTTTTCGGACGGTTTCAATGGCGAAAATGGCGGCCTTACCGCACTTAACTATGCTGGATTTGCCAATTTCAGCGTCACGGGTAATGTCGACCTTGTCAAAACACCCGATTATGGGATCAGCTGTGCAGGCGGTTCGGGGTTGTGCGTCGATCTTGACGGAACAACGGGACCGGGCCGGATCACGAGCATCGCGTCGTTTTCGTTCAACGCGGGTGACGTCGTCCGTTTCAGCTATGACCTGAGCGGTAATCAGCGTGGCGGCGGGGGTGACGACTGGTATTCGGGGTTCAATTTTGCCGGCGCCACACAGATCAATAATTATGGCTTCAACTATGCCGGTACGGATGTCATAATCGGATCATATTCGACAAACAGCATTAACACGTCCTCAAGCGCAGTGCTGGGCAATGCATTTACGACCAAGTCGGTCTTTTTCACGGCGGGCACGGCGGGAACACTTCAGTTCTTTATCGGTACCAACAGCGCTGACAATGTCGGCCCGATCGTCGATAATGCCACACTCGATATCTCGGCTGTTCCCGAACCCGCGACGTGGACAATGATGATCGCAGGATTCGGCCTGGCTGGTGGCATGGTGCGGCGTGGTCGCCACGCTGGTCGATTGCTCGCCCGTCAGGCCTGAACGGGGCAGGTCGTGCCAGACATCGCGCGATCCGTCGCGATGTCTGGCGCCTGATCATGCACCACATGCCATAATCCGGAACTTGCGCCTGCCACGCCGCACGGGCATGGCGCGCTGATGGCTGATCTTTCCATTCCGAACATCACGCATTCCCTTGCGCCTTCGGCCAGGCTGGCGACGCTCATGGCGCGCGGCGCGGCATTTCTGGGGTCGGAAACGGCCATATTGTGCGGGGCGATGTCGTGGGTGTCCGAACGGCATCTGGTATCGGCGATTTCGAATGCGGGCGGCTTTGGCCTGATTGCGTGCGGGGCGATGACCCCCGCCCTGCTCGACAGCGAAATTGCCGAGACTGCAAAGCGCACCGGCAATCCGTTCGGCGTCAACCTGATCACCATGCACCCGCAGCTGAGCGATCTGATCGGCGTATGTGCACGGCACCATGTGACGCATGTCGTCCTGGCGGGAGGATTGCCGCCGTCGGGCAGCCTTGATGCCATCAAGGCATCGGGTGCAAAACTCATCTGCTTTGCGCCGACGGTGGGCATTGCCAAAAAGCTCATCCGGTCAGGCGTCGACGCACTCGTCATCGAAGGGAGCGAGGCCGGCGGGCATATCGGCCCGGTTTCGACATCGGTCCTGGCACAGGAAATTCTGCCCGAAGTCGCCGGTCAGGTGCCGGTGTTCGTGGCGGGCGGCATCGGGCGTGGCGAAGCGATTGCCGCGTACCTCGAAATGGGTGCGGCCGGGGTTCAGCTCGGCACGCGCTTTGCCTGTGCCACAGAAAGCATCGCCCATGCCAGTTTCAAGACAGCATTTTTTCGCGCGTCGGCACGCGATGCCATTGCCAGCGTGCAGCTCGACCCGCGACTGCCGGTCATTCCGGTGCGTGCGCTGAAAAATGCCGGTACCGAATTGTTCACCGCCAAACAGCGCGACGTGGCACGTGCACTCGATGATGGCGGGCTGGCGATGGCTGATGCGCAGCTCCAGATCGAACATTACTGGTCGGGCGCGCTGCGGCGTGCCGTCATCGACGGTGACATCGAAAACGGATCGCTGATGGCGGGGCAATCCGTGGGCATGGTGACGTGCGAAGAGCCGGTGGCCGCGATTATCGCAACTTTGCTTGCAGAAGCATCGTCGGCACTCGAAAGCCGCTGATCAATCTGTTAGCGCATGGCAATGTCCAGCGCTGTTGCCTCTGCCCGCGAGATCCTGACCCGTCTTCACGAAGTGATGGCGTCGCGCACGGGCGCGCAGGCAAAACTCAATCAGGTCGTCGGCATTATCGGCGAGGCGCTCGAAAGCGAGGTCTGTTCGATTTATCTGCTGCGCGACGGCGTGCTTGAACTTTATGCAACACGCGGGCTGAAACAGGAAGCGGTCCACGTCACAAAGCTGGCCCTGGGCGAAGGGCTGGTCGGCACGATCGTGGCAAATGTCGAAACACTGAACCTCGACGAAGCGACATCGCACCCTGATTTTGCGTATAAACCCGAAACCGGAGAAGAGCTGTTTCATTCGTTCGCGGGTGTGCCCATTGTCCGGCGTGAAGCCGCCGTCGGCGTGCTCTGCATCCAGCATGCCGATCCGCGCCGCTACGAAGAAGTCGAGATCGAGGCGTTGCAGACAGTCGCGATGGTCCTGTCCGAACTGATCGCCAATGCGGGCCTGGTCGATGAAAAGCGGAGCGAGGGGGACCGCGTGCAGACCGCACAGGGGGCGCGGCTGAGCGGGCTGAAACTGGTCGAGGGAATGGCACGCGGCCATGCCGTCTATCACCAGCCGCGCATCGTCATCGAACATACCGTCGCCGAAGACACCGAGGCAGAGCGCCACCGCGTCTATTCGGCATTCGACAAGATGCGCGAACAGATCGACCGGATGGCGTCACAGGCCGAATTCGGCGTCGACGGCGAAACGCGCGAGGTCATCGAAACCTACAAGATGTTCGCCTATGACGAAGGCTGGGGCCGACGGATCAACGAAGCGATCGACAGCGGCCTGACGGCAGAGGCGGCAATCGAACGGGTACAACAGCGTACGCGGATGCGGATGCGCCAGATCGACGATCCGCTGCTCGCCGACCGGATGCACGATCTGGAAGACCTGGCGAACCGCCTGCTGCGCACCGTGTCGGGGCAACTGGGCACGGCGGCACAGGCCGGGCTGCGGCAGGACACGATCCTGATCGCGCGCAATCTGGGACCGGCCGAACTGCTCGAATATGACCGCCGCAGGTTGAAAGGCGTGATCCTTGAAGAAGGGTCACTGACCGCGCATGTCACCATTGTCGCGCGGGCGATGGGGGTGCCGGTGCTGGGCCGGGTGCGCGACGTCCGGCGGATGGTCGCCGATGGCGACGCGCTGCTGCTCGACGGCACCGAAGGCACAGTCATCGTCCGGCCCAGTCAGCCGATGGACGAAGCGTTCGAATCCAAGCTGCTGATCGGGCAAAAGCGTCGTGCCGGCTTTGCCGCGCTGCGTGACCAGCCGCCCGTGACAAAGGATGGTGTGCGCATTCAGCTGATGGTCAATGCCGGGTTGCGCGATGACGTTGCCGCGCTCGACGTGACGGGCGCCGATGGCATCGGCCTGTTTCGCACCGAGTTCCAGTTTCTCGTGTCTGCAACATTGCCCCAGCGCGCGCAGCAGCAACGGCTGTATCGCGATGTCCTTGATGCCGCGGGCGACCGGGCCGTGATTTTCCGCACGGTCGACATCGGCGGCGACAAGGCGCTGCCCTATCTGCGGCCGGCCGAGGACGAGGAGGGCGAGGAAAATCCGGCGATGGGCTGGCGTGCGCTGCGCGTTGCGCTCGACCGCGATGGCCTGATGAAGGTTCAGGCGCGCGCACTGCTTGAAGCCGCCGTGGGACGGACGCTGAACGTGATGTTTCCGATGGTCAGTGAACCGTGGGAATTTGACGAAGCCAGGGCGCTGTTCGAAACCCAGCGCAAATGGCTGGGCGAGCGTGGCAAGCGGTTGCCGGCGGCAGTGCGATATGGCGCAATGCTCGAAGTGCCAGCGCTGGCCGAAATGCTCGACGTGCTGCTACCCAATCTCGACTTTCTGTCGATCGGCACCAACGACCTGACCCAGTTCCTGTTTGCCGCCGACCGCGCCAATCCGAAGCTGGCCGAACGCTATGACTGGTTAAGCCCGGCCATCCTGCGTTTCCTGTCGCGGATCGTCCGCGAAGCGGGGGCGCACGATGTCCCGGTCGGCGTTTGCGGTGAAATGGGCGGGCGGCCGCTGGAGGCAATGGCGCTGGTCGGCCTTGGCATCGACCGGCTGTCGATCACGCCGGCAGCGGTCGGCCCGGTCAAGGCGATGATCCGTTCGCTCGATGCCGGGGCGCTCCGCACCGAAATGGTCGGTTTTCTGAGCCAGAAGAACCGGAATTTGCGCGACGTCCTCGGGCGATGGGCCGAACAGCAGTCAGTTGAAATCGCGTGAACCGTGGAGCAAATAGTCAATACCGATCGTTGTGTTGACTGCACCCGTTCGATTTGTGACATAGGCGCACCGCCCAACGGTCGCAGTCAGGGTGGGGAGAGAATGAACTATGGTCGAGAGCGAACTGCCCGAACCAGGCCTGTTCCCGCAAAGCGTTGGCGAGCGACTGCGCGTGCTGCGCGAAACGGCCCGTCTCGACCTGAATGATGTCGGCACGCGGACGCGCATTCCGCTGCGCCATCTCGAAGCGATCGAGCGTGGCGATTATGCGTCATTGCCCTCCCCGACCTATGCGCTTGGTTTTGCCCGGTCCTATGCGCGCGCGGTCGGTGCGGACGAAGCACCGCTGATCGTGCAACTGCGTGCTGAAATGGGGCGTGAAGACCCGGCGACGCGCAACCTGCCCTATGAACCCGTCGATCCGACCCGCGTGCCGTCACGGTTGCTGGCGTGGACCGCGGCCATTCTCGCGATGGCGCTGGCGATCGGCTATTGGGTGTGGCGGTCGAATGACTGGGGGGGAGATGCCGTGACGCCGGTCGCGTCACAAGCACCTGCGTCCTCACCCGTCGCGCCGACAGCTGCGGCTCCCGCACCAGCCAGTGCCTCAGTCCCGGTGCCAGCAACCGGTGATGTTGTCCTGACCGCGACATCGCCGGTGTGGGTGCGCATTTACGACGCCACCAGGACGAAGCTCTTCGAAAAGGAAATGGCCACCGGCGAGCGCTATACAGTCCCGGGCACCGCCAATAATCCCATGATTCTGACCGGTCGGCCTGACGCGCTGACGGTGTCGGTTGGCGGGCAGGCCGTGGCGCCGCTGGGCACCGCGGAAAAGGCGATCAGGGATGTCGGCGTGAGTGCAGCGGCGCTGGCGGCGCGACCCGCTGTGGCGGCACCGGTGGCACCGGCGCCGGTTCAATGAAGCATTAAGGGGGCGGGGACGACGGATGCAGTTGAAAATCATACTCATGACCAGCATGGCAATGGCATCCTTTGGTGGTGCTGCCCTGGCGCAAAGCAGTGGCATCGACCTGCGCGTCGGCAAGCTGGAAAAGGAAATGAAAGCGGTACAGCGCACTGTGTTTCCGCAAGGAGTGCCGGTCCAGCCCGAAAGCGCAGCGCCAGTGCCCGGAACGATTGCCGGATCGCCCGCGACCGCGCCGATCGCCGACCTGACCACGCGCGTGGATACACTTGAAAAAAGCCTGGCCTCGCTGACCGGGGACATCGAACAGGCCGGGTATCGCAACCGTCAGCAGGACGAAGCAATCAAACGGCTTGAAACCCGGCTCGCGGCGATCGAGGGCACGCATGATTCTGCCACGCCCACCCCGGCAGCGGCGACAAAACCCGCCGGGTCATCGACAGTGACACGTCCCGCATCCCCGCCGAGTACCAAGCCGCCCGTGACAGCGACCAAAGCCGACCCGGGTCGCAAAGCCGCCATTGCCGCGATCGAGATACCGGCGACAGGCGATGCGGCCGAAGATGCCTATAGCTATGGCTACCGGCTTTATGCGGCGAAATATTATCCCGAAGCCGTTGCAAAGCTGAAGGAATTTACCGCCAAATATCCGTCGCACAAACGCTATAGCTATGCCCAGAACCTGCTTGGCCGCGCCTATTTTGACGATGGCAAACCTGCGCTCGCCAGCGTCGCCTTCTATGATAATTATCAGAAAATGCCCAAGGGCGAGCGGGCGCCCGAAAGCCTGTACTGGCTGGGACAGGCATTGACCAAACTTAAGAAACTGTCCGATGCGTGCAAGGTCTATGACGAACTCAGCGACGTTTACGGGGCCAAATTGTCCGCCGAGTGGAAAGCAAAAGCGGCAAAAGGACGTACCGACGCCAAATGCGCCGCCTGAACCCGCGGTCGACCGGTTTGCCGATGACGTCCTCCGGCTCAGTGCGGCGCGGCCAGACGACCGCATCGGCATCGCGGTGTCCGGCGGACCGGACAGTGTCGCGCTCCTACTGCTCGCCAATGCCGCCTTTCCCGGGCGGATCGAGGCCGCAACGGTTGATCACGGACTGCGGGATGCGTCAGCCGATGAGGCGCGTTTCGTTGCGGACCTGTGCAGATCACGCGACATTGCCCACAAGGTCCTGACACTCGACAGGCTCGCGCCAGGCAATGTGTCGACGCAAGCACGCATCGCGCGTTACGCTGCGCTTGACGACTGGATGACGGCTCGAAAACTCGACTGGCTGCTGACGGCGCATCATGCCGATGACCAGCGCGAAACCGTCATCATGCGGCTGAACCGGGGTGCCGGGGTTGCGGGTCTGTCCGGCGTGCGTGCGCGGCAGGGGCGGATCGTGCGGCCCTTGCTTGGCTGGCGACGCGCGGACCTGGTCGAACTTGTGACCGCAGCGGGCATTGTCCCGATTGACGATCCGACCAACCGTGACGACCGTTATGATCGCGCCCGCCTGCGCAAGGCACTGGCCCGTGCCGACTGGCTTGATCCGGTTGCGGTTGCCGCCAGTGCCGCGGCGCTGGCCGATGCCGATGCGGCGATTGAATGGATCATCGATGCGGTCGACCGCGACCATGTCATCCACCGCGCTACGATGGTGCAGTTCGACCGGTCCAGCGCCGACTATCCGAACGAAATCCTTCGCCGCGTCGTGATGCGCTGCCTGCGCCGGATCGACCCCGATTGCGCGCCGCGCGGCAATGCCCTGTCGCGCGTGATCGCTGCGCTCGACCGGGGT
The DNA here is from genome assembly GCA_964247235.1 of uncultured Sphingomonadaceae bacterium. Taxonomy (GTDB): domain Bacteria; phylum Pseudomonadota; class Alphaproteobacteria; order Sphingomonadales; family Sphingomonadaceae; genus Sphingomonas_O. Next base: position 35,333 of record CAXTTJ010000013.1, read on the forward strand.
GCGACAACGACGACTGGCAAAATTCTGGCACGCGGCGGCAAAATCTGGACTTTTCGCATCGCTCCACCGCGCAGAGCGAAGGATTCACAATGAATCTGCTTTCCGTTACATTGTCATTCATCCAATTCCGCTTATCTAGAGGCTTGGAAGCGAGGCAGGTATGAACGACGACAAGCAGCCGAACGGCAATCCGTGGATGAAAAGCCTGTTGATATGGGTTGGCATCCTTGCGGCCCTGGCGGTGTTTGTCTCCGTGTTTGACGGGCGCGCCCGCACCGGTCCGTCGGGATCGGGCAGCATGGCCTATTCCACGTTCATCGCCAAGGTCGACGAAGGGTCGGTCAAGGACGTCAAGATCGCAGGCGACATCATTTCAGGGTCGTTGTCGAACGGCGAAGCCTTTCGCACTTACAAGCCCAATGATCCGCAGCTGATCGACCGGCTGACCAAGGCGAACGTGACATTTTCGGCGGAGCCCGAGGAAGGTGCGTCGATCTGGATGCTGCTGCTGTATCAGGCGTTGCCGTTCGTCCTGATGATCGGCCTGGCTGTTTTCGTGATGCGCCAGATGCAGAAGAATGCCGGTGGTGGCGCGATGGGGTTTGGCAAATCACGCGCCAAGATGCTGACCGCCAAGGAAGGCAAGGTCACGTTCGATGACGTCGCAGGCATCGACGAAGCGCGCGAAGAATTGCAGGAAATCGTCGATTTCCTGAAAGACCCGACCAAATTTGCACGCCTTGGCGGCAAGATTCCGAAAGGTGCGCTGCTCGTCGGCAGCCCCGGCACTGGCAAGACCTTGCTCGCCCGCGCGATTGCCGGCGAGGCGGGTGTTCCGTTCTTCACGATTTCGGGGTCGGATTTCGTCGAAATGTTCGTCGGCGTGGGCGCGAGCCGGGTGCGTGACATGTTCACCGAGGCGAAGAAAAACGCGCCTTGCATTGTCTTCATCGACGAAATCGACGCCGTCGGCCGTCACCGTGGCGCCGGCCTTGGCAATGGCAATGACGAGCGCGAACAGACGCTGAACCAGCTGCTTGTCGAAATGGACGGGTTCGAAGCGAACGAAGGCATCATCATCGTGGCGGCGACCAACCGCCCCGACGTGCTCGACCCCGCGCTGTTGCGGCCGGGCCGTTTCGATCGTCAGGTCGTCGTGTCGCGCCCCGATATCGAGGGTCGCGAGAAGATTCTTGACGTTCACACCAAAAAACTGCCGCTTGCCCCCGATGTCGACCTGCGGACGATTGCACGCGGGACGCCGGGTTTTTCGGGCGCAGACCTTGCCAACCTCGCCAATGAAGCGGCACTTCTGGCGGCGCGCAAGGGCAAGCGACTTGTCGCGATGCTCGAATTCGAAGAGGCTAAGGACAAGGTCATGATGGGCGCCGAACGGCGATCCATGGTGATGACCGAAGACGAAAAGAAAGCGACGGCCTATCATGAAGCCGGGCACGCGCTGGTCTCGCTACACGTGCCGCATTGCGACCCGCTGCACAAGGTGACGATCATCCCGCGTGGCCGGGCACTGGGTGTCACGTGGAACCTGCCCGAACGCGACCGGTTCAGCATGAACATGAAACAGATGAAGGCGCGTCTGGCGCTGGCGTTCGGCGGACGCATCGCCGAACAGCTTATTTATGGTCATGACGAGCTTAACACCGGCGCCTCGAACGATATTCAGCAGGCGACCGACATGGCGCGGTCGATGGTCATGGAATATGGCATGAGCGAGAAACTCGGCTGGCTGCGCTATCGCGACAATCAGGACGAGGTTTTCCTGGGCCACAGCGTCGCACGATCGCAAAATGTGTCCGAAGAAACCGCGCGCCTGATCGATCAGGAAATCAGGAAACTGGTCGAGGAAGGTGAAGCGACTGCGCGGAAGGTGCTGACTGACAATCTTGACCAGCTTCACAAGCTTGCCGAAGCCTTGCTGGAATATGAAACGCTGTCGGGCGATGAATCGAAGCGCGCAATTGCGGGCGAACCCATCGAGCGAGACCGTAACAAGGGCAAGGGACCGGCGGCGATCGTCGGCGGTTCTTCGATACCGAAATCGAAACCGCATGGCGGGATTGGCGGACCCGCGGCCGCCGGTGTTTGACTGAGCACGGGCGGAGGGGGCCGGGCGTCCTGATGACGCACACTTGCCCCTGACGCACCGACCCGTGGTCATTGACAGAAACCTTCCGGCCGGTCGTCATGCGATTGCCGCACTTCTGCTGTCCAATGCTCTTCTTGCTCTGGGTCCGATGTTCGTGCGCCTGGCGGATACGGGGCCGGTGGCAAGCGCGTTCTGGCGGATGGCAATTGCGACACCATTGATCTGGCTGATGGCGACCCTTGCCGGGCAGACACGGGGGCTGCGGATCAGCAGGCCGATGATCATGATCATGGGTCTGTCGGGCGTTCTGTTCGCGGCCGATCTGGCAAGCTGGCACGCCGGTATCCTTCAGACCAAGATCGCCAATGCGTCGCTGTTCGGAAATTCGGCCAGTCTGATCTTTCCGGTTTATGGTTTTGCCGTGTCCCGCGTCTGGCCCGCGCGCCGTCAGTTTCTGGCCCTCGTCATGGCGGCAGCGGGTGCGGCGCTGTTGATGGGACGCAGCGCCGAGCTTTCATCCGATCATCTGGCCGGTGACGTGCTCAGCCTGCTCGCCGGGATATTCTATGCGGCCTATTTCATCATGATAAGCCGGGCGCGACAGACGGTGGCGCCGTTGCCGGTGCTTGCCGCGTCGACACTGGCAAGTGTGGCGCCGCTTTTCCTGCTGGCACTGGCGATGGGCGAAACCATCATGCCGGCGCAATGGGGCCCGCTGATCGGCCTTGCGCTATTCAGCCAGGTCATCGGACAGGGCCTTATGATTTACGCGCTGGGCCACGTCAGGCCGCTTGTCATCGGGCTTGCCCTGCTGACACAGCCGGTCGTGTCGGCGCTGACGGGCTGGCTGCTCTTCAGCGAAAATCTGGCGGCACCCGACCTGACCGGTGCGGTGCTGATCGGGCTGGCGTTCGTGCTGGTGCGTGAACCCGACCGGCGCTGATTACATCGCGCCACCCAGATTTTGCAGCACCATTGCAAACAGCATCGGCACCGACAGCATCGTGTTGATCCGGCTGAATATCATCGCCGTCGTCGCCGACTTTGCCTTGCTGTCGGCGTCAGCCTCGACAATGCCGAGCGCGCGCTTCTGATTGGGCCAGATCACGAACCACACGTTGATCGCCATGATGACCGCCAGCCACATGCCAAGGCCGATCAGGCGATACCCTTCCTGAAACGTGAACGCCTGATGCGCATAACCCTTGAGCAGCGACACCAGCAGTCCGGTGATGACTGTCGCCAGCGCAGCATAGCGGAACCAGAACAACGCCTGTGGCGCGATATATTTCGATACTGCCGGTTTCAGTTCGGCAGGTACTTTGGGCATGGTCGGAATTTGCACGAAATTGAAATAATAAAGCAGGCCGATCCACATGATCCCTGAAATGACATGAAGGAAGGTCATCCAGCCGACCGTATTTCCCGTCGTCCCCGTCCAGACGAGCAGCGCGACCGCCAGAACAACGCCCACAACAAGGACGGCATTCAGATTTCCGAAAAACTTTGCCATTGCGACACCCCTGAGCAATTGATCTATGGCCCCTAGCAGCCCATTTACGGGCTGTCACCCGATGGAGCGCTTTCATGTCCGACCCGACCCTTGACGAGATGCGGGCCATGCTGGCGGCAGAACTGCCGTTGCATGCTGCATTCGACGGCTGGACAGCCGACGCGCTGGCGCTGGCCGCAAATGCGACGGGTATCGATCCGGCGGTAGCGGCACTTGCATTCCCGGGGGGTGCCGTCGACATGATCGATGCGTGGTTTGCGCATATTGATTTAGCGATGCTGGCGCATTTGCCGTCAGAAACGCTGGCGACGATGAAGATCCGGGCCAGAATTATTGCACTGGTCGAGGCGCGCCTTGCCATTCTGAGCGCCGATATCGAGGCAGTGCGCCGCGCACTTGCGGTCCTTTCCCTGCCGCAAAACCTGCCGCGCGCGACCCGGCTTGGCTGGCGCGCCGCCGACGCGATATGGCATGCAGCGGGTGACACCGCGACCGATTTCAACCATTATTCGAAACGCGCGATCCTTGGCGGCGTCTACGCTGCCACGATCTTGGCGATGATGGATGACGACAGCGAAAGCCGGGCCGACACCCTTGCGTTCCTCGCGCGCCGGATCGACGGGATCATGCGCTTCGAAAAAGTGAAAAGCAGATTTTCGCACAGCGCGCCCGAGCGGTTGAGCCTTGCACGGTTTCTCGGGCGGCTGCGCTATCCTGCGGTTTAGGCCTGCGGTTCAGGCCCGCCGTTCAGGCGAGCACTGATATCCTGGCCCGGCGGCGCAGCGACACGCCGGCAATCCCAAGGCCGGCAATGATCATCGCCCATGTGCCGGTTTCAGGAACGGTGCTGACTGCGAGCAGGGCGTTGTTCGGCGAAAAGTCGGATACCCCCGCATTGCCCGCAACAGCGTTGCGCGGCCACAGATTCCAGCCATAGTTTTCGGCGGCAAACCCGGTGGTCGGCAGCAACGCCAGCGCCACTTTTGCCGTCAGCAGATTGCCGACAATGACAATGTCCGAAACAGGCAGTGCCGTCAGGCCAATCGCGCCCGTGCCATCCTTGTTGATCACGACCGCCTGATTGAATGTCACCAGTGGCTGGCCGATTGCGGCAAATGGCGCGATCAGCCCAGTCCCGGTATTGACGCCAAACACATAGCGCCCGGCTTTGGCCGGATCGATCACCCAGGCAAACACGGCGCCCAGCGTAAAGATGCTGGTCACGGGATTATACGTCACTGAAAATGACGCCACGTCGAGGTCGGCATCATTGGGTCCGGCAAAAGACGGCAGGAAATCACCAACCGCGTCCGACACCGTGACGGCATGGGCCGCGCCCGGCACCGCGATAAGCATGAAGGCCGCGAGAGATGTTGAGATGAAATGTCGCATGGTCTTTTCCTTTGACAGAGTCACGGGGGACATAAGGCATGGCACCAGCGGTCCTGCGAACACCGGTATCCGGCAACCCAACGTTTGCCGCAGTGCAATATGTCCCGCGTTATTCGGTCATTCGACAGGCCGTGGTCGGCACGGGGCAGAATGAAATGCTGGTGTTTGGCTGTGGTTATTGATAATCAGTCGCAATGACACTTGCCGATCTGCCTTACAGCCACGAAGCGACGATCCGGGCGATCGACTGGACCGCATTGTCGGAGCGCGACGGGCGGCGGCTGCGCGAACTGGGGTTCGACGAAGGTGTGGCGGTCGAACCTCTGCACGGCGCGGGCTTCGTCACGCGTGACCCGCTCGCGGTCCGCATCGGCCGCATGACAGTGGCCATCCGCCGGGCGCACGCGACTGCCATTGAGGTCGAGCCGCTCATTCGGGACTGTGGTGCATGAACGCCCCTGCCGCCATCATGACAATGCCGATGGTCGCACTTGCCGGCAATCCCAATGCCGGCAAATCGGCGTTGTTCAACGCGCTGACCGGTGCGCGGCAGAAGGTCGGCAACTATCCCGGTGTCACGGTGGAACGTCACGCCGGGCGGCTGGCGCTTGATGACGGTCGCCCGGTCGAACTCGTCGACCTGCCCGGGACCTACAGCCTGACGCCGTCCAGCCCCGACGAGCGTGTCACGCGCGACGTCATCATGGGGCGTCAGGCGGGCGAACGCGTGCCCGCTGCGCTGATTATCGTCGTCGATGCCTCGAACCTCGACAATCATCTGCGTTTTGCCATGGAACTGATTGCGCTCGGGCGGCCTACCGTTGTTGCGCTGAACATGTTCGACCTTGCCGTGCGCGATGGCCTGACCATCGACGTGCCCGCTCTTGCACAAACGCTGGGGGTTCCCGTGATCCCGACCGTCGCAGTGCGCAAACGCGGCCTCGACGCGCTTCGTGCCGCACTTGACATGCTGGTGTCCGACAGCACTGTCCAGCATCAGCCGGGGACGATGCTGTCCGAACCGACACTGACCGAACGCCAGCGTCATGCACGCAGGATTGCGCGGTCGGTGACAGTCGAAACCAGCCCCGCTCGCCGCTGGACCGAAGCGATCGACCGCGTCGTCCTGCATCCGGTCATCGGGCCGATCATCCTCGCGCTCGTCCTGTTCACGATGTTTCAGGCGGTGTTCTCACTCGCCCAAGTCCCCGCCGGTCTGATCGACAGCGGCATCGGCGCGCTTCAGGACGCCATAAAATCGGCGATGCCCGACAGCATCGTCCGCTCGCTGATCACCGATGGCATCATCGCAGGGGTCGGCGCGGTCATCGTGTTCCTGCCGCAGATCCTGATCCTGTTTGCATTCATCCTGATCCTTGAAGCCAGCGGTTACATGGTCCGCGCCGCGTTTCTGATGGATCGTCTCATGGCCAGAGTCGGCCTGTCGGGTCGCGCGTTCATCCCGCTGCTGTCAAGCTTTGCGTGCGCCATCCCCGGCATCATGGCGACACGGACGATCGAGGATGCCAAGGACCGCCTGACGACCATCCTGATCGCGCCCCTGATGACATGTTCTGCGCGGCTCCCCGTTTATGCAGTGATCATCGCCGCGTTCATCCCGCCGCGCACGATTGGCCCCGGCGTGGGCGTGCAGGGTCTTGTCCTCTTTGGCCTGTACGCCGCCGGAATCATCGGCGCGCTGGCTGCTGCGCTCCTTTTGCGCCGCACCGTGACGAAAGGGCCCGCGCAGGGGTTCATGATGGAAATGCCCAAATATCAATGGCCGCGCGCGCGTGACGTCATGCTCGGCCTGTGGCAGCGGGCCGTGACGTTTCTGAAGCGTGCCGGCACGATCATTGCCCTGACCACGGTCATCCTGTGGGCATTGCTCAGCTTTCCGCGTGCGCCGATGGGCCAGAGTCAGATTGATCATTCGATTGCGGGGCGAATTGCCGACGGACTGGCAGTCATCGTCAGGCCCATCGGTTTCGACCGCGACATTGCGCTGGCGCTCATTCCGGCCATGTCGGCCCGCGAAGTCGCTGTCTCGGCGCTGGCGACCGTCAACGCCATCGATACGCCTGACGACGGCAAGCGCGACCAGTCGCTTGCCCAATCGCTTCGCAGCAAATGGTCGCTGGCCACGGCGCTTGCCTTTCTCGCCTGGTTCGTCTTTGCACCGCAATGCATTTCGACCATCGCCGTCGTCCGGCGAGAGACCAATTCGTGGAAATGGCCGGGTTTCATGCTGTTGTATCTGTTTACGCTGGCCTATATCGCAGCGGGAGCAACATATTGGGCGGCGCGGGCTTTCGGGCTTTAGCTGGCGGACTTTAGGAGAATATCGTGGCGGGCAGTCTGAACAAAGTCATGTTGATCGGCAATCTGGGCAAGGATCCCGAAGTCCGTTCGTTTCAGAACGGCGGCAAAGTGTGCAATTTCAGCCTCGCGACATCCGAAAACTGGAAAGACAAAAACACCGGCGAGCGGCGCGAAAAGACCGACTGGCACAATATCGCGATTTTCAACGAAAACCTCGTCCGCATTGCCGAACAATATCTGAAAAAAGGGTCGAAGGTCTATATCGAGGGGACCCTGCAGACGCGCAAATGGCAGGACCAGTCGGGCGCGGACAAATATACCACCGAGGTCGTGCTTCAGAATTTCAACGGGACACTGGTGCTGCTCGACCGGGCCGAAGGCGGCGCGGGCGCGCGCAGTGGCGGCTATAATCAGGACGACGGCAACGGTTTCGGCGGCGGCGGCGCATCACGCAGCGGCGGATCGACGCGGCCAAGCGCATTTGATTCGGACCTTGACGACGATGTTCCGTTCTGAGTGGTGTCAACCGGCCGCGTAATAGTCCTGCACGATGGCCCACGCCTGATCGGCGGTGTCGACGAAACGGATCAAGTCCAGATCAGGCGCTGATACGACGCCTTCGTCGACCAGAGCCTCGAAATTCACGACTCGTGTCCAGAAATCCTTGCCGAACATGAGGATCGGCATCGGCTTGATCTTGCCGGTCTGGATCAGGGTGAGCAGCTCGAATGTCTCGTCGAATGTGCCGAACCCGCCGGGAAACACAGCCACCGCGCGCGCGCGCAGCAGGAAATGCATTTTGCGCAGCGCGAAATAGTGAAACTGGAAACTGAGGCCGGGCGTCACATAGGCGTTGGGTGCCTGTTCATGGGGGAGGGCGATGTTAAGTCCCACTGAGTCCGCGCCGACGTCCGCCGCGCCACGATTCGCCGCTTCCATGATCGACGGTCCGCCGCCGGAACATACGACAAAGTGGCGCTTGCCATCGGCGTCGCGCGGAGACGCACTGGCCAATGCGGCGAGTTTGCGCGCTTCGGCATAATGGCATGATTTTTGTTCGAGGCTTTTGGCGACAGCCGGGTTTTCATGGGCTGACCGCGTCCCCGGTTCGGGAATGCGCGCCGACCCGTAAAAGACCATCATCGATCCGATATCGGCTTCGTCGAGCAGCAATTCCGGTTTGAGCAGTTCAAGCTGAAACCGCACAGGCCGCAAATCATCGCGCAACAGGAAATCCATATCCTGAAACGCCAGCTTGTAAGCCGGATCCATCGTCTGGGGTGTGTGAACGCCCTGTTTCGCGTTTTCGGCTTCCTGGCGAGCGTGAGGAAAGACGCGGGCGGGGATATTGGGATCGGTCATGGCGATCGCCCTAGCGACAAAAGGGCTTGCCACCCAAGTCGAAATGGAGGTGGTCGTGATGCGCGACGTTATAATCCGGGCTGAGCACGGTGACGAATCGCCGGCACCCGGCATCGCGTACCGCGCGGAGGAATTGCGCCGCCTCACCGTCGCTGAACCACCAGTCCTTCACACTGACGCGCCGCCCGTCGGCCAGCACGAACGCACTGATGTCAACGGCATTGGCATGCGCATGTTCGGACAGGCGGCCCGTCCCGGCAATATTCCGGCACGAATATGTGCCCATGCTTTCGACCTTTATGACCCGGCTTTTGAAAAACGCCTGCGCCGGCCCCTGCAAATCGCCCTGCACCCAGCGCGTGAACGCCTCGCCAAGGCCACAGGTCATTGCCGTAATGCCCGTGACCGGCGTTCCGATGTCGACAAGCTGAACCGCGCCCAGTGCATCGCATTGCGCACCGAACGTCCGGTCGGGCAGCAGGCTGTATCGCGCCACGATCCGGTCGAGGCGGCCGATGCACTGACGCAAGACCGCCGGATCCGCGTGGCGCGTCGGCTTGGCTATGAAAGGGCGCTTCACTGTCGGCCCGTTCACACAGGCTTGAGCAAGGATCACCAGACCCAAAGACGCAAAGCGGCTACGCATCGGCAGCTTCTACGCAATTCAAGCAAAGAGGTGAATCCCCCTTTGCGCCTTCGTGTGGGTTTGCACATTCAGACGAAGGCGCGAGAGCACGAAGAAGGAATGCAACTTGACCCGCGCCAATCCGCCGCTAAAGGCAGCGACGGGCCACGCGGTCCCAACGCCGCGCTGCTCTCTGTGAGGAGAGAATTATGACTGACTTGTTACGACCCCCCGAGGGTGCGCTTGCGCAACCGACCCGCCCAGACCACAAACCTGCGCGTCCCTTCTTCAGCAGCGGACCTTGCGCCAAGCCTCCTGGCTGGCATGCCGCGCGCCTGGCGACCGGGTCGCTCGGCCGCTCGCACCGCTCCAAAATCGGCAAGGCGCGGTTGCAGCACGCCGTCAACCTGACCCGCGAAATTTTGGGCGTGCCCGACACGCACCGCATCGGCATCGTTCCCGCGTCGGACACCGGCGCCTATGAAATGGCGATGTGGACGATGCTCGGCGCACGACCCGTCACTGCCGTCGCATGGGAATCATTTGGCGAAGGCTGGGTCACCGATGCGGTGAAGCAGTTGAAGATCGACCCGGTCGTGCTCCGCGCCGACTATGGCCAGCTTCCCGATCTCGCCAGCATCGACCAGAACCATGACGTGCTCTTCACGTGGAACGGCACGACCTCGGGCGTGCGCGTACCCAATGGCGACTGGATCAGGGACGACCGTCAAGGCCTGACGTTCAACGACGCGACCAGCGCCGTGTTCGCATATGACATGCCGTGGGACAAGCTCGACGTGACCACCTTCAGCTGGCAGAAGGTCCTCGGCGGCGAAGGCGCGCACGGTGTCATCATCCTGGGGCCCCGCGCGGTCGAACGGCTGACCAGCTACACCCCCGCCTGGCCGCTCCCCAAAATTTTCCGCCTGGTTTCAAAAGGCGCGCTCACTGAGGGCGTGTTCAAGGGCGAAACGATCAACACCCCGTCGATGCTCGCGGTCGAAGACGTGATCTTCGCACTCGAATGGGCGAAGGGGCTGGGCGGATTGCATGGCCTGATCGCGCGCAGCGATGCCAATGCCGCCGCGCTCGATGCGATTGTCGCCGAACGGGCGTGGCTGGGGCATCTCGCCGCCGATCCGGCCACACGCTCGAAGACCAGCTTCTGCCTGACGGTCGAGGGCGCCGATGAGGGGCTGATCAAACGGTTCGCGGGCCTGCTCGAAGTCGAGGACGCCGCCTACGATATCGCCGGATACCGCGACGCCCCGCCGGGCCTGCGCATCTGGTGCGGCGCGACCGTCGACACCGCCGATATCATCGCGCTCGGCCCGTGGCTCGACTGGGCCTGGGCGCAGGTCAAACCCTAGTCCGTTCGCCCTGAGCCGGTCGAATGGCTGTCCTTTTCTTCACGCTGGTCAAGAACAAGGACAGGGCTGCGACAAGCTCGGCCCGAACGATTTTCTTTTCATTCTCCCACGGAGACATAAAATGCCAAAAGTTCTCATTTCCGACAAAATGGACCCCCGCGCCGCTGCCATATTCCGTGAACGCGGGGTCGAGGTCGATGAAATCACCGGCAAGACCAAGGACGAGCTGATTGCGATGATCGGCGATTATGACGGCCTCGCCATCCGTTCAGCGACAAAAGTCACGGCGGACGTCATCGCCGCTGCCAAGACACTGAAAGTCATCGGCCGCGCCGGGATCGGCGTCGACAATGTCGATATTCCCGCAGCATCCGCCGCTGGCATTGTCGTCATGAATACGCCGTTCGGAAATTCGATCACGACCGCCGAACATGCGATCGCGCTGATGTTCGCGCTTGCCCGCCAGCTGCCCGAAGCCGACCTGTCCACGCAAGCGGGCAAGTGGGAAAAGAACCGCTTCATGGGGGTCGAGCTGACGTCCAAGACACTGGGCCTGATCGGCGCGGGCAATATCGGCTCGATCGTCGCGGACCGCGCGCGCGGGCTGAAGATGAAGGTCGTCGCTTATGACCCCTTCCTGACCCCCGAACGCGCCGTCGACATGGGTGTGGAAAAAGTCACGCTCGACGAACTGCTTGCCCGTGCCGATTTCATCACGCTGCACACGCCGC
>CAXTTJ010000014.1:0-46253 GCA_964247235.1 uncultured Sphingomonadaceae bacterium
TATATCGACGATATGGAGGATTATGCGCTCGCCGAAGAAGCGTTGCGCGATTATGATCCTTCAAAAAATGTGTCGCTCGACGTTATAAAGTGCGAACTTGATCTGGACGGTTGAAGTCACGCCCGCGGCGCGAAAAGCGCTCCGCAAGCTGGACCGGCAGACCAGCGCGCGAATCGTGACGCGGCTTGAGGAGATTTCTCGGCTCGCGATGATCCCCATTCACGCGGCAAAGCTCTGACGGGCAATCTGACTGCCCTTTGGCGCTATCGTGTCGATGATTATCGCGTGATCGTGAAGATCGAGGGGCAGCGGCTGGTGATCTTCGTGCTGACGGTGGGGAACCGGCGCGCGGTTTACAGGTAGAAGATCTTTGGTCGTTCAGGCCCGCACTTCCTCGACCACCCCCACGCTGTTCACGCGCAGCGCTTTCAGCACTGCATCGACAATCGCGTCCGCGTCCAACCCGGCTTGCTTATACTGAAGCTCGGGCTTGTCATGATCCTGGAACATGTCGGGCAGGCGCAGCGTGCGCAGTTTGAGGCCGGCGTCGATCAGGCCCTCATCGCTCGCCATTGTGAGGACGTGCGCGCCGAGGCCGCCGATGCTGCCTTCCTCCACTGTCACGGCGACGTCGTGCGTCGTCAGCAGTTTGCGGATAAGGTTCACATCCAGCGGCTTGGCGAAGCGGAGATCGGCGACAGTCGTGCTCAGCCCCTTGGCGTCGAGCGCGTCGGCGGCTTTCATCGCTTCTTCGAGGCGCGTGCCGAGCGACAGGATCGCCACTTTCTTGCCCTGCCGGACGATGCGGCCCTTGCCGATTTCGAGCTGCTGCGGGACTTGCGGAAGCGCCACCCCGGTCCCGTTGCCGCGTGGGTAGCGGAATGCGATAGGGCCGCTGTCATGCAAAACCGCAGTATAGGTCATGTGGACCAGCTCGGCCTCATCGGCGGGGGCCATCACGACGAAATTGGGCAGTGTGGCCAGATAGGTGACATCGAACGACCCGGCATGCGTGCAGCCATCGGCGCCGACCAGTCCCGCGCGATCGATCGCAAAGCGCACCGGCAGATTCTGGATCGCAACGTCATGCACGACCTGATCATAAGCGCGCTGCAGGAAGGTCGAGTAGATCGCACAGAACGGCCGCATGCCCTGTGCGGCGAGGCCTGCCGCGAAGGTCACGGCATGTTGTTCGGCAATGCCGACATCAAACGCGCGGTCGGGATGCGCTTTTGCGAATTTGTCGACACCGGTGCCGCTGGGCATCGCCGCCGTGATCGCGATGATGCGCGAATCGGTTTCGGCGATTTTGGCGAGCGTTTCACCAAAAACGTTCTGATAGCTTGGCGGGCCCGGCGGCGCTTTGTCTTGTGTTCCCGTGACCACGTCGAACTTCTGGACGCCATGATATTTGTCGGCGCTCGCTTCGGCGGGGGCATAGCCCTTGCCCTTTTTGGTGACAACGTGGATCAGGCACGGACCTTCGGCCGCATCGCGCACATTTTCGAGGACGGGGATCAGGTGATCCATGTCATGCCCGTCGATTGGCCCGACATAGTAAAATCCGAGTTCTTCGAAAAACGTGCCGCCCATTGCCATGCCGCGCGCGAATTCATCGGTTTTCTTCAGACTCAGATGCAACTGGCGCGGCAGCTTGCGGGCAAGGCGGCGCGCAATATCACGCAGGCCCAGAAATTCGCGGCTCGACACGATTCGGGCGAGATAGGCCGATAACCCACCGACGGGTGGTGCGATCGACATGTCATTGTCGTTGAGAATGACGACAAGCCGGTTGCCGGCCTGTTCGGCATTGTTCATCGCTTCATAGGCCATGCCCGCCGACATCGAGCCGTCGCCGATCACCGCAATCGCCTTGCCGGGCTTGTCATTCAGCTTGTTGGCGACGGCAAAGCCGAGCGCGGCGCTGATCGACGTCGAGCTGTGCGCCGCGCCAAACGGGTCATATTCGCTTTCGCTCCGCTTGGTGAAGCCCGACAGCCCTCCCCCTTGCCGGAGCGTGCGGATACGGTCCCGCCGACCGGTGAGGATCTTGTGCGGATACGCCTGGTGCCCGACATCCCAGACGAGGCGGTCTTCGGGCGTGTTGAAGACATAATGAATGGCCACTGTCAGTTCGACGACGCCGAGCCCCGAGCCGAGGTGCCCGCCGGTCGCACCCACCGCCGAAATCATTTCAGCGCGCAGTTCGTCGGCAAGCTGGCGAAGGTCGGAGGCGGGGAGCTTGCGAAGCTCGGCCGGGGTATTGGCCGTGTCAAGCAACGGCGTGTCAGGTCGGTTGGCCATAGATCACTTTACGCAGCCTTTCGATCAACCGCAATCGGCACATGTTCCGCGCACTTCGATGACGGGACGCAGTTTGCGGAAACCCGCGCCGGTTGCCGCCGCGCGGACTTTGGCCGTCACTCTGTCGTCGTCGAGGTGCGTCGCCTGTCCGCAATCATCACACACGAGGAAAATGCAATCATGCATGCAATCGGGATGCGCGTTGGCGACATAGGCATTCACGCTTTCGACGCGGCGGGCGATATTTGCGGACACGAACAGGTCGAGAATGCGATAGACACTGTTTGCGGCGATCCGGCGCCCTTCGGATTTTGAAACCGCTTCGGCGATGTCATAGGCACTGGCCGGTTTTTCGAATTTCGATAATACCGTATAGATGGATGCGCGCATTGCGGTCCATTGTTCGCCTGATCCTTCGAGTGCGGCCTGCGCCGCTTCGGCCATCGGCCGGCCGTGATGAAGGGTATGATCGTGCGCGCCCATGACGCCAATGTAGGCGGACCTCAGTCCAAAGCCAAGCGGTTGAGGAAATGCCCCGTCGCCAGCAATGCCACGCCCAGCATCGTCACGATCGTCTCCCAGCCGCCATGAGGCAGGGTCAGCGCCGCCGACATGACACTGATGCCGACGGCACCGATCACCAGTGGCAAGAATTTTCGATGAACGCGAATGCCATTGCCCAATGCCAGAACACCAAAGACGATAGCGAGCACCAGACCATATTCATGGACCGCCGGATTGCCCAGAATACCGCCAACCGTCGACAGCGCGCCAAGCAGCAGCGCCGTTGCCAGGCAATGGATGAGGCACAGACCCGAAAGCGTCATGGCAACGCGATCAAGCAGGCCTGATTTCAGCATGTCCGCGTTCACGTTCGACTCCTGTATCACTCTCTTGGCATTGCCGACGCGAAGTTACAACATATCATTATGGATATTCGACGGCGGGGTCGACTGCCACGAAAAACCATCCTAAACGTACAGCAGGGGAGGCAGACGGACGATTGCCGGAGCCACCTATGTTATTTCAAAGCCGACATAAATATCAGCAGCACAAGCGCAACTGGGCCAAGGCACAGGTCCTGTTCAGCGAACTTGGCGACGCGTCGCTTGACCATGTCCGTGCGCAGATTGTCGCAAATGCATGGCAGATCCGTGAACAAAAACACTGGCTTCGCATTGAGAAGCATGTCCGCAAATTGTTGCGCAAGCAGTAAGGCCGGGGCACAGCGAGACATCACATGCCTCTTGTGTTGCATATCGGCAACACCATATCCCCGATAATGAAAGGGATATCATGAACCTCGACCTCTTTACCGATCGTGCCAAGGGTTTTCTGCAAAGCGCGCAGACCATTGCCATCCGCATGTCGCATCAGCGGGTTGCACCCGAACATGTGCTGAAGGCGCTGCTCGAAGACAGCGAAGGCATGGCCGCGGGTCTGATCAGGAACGCCGGTGGTGACGCAGGCGTGGCGGTGCGAGAGACCGACGCTGCACTTTCCAAACATGCCGCAGTGTCGGGTGGCGGTGCGCAGGCGACGCCGGGGCTCGACAATGATCTCGTCCGGCTGCTCGATCAGGCCGAAGGCGTCGCGAAAAAGGCGGGTGACAGCTATGTGACTGTCGAACGGTTGCTGCTCGCGCTGACGCTGGCGACGACCACGGCGGCGGGCAAGACACTGGCCGCAGCGGGGCTGACGGCCGAGGCACTGAACGCGGCGATCAACGCGTTGCGCGGCGGACGGACGGCGGATACGCAGACTGCCGAGGACCGCTATGACGCGCTCAGGAAATTCGCGCGTGACCTGACGCAGGCGGCGCGCGACGGCAAGCTTGACCCCGTGATCGGCCGCGACGAGGAAATCCGCCGCACGATCCAGATTCTGGCGCGGCGGACCAAGAATAATCCCGTCCTCATCGGCGAACCCGGTGTGGGGAAGACCGCGATTGCAGAGGGTCTCGCGCTGCGCATTGCCAATGGCGACGTGCCCGACGGCATCAAGGACCGCGACCTGATGGCGCTCGACATGGGCGCGCTGATCGCAGGCGCGAAATATCGCGGCGAATTCGAGGAGCGGCTGAAAGGCGTGCTCGACGAGGTTCGCGCGGCCGAGGGGCAGATCATCCTGTTTATCGACGAAATGCATACGCTGATCGGCGCAGGCAAAACCGATGGCGCGATGGACGCGTCGAACATGATCAAGCCGGCGCTCGCGCGGGGCGAACTCCATTGCATCGGTGCGACGACGCTCGACGAATACCGGAAATATGTCGAAAAGGATGCGGCGTTGCAGCGGCGGTTTCAGCCGGTGTTTGTCGGCGAACCGACCGTCGAGGACACGGTCTCGATCCTGCGCGGATTGAAGGAGAAATATGAACTCCACCACGGCGTGCGCATTACCGATGCGGCGATCGTGGCGGCGGCGGCGCTTTCGCATCGCTACATCACAGACCGCTTCCTGCCCGACAAGGCGATCGACCTCATGGACGAGGCCGCCTCGCGCCTGCGCATGGAAGTGGAATCGAAGCCGGAGGACATCGAAAACCTCGACCGGCGGATTATCCAGATGAAGATCGAGGCGCTGGCGCTCGAAAAGGAAACCGATGCAGCGTCGAAGGACCGGCTTGCCACGATCCGCAAGGACCAGGCCGATCTGGAAGAGCAGTCGGCGGCGCTGACGACACGCTGGCAGGCGGAAAAAGACAAAATTCACGCCGAAGCCAGGCTGAAGGAAGCACTTGATGCGGCGCGGCTGCAACTTGATCAGGCGCAGCGTTCGGGCGATCTCGGCAAGGCGGGCGAGCTGCAATATGGCACGATCCCCGCATTTGAAAAGCAACTCGCCGAAGCACAAGGGGCAGTGGCAGGGGCGATGCTCCGCGAGGAAGTGACGGCAAACGACATTGCCGGCATCGTCGCACGCTGGACCGGCATCCCGGTTGAGCGGATGATGGAAGGCGAGCGCGAAAAACTGCTCGCGATGGACTCAGTGATCGGCAAGCGTGTGATCGGACAGGACAATGCGATCAGGGCGGTCTCGGCCGCTGTCCGCCGCGCCCGTGCCGGATTGCAGGATCCGAACCGTCCGCTGGGGTCATTCATGTTCCTCGGGCCGACGGGCGTCGGCAAGACTGAACTGACCAAGGCGCTTGCCGAATTCCTGTTCGACGACGGCTCGGCAATGGTCCGTATCGACATGAGCGAGTTCATGGAAAAGCATTCGGTTGCCCGCCTGATCGGGGCGCCCCCGGGCTATGTCGGCTATGAAGAAGGCGGTGTCCTCACCGAAGCCGTTCGCCGTCGGCCCTATCAGGTGATCCTGTTCGATGAAGTCGAAAAAGCGCATAGCGACGTGTTCAACATATTGCTGCAAGTGCTCGACGACGGCCGCCTGACCGACGGGCAGGGCCGCACAGTCGATTTTACCAATACGCTGATTATCCTGACGTCGAACCTCGGCAGCCAGTTTATCGCCAACCTGCCGGATGATCAGAGTGTGGACTCAGTCGAACCGCAGGTGATGGACATTGTCCGCGGGCATTTTCGTCCCGAATTCCTGAACCGGCTTGACGAAATCATATTGTTCCACCGGCTGTCACAGGCCAGCATGGGTCCGATCGTCGATATCCAGGTGGCGCGCGTGCAAAAATTGCTCACGGATCGCAAGGTCACGCTTGATCTGACGGATGCAGCGCGTGCCTGGCTCGGGCGGATGGGCTATGATCCGGTTTACGGCGCGCGCCCCCTGAAACGCGCGGTACAGAAATATCTGCAAGATCCACTTGCTGATCAGATCCTGCGTGGCGATGTGCCCGACGGATCGGCGGTGCATGTGGACGAAGGCGACGGCGCCCTCCTCATCCGGTCAGTACCGGCGTAGCAGCCCTGCGAGACGTCCCTGCACGCGCACCTGCTCTGCCTTGTAAAGCTGCGGCGTGTGCGCTGTGTTGGCAGGATCAAGGCGGATGTTCATGCCGTCCTTGCGGAAATATTTGAGCGTGGCTTCATGATCGTCGATCAGCGCCACGATGATTTCACCGTCGCGCGCCGTTTCCGTCTTGCGGATAAGCGCATAATCACCGTCGAAAATTCCTGCATCGACCATCGAATCGCCTGACACTTCAAGCGCATAATGTTCGCCCGGACCAAGCAGCGCCGCAGGAACCGGAAGCGACGCATATCCTTCCAGTGCTTCGATCGGCAAACCGGCGGCAATACGGCCATGCAAGGGCAGTGTGACGACATCGTTGGTATTTGCGGCCACCGGCAGTGCAGGGGCCGACGACCGGATCGGGACAATTTTCCCCTCACGCGCTGGCTTTCCCTCACGCTCTGGCATTCGTAGGACTTCCAGTGCCCGCGCCCGATTCGGAAGCCGACGAATGAACGCGCGTTCCTCAAGCGCGGAAATCAGCCGGTGCACGCCCGATTTCGATTTCAGGTCCAGCGCCTCCTTCATCTCTTCGAACGAGGGTGAGATGCCGGTTTCGGCAAGGCGATCCTCAATGAAGCAGATGAGTTCATGTTGCTTGCGGGTCAGCATCGTCGTGGCTCCAAGTGGGAACGAATACGAAACGTATGGAGAACCAAAAACGAATTGTCAAGCCAGTAATATGATCATCACCTTGTCCCCCGTGCGTGCGGGGCCGGAATTGGCGGGGCGCACGATGAGGGCCGTGGCATCGGCGAGCGGAAACAGCATGCCGCTATCACCGGTCAGTGGCGCAATCGCACCGTCCCGCCACCGTGCGCGCACATAATCGGTGCGGACGCCTGTTGCCGGAAGATCGTCCGCCAGTGTCGCTGCCAGCAGGGCCGGAGCGGGGGCTTTCGCGCCCGACATATGGGCAATCAGCGGCTTCAGGAACAATGTCGCCGTCACGAAAGCCGAGACCGGATTGCCGGGCAGGCCGAGTGCGACTGCGTTCCCCAGCCGCCCTGCCATCAGTGGTTTGCCCGGGCGCATCGCGATCTTCCAGAAATCGATGGCCGCACCGGCATCGATCAGCGCGGGCCGGACAAGGTCATGGTCGCCAACCGACACCCCGCCGGTGGTCACAACGATGTCATGATCGACCACGCGCCGGAACATGGCTGCCTGGGCAGCGCGATTGTCTGGCACGATCCCGACATCGGTCAGATCGACCGGCAGCGTGCCGAGCATTGCCGCAAGCATGACCGCGTTCGACGCCGGCAGCATGCCGGTCACGGGCTCGGCGCCGACCGGGACCAGCTCGTCGCCCGTCGAAACAAGCGCGATGCGAATACGTCGGCGGGCGGGCAGGGCCGCATGACCACCGATTGCGGCCAGACCGATCCGTGCAGGGGTCAGTGCATCGCCGGGTTCGATCAGTCTTTGTCCCCGAATAAAATCGGAACCGGCGCGGCGAACATGCGCACCCTGTTGCGCGGGGCCATCGCCCGTCAGGATCAGCATCTCGCCCTCGCGCGTCACATCTTCCTGAATGATGATGCTGTCTGCGCCACCGGGCAGCATCGCGCCGGTAAAAATGCGCATCGCCTGCCCGCGACCGATGGACCCAGCCGATGGTGATCCGGCGGCCGATTCGCCAATGACGCGCCACGGCCCGGGCATGTCGGCGTAACGTATAGCATAGCCGTCCATTGCCGACAGGTCATGCGCTGGCTGTGTACGTAAAGCGCTGATCGCCACCGCAGCCCAGCGACCAGCGGCTTTGTCCAGCGGCAATGTCTCACGATCGACGGGTTCGGCCAACGCGAGCAACCGTGCCAGCGCGTCGTCGGGCGTGATCACCTCGACGCGTCACCTGTCCGGAGGTCGCCCGAACGTCCCCCTGATTTGGCCCGCAGGCAGATGTCACGGATGATCATGCGGCGGTCAATCGCCTTTGCCATGTCGTACAGGGTCAGAAGTGCCATCGACACTGCTGTCAATGCTTCCATTTCGACGCCGGTCTGTCCGGTCGTACGGGCAGTTGCGGTTGCCCGGATACCGGCATCGTCCAGGTCGAAATCGACCGATACCGATGACAGGGCAAGCGGATGGCACAGGGGGATCAGGTCACTGGTTTTCTTGGCGGCCATAATCCCGGCAATGCGCGCGACGGCGAGGACATCGCCCTTTTTGCTCGTGCCGTCGCGAATTGCGCCAAGTGCGGACGGCGACATGGTGATCCGGCCCTCGGCAGTCGCCGTGCGTACGGTGGCGGCCTTGTTCCCGACATCGACCATATGCGCCGCCCCGCTGTCATCGAGGTGAGTGAGTTCGCTCATGCGCCGGTCAGCAACAGGTGCGTGGCTGCTTCCACGTCGGTCTGCCGCATCAGGCTTTCCCCGACCAGAAAGCTTTTGATGCCGTGCGCGGCCATGCGCGTGCAGTCGGCGTGCACAGAAATACCGCTTTCGCAGACTAGCAGGACGTCGTCGGGTGCGCGCGTCGCAAGCTGTTCCGTGATCGCAAGGTCCACCTCGAATGTCTTCAGATTGCGGTTGTTTATACCGATCATTTTCGACTTTAACCGAAGCGCACGGTCGAGCTCGTCCTCGTTATGCACCTCGACAAGAACGTCCATCCCATGGTCGATTGCCGCATGCTCGATCTCTGCCATCGCGTCGTCGTCAAGTGCTGCGACGATGATGAGGATCGCATCTGCCCCCATCGCCCGCGCTTCGGCGACTTGCCACGGATCGACCATGAAGTCCTTGCGCAACACAGGCAGATCACATGCCGCACGCGCAGCGACAAGATACGCCTCGTGGCCCTGAAAATAGGGCGCGTCAGTCAGCACGGACAGGCAGGCGGCCCCCCCTCGTTCATAGGCACGGGCATGGGATGGTGGATCAAAATCTTTTCGGATCAGTCCTTTGGATGGTGATGCTTTCTTGATTTCTGCAATAAGTGCAAAGCCTGTTTCGACCTTGGCGCGCATCGACGCCTCGAAACCGCGCACGGGCGACGGCGCAGGCCACATCGCCAGTCCCTGGAGCTTGCGCACAGCAACCTCCCGGCGCTTGGTTGCACAGATTTCATCGAGCTTGTTCATCGATATGCGATCCAGCAGTCGAGCAACGCTTTTGCAAGGCCCTTGTCAATCGCTTCGGCGGCGTTTTCGACGCCTTCGTGCCAGCCAGCGGCGTCGCCCGCCACGATCAGTGCGGCGGCGGCATTCAGCAGGACGGCATCGCGATACGCTCCGGTTTCACCCGCCAGCAACCGACGCAGTACCGCAGCATTATACGCGGCGTCACCGCCCCGCAATGCCACCAGCGGATGACGCGGCAGCCCGGCATCTTCGGGGGAGACGTCGACCGGATCATGACCAAGGCGCAGCATCGTGCTCGGCCCGGCGATCGACAACTCGTCGAGCGGTTCGTGACCGGCGACCAATATGGCATCTGCCATGCCAAGCATCGCCAGCGCATCGGCATAGACGCCCAGAAAATCGGGCCGGGCGACACCGATCAGCTGGCGCGTGACCTCCGCCGGGTTGCACGCAGGACCAGTCAGGTTGAAAATCGTCCGCCGCGCAATCGATTTGCGGATAGGCGCCAGCCGCGCAAGGGCAGGGTGATGTTTTTGCGCGAACAGAAAGGCGATACCGAGATCGGCCAGTGTGGCTTCTGCGGTCGCACTTGCGTGGTCGAGGTCAAGGCCAAGTGCTTCCAGTGTGTCGGCGCCGCCTGCCTGGCTGGACGCGGCGCGGTTGCCATGTTTCGCCACGGGAACGCCGCACGCTGCAACGACAATGGCGACGGCTGTCGAAATGTTGACACTGTTGCTCATATCGCCACCGGTGCCACAGACGTCGATGGCGCCTTCGGGCGCCGAAACCGTGATCATCCGCGCGCGGATCGCAGTGATGGCGGCTGCGATTTCGACCGCCGTCTCATCACGCAACGACATGACGAGCAGGAAGTCGCGAATGGCCTCGTCATTCACGCGACCGTCGAGCATCGCATCGAACGCATGGCACGCCGCATCCGCGCTGAGCGGCGTCGATGCGTCGGGCAGGGGGGTCATGTCCGCTCGCTCACCTGCATCCCCGCCAGTGTCATGAAATTGGCGAGCATGGCGTGACCATGTTCGGTTGCGATGCTTTCGGGGTGGAACTGGACGCCGTGAATGGGCAGTGTCTTGTGACGCACGCCCATGACGCTGCCATCGGGGGCAGTCGCGTTGACGATCAGGTTGGCGGGGATGTCATCGACGATCAGCGAGTGATAGCGCGTTGCCGTAAAGGGTGAGGGAAGGCCGGCAAAAATCCCGCTGCCGTCGTGACTGACGGGCGACGTTTTGCCATGCATCAGTCCGCCACGTACAACCTTTCCGCCGAAATACTGGCCGATTGCCTGATGGCCGAGGCAGACGCCAAGCAGTGGTCGGGCCGCGTCGGCACAGGCCGCGACCAGATCGAGCGACAGGCCCGCATCGGAGGGCGTTCTGGGCCCCGGTGAGATCAGATATGCGTCCGCTCCCGACGCCATAACCTCATCAATCGACATGGCGTCGTTGCGTACCACCTCGACACCGGCACCCAATTCCATCAGATAATGGACGAGGTTCCATGTAAAGCTGTCATAATTGTCGATGACGAGTATTTGATTGCCGGACATCATGTGACGCCCTTTGGCGCAATATCCGCGCGAATTAAACAGTTTCCGCGCATGCCGTTAACCCTGTTCATGACCGATCAGGACCGCCCCGCCCATTTTGCCCGCATCCGCCGCTGGCTGCATCGTGAAACGCCAGCGACCGCATCGGTCGCGTCAAGCTGGCAGGAACGGCTTTTCCGCGACGTCGGTGCCTTTCTGTTCGACAATGCGCTCGACCCCACGCCCGACAATTACGACCTCGCGTTCCAGTTTCGTGCGGCACATAATCAGGCACTGGTCGATGCAATTCGCGCCGAACTCGATCGCAACGGATCGCTCGGCATCGATGCCGCCGATCGTATCTTTGCCGAAAATGCCGCGCCGGTGAGCGCAGACGCGCTTGCCCGCATGGCCGACACGATCGAAGTGCAGATGAACGGCCTGTCGGGAATTGCCCGCAAGTCTGGCGATGACGCTGCCGAATTCAGGCATGCACTCGAATCCGATCCCGGGGACGTCGCCAGGGTTGTCGAACTCACGCGGGCGATGATTGCGTGCACGCGCAGTGCAGAAGCAGAGTTGCGCAAATCCAGCAGGGAATTGCTCGGTCTGCGCGCCCATCTGGCCGAGGCGCAGCATTTTGCCGATGTCGATCCGCTGACAGAACTGGCCAATCGGCGCGCCTTCAAGCGCGATCTGGAACAGTCGATCGACACCTGTCGCGCGTCCGGGCACCCGCTCTCGCTGGCGTTTTGTGATATCGATCATTTCAAGGTTCTGAACGATCTGCACGGTCACGAAACCGGCGATCGGGTCCTCCGCTTCGTTGCCCGGCTGATGGCCAGACAATTTTCGCCTTCCGGCACGGTCGGTCGATTCGGTGGCGAAGAATTTGTCGTGATGTTTCCCGGCATCGACCCGGAATCGGCACGCGCGGCTGTCGACAAATGCCGCGCGGCACTGGTCGATCTTCCGCTCTATACCGCCAGTACCGGCGACCGTATCGGCATGGTCTCATTCACCGCCGGGGTTGCGATGTTGCAGGATGGCGAAGGGATGGCCGACATTCTGCGCCGGGCGGACGAGCTGCTGTATCAGGGAAAAAGCGAGGGACGAAACCGGGTTGTGGCGGGGTAGCTTTACTGTCCAAAGCCCGCGTCACTGGCGCGCGACACTGCGTCACGGGCCGCTGCGATCAGGGCGCCCGCCTTTGCTTCACATTCGCGTTGTTCATATTCGGGGTTGCTGTCGGCGACGATTCCGGCGCCCGCCTGAATATGCATGACTCCGTCTTTGACGATCGCCGTGCGCAGGACGATGCAACTGTCCATGCTGCCATCGGGGCTGAAATAGCCGACGCCGCCAGCATAGGCGCCGCGCGTTTCGGGTTCGAGTTCGGCAATGATTTCACATGCCCGGACTTTGGGAGCACCGCTGACCGTGCCTGCCGGAAATCCCGCAAACAGGGCATCGAGGGCATCCTTGCCGCGGTCAAGTCGTCCGACCACGTTCGACACGATGTGCATGACATGGCTGTAGAATTCGACCGAATAGCTGTCGGTGACAGTCACGCTGCCCGCAACCGCCACGCGACCCACATCGTTGCGACCAAGATCGAGCAACATCAGATGCTCGGCGCGCTCCTTGGGATCGGCGAGCAGCGATGCCCGGTTTTCGGCATCCGCCAGCGCAGTTTTCCCGCGCGGGCGCGTGCCGGCAATCGGCCTTATCGTGATTTCATCGTCACGCACCCGGACAAGGATTTCGGGGCTTGACCCTGTCAGGGCAAATCCCGGCAAATCAAGATGGTAAAGGAACGGCGAGGGGTTGATACGTCGTAATGCCCGATACAGGTCGAACGCCGGAAGCGCGAAGGGCAGAGTGAACCGCTGCGCCAGCACGACCTGAAAAATATCACCAGCGGCGATATAGTCTTTGGCAGCGGTTACCATATCGGCATATTTGGCAGGCCCCAGAACCGATTTCGGATGTTCACTCTCGCCGCCCGGCAGGGGGTGACTTGCTCCTTTTCTGGGATGGAGCGGCAAACAAAGCCGTGCCATCGCCGCTTCGATCCGCTCTACCGCAGGGGCAATATTCGCGCCCGGCCAGACTGGCGCGACAAAGAACAGTCGGTCCGCCAGCCGGTCGAACACCAGGATCAACGTCGGTCGCACGAACATCATGTCAGGCAGGCCGAGCGGGTTTGCCGGCGGGCGGGGAAGCGTCTCGATCAGACCGACAGTTTCATATCCGAAATAACCGACAAGGCATGCCAGTGCGGGCGGCAGTCCTTCGGGCACGACGATCCGGCACGAGGCGACCAGCGCACGCAGAGCGGTCATGCTGTCGTCGGCCACAGGGTCAAACCTGCTGCGATCGGTCAGCCAGTGCCGGTTGATTTCGGCCGACCCGCCGTTGGCGCGAAAGACGAGGTCAGGCGCCAGACCGATCAGGCTGTACCGTCCGCGCACTGCACCGCCCTCGACCGATTCGAGGATGAAGTCACCGCGATCGGCTTCGAACAGTTTCAGCATGGCCGATACCGGTGTTTCGGTATCGGCAATCATGCTGCGCCAGATCAGCGCGGGCTGTCCGGCGTCGAGCTGACGAGAGGCAAGCGCGTCGGCTTCGGGTGTCACGGCTGCGCCGCGCCGCCGGTCAGCGATTTCCTGAAAGCGGTGATGGCAGGTTCGTTGCGCGTTACGCCGACCTGCGCTTTGATCGCGCCGGCAAATTGTTCGACATATTCATTGCCCATGACGGCCGCCAGTTGCTTTTGCGTCGCGGCAACGAACGGCGGCGCCTGTCGCGCATCGCCTGGCGTGATCTTGTCCAGATATACGACGAACCATCCTGCGCCCTCCGGCACAGCGAGCAGTCTGGCGCGTCTTTCAACCATGCCGAACATCATTGCAAGTGGCGGCGGGACTTTGCCTGCACCGTGCGCGATGTCCAGCCGACGACCGCCCGCAGGCTTTGGCGCGGGAAGCCTGACACCCGCACCGGCCAGTGCCTGTGCCAGCGGTGTTCCTTTGTTCACGGCGGCGACGATCGTTTCGGCCACGACTTTGGCGGCTTGTGCTGCGCGATAGACCTGCGCGTCGGCCATCACCTGCGGGCGGATTTCGGTCAGGGCCTTTGGTGCCGAGGGAAGGATCCGGTCCATGTGGTACAGCACATAGGATGTGCCATTGCCGACGGAGGCGACTTGCGGATCGTCACCGGCGTCGGCCTGAAACGCGTCGCGCAGCAGCGGCTGGAGTTCGGGCGGAAAAGAAAACCCCTGCGTGTCGGGGGCGAGACCACTTGCGGTGAGTGCGGGCATCGGTGTCGCGGCCAGTGCATATTTTTTGGCAATATCGTCAAATGTCGCGCCACCGTTGATATCATCTTCGATCTTGGCGACGAAATCATTCAGCGCTTCGTCGGTTTTGATTTTCGACAAGTCAGCAACAATTGCGCCGCGCGCCTGATCGAGCGTCGTCCCCGCGATGGCCGCAACAGAATCGACGCGGATGATATGGTACCCCAACCCCGATTGGGTAAGCGGCGCATAACTGCCCTTTGCCGTGGCGAACGCGGCGTCGGCCACGCGCGGAGCGGTCAGCTTTGCAAAGGCGTCTTTGTCGGTCGCAGCCACCGTCAGCGCCTCAAGGCCGAGCGATCTGGCGGCGTCGGCCATTGCTGTGCCGCTTTTCACTTTTGTCAGCAGTGTGTCAGCATCACTTTGTTTCTGAACAATGACCTGCGTCAGGCTGCGCACTTCGCGGCCCGCATATTTTACCGCACCGGCTTTGTAGGCAGCCGCAATTTCAGCGTCTGTCGGTGTGCTTTTTCCCTCGAACCGGGTCCGGTCAAAACGCGCGATATTGATGATCCGGCGTTCGGGAACCGTGTAGCGGCCGATATTGCGCTGATAGAAATTGGCGAGATCGGAGTCGGACAGTGGGCTGTTCGATGCAAAAGCGGCCGATGGGACAGCCGCAATCTGTCCCTGCCGCGTCTCCAGCATGAGCGATGCATAAGGCGTAACCAGTCCCGACGGGACCGCTATCCCGCTGGCGACCGGGTTCAACAGCATTTTCGTCACAGCCTCGCGACCGAAATCCTCGCGCAATTGTGATTCGGAGATTTTGCGTTGCTGCAACATGCTGAGATAGGTGGCGCGGTCGAACTGCCCGTTGGGACCGTTAAATGCCGGGATGCTGGCAATTGCGCCATCGACCAGCCTGCGACTTGCGGTCAGACCGTTGTTCAGCGCGAAAATTTCCAGCGCACGTCCGTTGATGATCTGCATGATCGTCTGATCCGCGCCGCCCTGTGCCACGAATGCCGACATGTCGATGCCAGGCTTGTCCTGGCGCGCCGCTTCGAGTTGATTCCTTGTCCGGCGCACGGCTTCGGCGTCAGTGATGTCTTTGCCGCCAACGCTTGCAAGCGTCCCGCCGGTCGCAAAGCTGCCCCCGCCGAACATTGACTTGCCTTCGTAAAGCGTGACGACAAAGGCGATCAGGATCACACCAAAAACCGCGATCCCGACGGGCGATCCGGCAAAACGGCGAAAGAATGTCAGCATGATATGGGCGGTCCAGCCTTGAGCATAAAGTTGCAACCCCATAGAGCGGGCGCATGATCACACGCAAGCTTATCGCCGGGAACTGGAAAATGAACGGCAGCGTCACGGCACTGTCGGAAATCGACGCGATCGCCAAAGCGGCGCGACCGCTTGCAGTCGATGTGACGATCTGTCCGCCATTCACGCTGATTGCGCCTGCGTGCGGGCGCGGCATCGCCATCGGCGCTCAGGATTGTCATGCCAGGGTATCGGGTGCGCATACCGGATGCGTCTCGGCCGATATGCTCGTCGAGGCGGGCGCCATCTATTGCATCGTGGGGCATAGCGAGCGCCGCACCGACAACAACGAAACCGATGCCGATGTCCGCGCCAAGGCAGAAGCAGCAATTGCCGCCGGAATGACCGCGATCGTCTGTGTTGGCGAAACCCTGAGCGAGCGCGAGTCCGGCGACGCTGCGGCAGTGGTCAAACGTCAGCTTGCGGGCTCCTTGCCGGGCATCCTTGACAAGAGCATCGTCGCCTATGAACCGGTCTGGGCGATCGGCACGGGGCGCACGCCGTCTGTCGACGATGTCGCCGAAATTCATGCTGAAATCCGTGCGATTGTTGGCGACGGGGTGCGGATTCTCTATGGGGGATCGGTGAACGCATCAAATGCGGCCGACCTGCTCCACATCGTCAATGTCGATGGTGCATTGGTCGGCGGCGCAAGCCTGACGGCCGCGCAATTCATTCCCATTGTTGCGGCGGCGGTTGCCATCAGCTAGGGACTGCGCTTTCCAGATACGCAAAGTATTATTTCGTCATGTTCACGTTCCTGCTCGTTCTCCAGGCGCTTATCGCCGCCAGCCTTGTCGGTGTTATCCTGATGCAGCAATCCGAAGGTGGTGGCCTTGGCATGGGCGGCAGTCCGACCGGCCTGATGTCAGCGCGCGGGGCAGCGAATTTCCTGACGCGGGCAACCGGCATTCTGGCGGTCAGCTTCGTTGCGCTGTCGATCGCACTCGCGGTGATCGCGACGCAAAAGGCGGCACCCGCGACAATCGATACGTCGCTCGCCCGCAAACCGGTGCCCGTCGCGCCTCCTCCTGCACCCGTGGTGCCATTGGCGGGTGGTCCGGCTGCGCAACCTGCACCCGCGCCTTCGACGCCACCTGCGGCGCCGATTGCTGCGGTGCCCAGGGCCAGAGCTGTCAGCGCGCCCGAAAAACCGGTCGTGGCAAAACCCGTTGTCGTTCGCACGGTGCCCGGTGTCGCGCCCGTTCCCGCACCGATCGGAAACGCCAACTAATTCACAAAAACCGATTCGCTGCCTTGCGTCGATCGCGCGGTGACGTCTAAGCCCTTCCTCCCATGGCGCGGTTTATTTTTATCACCGGCGGCGTGGTTTCCTCGCTTGGCAAAGGATTGATGGCGGCGTCGCTGGCGGCGCTGTTGCAGGCCCGCGGATACCGGGTGCGCATCCGCAAATTCGATCCATATCTGAATGTCGACCCTGGCACGATGTCGCCGTACCAGCATGGCGAAGTCTATGTCACCGACGACGGGGCAGAGACCGATCTTGACCTTGGACATTATGAACGATTCACCGGCGTCGCGTCGCGACAGTCGGACAATGTGACGTCGGGGCGCATTTACCAGCAGATCATCCAGCGCGAACGCCGTGGCGATTATCTGGGGGCAACGGTTCAGGTCATTCCGCACGTCACCGACGCGATCAAGGCGTTTGCCCTCAATGAAACCGATGATCTCGATTTTGTCCTGTGCGAAATCGGCGGGACGGTGGGCGACATCGAATCGCTGCCGTTCATCGAAGCGATCCGCCAGCTGCGCAACGACCTCGGTCGTGGCAACAGTGTCTCGATCCACGTGACGTTGGTGCCCTATATCGCGGCAGCGGGCGAGCTGAAAACCAAGCCGACGCAGCACAGCGTGCGCGAACTCGCCGCATTGGGCGTGCAGCCCGATGTTCTCGTCTGCCGCTGCGAACAGCCTTTGCCGCTAAGCGATCGCGCCAAAATCGCGCTGTTCTGCAATGTCCGCAAGGAAGCGGTGATTCCCGCGCTCGATGCGAAATCAATTTATGCCGTGCCGTTGCAATATCACCGCGAAGGGCTGGACGAGGAAGTGCTGCGTGCGTTCGGTATCGACCCCGCCGCCAACCCGGATCTTTCGCGCTGGTCCGACATCGAAGACCGCCTCGGCAACACCGAAGGTGACGTGACGATCGGCGTCGTCGGCAAATATGTCGGCTTGCAGGATGCCTATAAATCGCTTCATGAAGCCCTGGTCCACGGTGGCATCGCCAACCGGGTGCGTGTCAACATCAAATGGCTCGATGCCGAACTGTTCGAAAGTGGCGGCGACCTTGCGGCGCAGCTTGAACCGATGCACGCGATCCTCGTCCCCGGGGGCTTTGGCGAGCGCGGCAGCGAAGGCAAGATCGCAAGCGTCCGTTTTGCCCGCGAACATAATGTTCCGTTTTTCGGTATTTGCCTCGGCATGCAGATGGCCTGCATCGAAGGGGCGCGGAACATGGCGGGGATCGCGGCGGCATCGACCACCGAATTCGGTCCGACCGCTGACCCTGTCGTCGGCCTGATCACCGAATGGATGAGCGCTGAGGGATTGCAGCAGCGCGAAGCCACGGGTGACCTGGGCGGGACGATGCGGCTAGGTGCATATCCGGCCAAACTTGGCGGCAACAGCCAGGTCGCGGGCATTTATGGCGCGACGCAGATCAGCGAACGCCACCGTCACCGGTATGAAGTGAACGCGCAGTACAGACATGCGCTGGAAGGGCAGGGGCTGATCTTCAGCGGCATGTCGCCTGATGATACGCTCCCCGAAATCGTCGAGCGGCCCGATCATCCCTGGTTCGTCGGGGTGCAGTTTCACCCCGAACTGAAAAGCAAACCTTTTGACCCGCATCCCTTGTTCGCAAGTTTCATCGAAGCGGCGGTGAAACAGTCGAGACTGGTCTGAACGACTTTTCACCACCCTATTACGGGGACACTATACTTAATTGTCTGCCCATTTCATGCATCTGCAAAAGCGAAACGATAATTAAGTATAGTGTCCCCGTAATACCGTAATAGCGGCGGCGAGGGGCGCGTCATGTCGTAATAAAGCCACGCTTTATCCATACCAAATTAGTATGACTTAAAATCGCCATCAATCTTGTTACCGCGTCGTCAGAGTCAAATGCGAGGTATGTCATGGTCCGTCGTTCGCTGGTTGCCGTTCCCCTGTTGCTGGCATCGGTGGCCAGTCCCGCGCATGCCGACGCCCCCTTGCCGCAGGCTGACGCGATCTCGTCTGACCCTGATGCCATTGTCGTGACAGCGCGACGGCGTGAAGAGCGTGCGCAGGATGTTCCGATTGCCTTGTCCGTACTGTCGGGTGTCAGCCTTGCGCAGCAGGCCACGTTCAGTTTGCAGCAGATCACGCAACTCGCCCCGACACTTCAGGTCTCGTCGTCGAATCCGCGCAATACCGCACTGAATATCCGCGGGCTTGGTGTGTCTGTCGGTTTGACGAATGACGGGCTTGAACAGGGCGTGGGTTTTTATGTCGATGGCGTCTACACGAGCCGTCCTGCTGCTGCGGCCTTCGACCTGCTCGATGTGGAGCGGGTTGAGGTGCTGCGCGGGCCGCAAGGGACGCTGTTCGGCAAGAATACGACCGCGGGCGCACTCAACATCACGACACAGGCGCCGAGCTTCACGCCAGAAGGGCAGTTTGAGGGATCGATCGGTACGCAGCGATTTGGCCAGATCAAGGCGTCGGTTTCTGGACCGTTGATCGGCGAAAGCGTCGCGGGACGGCTGGCGGTCAGCTATACGACGCGCGATGGATTTATCCGGTCGACCAAAACCGGGCGCAACATCAATGATCTCGACAATTTTGCCGTGCGCGGGCAGTTGCTGTTCCAGGCGTCGCCGACGCTCAAGGTCCGCGTGATCGGTGATTTCAATCTTCAGGACCCTGATTGCTGTACGCAGGTTTATGTGCGGACGGGCACGACCCTGCGCGCCGCCAGTCGCCAGTTTGCCGCACTGGCACAGTCGGCCCGGCCCGGCTATGCATTGCCAAGCACCAATCCCTACGACCGGCTGGCGGACATCGACGGCGCGATCAGAGCGCGAAGCGAGATTGGCGGCCTCGCGCTGATCGGTGACCTCGATCTCGGCAGCGCAGCGCTGACATCGATTTCCTCATGGCGTTACTGGCGCTGGCAGCCTGCCAACGACCGCGACTACACTGCGCTCGACGTGCTGAGGCAATCCGCAAATTTCAATCAGCAGGATGCGTATAGTCAGGAGTTCCGGCTTTCGTCGCAGGGCAAGCGGACAATCGATTATACGGTTGGCGTTTATGCGTATAATCAGTTGCTGAAAGGACAGAATATAACCGAATATGGCGCGAATGCAGCACGGTTCCAGGCCGTGAGCGCGTCGAAGAAAGTCGGCGCGACGACCGTGCCGGTTGCGGTTCCTGCCAATCTGCTCGATGGCTATTTCTCGGCATCGGCGGGTCGTTCGATCATTCGAAGCTATGCCGCATTCGGTCAGGCGACCTGGAACATCACGCCCACGCTGCACCTGACGCCCGGCGTGCGCTATACCTATGAACAAAAGCGTGCCGCCTATGCGCAGGTCGTGGGCGGTGGCGTTCCGGTCAGCCAGCTTGATCCCGATCCTGCGAATCAGGCCGCTTTGCAGGCGGCACGATATGGCGTGGCCGCAGCGCAGGCATATCCCGCAAACTTCAACGCAGGGGCGCTGACTGGCGATGTGAACCTGTCATGGCAGCCTGCGCCTGATATCCTTGTCTACGGCGGCTATGCCCGTGGATATAAATCAGGCGGGCTGAATCTGGCAGGTGTCCCCAATGTCAGCGTGAACACGACGACAGGCGTGGGAACCCCGCTGCTGTCAGTGGTGACGATCCGCCCCGAAAAGAACCAGACGTGGGAGCTGGGGCTTAAGACGGAATTCCTTGACCGGAAACTGACTGCGAATTTTGCAATTTTCAGGTCAGATGTCGATGATTTCCAGGCCAATGTCGTCGACACGTCGGGCGCCGACAACCTGATCCGGCCGTTCCTGGCCAATGTGCCAAAAGTAAGGTCACAGGGGGTGGAGTTCGACCTGTCGGTCAAGCCGGTCGGTGGCCTGTCGGGCTATGTCCGCGGTGCGTACACCGACGCGACCTATCGGTCGTTTCCCAATGCGCCGTGCCCGCTTGAGCTGATCGGTGGCCCCTCTGCACAATGCAATTTGAGCGGCAAGCCATTGCCCGGCGTGTCGAAATGGGCAGTCTCGGCAGGGTCAGAATATCGCCAGCCAGTCGGAACGGGCGAAGCCTATGTCGGTATCGATGCCAATTACCGGTCGTCGTTCAATGGCGATGCGACGGATTCGTTTTACACACGGATCGACGGCTATGCACTGGTCAACGCCCGCATCGGCTTTGCCGCGGCGAAGGGCTGGGAAGTATTCGCGCTGGTGCGCAACGTGTTTGACAAGAATTATCTGCTGCTTGTCACGCCGCAGGCTGGCAGCACCGGATTTATTTCGGGCACGCCGGGCGATCCGCGCACGTTTCAGGTTACAGCGCGCTACCGGTTCGGCGGCTGATCCAGAAGCGTTCCCTCATGCCGCAGTGCCCGTGGCATGAGGGACCGCCCGATTGACAGGAAAAGCGCGCACCCATAGAAAACTCGCGGGGCGCGAGCGGTTCCCCCGTCAGGCATCCGCCCAACGACCGCGTATCTCTTCGAGGGGAGGGAACGCCATGCCTGTGCCTGGAATTTCAGATGATAAGGTCGTGACGAACAGGACTGCGCCGTCGCCGGTTCCGTTTCGTGACGCCGTCATTGTCTGGGCAAGGATCGCTGCGCTCAGCTTTGGCGGCCCGGCCGGGCAGATTGCCGTGATGCACCGCATTCTGATTGATGAAAAACGCTGGATCGGTGAACGGCGGTTTCTTCATGCACTCAATTTCTGCATGTTGCTGCCGGGGCCGGAAGCGCAGCAGCTTGCGACATATGTCGGCTGGTTGATGCACGGCGTGCGGGGCGGGCTGATTGCGGGGCTGCTGTTCGTGTTGCCGGGCGCGCTCGCAATTCTCGCCTTGTCCTGGATTTACGTGCTTTATGGAAGCGTCGGTCCGGTCGAGGCGATGTTTTTCGGGTTGAAGGCCGCGGTTCTGGCGATCGTCGCGCATGCGGTTGTGCGGATCGGCAGCCGGACCCTCAAATCAGGGTCAAGCCGCGTCATGGCCGTGGCATCATTCGCCGCCATTTTCTTTTTTGCGGTCCCGTTTCCGGTCATCGTCCTGACCGCAGGCCTCATTGGCTGGGTTGCGGGCCGTCGCGGATCGACGGTGTTTGCCGGTGGCGGTCATGACGACGGCGAGGGTGGGCTGTCCGATGCCGAGTCAGTGCTTGGCGACGGTCCTGTGCGCCACCCGTTGCGGCGAACACGCATTGCCGCAGTCGGTCTGGCAGTTTTGTGGCTTGTACCTGTCGCTGCCCTGTACGCGATGACCGGGTCCGGCAGTGTCTGGACCGAAATCGCGGTTTTCTTCAGCAAGATGGCGGTGGTCACATTTGGTGGCGCCTATGCCGTTCTGGCCTATGTTGCGCAGGCTGGCGTCGGGCATTACCACTGGCTGACCCCGCGTGAAATGCTCGACGGACTGGGCCTGGCTGAAACGACGCCCGGTCCGCTGATCATGGTCACGCAATTCGTCGGTTTTCTTGCCGCGTTCCGGCATGCGAGCGGGCTACCCCCTCTAGTTGCGGGAACATTTGGAGCAATATTAACCACTTGGGTAACATTTCTGCCATGTTTTATATGGATATTTGCCGGTGCGCCCTATATTGAGAAACTGCGCGAAAACAGGGCGCTGGGCTCAGCTCTTGGCGCAGTGACGGCGGCGGTTGCCGGGGTCATTCTCAATCTTGGATTATGGTTCGCTCTCCATTTCCTGTTCGTCCGGCAAATGCGGACAGGAAACGTCGACTGGCCGGTCGTGGACAGCCTCGATCCTTATGCGCTGGCACTGTCAGCCACCGCGATGCTGATGCTTTTCGTTCTTAAACGAAGCGTGATCACGACGCTTGCAACCTGCGCGGCTGGCGGTTTGGTTTTGAAGTTGCTGGCGTGACGTCTTCTGGTTTTCAGGGCGCCACGGGCAGACATGCGTTGCCCGTCGCCTTCACCTCGGCACATATCGAATCGGCGGCCGCCCGGCTTGGCAGCGGCCCGGCCTGAAGCCGGGTCACAGCGCCTGCAGGAACGATAAAGCTCTGATAAGGTCCCAGTGCCGCCACATGTGTCCGTAGCTTGCTCCAGAGCGCCGATGCTGCCGCGCCATTGCCGAACGCGCCCAGCTGGACACGCCAGTTGCCGCCGACGACGGGTCGGGGCGCTGGCGTCCTGACAACAGAGGCTTTGACAACAGTGGCTTTGACAACAGGCGCCTTGACGACAGGAGATTTGACGGCGGCGGTTATCACCGGTTTGCGGGCCGGTGCCACATTTGATGGGGGCAGGTCTTCGGTCCCGATCGTCGGCGCTGCCGGACCGGCCGTGGTGGCGGCGGCTTCGAACACTTGCGCAAGCTTCAGGCCGCGCTGGCGCTGATCCTGCGGAATATACTGGTCAAGCTGTGCCAGACCCGCCTTTGCCGCTGCAACATCGCCTGCCGCCGCGCGGGACATCAGCGCATAGGACCGTACCCAGTCTTTTTGCACCAGGTCGCCGTTGAACAGCAATGTGGCATAGACATATTGCGATTGAGGAAAGCCACGACCGGCTGATTCTTCGATATACGGGATCGCCTCCTCACGCCGGCCACTCTGAAATAATATCAGGCCATAGGCATTGCGTGCACGCTCATGTCCCTGATCTGCGGCCTGCCTGAACCAGCTTTCGGCGATGTGCGCGTCCACCGGCACACCGCGACCCAGTCGGTAGGCCTGACCGAGATTATACTGGGCATCGGCATCCCCCGCATTGGCAAGCGGACGCCATGTTTCCACTGCCGCCGCAAAATCACCGCGTTGATAGGCGTCGATGCCGGTTTTGACGTCGGCAAGCGCCGGGACCGTCATCATCGACAGCGTCGTCGCTGCGATCAGCAGACTGTGGCGAACCCGCATAAGGCAACTCCATGTGTGTCGGAAATGCTTTGCCATGCAATGCTTAACGCGTCCTTAGCATCGTCGGCGCATCTGCCAAGCACGGCCGCACAAGCTTGTCGTTCGCTGTTAACCCTATCTTAGCGACCGGCGTGGCACGGAGATGATTGAACGCACGATTATCCAAGGAAACCTGATGCGCGTATTGGCAATGGCTTCGCAAAAAGGGGGGTCAGGGAAAACCACCCTGTCCGGCCACCTCGCGGTGCAAGCACAGTTGGCGGGCGCTGGCCCTGTCGTGCTGATCGACATCGATCCGCAAGGGTCGCTGGCCGATTGGTGGAATGAGCGTGAGGCGGAATTTCCAGCCTTTGCGCAAACGACGGTTGCACGGCTTCAGGCTGATCTTGAGATGTTGCGGCAACAGGGGTTCCGCCTTGCCGTCATCGATACACCGCCAGCAATCACGATGGCGATCCAGAGCGTCATTGCCGTCGCCGAACTGATCGTCATTCCCACCCGGCCATCGCCGCATGATTTGCGCGCGGTCGGTGCGACCGTCGACCTGTGCGACCGTGCCGGCAAGCCGCTGCTGTTTGTCGTCAATGGTGCCACGCCAAAGGCAAAGATTACATATGAAGCCGCCGTTGCCTTGTCACAGCATGGCACGGTAGCGCCTGTCACGATCCATCATCGCACCGATTTTGCCGCATCGATGATTGACGGCCGTACTGTCATGGAGTGCGATCCGAAGGGGCGTTCGGCGAACGAAGTCCGTGAATTATGGGATTATGTGTCTGATCGCCTTGAAAAGAATTTCCGCCGGACGGTTTTTGCAGCACCCGGCGCCGCATCGTCACCCGTGGCTGCACAGCGCCCCGCCGCCAGTGGCTTTGGCCGCCGCGTGGTCGGGCAGTGAGGGGCGTCATGATGACCGAACCCAAACCGCTCGCGTCGCTGTCCTCCGGCCTGCTGGCACGCAAAGGACAGGCCAAGCCTGCCATGCGTCCCCAGGGCTTTGCCGGCTTCGGCATGGCGACCGCCGCTGCGCATGAAGATCTCGGCTGGAACGACATGGGGTTCGAAGCCACACAGGTCAGCGCCGATATCGTGCCAATCCACGGGATGGCCGAAGGTGCGACGCCGCTATCCGTGCCTGTGCCGGTTGTCCACCGTCAGCAAGAAGATCTGGCGCGTGAACTTGCCCGTACGCCGACATCGGCCGCTGCCATCCGCGCAGCGCCAGGATCAAAGGGGAAAGCGGCATTCACGCTTCGTCTCGATCCCGAACGTCATCTGCAACTGCGTCTCGTCTGTGCGGTTCAGCACCGGTCGGCGCAACAGGTCGTCATTGCCGCGCTGGACGCGTTTTTGTCCACACAACCCGCGGCTGCCGCGCTGGCCACGTCATCATCTGCCCACGCCCGCTGAAGGAACCGTCGATGATTTCGATCCGCTTCGTCAAATTCGCTGTCTCAGGTCTTGCCATCGGCATGGCGCTTTCGGGTGGCCATGCCAGCCCGGGCGCGCGTGCCGAATCGCAATCCGACAGTCATCAGGCGCAGATGGCGGCAACGGCTGCGGCCAAGGCAACGGCAGCGCTGCAAGCGCAAAATTATCGTATCGCCGTGTCACAGGCCGAAGCCGCCGTTTCGTTCCGTCCGCGCGACGCCAACTACCGGATGCTGCTTGCGCAATCCTATCTGGGTGCGGGGCGCTTTGCGTCTTCTGAAACCAGTTTTGCCGATACGCTCGCGCTGTCACCTGACAATGCACGCGCGGCCCTTCACCTCGCGCTTACCGAAATTGCGCTGGGCAAGCGCGATGCAGCAATGTCGACCCTTGCGGATTACCGGGACAGGATCGCAGCGTCCGATTATGGACTGGCACTGGCACTGGCCGGTGATGTCGATGCCGCTACAAAAACGCTCGAATCGTCGATCCGGACCGGAAATTCTGATGCAAAGACGCGGCAGAATCTGGCGCTGACTTATGCTCTGGCAGGTAATTGGGAAAATGCCCGGATCATGGCATCACAGGACTTGGCCCCTGACGATGTCAATAACCGGATCGGGCAATGGGCCAGTTTTGTCCGTCCAGCGTCAAGTTTCGATCAGGTCGCATCGCTTCTTGGTGTCACCCCCGGCAAAGATGCGGGACAACCGGAACGCCTTGCCCTCAACCGGATAACAGACACGGCCGTTGCTATGGCCGAAGCCGCGCCAGTGCAGGCAATTGCACCGGTGCCTGTGCCTGCCCCTGCACCCGCCGTCGAACCCGTTGCCGTGCAGGCAGCGCCAGTCGCCGAAACCGTGCCCGCTCCGTTTGAAACCGCTGGTCCGGTTGCGCCTGTTGTGGCGATGAACGACCGTCATGAAATCGTCCAGCCAGTTCCGGAAGCGCCGCTGATCCGTGCGCCTGTGACCAACGTCAGGCAGGTTGTCGTCCCGAAAGCCAAGCCGTCGCCTGCTTTTGTTGCGGCGGTGACGCGTAACAAAACCACGCGCGGTGTCGAATCGGGTAAATTCGTCGTCCAGCTCGGCGCGTTTCAGAATGCCGCGGTGTCACGCGACGCATGGCGGCGGATGTCGACGCGCTATGCCCTGACGAATTTTGATCCCGCCAACAGCGCGGCCCGTGTCGGCGGCGCAAATTACATTCGCCTGTCGATCGGCGGATTTTCAACCCGTGCTGAAGCCACCGGCGTATGTACCCGTGTGCGCGATGCCGGTGGGACCTGTTTTGTCCGCGGCGTGCTCGGTGATGCTCCGGCGATGTGGGTGCAGCGGGGCATGCCTAAAGCAGCAAAGCTCGTGCGGATCGCAGCGCGCTAGCTGATCGTTCGTCCGCCTTTGATCGTTCGCATGACTTTTCCTTGAACGGGAAGGCCATCGAACGGCGTATTCCCTGCATCGGATGCAAAGGCCAGCCCGCGGATCTGCCATGGCTTGTCGGCATCAAACAAGCAAAGGTCGGCGGGGGCACCAACCGCCAGTCGTCCGGCATCGACGCCAAGGATGCGCGCCGGGTTCGCGGCTGTCAGCTCGAACAAGCGGGCCATCGTTATCGTCGCGTCGCGTACAAACCCCAATCCCAGAGCCAGCAGCGTTTCGGCGCCAGCCATCCCCGGCATCGCATCGGCAAACGGCAGGCGTTTTGCTTCGGGACCGCGCGGATCATGCCCTGAACACAGCACATCGATCGTCCCGTCTGACAGCGCTTCAAGGCACGCTTGCCGGTCATCCTCGCCACGCAACGGTGGGGACAGCCGGGCAAATGTCCGGAAATCGCTGACGGCAATGTCAGAGAGGAGCAGATGCGCAGGCGTGATGCCGCATGTCACCGGCAAATTTTTGGATTTGGCGCGGCGAATACGTTCAAATCCGGCGCGGGTCGTGACCTGACGGAAATGAATGGCGGCGCCGGTGTCTTCGGCAAGCATGATGTCGCGCGCGATGGCGATCGCTTCCGAAAACGCAGGCGCTGCCTGAAGCCCGAGGCGGGTTGCGGTTTCGCCGCTGGTGGTCACTGCATGCGCAGTCAGGCCGTCGTCTTCGGCATGGGCGATGACGGTCATGTCGAGCGATGCCGCATAAGCGAGGACACGGTGCATCACGCCCGAATTGGCGATCCAGCGTCGGCCGGTCGCAACCGCCTTTGCCCCCGTTTTGCGCATCAGGGCATATTCGGCAAGATTGTCGCCGATGAGTCCTTGTGTCGCGGCTGCGATGGGGTGCACCCACAAATGGGGCTTGGCCGCCAGCGCCGCGCGCTGGACCAGCCCCGGATCGTCGAGAGGCGGCGACTGATCAGGCATCAGCCCGATACGCGTGATCCCGCCGGCGGCACAGGCGCGCCGCTCAACCGCAAAGACGCCGAGATCGACCAGTCCTGGTCCAACCTGAAGCGAAGTCGCATCGACTATTTCGGCCCCGGCAGGAATTTCGAAATTTCCGGTTGCAGCGATCGTATCGCCATCGATCAGCACGTCGATGCTGCCCCCGGTGATGGCAACCGGACTCATGCGCGCCGCGCCCGGGTCAGGACGTCGAGACACGCCATGCGGACCGCAACACCCATTTCAACTTGTTCCGCGATAAGAGACCGTCCCGGCAAATCCGCGACATGACTTGATATTTCAACCCCACGGTTCATCGGACCTGGGTGCATCACAATGGCCCGGGGCGCCGCCAGCGCGAGACGTTCTGCCGTCAGACCATAAAGCATGTGATATTCGCGGGTCGACGGGACATAGGCTCCCGCCATCCGTTCGTTTTGAAGGCGCAGCATCATGACGACGTCGGCCCCGGCAATGCCGGCATCCATATCGGTATAGGCAGTCACGCCCATGCGTTCAATGTCGCGCGGCATCAATGTGGCGGGCGCAACGACGCAGACGTCGGCCGCCAGCGCTGTCAGCGCCAATATATTCGACCGGGCAACACGGCTGTGCAGAACGTCGCCGCAGATTGCGACACGCACATTGGCCAGTGTTCCGAAATGGCGGCGGATCGTCAGCGCGTCGAGCAATGCCTGTGTCGGATGCTCGTGGCTCCCGTCGCCCGCATTGAGGACAGGGCAATCGACCTTGTCCGCAATCAGCGCGACCGCCCCCGAGCTGCCATGGCGGATGACGATAACATCGGCGCGCATGGCATTGAGGGTGATCGCGGTATCGATCAGCGTTTCGCCCTTTTTCACACTCGATTGCGTCGCATGCATGTTGATCACATCTGCGCCGAGCCGTTTTCCGGCGATTTCGAAGCTGAGCAGCGTGCGCGTCGAATTTTCAAAAAACGCATTGATCTGGGTCAGGCCGTCAAGGCGGTGGTCCGGCGCGCTGTGGTTGCGGTTATGGTCGACCCACTGGTCTGCCTCATCGAGCAGAAACGAAATCTCGTGCGGCTGAAGTCCCGCAATACCGGTCAGGTCGCGATGAGGGAACGGCAATGTCATCAAAGGGATCGCTTAGGCGGCGCTGGCGAGCCGGTCAATCGCGCCTTGCAGGATATAGGCCGCCGCTGCGCAATCGATGCGGACCGCACGTCTGGCGCGGGTCATGTCGGCGGCAATCATCTGACGTTCGACGGCGGCGGTCGACCAGCGTTCGTCCCACATAAGAATGGGTAGACCGAGGATTTCGAGATTGCGGGCGAACGCGCGGGTCGACTGCGTGCGCGGTGATTCGCTTCCATCGAGATTAAGGGGGAGGCCGATGACGATCCCGGTCATCTGCTCCCGGATCAGGACGGTTTCGATGGCAGCTTTGTCGGCGGTAAATTTTGCGCGCGTGATAAGTGTTGCGGGACTGGCAATCGTCCAGTGCGAATCGCAATAGGCCGTACCGATGGTTTTGGTGCCGACATCAAGCGCGATCAGGCGGCCACGCCGGGGCAGGGCAGTGGTGAAGATGGTGGAGTCAGTCGTGATCATCTGCGTTGGAATGCCGCCAGCCGCCGCGCCGCATCAGTCCGGATGTTGACCCAGAACAGACTGTAATCGAAAACATGATAATTATTGCCCGGCAGGACATAGGCGCCGATGCCCGGTGGCGGTGACCCGATGAGCAGAAAACCACGTTGATCGCATCGGGCCGGAACCAGGTTCGGTTTCAATGTCCCCCCGTTCATGTCGACAGCCGGGATGATCGTGCCGAGATTGGCGGATGCATCCGCGCTCGTGTCCGGTCTGCCCGTCAGCGGATTGGTGCAGAGCATTTTCGTCGCTTTGCGCGGTTGACCGGTAAAACCGGTTGTCGTGTCGAACATCGTGACAATCTGCGTCATGTCGGCGGGCTCGGCAAAGCTTTGCCAGCTCAGGATGCACTTTGCCTGTTCCGCGCGTTCGCAGGCGGGCAGGCCAAGCTTTGGCAGGTCGGTCGTGACTGACACCGGCCAGCCAATGACATAGGCGGCGACAATGCGTTTGGCGACGGGTCGCCCCGCAATATGATCGCGCAGCAGGTTGAGGAGGTGAAAACTGCCCTGGCTATGGCCAGCGAGGATGATCGGTTGATCGGCGGGTATGCTGGCAAGAAACTGGTCCCACGCCTGGACGATGTCGCGATAGGCGGCGTCAAGTGCCTGTTTCGCTTCGGGCCGGGTGGTCAGGAACGCACCGAAGGTCGCCTGACGATAGCGCGGTGCCCAGACGGCGCCGATGCCGTTGAACGCGCTTGCCTGTCCGCGCACGAACATCGCTGCACGGTCGTTCGTCATCGCGTCATCCAGCGACGCATTCCAGCTTTTGCGATCAAGATCACTGGTCGGGTGGATGAAAAAGACAGCAACGGGGCGTAGGGTGTTGCCGGTTTTACCCGTTTCGAAACCGGCTGGTCGCCATTCGGCGGGATTGCCGGGCATGTCGGGTCGCGCAATCCACATTTTCTGGTCGGCATAAGCATTGGCAGCCATCGGCTTTGGCGCAATGAACGCCGTGCCGGGCACCAGCGCAAGGCGCATGATCCGGTCGCTGAACATCGACCATGTGATGCCCGCCACAAGGATAAGCGTAATGATGACGGCAATGATGATCAGAAATTTGCGGGCCACGAACGGCTCCTGTGTTGATG
The DNA here is from genome assembly GCA_964247235.1 of uncultured Sphingomonadaceae bacterium. Classification (GTDB taxonomy): domain Bacteria; phylum Pseudomonadota; class Alphaproteobacteria; order Sphingomonadales; family Sphingomonadaceae; genus Sphingomonas_O. Next base: position 30,183 of record CAXTTJ010000014.1, read on the forward strand.
CAACCCTGGGTTGCTGCTAGCCGCCTCGTCCATGTCCGTCGATAGCGCCATAGTCAGGAAAATCGCATCGCTTGCCCGCATCGCCGTGACTGACGGGGAAGTGGACGCACTGGTGCCCGAACTCAACAACATCCTCGGCTGGATCGAACAGCTCGGTGAGGTCGATGTGACCGGCGTCGAGGCGATGACGGCGGTCATCCCCAATGTCTTGCGGCTGCGCGACGATGTCGTGACCGATGGCGGCATCCGCGAGAAGATATTGGCCAACGCACCTGCGCCCGAGCATGGTTTTTTTGGCGTGCCGAAGGTGATCGAATAGTGGCGGGTCTGACAGATTTAAGCGTAGCCGCGATCCGTGACGGCGTGCGCAATGGCGATTTTTCGGCACGTGAGGTGGCGACGGCCTTTATCGACGTGGTTGCGCGGGCGAAGACGCTCAATGCGTTTCTGGTCGAGACACCCGACCATGCGCTGGCCGCGGCGGACCGGGCGGATGCAGACCGGGTGGCGGGAACGCTGAAACCCATGTCGGGCGTGCCAATCGGCATGAAGGATTTGTTCTGCACCGAAGGTGTCGAAGCGACAGCGGCCAGTCTGATCCTGAGTGGATTCAAGCCAACTTACGAATCGACCGTGTCAGGCAATTTATGGGCCGCAGGTGCGGGGATGCTCGGCAAGCTCAACATGGACCAGCTCGCAATGGGATCATCGAACGAAACGAGCGCGTTCGGTCATGTCATTTCGCCGTGGCGACGGAACAATGGCGACAATGCACCGCTTGCCCCCGGCGGATCATCCGGGGGGTCAGCCGCGGCAATAGCGGCGCGGCTGTGTCCGGCAGCGACGGGGACCGATACCGGCGGATCGATCCGGCAGCCGGCGGCGTTTAGCGGCATTGCGGGCATGAAGCCGACCTATGGCCGCTGCTCGCGCTGGGGCGTGGTGGCATTTGCCTCGTCGCTTGATCAGGCGGGGGCCATGGCGCGCGATGTTCGCGACTGTGCGATCCTGCTGGAAGCGATGGCGGGGTTCGATGCCAAGGATGCGACGTCGCTGGACTTGCCGGTGCCGCAGTGGGAGGCGGGTCTGTCAGGCGATTTGCGCGGAGTGCGGGTCGGGATTCCGAAAGAATATCGCGTTGAAGATTTGCCGCCCGAAATCGATGCGCTTTGGGAGCGGGGCATCGCGTGGCTGAAGCATGCAGGGGCAGAAATCGTAGAGGTTGGTTTGCCGCATACCAGATATGCGCTGCCCGCTTATTATATCATTGCGCCTGCCGAAGCGTCGTCGAACCTCGCGCGTTATGATGGCGTGCGCTATGGTCTGCGCGATTTGCCCGAGGGAGCGGGGTTGCAGGACATGTATGCCGCAACCCGCGCCGCCGGGTTCGGGCCCGAAGTAAAGCGGCGGATCATGATCGGCACTTATGTTTTGAGTGCAGGGTTTTACGACGCCTATTTCACGCAGGCGTCGAAGGTGCGTGCGCTGATCGCGCGCGATTTTGACTTGGCGTGGGCGCACTGTGACCTGCTCCTGACACCGACCGCGCCGAGTGCTGCCTTTGCTTTGGGTGAAAAGGTGGGCAATCCGCTGGCGATGTATTTGAATGATGTGTTTACAGTGCCGACATCGCTGGCCGGATTGCCCGCAATGTCAGTGCCGGGCGGGCTGGACTCAGCCGGGCTGCCGCTGGGCTTGCAGGTGATCGGCAGGGCGCTCGACGAACAGGCCGTGCTGAATGCCTGCCTGGCGATCGAGGAGCGCGCCGGATTTGTCGCAAGGCCGGGGGCATGGTGGTAGCCCAGATGGCTAAATCGACATTGACCGTATTACCGGAGGTTTGTAATACCGTTCTATGGGCGTTCAGCATAAACTCACTTCAAAAGCGCAAGTCACGATCCCCAAGGATGTGCGTACCGCTCTGAGTGTCAAACCGGGTGATATGGTGAGGTTTGAGCTAGACACCGACGGCAAGGTCACATTACTCAAGGGTGAGAATGCACTGGGAGAGTCGCAGCAAGAGCGACGGGCGCGCATTCGGGCGGCGCTGGAATCGATGACGGGTGTGATCGATCTCGGGGGCATGACGACCGACGAATATATGCGTGAGATTCGGGGCGACCGGGCGCTGTGATCCTTGTGGATTCGAATATTCTGATCGACGTTTCAGTGGGTGATCCGGTCTGGTCTGACTGGTCAAAACTTGCGCTGTCAGAGGCTTGCGAGAGCGGAAATATCGCGGTCAATCAAATCGTCGTTGCCGAAGTTGCACCGAATTTTCCCAGTCTTGTCGAATTTATCGAGTGGCTTTTTCCGCTTCGCCCAAGCTATGTTGAGATTACCAACGAGGCTGCCTTTTGCGGTGGGCGCGCCTTTGTCCAACACCGCAGACGGCGGAAATCCGGGGACGATTCATCGAAGACGATTGTCGCCGATTTTCTTATCGGCGGACATGCTGAAGTGTTGGGCGCAAGCATCCTGACCCGCGACCCAAGCTTTTATCGCACTTACTTCCCGACAGTGCCCCTCATTACGCCAGAAAAAACAAAATGATGACTGAAACATCCTACCGCATCAAAGGCGAGACGGGCGACTGGGAAGTCGTCATCGGGCTTGAGGTCCACGCTCAGATTACGTCGAATGCGAAGCTGTTTTCGGGCGCCTCGACTGAATTCGGCGCAGAGCCGAATGCGCAGGTGTCACTGGTCGATGCGGCGATGCCGGGGATGCTGCCGGTGCTGAACGGCGAATGTGTCCGGCAGGCGGTGCGCACTGGCCTTGCTATCGACGCCGAAATCCACCGCTGGAGCCGGTTCGACCGCAAGAATTATTTCTATGCCGATCTGCCGCAGGGATACCAGATTTCGCAGCTTTATCATCCGATTGTCGGCGAAGGTTTGCTGACAGTGGAAACCGATGAGGGTGAGAAAGTCATCGGTGTCGAGCGCATCCACATCGAGCAGGACGCGGGCAAGCTGATGCATGACCAGCATCCGACGATGTCCTATGTCGACCTCAACCGCTGCGGTGTGGCGCTGATGGAAATCGTGTCCAAGCCCGATATGCGATCGCCCGCTGAGGCCGGGGCCTATGTCAAGAAACTGCGCGCGATCCTGCGTTATGTCGGCAGCTGCGACGGCAATATGGAACAGGGGTCGATGCGCGCCGATGTCAATGTCAGCGTGCGCAAACCCGGTGATGAGTTCGGCACGCGGACCGAGACGAAGAATGTGAATTCGGTGCGCTTCATTCAGGCTGTCGTCGAATATGAGGCGAAGCGTCAGGTCGATGTGATCGAAGGCGGCGGCAAGATTATTCAGGAAACGCGGCTGTGGGATCCTGACAGGAATGTCACGCGGTCGATGCGGTCGAAGGAAGATGCGCAGGACTATCGCTATTTCCCTGATCCGGACTTGCTTCCCCTGGTGCTGACTGATGACTTTGTGGCCGAGTGCAAGGCGTCGTTGCCCGAATTGCCCGATGCGAAACGTGCGCGTTATGTCGATGCGCTGGGCATCACGCCGTATAATGCTGACGTCATAACGTCGGATGTCGAGACGGCACGCTGGTTCGAGGCGTTGCTGGCCGAGGGTGTCGATGCAAAAGCGGGTGCGAACTGGCTGACGTCCGAACTGTTCGGGGCGTTGAACCGGATGGGTCGCGATATTGAGGACAGCCCCGTGTCGCCAGCGGGGGCGGCGGAATTGCTCAAGCTGGTGAGCGACGGCACGATTTCAGGGAGCATGGCCAAGCAGGTGTTCGAGGCCATGCTCGAAACTGGCGACGGCGCGGCCAGGATTGTCGCGGAGCGCGGCTTGAAACAGACCAGTGACACCGGTGCGATCGACGCTGTGATCACCGAAATCCTGTCCGCCAACGCCGACAAGGTGGTACAATATAAGGGCGGCAAGGACGCGCTGTTCGGCTTTTTCGTCGGTCAGACGATGAAAGCCATGGCGGGCAAGGCGAACCCGCAGGTGGTAAATGAACTATTGAAGAAGGCGCTTGCGTGATTGTCACCGCGTCGGAACGTGATAGTCTTTTGTCATGAACCAGCATGTCTCGATCAAAACCTTTGAAGGTTCACGACCGCATCTCGTTTCAGCGGATGAGTTTTGGCGGATGGTTGACGTCGGCGCTTTTGCCAACGCCCGTGTGGAACTGGTCAAGGGGAAACTGGTCGAAATGGCGCCGTCTTCAACGCCACATGGCATGTTGGTCGCGCGTATCGGGGCGCGCATTTATAATGCGTAGGGCGACAAGGATTGGATCCACCTCATCGACACTTATGTCACGCTCGCGCCGGGTACTGTCCGCGCGCCCGACATCGCCGTTGTTGCCCGAACCGATAACGATGGAACCGAACTGAGCGGCAAAGACGTTTTGCTTGCTATTGAAGTCAGTCATTCGACCCTGAAAGAAGACCTTGAGCGCAAGCGGGTTCATTATGGGCAGGCCGGAATCCGCCATTACTGGGTCGTCGATGTCGAGGGCGAGAAGGTGCATTGCTTTGCTGAGCCAAAGGGCGGGGATTATCGGAAATGCGACGTAAAGCGATTCAGCGAAACGCTTGTGCTGCCCGAATGTGCGGCAACGATTATCATTGGCTAATAGGCTTGCGGCGCCTGCCGTATCATAAACCCCCATGTCATGAATGAATTTCTGAGGAAGGTGCTGATATAACGCTTGATATGAACTGAAACTATTTTTGTGAAATAATATTTTAACTTTGTTGGTTCAGAAAAGAGATGAAGTCTGGCTTCGTGTGAATCAGCTATTGATGAGGGCTCCGATGCGTAACATTTTGATGGCGGCAATGGTATTTGGCGGGATTCCGGTTGCGCAGGCGCAGATGACATCCGGGGGAACAACCGCGACATCCGTTTCCGCGTCAGCACCATCCGTTGTCGCAAGCCCGGTTGCAACACCGACGATTGCCGCGACGCAAGTTTATGTGTCTGCTGGCAGCTCGGTGACATTGCCGGCCAATACCGAGTTGCTGTTGCGGTTGAGCGAGGAAGTAAATTCCAAGCGCATGAAGGAAGGTCATGTCTTTCGTGTGGCGCTGGCGCAGGATGTGATGATCGGCAACTATGTCATTCTGCCGAAAGGGACGCCCGGCACCGGCTATATTTCTTACCGTACAGGCAAAGGTGCTTTTGGGAAATCAGGCAAGATGGAAATCACGATGAAATCGCTTGATTTGCCGAATGGCCGGTCGATCGCGTTGAATGGCGTGACCCGGCAGGAAGGTCAGGGCAACACTGGCGCGACTGTTGGTGCCGTCGTGGCCGTGGGTGTCTTTTCTGCATTCGTGACTGGCCATAGTGCTGTTTTTCAGGAAGGACGCGAGGTTCGCGGCTTTACGCGTGACGCGCTGGCCGTCAATATTCCGAAATAAGTTTTCAGCGTGGCCAAAGCGCGACCTGTTCTGATCGCCGTTTCTATATTGATGATGGCAGAATCACCAGTTTCTGCGTCCGGAAACATCGCCGATTATTCGATCGCCGCCCTTGAGTATGCGCCGACGCCCCTGCAGCGGGTGGGGAGCGTCAAGGCGGGGTTTCTGTGTCTGCCGAAGGGTAAGCTCCGCTGGCGCGATGTCGCGCGGCCGGGGGATCATGCGGTCGCAGAGCGGCTCACGGACATATTGCGCAAAGACGGTCTCGACGTGGCACCACAGCCTGATCCGCTTTACGGCGATGCACCGCCGGCGACGCAATACCGGATCCGGATCGTGGTTGCCGATGTGGCCCTTCGTCTGTGCGTTGCGGGGGACGTGCCGCTTGTTGGCAAGGTCGGTCGCGCGCCGCGCACGACGGGGACGATCACGATGCGCTGGGAAACCTATGACCGGGTCGCGCGCAAGAAGGTTGACGCCGCAAGTTTTCAAATGCCGGTCGATGACAATGCCGCCGACGCGCGGACGGCAAGCCACGTGTTGGGCGATGCGATTGAAGCCAGTGCGCGACGCTATGCCGCGAGTCGTCTTAAATAGGAGCGGGCTGATCGACATCATCCGGCAAGGGTGGTAGTTCGGTGGGCGGCACGGTCGGCTGTGGTGATTCAATCGGGCCGGTATCGGGCTCTGGTTGGGTCGGGGGGATGGTTGCCATGATTTCTCTCCTGTAGAAGGGGGAACTCGGCGCGCGGCAATACGCTCCCTTGCCCTTCGCGTGCGCATTGGTATAGGCCGCCGCTTGCTGAACAAACGCAGGCGGGCGTGGCGGAACTGGTAGACGCGCTGGTTTTAGGTACCAGTATCGCAAGATGTGGGGGTTCGAGTCCCTTCGCCCGCACCAGATTTGTTGCCCGTAAGTCTATTATTTGAGTGAAGAGAAACCATGCAGATTGCCGAGACGCTGAACGAGGGCCTCAAGCGCGCCTACACGCTGACGATTACCGCAAAAGACATTGAATCGCGCATCGAGGGCGAGGTCAGGAAACTCGCGCCGCAGATGAAAATGCCCGGCTTTCGCCCTGGCAAGGTTCCCGCCAATCTCGTGCGCAAGATGCACGGCCCGCAGCTGTTTCAGGACGCGCTGAACACATCGATTCAGGACGGCGTGCAGAAGATGATCACCGATCACAAACTGCGCCCCGCGATGCAGCCCGCGGTCGAACTGAACGAAGGCTATGAACAGGGCAAGGATGCCGAGATCAAGATCGCGCTCGAAGTGCTGCCCGATGTGCCGGCGCCACAGATCGAAGGGATCAAGCTGGAGCGGTTGACGACAGAGATCGACGAGAGCGCGATTGATGCGCAGATCGCGACCTTCCTTGGCCAGCAAAAATCATTCGACGATAGCCCGAAAGATTATCAGGCCGCGACCGGCGATCTGGTGATCATGGATTACCTCGGCAAGGTCGACGGTGAGCCGTTCGATGGCGGCAAGGGCGAAGGCATGTCGGTCGAGATCGGCAGTGGCCGTCTGATCCCCGGCTTCGAGGATCAACTGGTCGGCGTCAAAGCCAGCGATGAAAAACAGATCAGCGTGACATTCCCTGACGATTATAATGTTGCCTATCTGAAGGGAAAGCCTGCGACGTTCGACCTCGTGATCAAAGACGTCCGCGTGCCCAAGGCGGCCGTCGCCGATGATGATTTTGCCAAGACGCTGGGGCTTGAGAGCCTTGAGCAGCTGCGCGGCCTGATCAAGGGGCAGATCGAGCAGGAGCATAATGGCCTCACGCGGACGCACATGAAGCGCAAGCTGCTCGACCATCTGGCGGCATCACATGATTTTGCAGTGCCGCCATCGATGGTCGAAGCCGAATTCAACCAGATCTGGGCACAGCTCGAACAGGAAGCGACGCGGGAAGAAGACCCTGTGGCCGCCCGCGCCGAAATGGAAAATGACAAGGCCGATTATCGCGCTATTGCCGAACGCCGCGTGCGTCTTGGCCTGCTTCTGTCCGAGATTGGGCAGGGCAACGGCATCGACATCACGTCGGTGGAAATGAACCGCCTGATCCAGCAGGCCGCCGCGCAATATGACGCCAAGGATCGCGAACGTTTCGTGCAATATGTCCAGCAGGAACCGATGGCGGCGGCCCAGCTTCGTGCGCCATTGTATGAGGACAAGGTTGTCGATTTCCTGTTTTCAAAAGCAGACATCACCGACCGCGCCGTGCTCAAGGCCGAACTGGAAGCGGCGATTGAGGATGAAGACGGTGCCAGGGGCGGGCATGTGCATGGTCCGGATTGCGGGCACGATCATGCGCATGATGAAAAGCCGAAAACCAAAAAGACCGCTGTGAAAAAAACGGATCCGGCACCTCAACCAGACGCGAAGTCGGTAAAAACGAAAAAGGCATCGGCCAAAAGCGCAGACCTGGCGGATGCGGCGCCTGCGAAAGCAGTGAAGAAACCGACGCAAAAAAAGCAGTCGGACTAAGGATATTTACAGCCAGAAACCCCGGCAAGAGCGGCGGGACTGGGTCGACACCGCGCGCGGAATGGGCATTATTCTCGTTGTTTATGGTCATGCCCTGCGCGGCCAGGTAACCAGCGGTGCCTTTGATCCTGCGTGGCATGCCGATCTTCAGGACGCAGTCATCTATGCATTTCACATGCCGTTGTTTTTCTTTCTCGCCGGGCTGTTCGTGCAGCGTTCGATTGCAAAGGGTGCGTCGGCATTTTTGCGCGACAAGGTGTTGACGCTCGTTTATCCTTATTTTTTGTGGAGCATCATTTCGATCGCTTTTGGATTGCTGGCCACCGGATCGGTCAATCATCAGATCGATGCGAGCGCATTCATTATGTTGTGGCGCGACCCTGTGTATCAATACTGGTTTCTTTATGCATTGCTGCTGTGTCAGATGGTGACGTTGATCACGCGTGCGGACTGGCGTGTGAATGTCTTGCTATGTGGTGCCAGTGCCTCTGGTATCTGGTTCGCCGGCGTGGGAATGGTCTCGCTCACTTTGACCTATTATCTTTATTTTGGCATTGGCGTACTGGTTGCGCCGTTTCTGCTTGCATGGCAGCCAAGACGGGCAACGCTGCTGTTGACCGCGCTGGGCAGTGCCGTGATTTTTGGCATGAGTTACGCTGTTGATCCGGACCTGCCGGATCGTGTCCTTGTACTCAGCCGGGCAGTCACGGGGATCATGATGCTGGTTGCGCTGGCGATGATGCTGGGACAGTCCGTGCCGTGGTTATCGGTCCTGGGTCAGGCGTCGATGGCCATCTATGTGCTCCACACGATTTTTTCGGCAGGATTGCGGATCGGCGCGCGTCAGACCGGATTTTCGGATAACCTCCTGTTACTGGCGGCCGGAACGCTGGTCGGGATCATTGCGCCTTACCTGATGTGGAGGATTGCCGGTCGTTATCATATCGTGCCCTTGCTTGGCCTGGGCGCACAGCCGCGATACCGGACCGAGCGTGGATGATGATGAAAGTTGCCGTTCTTTTGCCGTGCTTCAACGAAGCCGCAGCGATCGCACAGACGATATCGGCCTTTCGCACGGCGTTGCCGGATGCAGATATCCATGTTTACGATAATAATTCGAGCGATCAATCGCGTGAGATTGCGATTTCAGCAGGCGCGATTGTCCGAACCGAAAGATTGCAGGGCAAAGGCAATGTCGTTCGCCGGATGTTTGCCGATGTCGATGCGGACATTTATGTCATGGCCGACGGTGATGCGACCTATGACGCCGCTGCGGCGCCGGCAATGATCGCACGGCTGCTCGACGAGCAGCTGGATATGGTCGTCGGCGCGCGGCGATCTGAAGTGGACGCTGCCTATCGGCGCGGTCACCGGTTTGGCAACATCATGCTCACGATGTTGCTCGCCTGGGCATTCGGCAGAAGTTTCAGTGATATATTGACAGGATACCGAATTTTTTCAAAGCGGTTTGTGAAAAGTTTTCCGGTCTTGTCGGCAGGATTTGAAATTGAAACCGAAATCAGTGTCCACGCACTTGAAATGCGCATGCCTGTCGCAGAAGTCGTTACTGCATATGCGGCCCGGCCCGAGGGATCGGCGTCGAAACTCAGCACTTTTTCGGATGGCTGGCGTATCCTGCGGACGATTGCGATGCTGTTCCGCTTCGAACGGCCGTTGCTGTTCTTTGGCAGCGTTGCAACGCTGCTTGCGATTACGGCGGTCATCCTCGCCCTGCCACTGGTGATGACATTCCTCGACACTGGCCTCGTGCCCCGGTTTCCGACGGCTGTTCTGGTCACCGGCCTCATGATTCTTGCCGCGCTGAACGGCTTTTGCGGCCTTATCCTCGACACTGTGGTTCGCGGGCGGCGCGAAGTGCGGCGGCTGGCTTATTTGTCCTATCCGGCGCCGGGGGCTTGATCCCGCGCGCGCGACATCCGAAATAGCACGAGAAATCAAACAAGGACCCTTCATGAGCACCCCTGATCACGCGGATATTATCGGCGGACTCGTCCCCATCGTTATCGAACAGTCAAACCGCGGCGAACGCAGTTTCGACATTTATTCGCGGCTGTTGCGGGAACGCATCATTTTTCTGACCGGGCAGGTCGAAGATCATATGGCGTCGGTCATCACGGCGCAGCTGCTTTTTCTTGAATCGGAAAATCCCAAGAAAGACATTTTCATGTACATCAATTCGCCGGGCGGCGTGGTGACGTCCGGCCTCGCGATTCATGATACGATGAATTATATCCGCCCCGAAGTGAGCACGGTGTGCATCGGGCAATGCGCGTCGATGGGCTCATTCCTGCTCGCAGCCGGACAGCCGGGCAAGCGCGTCGCGCTGACCAACAGCCGGATCATGATCCACCAGCCATCGGGCGGGGCGCAGGGCATGGCGTCCGACATCGAGATACAGGCAAAGGAAATCCTGCGCATGCGTCACCGGCTCAACACGCTTTATGCCAAATATACCGGCAAGGACATCGAAGCGATTGAAAAGGCGATGGATCGCGACATGTTTCTTGAAGCCGATGAAGCCAAGGCGTTCGGGCTGGTCGACGAAGTGATGGACAAGCGTCCGGTTGTGGTTGAAGATTGACGAACACGACATTTTCAGCATTGTCCGTCAGGAATGTGACGGTAACATGTCCCGGGGCCTGCGCCCGTATGGAAGGCAAAGATGACGAAGCTTAGCGGCAGCGACTCGAAGAGCACGCTTTATTGCTCTTTCTGCGGCAAGTCGCAGCATGAGGTGAGAAAACTCATCGCCGGACCGACCGTTTTCATCTGTGATGAGTGTGTCGACCTGTGCAATGATATCATCCGCGAAGAGACGAAGTCCTCGCTCGTCAGCAAGAAAGATGGTGGCGTTCCGACGCCGCAGGAAATCTGCGACGTGCTCGACGATTATGTCATCGGCCAGAAAAAGGCCAAACGTGTCCTGTCAGTTGCAGTGCACAATCATTACAAGCGGCTGAACCACGGGGCCAAGGGTGCCGATGTCGAGCTGGCCAAATCAAATATATTGCTGGTCGGACCGACCGGATGCGGCAAGACGTTGCTGGCGCAGACTCTGGCACGTATTCTCGATGTGCCGTTTACGATGGCGGATGCAACGACGCTGACCGAAGCGGGCTATGTCGGCGAGGATGTCGAAAACATCATCCTGAAGCTGCTTCAGGCGTCGGATTATAATGTCGAACGCGCCCAGCGCGGGATCGTCTATATCGACGAGATCGACAAGATTTCACGCAAGGCCGAAAATCCGTCGATCACGCGAGATGTATCGGGCGAAGGCGTGCAGCAGGCATTGCTCAAGCTGATGGAAGGCACGACCGCGTCCGTGCCGCCACAGGGCGGCCGCAAGCACCCGCAGCAGGAGTTTCTGCAGGTTGACACCACGAACATCCTGTTCATCTGTGGCGGGGCGTTCAGTGGCCTTGAAAAGATCATTGGTGACCGGCTGCAGGGCAAGAGTATCGGCTTTGGCGCGCATGTTGCGGGGCCGGACGACCGGCGGACGGGCGCGATCCTGCAAAGCTGCGAGCCTGAGGACTTGCTCAAGTTCGGGTTGATCCCTGAATTTGTCGGGCGTTTGCCGGTTGTGGCGACACTGGAGGATCTGGATACCGAGGCGCTGGTCAAGATATTGACTGAGCCGAAAAACGCGCTTGTGAAGCAATATCGCAAGCTGTTCGAGATGGAAGATGTCGATCTCGGCTTTACTGATGAGGCGCTGGTTGCGATTGCCAAACGCGGCATCGAACGCAAAACCGGTGCACGCGGGTTGCGATCCATCTTGGAAAGCATCCTGCTCGACACGATGTTCGACCTACCGGGTATGGACGGCGTCGACGAAGTGATGATCGACAAGGATGTCGTCGCCGGATCGAAAGAACCCGTCCGGGTTTACACCAAGAAGGAAGCGGTGGGCGACGCAGCTTGACTTGAGACTTTTTGCTCCTAGGCCAGGCCCGGGGAAACAAAGCTGTCCAGCACACGTTTGCGCCCGGCGCTGTCAAAATCGATTTCGAGTTTGTTGCCCTCGATCTCCGCAATAATCCCATAGCCGAATTTGGTGTGAAATACGCGCTGGCCCAGTGACAGGTCGTCGCGACCTTTGTTGCCGAGGCTGACCGCGGATCCACGCGCCTCGACAATGCGCTGGGGCTGCGACGAGAAGCTTCCTGACGCCCGCTGCCAGCCCGGCCCGCGCCCTGTTCCGCGCGCAACATCGGCAAAGGGGTCGGCGCGGTCGGACCAGTTGGCTTGCCACAGGCTCGCTCCGCCGCTCATTGTCGTTTCGCTGTCGACATTCGCAGGCGGGAGTTCGCCGACGAAGCGGCTGGGGATGCTCGATGTCCACTGACCGTAGATGCGGCGGTTGGCGGCGTGGAGGATCGTTGCTGACTGTTTGGCGCGCGTGATCGCGACATAAGCGAGGCGGCGTTCCTCTTCGAGGCTCGCCATGCCGCCTTCGTCGAGCGCGCGTTGCGATGGGAACACGCCTTCTTCCCAGCCGACGAGGAAGACCTTGTCATATTCCAGTCCCTTGGCGGCGTGGATGGTCATGATCGTGACTTTCTCGGTGTCGCGCTGGGCGTCATTGTCCATGACGAGGCTGACATGTTCGAGGAATGCGCCGAGGTTTTCATACTCCTCCATTGCGCGCGCGAGTTCGGTGAGGTTTTCGAGGCGTCCGGCCGCTTCGGCGCTGCGGTCTGCCTGAAGCATCGCCGTGTAGCCCGATTCGTCGAGGATCTGGCGGGCGAGATCGGGATGGCTCATGCTGCCCGCTTTGTCGCGCCATCGGGCAATATCACCGACGAGGTTGCCGAGCGCGCGGCGCGCCTGTGGCGTGAGTTCGTCGGTATCGAGAATCAGCGCCGCAGCGGTCGCAAGCGGTATATTATTGGCGCGGGCCAGTTGCTGGACCTTTGCCACTGCCTTGTCGCCAAGGCCGCGCTTGGGCGTGTTGACGATGCGTTCGAGCGCGAGGTCGTCGCTCGGCTGGTTGACGAGGCGGAGATAGGCCAGTGCGTCACGGATTTCGGCGCGTTCGTAGAACCGGAATCCGCCGATGATCTTGTAGGGCATGCCGATCGCAATGAAGCGGTCTTCGAATTCGCGCGTCTGGAATTGGGCACGAACAAGGATGGCGGTGGTGTCGAGTGAGTTGCCCTTGCGCTGCCAGCTTTCGATGTCTTCGCCGACGCGGCGCGCTTCTTCGGGGCCGTCCCACACGCCGATGACCTGTACCTTCTCGCCCTGCGGAAGGTCGGTGAACAGCGTCTTGCCCAGCCGTCCGCTGTTGTTGGCGATCACGCCCGAGGCGGCAGCGAGGATATGCGGGGTGCTGCGGTAATTTTGTTCGAGGCGGATGACTTTGGCGCCGGGGAAATCCTTTTCGAACTTCAGGATGTTTTCGACCTGCGCACCGCGCCAGCTGTAGATCGACTGGTCGTCATCGCCGACGCAGCAGATATTCTTGCGCCGCTGTGCCAAGAGGCGGAGCCAGAGATATTGCGACGAATTGGTGTCCTGATATTCGTCGACCATGATGTAGCGGAAACGTGTCTGATACCCTTCGAGCACGTCGCGGTGCGTTTTCAATATAGTGAGAATATGCAGCAGCAAGTCACCGAAATCACATGCGTTTAGCGATTTCAAACGTGCCTGATATTGCGTGTAAAGGTCCGAGCCTCTGCCATTGGCAAACCGTTCACTCTCGCCTGCATCGATATCCTTCGGGGTCAGCCCCTTGTTCTTCCACTGGTCGATCAAGCCACCGAGTGCGCGGGCCGTGAAACGCTTTTCGTCGAGGTCGGCGGCGATGATGAGCTGTTTCATCACACGCAACTGGTCATCGGTGTCGAGAATCGTGAAATTCGATTGCAGCCCGACCAGTTCGGCATGGCGGCGCAGCATTTTCGCGCCGATTGCGTGAAAGGTGCCGAGCCACGGCATCCCTTCCACCGCGTCGCCAACGATCCGCCCGACGCGCTCGCGCATCTCCCGCGCGGCCTTGTTGGTGAAAGTGACGCTCAGGATTTCGGAAGGGTAGGCTTTGCGTGTGTAAAGCAGATGCGCCAGTCGCGCAGTCAGTGCCGCCGTTTTGCCCGTGCCTGCCCCCGCCAGCACGAGGACCGGGCCATCGGTCGTCAGCACGGCATCACGCTGCGGCGCATTCAGGCCACGGAGATAGGGCGGGTCCTGATCGAGGGGCGGAGTCACGCGCGAACGATTAGGGAACACGAGCGCATTGGGCAAGCGTTCCCGCGCGTGAGTTCAGAGCTGTCCGAGCAAATAGTCGGCGGCACTGACCCGAAATTCGCCGCCCGCTTCGATGTTGAGCTGTTCCACCGTGCCATCGTTGACGACCATCGAAAACCGCTGGCCACGTGTGCCCATGCCGAATTTGCTGCCGTCCATCGTCAGCCCGAGCGCCGTGACGAATTCGGCATTGCCGTCCGCCAGCATCGTGACCGCGTCGGCGCCACCCGCCTTGCCCCACGCGCCCATGACGAAGGCGTCGTTGACAGCCGTGCAGGCAATTTCATCGACCCCTTTGGCATGAAGATCGGCCGCCTTTTCAACGAAGCCGGGAAGGTGCTTTGCGGAACAGGTCGGCGTGAACGCACCGGGGACCGAAAAGAGCGCGACCTTGCGACCCGCGAAATAGTCTTCGGTCGAAACCGGGGCGGGGCCGGCATCAGTCACTTTGGTCAGCATGGCTGCGGGAATCTTGTCGCCAACTTTGATGGTCATGGGGTGTCTCCTGCGAGTCGGGCTTTGCGTGCGTGTCGCCCCTCGGTTCGTCGCATGCAAGCGGCGTTAAGCATTTCTATCAAGATTTTGGCAATTGTGCTCGGGCAGCGTCTGCCGGGTAAGTTCAAGGGGGTAATCATGGTCAGAACAATTGTTATCGCGCTTGCCACTGCCGCAATCGTTGCCGCACCGGCACAGGCATCATGCTGGAAATCGGATCAGGTTGCCGCAGCGAAAGTCCGCGACCTTGAAACCATGCTGATGGTATCGGCGCTGCGGTGTCGCGCCAATGGCGGCACGATGTTGGCGCGGTACAACAAGTTTGTCGTGCAAAGCCGCACGGCGCTGGTGCAGGTGAACGACACGCTGCGCACCCATTTTGCAGAAAGCGTGGGCGCCAGTCGCGCGATGAACGCCTATGATGGCTATGTCACACGCATTGCCAATCGTTATGGTGCAGGTGCCGAGGGACTGACGTGCAATGACCTGAGTTCGATTACCGACGCCGCGATAAGCGAACATCCAAGCTTTGAAGCTCTTGCCGCGCTGGCGGAACGAGCGGGAGTCGAGCCGCTTCTTGACGATGGACAATGCCCGGTCACGCTTGCCAGACGTTAACATATAAACATTTCTTTATATTTGCTTTTGCAAAGCGGTGACGGTAGGGGGCAGGGAATTCAAACCGATACCGGAGATTATTTGTGGCCACCGCTGCTGTGCTGAACGCATCAAAGACGTCTGGCGATTACGTCATTGCCGACATTGACCTCGCCGGCTTTGGCCGCCGTGAAATCGATATTGCCGAAACCGAAATGCCGGGGCTGATGGCGTTGCGTCGCGAATTCGGTGCGTCCAGGCCGTTGAAGGGGGCGCGCATCGTCGGGTCGTTGCACATGACTATCCAGACGGCAGTGCTGATCGAGACACTGACCGCGCTGGGCGCCGACGTCCGCTGGGCAACGTGCAATATTTTTTCGACGCAGGATCATGCGGCGGCGGCGATCGCGGCAGCGGGCATTCCGGTATTCGCGATCAAGGGTGAGAGCCTTTCCGATTACTGGGATTATGTCGGTCGCATTTTTGACTGGGGAGACATCACGGCGAATATCATTCTTGACGATGGCGGCGATGCGACGATGTTTGCCCTGTGGGGTGCCAAACTTGAAGCGGGCCACACGCTGGGCGAACCCGAGAACGAAGAAGAAGTCGAATTCCAGCGCGCGCTGAAAGCGTTCGTCAAGGCTCGTCCGGGATATCTGACCGAGACGGTCAGGAACCTGAAAGGCGTTTCGGAAGAAACCACGACGGGTGTTCACCGTCTGTATGAAATCGCCAAGAAGGGTGAGCTGCCGTTCCCCGCGATCAACGTGAACGACAGCGTGACCAAGTCGAAGTTCGACAA
>CAXTTJ010000015.1:0-43517 GCA_964247235.1 uncultured Sphingomonadaceae bacterium
GCAATTGCCAGCAGTTCGGCCTTGTTGGCGGAAATCGAAGTCGCCATTCGTCTATCCTTCTTGCAGAATTTTGTCCGCGCCGTCGGTGGACAGCGGCGCAGTCGCCCTGATCAGTCGGTCAGTCAGGACCAGTTTTGCAGATGCGATCCCGGCGAACGGAATGCGCATTGCGCCATGTTTGGCAATGACCACGACGGTATCATCACCCTCGACACCGTCAAGCTGTGCGTCGAACATCTTGCGGCCTTCGATGGGTTCGACCAGCTTCAGGCGCGCTTCGTGGCCCGACCAGTCGTCATAATCAGCGATCCGGGTCAGCGGGCGGTCAATGCCCGGCGAGGACACTTCAAGCCGGTAAGCATCCTCTATCGGGTCAAGCTCGTCGAACAATTCGGACAATCGTCGCGACAGCCCCGCGCAATCGTCAAGCGTCAGTTGTCGTGTGTCGGGCCGTTCGGCCATGACCTGCAATGTGGGATCGGACGCGCCGCCAAACATGCCGACGCGCACGAGTCGCAAGCCCAGAGCATTCGCCTCGGGCTCGATCAGTGCAGTCAGGGC
Organism: uncultured Sphingomonadaceae bacterium; assembly: GCA_964247235.1. GTDB lineage: Bacteria > Pseudomonadota > Alphaproteobacteria > Sphingomonadales > Sphingomonadaceae > Sphingomonas_O. The sequence goes on from CAXTTJ010000015.1 coordinate 562, forward strand.
GGCGATATCGGCCAATCCATACTCCAAAAACATGTCTTGCGTGCCCGGAGCCGGCTGGCTTCGAACCCAAACAAAGTTACCGATGTAAGGAAGACAACGTTCCTGTAGGCCAATGTGCCAGAACCGGCAAGCCTAATCCGCAAACAAGAGGACGGGCGTTTCGAGATAGTGCTTAAGCGCCTGCACGAAACTGGCGGCGTCATGCCCGTCGACCACACGGTGGTCGCAGCTGATCGACAGGTTCATGAGCTGTGCGCGCACGATATCGTCGCCGCGGAAAACGGGCCGCTCGACGATCCGGTTGGGGCCGATGATCGCGACTTCTGGACGGTTGATGACCGGCGTCGTTGCGATTCCGCCAAGGGGGCCGAGCGAGGTGATGGTCAGCGTGCTCCGCGACAGTTCTTCAGACGTTGCCTTGCCAGTGCGCGCGGCGTCGGCGAGGCGGGTGATCGCACGCGCGAGTTGCCAGACGTTCATCGATTGCGCATCGCGGATGACGGGGACCATGAGGCCCGCATCGGTCTGCGTCGCCATGCCGAGATGGACCGCGCCGTGGCGGGTGACGATGCCTGCTTCGTCGTCATAACGCGCGTTGATCATCGGAAAGGCCGGGATCGCCTTGCAGATGGCGACGATCATGAGCGGGAGAAGGGTTAACTTCGGGCGGTCCCCGCGATTGGCGTTGAGGTCGCCGCGCATGTCCTCCAGTTCGGTCACGTCGATTTCCTCGACATAAGTGAAATGCGGAATCGCGCGTTTCGACGCGGCCATGTTTTCAGCGATGCGGCGGCGCAGCCCGATCACTTTGACGGCTTCGTCGGCGCGCGGTTTGGCGGAGGGCGCATAGCCCTGGCCCGCGCTGTAGCGGAGGTAGGCGTCGAGATCGGCGTGGCGGATGCGGCCATCTTCGCTGGGTTTGATGTGGGCAAGGTCGATGCCGGTATCGGCGGCGCGGGCACGGACGGCGGGGCTTGCTAAAATGGGCGCACTGACCGCACTCAAACCGTTCGGGCTGAGCTTGTCGAAGCCCTGCCCTTGTTCTTCGACCACCGGTTCAGGTAAAGGCAGCGCTTCGACAGGCTCAGCGCAAACGGTTTGTGTTTCAACAGCTTCCGCAACTTCGACTTGTTCTTCCCCATCAACCTCGATCACCGCCAGCGCCGATCCGATCGCGACCATATCGCCCACCGCACCCGCCAGTTCGACGACCACGCCCGACACCGGTGATTCCATTTCGACGGTTGCCTTGTCCGTCATCATGTCGGCGATGCCGGTATCTTCCTCGATCCGGTCGCCGACCTTGACATGCCACGCGACGATTTCCGCTTCGGCGATGCCTTCGCCGATGTCGGGCAGGCGGAATGTGAATATCGCCATTACACCCGCCTCCCCGAGCGCAGCCGAGGGGCACGACCGAGCAAAGCCGAGGCTTGCACGGTCAACCGTTCTCGGCTTTGCTCGGTCGTGCCCCTCGGCTTCGCTCGGGAAGACGGAAATGGGTGCATAGCGTCAGTCCTTCATGATCTTTTTTAGTGCAGTGCCGATACGGATGGGGCCGGGGAAATAGGCCCATTCGAGGCTGTGCGGATAAGGCGTGTCGAAGCCGCTGACGCGCTCGACCGGGGCTTCGAGGTGATAGAAGCAGCGTTCCTGCACCAGCGCCGACAATTCGGCGCCAAACCCGCCGGTGCGCGTCGCTTCGTGAACGATGAGGCAGCGGCCGGTTTTCTTCACGCTTGCTTCGATCGTTTCGATGTCGAGCGGAACAAGCGTGCGCAGGTCGATCACTTCGGCGTCGATGCCCAGTGACTCGACCGTGGCGCGCGCGACGTGGACCATCGTGCCATAAGCGAGGATCGTGACATCCGACCCTTGGCGGACCACCGCCGCCTTGCCCAGCGGGATCGTGTAATGCCCCTCGGGCACTTCGCTGGCGGCGAACTTTGCCCAGGGCACGACGGGACGGTCATAATGGCCGTCGAAAGGGCCGTTATAGATGCGCTTTGGTTCGAAGAAGATCGTCGGATCATTGTCGGCGATACTGGCGAGAAGCAGCCCCTTGGCATCATAAGGTGTGGAGGGGATGACGGTTTTCAGGCCGGAGACGTGGGTGAAAATGCCCTCGGGACTCTGGCTGTGCGTCTGCCCGCCAAAGATGCCGCCGCCGAACGGCGAGCGCACCGTGATCGGCATGGGGAATTCACCGGCCGATCGGTAACGCAGGCGTGCGGCTTCGGACACGAGCTGGTCGAACGCCGGATAGATATAATCGGCAAACTGGATTTCCGGAACCGGGCGCATCCCATAGGCGGCCATGCCGACCGCGACGCCGATGATACCGCATTCGGTGATCGGCGTGTCGAACACCCGGGTCTTGCCATGCTTGGCCTGAAGCCCCGCGGTGGCGCGAAACACGCCGCCGAAAAAGCCGACATCTTCCCCAAGGACGATGACATCGCGATCATGCGTCATCGCGACGTCCATCGCCGAATTGATCGCCTCGATCATGTTCATGCGAGTCATCAGCGCGTGATCCTGAAAAGTGTCAGACACTTTTTGCAAGTGCAGCTTCGCAGCGCCACGGCGTCCCCGATCAGCAAAAAGTGTCTGACACTTTTTCTGCAATGGCGCCTCATATCCCCGCGTCCGCACGTTCGGCGCGCATTTGGTCGCGCTGTTCGATCAGGTGCCAGGGCATGTCTTCGAAAATATCTTCGAACATCGTGTCGAACGACTGGTGGAGGCCGTGGCCGAGGACGCCGTTTTTCTCTGCCTCTTTGGCGGAGGATTTGACGAGGTCGGCGAGTTCGCTGTCCTGCGCCGCGTGACGGGCTTCGTCCCATTCGCCCAGCCCGATGAGGTGCATCTTGAGCCGCGCGATCGGATCGCCGAGTGGCCAGGCTGCGCCCTCGTTGGCGCTGCGATATTGGCCGGGATCGTCGCTGGTCGAATGCCCTTCTGCACGAAAGGTGAAATGTTCGATCAGCGTCGGCCCCTTGTTGGTCCGCGCCCGTTCGGCGGCCCAGGCGGTGGCGGCATAGACGGCGAGCGGATCATTGCCGTCAATGCGCAGGCCCGCCATGCCGTAGCCCACGGCGCGCGCGGCAAAAGTCGTTTCATCGCCGCCTGCGAACCCCGCGAAGGATGAAATCGCCCATTGGTTGTTGACGACGTTGAGGATGACCGGCGCGCGATACACGGTGGCGAACATGCAGGCGGAGTGGAAATCCCCTTCCGCCGTTGATCCCTCGCCGCACCAGGTCGCCGCAATGCGCGTGTCGCCGTTTGCCGCCGATGCCATGGCCCAGCCGACGGCTTGCGGATATTGGGTAGCGAGGTTGCCGCTGATCGAAAAGAAACCCGCTTCGCGCGCCGAATACATGATGGGCAGTTGCCGCCCCTTCATCCGGTCGGCCCGGTTCGAATAAATCTGGTTCATCATGTCGACGAGGCTCCAGCCGCGCGCGATGAGGATGCCTTGCTGGCGATAACTCGGAAAACACATGTCGTCGCGTTGCAAGGCGAAGGTTGCGGCGACCGCGACGGCTTCTTCGCCCGTCGATTTCACGTAAAAGCTGGTCTTGCCCTGTCGCTGGGCACGGAACATCCGTTCATCAAAGGCGCGGGTCAGCGCCATTGCGCGCAGCAGCGCACGCAGCGTATCGGCATCAAGCCGCGGGTTCCACGGGCCGACAGCCGCGCCGTCATCATCAAGAACGCGGACGAGACCATAGACCATGTCGCGCATCGTGCTGGCATCCGCTGCGCTGTCGGGACGCGGGGTGACGCCCGCGGCAAGGATGTCGATATTCGCGAAATCGGCAGTGTCGCCGGGGCGATAATGCGGTTCGGGAATATGAAGCGACAGCGGCGGCAAGTTGGCACGAACGGGCGAATCAATTGGCATGGGCTCTCCTGTAACGATCATGCATCCGTTGTAATATTATTTCAAACAAACGCCTGCCGGACGGATAGCCGAAGCGATTGCCGCAACGCAGCAATTGCGCTAACGGGCTGCCATGCTCAATCTGAATGGCATCATAGTGCGCCTTGGCGGTCGCACGATCCTTGACCGCGCGACCGCTGCGTTGCCACCGCGGAGCCGTGTCGGCCTGATCGGGCGCAATGGCGCGGGCAAGACGACGCTGATGAAAGTCATCGCCCAGCTGATGGAATCCGACGGCGGCACCGTCGACATGCCGAAGGCCGCGAAGATCGGCTATATCGCACAGGAAGCACCGTCGGGGCAGACGACGCCGTTCGAAACAGTGCTGGCCGCAGATGTGGAACGCGCCGCGCTGCTCGATGAGGAAGAGCATACCGATGATCACCACCGGATCGGCGAAATCCACGAACGGCTGATCGCGATCGATGCGCATGCCGCCCCCGCCCGAGCGTCGCGGATACTGGTCGGGCTGGGCTTTGACGAGGATATGCAGCACCGGCCGCTCGACAGCTATTCGGGCGGGTGGAAGATGCGCGTCGCGCTCGCGGCGTTGCTGTTCAGCGAGCCTGACCTGCTGCTGCTCGACGAGCCGTCGAACCATCTCGACCTCGAAGCGACGATGTGGCTTGAATCGTTCCTGAAAAGCTATCGCGCGACAATGGTGCTGATCAGCCACGAGCGCGATCTGCTCAACAATGTCGTTGACCATATCCTCCATCTGGAGGGCGGCAAGACGACGCTTTATCCCGGCGGCTATGATGCCTTCGAACGGCAGCGGGCGGAACGCATGGCACAGCTCGCCTCTGCACAGGCCGCGCAGGACGCGCAGCGGGCAAAGTTGCAGGATTATGTCGCGCGCAATTCGGCCCGCGCCTCGACCGCGAAGCAGGCGCAGTCGCGCGCCAAGATGCTGGCGAAGATGCAGCCGATTGCGGCGATCAGCGAAGACCCGAGCCTGTCATTCGATTTCCCAAGCCCCGATGCACTGAAGCCGCCACTCGTCACGCTCGACATGGCGGCGGTCGGATATTCGGCGACACCAGTGCTGACCAGGCTCAATTTCCGGCTCGACCCCGATGACCGGGTCGCGCTGCTCGGCCGCAACGGCAATGGCAAGACGACACTCGCCCGCCTGCTCGCGGCGCAGCTCCCCGCTATGGAAGGCGGCATTTCGGTGTCGGGCAAGATGCGCGTCGGCTATTTCACGCAATATCAGGTCGAAGAACTCGACCGTGACGATACCCCGCTCGAACATATGACGCGGATGATGAAGGGGGCATCGCCGGGGGCGGTGCGCGCGCAGCTGGGGCGATTTGGCTTTTCGGGGAACAAGGCGATCACGATGGTCGGCAAGCTGTCAGGCGGCGAGCGCGCGCGGCTCGCACTCGCACTGATCACGCGCGATGCGCCGCACATGCTGATCCTCGATGAACCGACCAACCACTTGGACGTCGACGCGCGCGAGGCTTTAGTGCAGGCGCTCAACGCCTATGACGGCGCGGTGGTGATCGTCAGCCATGATCGCCACATGATCGAACTCACCGCCGACCGGCTCGTGCTGGTCGATGAGGGCACCGCGCAGGAATTTGCGGGGACGCTCGACGATTATACCGACCTGATCCTGAAGGGCGCGGCCAAGGGCAATGCGCCGAAACGCGACAAGAAGGAAGAACGCAAGCTCGCCGCAGCGGCGCGTGAAAAGGAAAGCATGCTGCGCAAGGATCTGGCGCGCAGCGAAGCCGAACTGGCCAGACTGACCGAGCGGCGCAGCGCCGTCGAACGCGCCATGTTTGATCCCGCATCGGCAACCGGCACGGACGCAAAGCTGACGATGACCGACCTGATGAAGTTGCGCGCGGATGTCAGCGCGCAAGTCGCCGCCGCCGAACTGCGCTGGGTTGAAGCCGGCGAAGCGCTCGAAGAGCTGCGCACCGCCGCCTAACCGGCAAATGTATCACATTGGTCGATATCGCCTGATTTCAACCCGCGCATCAGCCACGACTGGCGCTGTGCCGACGAGCCGTGGGTGAAACTGTCGGGCACGGGCTGCTGGCCCGCCGCGCGTTGCAGCGTATCGTCGCCAATCGCCTGCGCTGCCCCCAGCCCTTCCTCGACATCGCCGGGTTCGAGGAGATTGCGGTCGTTGGCGGCCCAGACCCCGGCATAGCAGTCAGCCTGCAATTCCATCGCGACCTGCAGGGCATTGCCCTGCGCCCGGCTGGCGCGGTGCTGGGCATCGCTCACCTTGTCGGCAATGCCGAGCAGATCCTGGACATGATGGCCGACTTCATGGGCGATCACATAGCCGATCGGAAAATCACCTGGTGCATTGAACCGGTTTTTCAATTCATCGAAAAATTCGGTGTCGAGATAAATCTTTTTATCCGCCGGACAATAAAACGGGCCCATGGCGGATTGCGCTGCGCCACAACCCGACTGGCCGTTGCGGCTATAGAACACCAGTGTCGTCGGCGTATATTGCTGGCCACGCGCGGCAAAGATTTCGGTCCAGCGCCGTTCGGTAGAACCGAGCACTTTCAGGGAGATGTGCTGGATATCGGTCAATTGACCGGGCGTCGCCGCTTCGTGCGGGGCGACCGTCGATCCGCCGCTGCCCGTGACCATCGAGCCGATACCGCCGATGCCCCCCAGCAGCATTACGACGATACCCAGAACCACGACGCCGCCGCATCCGAAACGGCTGAACACGAACGGGACGACCATGCCGAGCAGGCCAAGACCGCCGCCGCCGCCAAATCCGGCCTGCGACGATCCCGGTCCCTGAACTTCGAAATTGCCGCTTTCCTGTTCATCGTCGAGGCGCATTATTCTCTCCCGCCCTTTGTCTGTCGCGCCGGTTTAGCGAAAACTCTGCCTTAGACAACCATGCTGCAATGCAGTATGAGCATGAAATGGCCGATGCAGATCCGAAGTTTCGCAAGGCGCGCCGTCCCGCAGCGATGCGGCTGCCCGATCAGGTTGCGCTTGTCTTGCAGGGGGGCGGTGCGCTTGGGTCTTATCAGGCAGGCATTTATGAAGCTCTCGATCTTGCCGATATCGAGATTGACCGGGTCGCCGGAATTTCGATCGGCGCCGTCAATGCTGCGATCATTGCGGGCAATCCCCCGGAAAAGCGGGTCGAGCGACTGCGCATGTTCTGGGACAGGTCAAGTGCGGTCCTGCCCAGTTTTCCAATCTGGCAGGATGATTTTTCGCGCGAGATGCTGCATCTGTGGTCCGCAAATATTGTCGCCGCAGTTGGTGTGCCCGGTTTTTTCCAGCCACGCATGATCCCGCCGATCATGGCGATACCCGGGACGCCCGAAGCGCTCAGCATCTATGATTCGGCGCCGCTCGCCGAAACGCTCGACGAACTGATCGACTGGGATCTGCTGAACGATGGACCGGTGCGGATCGCGGTTGGCGCGGTCGAGATCGAAAGCGGCAATTTCCATTATTTCGACAGCAAGGGCGAGACGCCCGAACGGCTCGACGCACGCCACATCATGGCGTCCGGCGCGCTGCCGCCGGGACTGCCCCCGGTCGAGATCGACGGCAAATACTGGTGGGATGGCGGTCTGGTATCGAACACGCCGCTGCAACATGTCCTCGATACGCAGGACGCTCCGCTGCTCGTGTTTCAGGTCGACCTGTTTTCGGCGTCGAGCCCGATGCCCCACACTCTGATGGACGTCATTGCCCGCGAAAAGGAAATCCGTTTTTCCAGCCGGACGCGCCAGGTCAGCGACGGCCTGCTCAAACTGCGCAAGGAGCGCGAGGTCATTCGCAAGGTTCTGGGCAAGCTTCCTGCCGCGCTGTGTGACGATGTCGACGTGAAGCGCCTGACCGCAATGGCCAAGGAATTTCCCGTCAGCGTCGTCCAGATGATCTATCGTGCCAATACCTGGGAAGGGGGCGCGCGCGATTATGAATTTTCGGGCCGGACAATGGCAGAACACTGGGACGCTGGCCGGGACGCCGTGGCATCGACAATCCGCAATGCAGAACTCATCGCCAGCAACATCGTGGACGGCACGACCGAAGCGTTCGACCTGACCCCGCGCTAGATTTCTTGCCGCGCCTGCGTTCGGCTGGCAGGACAGGATCATGACGGCGCGCATTCCCCGCAACGATACACCGTTCGTCCTCCTTGACGATGCGCGGGTGTCGGGCGCGGCGGCGGCGCGGCTCTATGTCGATCCGGTGGAGATTGTCGTGACGCGTCGAACCGATGAGGTTGGCGCCGCGCTTGAGGCGTTACGGATGGCCGCGCAGGGCGGACTGCACGCGGCAGGCTATCTTGCTTATGAAGCCGGACATGCGCTGGAACCGGTGCTGACCCGGCGGGCGGCAGCGACAGCGGACACGCCATTGCTGTGGTTCGGGCTGTTTCGCGGATTTGAAGAGATTGCCAGCGATGCAGTCGCCGGGCTGCTGCCTGATCCCGACGGCGCATGGGCAGGCGCACCGCGTCCCGACATGATGCGGACCGATTATGACGCGGCCCTGGCGCAGGTCCGGACGCTGATCGAAGCGGGCGACCTGTATCAGGCGAACCTGACATTTGGTGCGGTTGTGAAAACCGCAGGACATCCCCTTGCGCTTTATGCCGGTCTGCGCACGCGGGCGCGGGCGGGCTATGGCGGGGTGATACACATGGGCGGTGACTGGATATTGTCGCTGTCACCCGAACTTTTCTTTGCCTGTGACGGCACATATGTGTGGACGCGGCCGATGAAGGGAACGGCGGTTCGCTGTCCCGACCCGGTGGCCGATCAGGCCGCGGCAGACCAGTTGAAAACCGATGCCAAGCAGCGTGCCGAAAATCTCATGATCGTCGATTTGCTCCGCAATGATTTGTCGCGCATTGCCAAGCCGGGAAGCGTGGCCGTGCCCGACCTGTTCCGCGTCGAGACGTATCCGACTGTCCACCAGATGACGTCGACGGTGACGGGCGAACTGGCGGCGGGAACGGACGTTGTCGATATCATCCGGGCAATCTATCCATGCGGATCGATCAGCGGTGCGCCGAAAATACGGGCGATGGAGGCCATCGCCGATATCGAACAGGCGCCGCGTGGCGTCTATACCGGCAGTATCGGGCGGATCGACGCCGGGGGCATGTCGGGTGCGTTCAACGTGGCGATACGAACGTTGCGCCTTGCGCCCGGCATGGCGCGTCTTGGCCTTGGTTCGGGGATCGTCGCCGATTCCGATGCGCCCGACGAGTGGGCCGAATGCCTGGCCAAGGGCGCATTCATCCCCAGCATCAGGCATTTCGACCTTGTCGAGACAATGGCATTCGACCCGCATGGTGGCGTCACGCGGCTGGAACGGCACCTTGCCCGCATGAAAGCCAGCGCCGCCGCACTGGGGTTCATATTTGACCGTCACGCCGCACGCAACGAATTGCAGGCCGCGACATTCCGGTTGCGCGATCCAAGCCGGGTCCGGCTGCTGCTGGCCCGCAGCGGAGCGATGGCGATCCAGACACGCCGGCTGCCCCCTGTCCCGGCGCAGGATGTCGACGTCGCCATCGTGCCGCTGCCGGTTGATCGCGACGATTTCCGGTTGCGCCACAAAACCACTGACCGGCAATTTTACGATGGCGCGCGCCACGGCGTTTTCGAAGCGCTGTTCGTCGATGAGGCGGGGTTTCTGACCGAAGGCAGCTTCACGAATATCTTTGTGAAGGATGGCGCCACATTGCGCACGCCGCCGCTGTCACGCGGCCTGCTTGGCGGCATATTGCGCGAGGAACTAATTGATAGCGGTCAGGCGCGCGAAGCGGACTTGCGCGCCGAGGACCTGAAAGATGGTTTTTTCATCGGCAATTCCCTGCGCGGGCTGTTGCCCGCAAAGCGCGTCACGCTATAGGCGTCGCGTCACACAGGAATTTGCCGTGCCCCAGCTTTCTGCCGCCATCGACCGTATCAAGCCATCGCCGACGCTGGCCATGACCAGCCGTGTCCTTGCCATGACGCGCGACGGCATTGACGTGATCGGACTTTCCGCAGGCGAACCCGATTTCGACACGCCTGATTTCGTCAAGGACGCGGCCATTGCCGCCATTCGGGCCGGTAAAACAAAATATACCAATGTCGACGGCACCCCCGAACTGAAAGCCGCGATCGCCGCCAAATTCCTGCGCGACAACGACCTGACCTATGCGCCAAGTGAAATCAGCGTGAATGTGGGCGGCAAGCATACGCTGTTCAATTCGCTGGTCGCGACCGTGGGCGCGGGCGACGAGGTGATCATTCCTGCACCTTACTGGGTCAGCTATCCCGATATCGTGAACTTTGCCGGCGGCACACCGGTCATCATCAGCGCGGGCGCGAACCAGCTTTACAAGATTTTGCCCGAACAGCTCGATGCGGCGATCACGCCTGCGACCAAATGGGTCATGCTGAATTCGCCATCGAACCCGACAGGCGCCGCTTATTCCGCCACTGAACTGCTGGCACTGGGCGAGGTGTTCCGGCGCCACCCGCATGTGATGATCATGACCGACGATATGTATGAACATGTCTGGTACGCCGACACGCCGTTCAAGACGATCGCACAGGTCTGCCCCGACCTTTACGAACGGACATTGACGATCAACGGCTGTTCCAAAGCCTATTCGATGACAGGCTGGCGGATCGGCTTTGCCGGCGGCCCGGCGTGGCTGATCAAGGCGATGAGCAAATTGCAATCGCAGTCAACGAGCAATCCCTGTTCGATTGCGCAGGCGGCGGCAACAGCGGCGCTGACCGGGGACCAGTCATTCCTGGCCGAACGCAATGCAGCGTTCCTGACGCGGCGCGATCTGGTGGTGAAGATGCTCAACGACGCGCCGGGCCTGCATTGCCCGACGCCCGAAGGCGCGTTTTACGTGTATCCCGACGCCACCGGCTGCATGGGCAAGACGACACCAAAGGGCAAGAAGATCGAAAAGGATGCCGACCTGATCGACTATTTCCTTGATGAGGTCCGCGTCGCCGCCGTCAATGGCGAGGCGTTCGGATTGAGCCCGGCGTTCCGCGTCAGCTATGCCACGTCGGAAGCGATTCTGACCGATGCCTGCACGCGTATCCAGCAGGCGTGTGCCGCACTAAGCTGAACCGTCGATAAGCGCGGCATTCAGGCGGGGTGAAACAATATTGGCGCCATGGACGTATCTGAAGCTTAGAACATGGAAAAAACGTCATGCGCCACGCGCTCAAATCTGATTTCACCCAGCTTTTCCTTGGGGGATTCGCAGCCGCCACAGTGGCGATGCTCGCGCTCGTTCCCGGATTGCTGTAGGCATTGCACGCAAGGAGCAAAGGGATGGCCATGACAATCCGCACCATGCTGGTCACCGCCGGGTTTGGCGCAGCGGCAATCTTCATGATTTCGCCCGGCACTTTTGCTGCCGAGCGGACAGTGCTGGTGCCCGCGCCAAATCTTGACCAAGCGCCTGAAAACCGGAGCCAGGTTGCGGTTTTTGCCGGCGGTTGTTTCTGGGGCATGGAAGCCGTGTTCAGCCATCTGAACGGCGTGACATCCGTCGTTTCGGGCTATGCCGGCGGCAGTTCAGCCGATGCGAATTATGACAAGGTCAGCACCGAAACCACACGCCATGCGGAGGCGGTGCGGATTGTCTATAACCCGTCAAAGATTAGCTATGGAACGTTGCTGCGCGTGTATTTTTCGGTTGCGCACAACCCGACCGAACTGAACCGGCAGGGGCCGGACAGCGGCACGAGCTATCGTTCGGCGATCTTTGCGCAATCCCCGGATCAGGGGCGCGTCGCCCGGGCTTATGTGGCGCAGATTGGCAAAAGCGGCGTGTGGGGCGCGCCGATCGTGACGCGCATCGAGAGCGGACCATTTTATCCCGCCGAAGCCTATCATCAGGATTTTGCCGAAAAAAACCCGATGCACGGCTATATCCGCATGTGGGATGCCCCCAAGCTCGTCGCGTTAAAAAAGACGTTCCCGGCCTTGTGGAGTGCCAGGCCATCGGCGTGAGGGTGGACGCCGTTCAGAGTGTCGGAATTATAGTCACACAGCGATTCGACGTGATCAATTGCCCCCATCGGGATTATCCGCAGTCCCGCCGCCCTTGCTGACGGATCCGACCTGACCGATATTGCCGAATATCTCTTCGAAAAAGCTGCGGTTGCGGCCCAGAGTCGGGGTCTTGTCACGGATCGGCCGGATCGACGCTATTTTCTCGACACCGGTTTTTTCGACCGAGGCGACATTGCCAGCGGCATCAAACCGCACATGCAACAGCATCTGTTTCGTTGCCCGCGGCAGGGTGAAGGCAAGCTGTCTGGTCTGACGGTCAATATAATACCAGTCGTTTGCGTCAAATTGTCCGGCAAAGGTCGGACGGCCAAGCGTTTTTGCCACCGAATCACGATTGTCGACGCCGGGCCTGATCGCATCGACGAGCCTCGCATCCGCAAGATAGCCCGAATGCCCGCGCACGCGCGAACAGCCGCCAGTCGCAGCCAGTGCGATCAGCAGGACGGAAAGGGTCATGGCTTTGGTCATAAGGTCACTCTTCTTGCGCTCACGGGCTCGACGTTCAATATGCGCAACCGCACGGCGCGGCAAGCGGAGCGATCATGGGTTTGTTATCGACAATTTTCGGAGACCGGTTGTCGCAGGGACGGCGCGACCGGGCTGAGCTGATGCCGCTTTACAACGCAGTGGTGGCGGAGGCGCGTCGACCCGACTGGTACAGCCAGGCACAGGTGCCCGACACGATGGACGGGCGGTTCGACGTTCTGGCGCTTGTCCTGTCGCTCGTCCTGCTCAGGCTGGAGGCAGAGGGCGACGCGGGCAAGCTTCCCTCGGTCCTGCTGACCGAAGTCTTCATTGACGACATGGACGGAACGATGCGCGAAATCGGGTTTGGCGACCTGGTCGTCGGCAAACGCGTGGGCGGGATCATGGGGATGCTCGGCGGGCGGCTGGCGGCATATCGCAGTGGGGAGCGCAGGGCTGCCGTGATCCGCAACGTTTATCGCGACATGCCACCAGAAGATGCTGTCGTGAACGATATGGTGACAAGGAGCATAGCACTGGCAGCGCGCATCGATGCGGTGCCGCTGACGCGCTTGCTGAAAGGATCATTGGGATGACGCCTCCGGAATTCTCCCGGCGGATCGCGGTCGATACGATCGGCACCGGCGGTCACAAGACAGGCATTGCCGCGAATGACACAGAATGTGCCGCGCTTGCCGCGCGCTTCGGCTGGATTGCCCTCGAAAGCCTGACGGCCAATGCAACCCTGCTGGCGCGCGCGGGCGGCGTGGACGCACTGGGCACGTTGCACGCGACGATCGAACGCGCCTGTGTCGCGAGCGGCGATCCGGTCCGCGAAATCGTCGAAGATGCGTTCGCGCTTCACTTCCGGTGCGACCGTCCCGAAGCCACAGGTGCGGACGAGGTCGAACTCAACGAAGACGATCTCGACATTGTCGATTATGACGGTGCAGCGGTCGACATCGGTGAGGCTGTCGCACAGACACTCGCGCTAGGCCTCGCCCCCTTTCCCCGCAACCCCGAAGCAGCGGCAAAGCTTCGCGCGGCAGGGGTTCTGACCGAAGAGGACGTCGGAAATGGCGCCTTTGCCGGATTGAAAAATTTGCTCAAAGGGGAAAGTGGCGGCACGTCATCGGGCGGGATGCACTGATCATTGCGTCCTCAGAACCGCAAGCTGATCCGCGCATAATAAAATCCGCCGCTGATAACGGGTCGAAAATTTCGCGCTGAACATATTGCCCGAATTATCATCATAATGTTCGAAGCGCCCGGCGACACCGACAAACCAATCGCGCGTGATTTTCGTCGAGAGATCGAGATAGGCATTGCCGAACGGCGTTCCGTCCGCCGGGATGACACAGCCACCGTCGCGATAGCTGTCAGGCTCGCCCGCACGGTTCTGAAACCGTTCCCGGCGGTGTTCGACGCCGACCGCGACGGCCAGCCCGACATCATAGGTGCGAAGTCGAGTTAAAGGTCTGCACAGAGCGGCTCGGCGGCGATCAGGATGCGTTCGAGCACGCGTGGATATCGGCGGCAGGCACCGAGGATTTGATAGGGCACGTGATCGACATCAATCGAAGGATGGCTCGCGTTTGCCCATAAAGGCGTCATAGCCCTCCTGAAAATCTGCGCCGGTAAGGCAGGCGACCTGATCGCCGCTTTCGCGCAAAAGCGCCGCTTCAAGCGTGTCGGCCGCATCACGCCATCGCGCTTTGGCGATCGCAAGTGCCTGGCGGGGCAGTGCGGCGAAAGCGATTGCCCTCGCGAGCGCCGCGTCCGCGACATCGGCGTCCGCAACGAACGTGTCGGCGAGCCCGATGGCCAGCGCGTCCTCGCCGCCCACCGTGCCGCCCGTCAGCACCAGGCGACGCGCAGCCGCAAGGCCGATCCGGCGCGGCAGCGTGTGCATCAACCCCCAGTCGGGGACGAGCCCGAGTCGGAAGAAGGGGAGCAGGAAGCGCGTGCCCGGACCCGCGACGATCCAGTCGCCCAGCAGCGCCAGACCCACGACTGCGCCTGCCGTCGCGCCCTGCGCCGCCGTGACGACTGGAATCGGTGCGTTGGCGACCAGGCGGCACAGGCGATGGATATGCTCCAGCCTTGCGCGGGCACCGGCCTCGTCAAGCCCGCCCATCGACGGCACGTCGCCCCCCGCCGACAAATGGCCGCCGACGCCCGCGATGAGGATTGCCCGAACGTCGGGCGCGGCGAGGCCGGTATCGAGCGCTGCGATCATCGCCTCGCGAACCGTGAAATCGACGGCGTTGCGCTTCTCAGGTCGATTGATCTGCAGGCGCAGCACGCCGGGCGCAGGGCGATCGGTCAGCAGCACGCTCACGCAAGCTGCTCCTTCAGGAAAACGGCGATCTCGCGAATGGCCGCTGGCGTCGCGGACAATTCCGGAAACTGCTGGAAAACGTGGATCATGTCGGGCCATTCGCGATACGCGACCGCACAGCCCGCCCCGCGCGCACGCTCAGCAAGGGACAAAGCATCGTCGCGCACGACTTCTCGCGCGCCCACTTGCACGAGCAGGGGCGGCCAGCCGCGCATGTCGGCATCGAGCGGCGACGCCAGCGGATCGAGGGGATCGGCCTCGCCCAGGTAGCTGCGCGCCGTCGCGAGCAGTCCGGCGCGGGTGTGCAGCGGATCGAGCGCGGCATGGCTTTCATAGCTCTTCCCCCGTGCCGCGAGGTCGGTCCATGGCGAAAGCAGCGCCATGCAGGCGGGCAGCGGCAGGTTCGCGCGCCGGAAGCCGACGAGGCTCGCGAGCGCGAGATTGCCGCCCGCCGAATCGCCGACAAAGGCGACGTGTCGGGGTTTGGTGCCGGACGCGAGCAGGGCTTGCCACGCCGCGACCATCGCTTCGATTGCCCTTGGAAAGCGATGCTCGGGCACCAGCGGATAGTCGAGGGCGAGCCCGGCCATGCCGCTTGCGGCCGACAGCCGCGCGACGAGTTCGCCGTGCGACACCGACGATCCGACGCAATAGCCGCCGCCGTGGAGATAGACGAAGACGCGGTCGCGCGTCGCCCCGGGCGCGGCGATCCAGCGTCCGGGCATGCCAAGCTCCACCGGCTCCTGCGCAATGTCGCTCGAAGGCGAAGGAAAAAGCCCATCCCAGTCCGCGCGCATCATTTCGACGGGCGTGGTGCGCGACCAGCGCGCATAGGTTGCGTGGATGCGCGCGACCACGTCCTCGACTGTGCTCACAGGCCCATGCCGCCCGACACGCCAAGCACTTCGCCGGTGACGAACGCCGCTGCCTCGCTCGCCAGATAGGCGACGGCGGACGCGACCTCCTCGGGCTGGCCCAGTCGCCCTGCAAGCGTCGCGCCGGTCATCGCCGTCAGCAAGCGTTCGCCCCCGGTGGCGACTGCCGCCGCGAGCAGCGCCGTGGCGATCGGCCCGGGACAGACTATATTGCTGGTGATCCCATACCGCGCATTCTCGATCGCAATCGACTTGGCGAACGCGATCGCCCCGCCCTTTGCCGCCGCATAGACCGCGCCGCCCTTCGACCCGCGCCGTCCAGCCTCGGACGCGACCGTGACGATCCGCCCCCAACCCGCCGCTTGCATTCCTGGCAACACCGCATGCGTACACGCGAGGACCGAGACGAGGTTCACCGCGATCAGGCGCTGCCACTCGGCGGGCGTCGTCGCGGTGAAGAAGGCGTGCTGGTCGATGCCGGCATTATTGACGAGGATGGCAAAAGGGGGGAGGGACTTGACTGTTTCGGCGACCGCGCTCGGGTCGGACACATCGATCGCCAGCGGCTGTCCGCCGACTTCGCGCGCGACCGACGCCGCCGCCTCGCCGTCGATGTCGGCAACCGTCACAGCCGCGCCATCCGCCGCAAGCGCATACGCGATCGCCGCGCCGATCCCGGCCCCGCCACCCGTCACCAGCGCGCGGCGCGCGGTCATGTTCCCTTGAAGACCGGCGATCGACGCTCGATCACCGCCGCCAGCCCCTCGCGCGCGTCCGCAGAGCCTGCCAATTCGGATACAGTACGGGATTCCTCGGGCAATGCCGCCTCGACCGCTGCCGCATTCCACAGCAGGCGCTTGGTCGCAGCCAAGGCTTTCGGGGCGCCGCTGGCGAGTTGCCGGGCGAGCGCCATCGTCTCGCCCTCGAGCGCGTCATCCGCCACGACGCGGCTGACGATCCCCAGATCACGTGCTTCGGTAGCGGTCAGCACCGGGTTGAGCAGGAACAGTTCCATGGCTTTGCGAATGCCGACGATGCGCTGCAATGTCACCGAAGACCCGGCGTCGGGTGCCATGCCGGCGCGCGTCGCCGCAGTCAGGAACCGCGCGCCTTCGCCCGCCACGACGAAGTCGGCGGCGCAGACGAGACCGAACCCGCCGCCGCCCGCCGCGAACCCCTGGACGCTGGCGATCACCGACGGGCCAAGGCGGATCAGCGCCCCGGCGACGGCCTGGAGCCACGACGTCGCCTCGCGCAGGTAATCGGGCAGCGCCGCGCCCTTTGCGGCAAAAGCCTTGATGTCGCCGCCGGCGCAGAAATGTGCGCCCGCCCCGCGCAGTATCACGACGCGCAGGTCCGAATCCCCATGCGCGGCCATGACCGCATCGTAGAGCGCGCGCAGGAACTCGACCGACATGCCGTTCGACGCCTCAGGACGGTTCATCGTGATCCGCCCGATCGCGCCCGCGCGGTCTAGCAGTACCGGCCCCGCGCCGATGATCGGTTGCCACTCGGGCGACGTCGCGTCGGTCATACCAGAAATGCCATGGTGAACAGTGCCTGATCGTTATTGGGCAGGATCACGGTCTTCCTCGCCATTCGCAAGCCCTCCGGCGTCCGGCGCAGCACATAGCGATAGGCGAACGCCCAGATCGTCTCGCCACGCAGCGACGATTCGAACAGCATCGCGTTTGCCGCGACGTCGATCTCATGACCGTCGTCGCTCGTGATCTCGATGTTCGACGTCACGCGCCGCAGCCGCGAGACGGGCGATTGCGCGTGCCGTTTGCCGGTGTGGAACTGGCGGATGCGCAAGCCGATGCGCGAGCGGTTGTCATAGGTGATCGACATCTGCGTTTCGGGGTCGGCGGTGGCGTCGCCGTTTGCCGGGATCCAGTAGATGCCATCGTCGGTCCACAATGCTTCCCAATCGTCATAGGCATGTTCGTCCTGCAGCCGAACCTCGCGAAAGAGGAACTGGCTGACCTCGTGGTGCAGCAGCAGCGCGGCAAGATCGCTCATGCCGCTTCCATCAGCGATTGGTAATGGCGCCAAATGCCGCGCGACGGCGTTTCGTCGGTGGCATGGCCGATCCGGAATCCGTCGGCGTCGCGGGTCTCACGCTGCTCGCCGCGCCCGAGAAACAGCCATTCTGGATCGCGCGCCGCCACGCCGCGCTGCGTGCGTTCGTACATTTCGCAATCGTCGGCCAGCAGCAGCCCGGCGGGTCCGACCGAGCCCATCGTCTGCTGACGCATCCGGCGGTTGAGGTCGGGCGCGCCCTTGAACTGGAGCGCGGTCACGTGCTGCACGGTCAGATCGACCGCGAGCGGCTGGATGACGAACAGCTGAATCTCCGCAATGAAGAGGTTGGGAAAGATCATGACGTGCGGCGTGCCGTCGATCATGATCTCCCGTGCGCGGTCCGGGCCATAGGCCGCAGCCATCTTCGCGACGTAATCGGGGAGGCGCGCCGCATCGGTGCCGAACCATTGCAGCGCTTTGCCAGCCTTGCGGAACTCAGGGCGTAGATCGACCTCGGCATGTCCGTTGCCGAATTCGCGGGTAAGCGCGGTCGAATCATTGCCGTAGAGGCCGCCGATGCCGCTATCGGCCACGCCGAAAATCGACTGGTGCACGAAGGCGGGGTGATAGCCGTCGCACTCGTTCTCGACGATGAACTTCCAGTTGCTGCGCGCCTTGTGCTTCAGAAAGCCCGCGGTCACCTCGATTTCGCCTTCGGGCGAAGTCAGGCATAGCCGGTCGATCGTCTCGGCGGCTCCTCCCAGATGCTCGGCGAGCGTCGGCCCGTCGGCCGCAAACGAACCGAAGACGAAGCCGCGATAGGATGCGACGCGCGCGACCTGGCCCAAGCCCAGATCGCCCTTGTCGGCCTCCGGATGGCCGCGATAGCCCTCAGGAAAGGCGAAGCCGACAAGGTCGCCGGTGTTGGCAAAGGTCCACTGATGATAGGGGCAGACGAACATCTTCGCATTGCCGCGTTCCTGCACACACACCTGGTTGCCGCGATGGGGGCAGCGGTTCTGCAACAGGCGCACGACGCCGTCCCGGTCGCGCACCATCAGCACCGGCTGCCGCCCGATCGATTTCATCACGAAATCATTGGCGTCGGGCACCTCGCTTTCATGCCCGACATAGACCCAGGTCCGATGCCAGATACGCTCGATCTCGTCCTCGAACAGCGCAGGATCAGTGTAGAGCGAGCCATGCACGCGGTTGGGGCGGATACGCTCGCCGAGCGACAAACCGGTCATGATGCTTCCTCTGTGCGGGCATCGAGGGCGCGCTGCATCAAAGCCCGCGCAACGACTTTCAGCGCCAGCGTCTCCTCTGCGCCCTCGAAGATCGAAAGCACGCGCGCATCGACGAAATAGCGGCTGACGGCGCTCTCCTCGGCATAGCCCATGCCGCCGTGCAACTGCAGCGCCTCACGCGTAACCAGTTCGGCCGAGCGGCAAGCGATGAGCTTGACGAGACTGGCCTCCATCTGGCCGCCCCCTGCGTTGAGCATCGCCCCGACCCGATAGGCGAGGAAGCGACAGGCGGCGAAGCGCGCCGCCATGCGCGCGAGCTTGACCCGCGTCAGCTGATAGTCGCCGAGCGGCGCGCCGAAGACCCGGCGATCGGCAGTGTAGCGCACCGCCGCATCGAGCGCGGCGCGCATCACGCCGCACGCCCGCGCTGCCGTCTGGATGCGACCGCCGGTCATGCCCGCCATCGTGAGGTAAAAGCCCTTGCCGAGGCCGCCTTCCTCGCCGATCACGTTGGCATCCGGCACGACATAGCCGTCGAACGCCAGCTCGAACGAGTGCATGCCGCGATAGCCGATCGTCGCGATCGCGCGCCCCGTGATCCGTCCGCCGCCGGGCTGGACATGGTCGAACGCGTGCCCGTCGAACGACGGCTTTTCGGCGAGCAGCAGGCTGAGACCGCGGTGCCCGGGTGCGTTGCTTGTGCGCGTGACGACCATCAGCACGCCCGCCTTGCCCGCAAAGGTGCACCAGGTCTTGGCACCGTCGAGCCGCCAGCCGCCCTCAGCCTTTGTGCCGCGGAGCTGCAGCGCGGCCGCATCGGACCCGTAATCGGGTTCGGTGATCGCGATCGCGCAGAGCGGATCGCCCACCGCGAGACGGGGCAACCAATGCGCCTTCTGCCCCTCGGTCCCGCCTGCGAGTAGCGCGCGCGTGAGGATTTCGGGTCGCGTCACCACGCTACCCGCCGCCGCAAGCGAAGCCGCCGACAGCGCCTCGGTCACCGCGATCATGCCGAGCACATTCTCGCCTTCGTCCGGCGCGCTGCCGCCATAGCGTGCGGGCACCGACAGGCCGAACAGCCCCATTTCGCGCATGGGGCCGAGCAACGTCTCGTCGATGGTCAAATCGTCGCGGTGAATCTTTTCGGCCAGCGGCGCGACAACCTCGCGCGCGAAGCGGTCGAACGCGTCGAACGCCATTGCGACCTCGTCGTCGAGTGGCACCGCACCTACTGCGGCGGGGTCCGCAGACACAATCACGCCCGCGCCTTCCAGAGTCGTCGGGTCGACGGCGGCCTGCAAGGCTTGCCAGTCGGCACGCTCACGCAACATAGTGACATCGACGCCCGTCGCACGCCCGGTCATCTCGAGCCGGTCCAGCGCCGCGCTCAGCGCCTCGGCCATGAACAGCGGTGCGAGTGCGGTATCGACGGGTGCCGATGCTCCTTCGACCAGCGCGCGGGCAGCGAGCAGGTCTGCCGCAGCCCATGCCAAGTCATAACTTGCGAGTTGATGCCGGTCGAGCAAGGCGCCGTCGAGCGCGCCTTGAGCCGAACAGCGCACGGCCAGCGCAGCTGCGACATCGCAAAGACCGCGATCGAAGGCAGCCAGCAGCGCGAGAGTGTCCGGCGCGTTCGTCGCGTCGCCCTCGACGAGTTTCAAGGCGACGTTGCTCATAAGCGCTCGATGATCGTCGCCGGGGCCATGCCGCCCGCCGCGCACAGCGTGACCATTCCCGTCGCAACGTCGCGGCGCTCCATTTCGTCGAGCAGCGTGCCGAGGATGATGGCACCCGTCGCGCCGATGGGGTGGCCAAGCGCCATCGCGCCGCCATTGACGTTGACCAGTCCGGGATCCGCACCGGTTTCGCGCATGAACTTGAGCGGAACGACGGCGAACGCCTCGTTGACCTCGATCAGGTCGATGTCGGCAATCGTCATGCCGGCGAGCTTGAGTGCCTTAGCTGCGGCAGGCGCGGGCCCGTTGAGCATCAGCGTCGGATCGGTGCCCGCCGTCGCGAACGTTCGGATGCGTGCACGGGGCTTGAGGCCGTGCGCGCGCGCATAGTCGGGAGAGGCGATCACCACTGCCCCAGCCCCATCGACGACGCCCGAGCTATTGCCTGCATGGTGCACGTGCGTGATGCGAACGTCGGGATAGAGCGACTCGACCAGCGACCGCATCGTCGTACCGCTCTCGTCGAACGGCGCGTCATACATGCGGTCAAAGACCGGCGTCAGCGCAGCGAGCCCCTCGGCCGTCGTCTGCGGGCGCGGAAACTCCTCGCGGTCGAGCAGCACGTTGCCGTCATCGTCGCGCACCGCAATGGTGCTTCGCGCAAAGCGGCCGTCGCGGATCGCAGCATCGGCGCGGCGCTGGCTCTCGAGCGCGAGCGCATCGACGTCCTCGCGCGTGAAGCCCTCAAGCGTGGCAATCAGGTCGGCGCACACGCCCTGATGCGGTTGTGGATAGCGCGCGCGGAGGTGAAGATTATCCGAATCGACCAACGGGCGGCTGCGCAGCGACTGGGCATGCGACATCGATTCAACCCCGCCCGCGACGACAAGATGCTGTTGGCCCGACATGACGCCCATCGCGGCGATATTTATCGCACTGAGCCCACCGCCACAGAACCGATCGACCGCAAGGCCGGGCGCATCAAGGTCATAGCCCGCGTCGAGCGCGGCCATGCGCGCGATGCAGAAGCCCTGGTTGCCGGTCTGCGTGCCGCACCCGGCGACAACATCGTCGATGTCCGCTGTTTCGAGCGAATTGCGCTGGGCGAGCGCCGCCAGCACCTGCGCGAGCAGGCGCTGCGAGTGCACGCCCGCCAGTGCGCCTTTGCCGACCTTGCCTATGCCACGCGGCGTTCGTGCGGTATCGATGATCCAAGCTTCAGACATATGGTTCCCAGACTGTTTGAACGATGCGTGCGAGCGCGCGGTGCTATGCAGCGTACTGCGCAGCGTCGGCATTCGAAGGGGTTGCACTTTTCGATTGGAGAAGCACCCGCGTTCCCCGAAGAGATACATCGCTATGCGAAGGCGCCACTTCACCAAGGTACCACAGCAGCAACTCGCGCTGACTTGCGATGCCCAGCCGCGCGTAGGCCCGCTTGCGATAGGTCATCGCACTTTCCTCTCCGATTGCGAGATCGATCGAAATCCCCGCAGACGTCATGCCATAGAGGACGCGTGCGCAGACCTGCGCCTCCCGCCGCGGCAAGCGTGGAGCGGTGCGATCGATACGCGCTTCGATGGCATTGAGCGAAGTAAGCGTCCGCGCCTGTTCACACAGAATGACGTGCTTGAGCGTCAGCGAAATCAGGTGTTCGCGCGCGTCGTCCAGTGCATCGCGCTCGCTTTGCCTGAACGCATCAGTGTTTCCGGAACGGGCCAGCGTGATGGCGACATGCCGACCCATGCCGCTTCCCGCGATGGTGATGACGTTGGAGCAGTCCGTATCGCTTTTTACCAAACCGGTCGCGCCACCGGGAAATCCGTAACGATAATCGACATGCAACGTGTCGCAATGGCAGCGCTCGCCAAGAAAGCTTTTCAAGGCTCCGGCATAATGCAAGGTGCCGCATGCCTCAACCAGCTGCCACAACGCTTCAGGGGCTCGACCATCAGGCATGGCCGACATCAAACAACACAAAGCCGGTCACGTCAACTTGTTTGATCGTTCAGTTAATTTAACGGGCGACGTTGCAGGCGTTGGAAGATGATCCCGCGCTGGACCTCGCTGGTCCCGCCGAGAATGGTGAACGACCGGCCGAACAGATAGAGCAGCAGTGACTGGGCCGCTCCGGGTGGCCCGGTCAGCGCGGCGGGGCGGTAAGGTTCCAGATACGCCGACTGGTCACGCAACGAGTCTGCGCCCAGCGCACGGACACCCAGTGCGCCGATCCGCTGCTGCAACTCGGTCGTGCCGAGCTTGAGGATAGACGCGCCGCTGGGCTCCCTCGCGCTTTCCGGTAGCGCGGACTGGTGTTGTGCATAAGCGTCAAGTGCGAGCATCTCGATTTCCGCCTCGGCAAGCTGGTGCTCGATCGTCCCCGCTTCGATATCCTGCGCGCGGTCGCTTCTGTCGAACGCGGCGTCGGTGAGCGCTCTAACGGCCTCGACCTGCCCGCGCACCGTCAGCAGTGAGCCGACGCTTCCCCGTTCGTGTTCGAGAAGGAATTTTGCGATGGTCCACCCTTCGCCGTCGTTGCCGACACGATTGCCCACCGGCACACGGACGTCGTTGAAAAAGACTTCGTTCAGATGGTGCAATCCATCGATCGAGATGATCGGCCGCACGGTGATACCCGGCGATGTCATGTCTATCAGGAGAAAGGTAATGCCCTGTTGCGGCTTCGCGCTCCTGCCCGTGCGGACGAGGCAGAACATCCAGTCCGCCTTGTGCGCGTAAGTGGTCCAGATCTTTTGTCCGTTGACGACATAAGCGTCGCCGGCGAGCACGGCGGCCGTGCGCAGCGCTGCCAGGTCCGAGCCCGCTCCCGGTTCTGAATAGCCTTGACACCAGCTGGCTGTGCCCGCGACCAGGGGCGGCAAGTGGCGCACCTGCTGCTCGGGCGTGCCGAACGCTTGCAGGACAGGGCCGATCATGTCGATGAAAACGCTGAGCGGGGGCGCACCGACCCGCGCCTGCTCTTCCTCGAAAATCTCGAGCCGCCGGGGTGACCAGCCTGCGCCGCCATACTCTGTCGGCCAGCCGGGAACCGCCCACCCGCGCTGCGCGCGGATCCGGTGCCAGCGCTGCTGGACCGCATGATCGACGAGCTGCATCGTCCGCGGTGCTTCGGCAACGTCCTGCGGCAGCTTGTCCGCAAGAAAGCTGCGAACTTCCTGACGAAAGCGATCTTCTTCAACAGGGTTTTCGAACATGGCGGCTCCGGTCAGGTGCGTTTTCGTAGCCGATGTGCCGCCGCGCCTCTGTCCCCCCGTCAAGGGACTGCGAATGTGCTGGAGCCGGAGCATTGAAGAACGATGCCCCTTGCACTCGACGAGACTCAGGAAGCGCTGCGTGACGCGATCGGGACATTGGTCGCCAGCCGGTATGATTGGGACAAGCGGCGCTGCATCGTCGCGTCGGATGCGAGCTGGTCCGAAGATTTCTGGCATGAACTGGCCCATTTCGGCGCGCTGTCCATCCCCTTTCCGGCCGAGGCTGGCGGGCTCGACGGCGGCGCGATCGAGCATTTCGCCGTGCTCGAAGCGTTCGGGGAAGCCTTGGTCGTCGAGCCCTATCTGTCGACGGTCGTGATCGGGGGCGGCCTGCTGATCGAGGCGGACAGGCCGCTGGCGCGTCATCTCGCGCAGGAAGTCATCGCCGGTTCTGCCCGGCTGGCCTGGGCGCAGGGGGAGCGCGGAGCACGCTACGCGCTCGACGATGTCACGACGACGGCAGTCCAGGACGGCGATGGGTGGGTGATCGATGGCGAGAAGACGGTGGTTGTCGATGCACCGGTTGCCACACACCTGCTGGTCGTCGCGCGAACGTCCGGCAATCGCCGCGACCGGGCGGGCATCGCGCTGTTCGTTGTCGAAGGCGATCATCCCGGGATTGAGCGGCATGATTACGCCACCATCGACGGGCGGCAGGCATCGGACGTTCGCTTCGACCGCTTGCACTTGACCAGCGAAGCTCTGCTTTTCGACGGGCCAGAGGCGTGGTCGTTGCTGGAGCGGGCTGCCGACGGGGCGGCGGCGGCGGCCTGTGCTGAAATGGCGGGCGTCATGCGCGGCGCCCTGCGCGGCACGCTCGCCCATACGACGCAACGCCAGCAATTCGGCCAGCCGCTTGCGCAGTTTCAGGTGCTTCAGCACCGCATGGCCGACATGTTCATGGCTTACCAGCTCGCGCATGCGAGCGCGCTTGCCGCGGCGCAAGCGATGACGGCTCCGCCAGAGCAGCGCGCGCGCACCGTTTCGGCCGCTAAAGCCTTTATCGGGCGTGTGGCACAGCGCGTGTGCGAGGATGCGGTGCAGATGCACGGCGGCATGGGCATGACCGACGAACTTCCGATCGGGCATTACCTCAAGCGCGCGGTCGCGCTCGACGCGCTTTTCGGATCGAGTGTATTCCACACGCATCGGTTTTCGGAGCTTCGCCGCCATGGTTGAAACGCTCGACGCTTTGTTGCGACTGCGCATTGATACGTGCGCTGATGCCGACGCGATCCTGTTCGAGGGGAGGGCGACGACCTATGCCGGGCTCGACCGGGAAGCGGAAACCGTCGCGGCCGCCCTCGAAGCGATGGCGCTGCCGCGTGCCAGCCGGATCGCTTATCTCGGACGCAACACCGACCGCTTCCTCGCGCTGCTTTTCGGCAGCGCGCGCGCGGGGATGGTGCTGACGCCGTTGAACTGGCGCTCCACGGAAAGCGAAGTGCGCGCTCTGCTTGACGATGCCGAAGCGCGAATGCTGTTTATCACGCGCGAGCATGCTCCCATATCCTTCGGGCTGGTCACCGTCGATGTCGATGACGATGCGGCGTGGAACGACTGGCTCGGCGAGGCGCGGCCGGCCGCCGCCGCCGTGGTGAACGGTGACGACGTGGTGCTCCAGATATACAGTTCGGGAACGACGGGCCGCGCCAAGGGCGTCGCGCTTACGCACGCCAATCTCTTGGCGAGCTTCGGGCGCGCGTCGGACCCCGATCTGGGACGTTGGAGCGGCGACGACCGCATGCTGGTCGTTCTGCCGATGTTTCACATTGCGGCCCTGCTGTGTGCCGGACTGACCCTTGCTGTCGGCGGGTGCTGCGTCATCATGCGCGAGGCCGACCTCAGCGCGATGCAGCATGCAGCGCGCAGCCATCAGGTGACGAAGACCGGGCTTGTGCCCACGCTTATCCAATTGCTGATCGACGCGCCAAATTTCGACGCCGCAGCGTGGGCGTCGCTTGATCTGATGATTTATGGCGGATCCGGTATTGCGCCTGAACTTCTGTCCCGCGCGCGGATGGCTTTGGACTGCGACTTCCTCCAGTTCTTCGGGGCGAGCGAGACCAGCGCGACCGCGACCGCACTGACGCCGCGCGACCATCGAGAAGGAACAGTGGCTCAACTGGCTTCGTGCGGACGTGCCCTGCCCGGCAACGTGCTTCGCATCGTCGATGGAGAGGGATGCGACACGGCGGTCGGCGAACCCGGCGAAATCCTGGTGCAATCGCCATCGGTCATGAAGGGCTACTGGCAGCTGCCCGAAGCGACGGCCGAGGTGCTGACCGAAGGCTGGTACCGCACTGGCGACATCGGTTTTCTCGACCCGCTAGGCTATCTGACCATCCGCGACCGCGTGCGCGACATGATCATTTCCGGCGGCGAGAACGTCTATGCGCTCGAAGTCGAAAATGCGCTGGCGGGGTATCCAGCCGTCGCCGAATGCGCCGTGATCGGAACGCCTGATCCTTTATGGGGGGAGATCGTGACGGCAGTCGTGGTGACGCAGCCAGGGATGCCCTTCGACCAGGATGCATTCATAGCCTACGCCCGTTCTCGGCTTGCAGGGTACAAATGCCCGCGCCGGGTCGAACTTGCCAAAGCGCTGCCGAAGAATGCGGGCGGTAAAGTCATCAAGGGTCCCTTGCGTGAGCGCTATCGTCGATAGGGCTGGCGTGCAGCGCGGAAACTGCACGCCTTTGTGCCGCTACCTGTATTTGAACGCGAGCCGGATCCCATAGGTTGCAGGCTTGCCCGGGTAGCGCAGCGTCACGTCCTGGTTGGCGAACGCATTGTTCCAGTAGAACTGGTTGGTGACATTGCGGCCGTAGACGCTGACCGACCACCGCCCGTCCTCGGGGCCGACGCCCGCGCGCAGGTCGAGCAGAGTGAAGTCACGAATGCGCGAATAGGCGGGCGAACCGATGGTCGAGACCGCTGAGCTGTTATGCGTCAGGTTCGCACCGACGAACGCCTCGAGTCCGCCGACCGGGAAACGATATTCGGCGTCGGCCGTCACCTGCAGCTTGGGCGTGAAGGGGATCGGCTGACCGGCGAAGTCGGTTTGGAGGCGGGTCAGATCGCTGAGACCTGTGAACTCGCGAATTTTCGCGTCGAGGTAAGTTCCCGCGAGGTTCAACGTCAAACCCCGGACGGGGACCGCAACGAGCTGCAGTTCGGCACCCGTGATCCGCGACTTGGGAACGTTGACGAGGCGCTCGATCACCTGGAAGACGGGCACCAGGATCGAACTGCGGACCTGCTTGTTGCGATAATCATAGTAGAAGGCGGCGCCGTTCAACTGCACGCGGCGATTGGCGAGCGATATCTTGAACCCGGCCTCGTAAGCGAGCAGCGACTCCTGGGTGACGGGCAGCAGCTGAAGCGAGGTGGAGGCGGACAGGACGGGGAAGCTGCCCGACTTATACCCCTTGCTTACGTTGACGTAGAGGAGCGTATCGTCGTTCGGCTTTAAATTGATGCCTGCGCGATAGGACAGATTATCTTCGGCCAGGGTGTTGCGGATCAGCCCCGGCTTCTGGCTCGGCTGCAAGAGCGTGACGCATTGGCCGGGAACGATAGGCGTCGTGGGCGTGCCCGACAGAACGGTCGAGAGCAGTGTCAGTCCCGAAGACAGACCGGCGTCGCCGGTGGTGCAGCCGCTGTATTCCCGTGTCGAATTCGTATAGCGTAACCCGCCGGTCAGCGTCAGGCGCGGGGCGATCTCGAATTCGGCATTGGCAAAGGCTGCATACTCGTCGATCGTTTGACGCATGTCGTTGCTGGCAAAATCGAACGGGAAGACGATCACCTGAGCGTTGGTAGCATTGCCGATGCGGATGCCGTTGGTGCTGAAGATCGTCGCATGCAGCATGTTGCCGCCGACGACCCAGTTGAATCGATCGGTCGTGCCGGCCAACCGCAATTCCTGCGTAAAGTCGCGGATGGTGCCCTGGCTGCGCGCGACGTCGAGAATTCGAAGCGGCGTTCCGTCGCGGTCGAAACCATAGTTTTCGCGGTAATCGTCGTAAGCGGTCACCGAAGTGAAGGTCACCGAATCGTTGATCTTGAAATCCCCCCGCAACGAGACCTGGACATAACGATCGTCGCGGTTGAGCGGCGTGGTGTTGCCGAAATTCGTCGCTCTCGCATCGTTGGGGGAAAGCGGTTGCGCAAGCACCAGTGCGGCACGGGGCGAGGTCGGCACCTGCAGGCGGAACCCGGTCAGCTGCGTGCCGGGCGTGTCCGACTTGTCACGCCAGCCCGACATGGCAAGCGTGATCGTCGTGCGGTCCGATGGCTTCCAGTCGAACAGGACCCGACCCTGGATCAGGTTCTGCGAACCCAGGGTCGCGCCGGTCACGAAATTGCGCTGCCAGTCGCTCGATTGCATCGTGCGGACCGCGACGCGCGCGCCGATCGTGCCCGATAGGGGGGCGCTGACATAGCCGCCGGCGTTTACCTCGTTGAAACGACCATAGGAGGCGTCGATGCCGGCTTCGAAACCTGCGGTCGGGCGCGCAGCGATGTAGTTGATCGCGCCGCCGGTCGAGTTGGCACCGAACAGAATACCTTGAGGACCCTTAAGGACCTCGACGCGCTCGAGATCGAGCGTCGTTCCCCGCGACATCGGCACGAACGGCAGCGGCACCTGATCGACATAGACGCTGACGGCAGGACTGGCGCCCAGGGTATAGTCGTTGAAGCCGACGCCGCGCAGCGTCAGGATCGGGCTGGCATTGAGGCTGGCTGCAAACGTTAGGCCGGGCACGACCTTCGACAGCGTTTCGATGCTGTCGACGCCCGATTTGGCGAGTTGATCGCCCGTCGCGGCAGTGATCGACACGGGCACGTCGTTCAACCGCTGCGCGCGCTTCTGTGCAGTGACGACAATGTCCGCAACGCCAACGTCGTCGCCGCCGGCCGTTGTCTGGGCAATGGCGGGCAACGGGCTGACAGCAGCCAGCACGGCCGTTGCCAACAACTTCGCGCGAAGATCGTGCTTGATCATAGTCCCCTCCTCTGAGTGCCGCGGCATTTTGAACGCGTGCATAATTTGCGCTTTAATCCACCCCACGGTTGTTGACAACAATTTGTTTGAACATTCAGACAATATTCTGGATAGGTAGCACGGGAGGGAAACGGCCATGATGCTTCATCCGTTCGTTCATGCCAGGGTCGCACCGCAGAAACCTGCGATCATTATGACGGCAGCCGACATGACCGTAACGTACGGCCAGCTCGAGGTTCGGGCCAACCGGACCGCGCATTTATTGAGGTGGAACGGCGTGTGCAGTGGCGATACCGTTGCCGCGCTTCTCAATAATTCGCCGCAGATGTTCGAATTCGCCTGGGCTGCCGATCGGGCAGGCTGCCACTATGTTCCGATATCGACGCGCCTCACCGCTGCCGAAGCGCGTTATATCATCGAGCACTGCGGCGCGAAGGCTGTCTTTGCAGAAGCGGGGCTGGACGTGACGGCACGACTGGCCGACGTTCTCGACGATGTCACACCGATCCGCTTCGCGACGGGCGGGCACGTTGCCGGTTGGCGCGACTGGGATGCCGAAGCGGCAACGCTACCCGACACGCCGATCGCCGACGAGCGGGCGGGCGCGGTCATGTTCTATTCGTCAGGCACGACCGGGCAGCCGAAGGGGATCAAATGGCCGCTGCCCGAAGGCGGCCTCCTGCAACCGCCGTTCATCGCGCCGCTGCTGACGGGTGTCTATCGGGCTACGCCCGACAGTGTCTATTTGTCGCTCGCGCCGCTCTATCACGCCGCGCCGCTCGGCTGGTCGATGACGGTCCAGCGGCTGGGCGCGACGGTCGTCGTCATGGAAAGCTTTGATGCCGAGGCGGCGCTCGAAGCGATCGAGCGCCACCGCGTGACGCACGCGCAGTTCGTGCCGACGCACTTCACCCGGATGCTGCGCCTCCCGCAAGCGGTTCGCGATCGCTACGACCTTTCATCGCTGCAATGCGTGTTTCACGCCGCGGCACCTTGCCCGGTGCCGGTGAAGCAGGCAATGATCGACTGGCTGGGGCCGATTGTCCACGAATATTATTCGGGCAGCGAGGGCATCGGCGCGACGATCATCGGGCCGGAGGAATGGCTCGCGCGTCCGGGTTCGGTCGGTCGGGCGCTCGCGGGCACGATCCATATCTGCAACGAGACGGGCGAGCCGCTCGAGCCCGGCAGCGAGGGACTGATCTACTTTGCGGGGACCCGCCCGTGTGAGTATCACAACGACCCGCAAAAGTCGGCAGAGATGCGCAACGCGCAGGGGTGGAGCACATTAGGCGACATCGGCCGGCTCGACCCCGACGGTTATCTGTATCTGACCGACCGCAGCGGCTTTATGATCATTTCGGGCGGCGTGAACATCTATCCGCAGGAAATCGAAAACGTCCTCGCCGTCCACCCGAAGGTCGGGGACGTCGCTGTGATCGGCGCGCCCGATGCGGATCTCGGAGAGCGGGTCGTGGCGGTCGTCCAGCCGCTCGACATGGCCGAAGCGACGTCCGACCTGGCCGATGAACTCAGTGCCTGGTGCCGCCAGCAATTGAGCGGCGTGAAGACGCCCAAGCAGATCGACTTCACCGCCGAGCTCCCGCGTCATGCGACGGGCAAGCTCTACAAGAAGCAGGTGCGCGACGCGTATTGGGCCGGGCAGGTGCGCTAGAGCGAGTTGCGACCATAGGGAGGCATCATGATGGCTCCCTATGGCCGCAACTCACTCTAAAGGCGGCCGATCGCCTCCAGGTGATCGACGATGTCGCCGAGCGGTCCCGGTTGAACGGGCTTGGCACCTGCCATCGCCTCGATCCGCTCGCGCGCGTCCGCGATCATCGTCGGGGTCACCGGCTCGACAGGGTCGAACTGTACGCCCGGCGTCTCGACATAGCGCAGCGTCGCATAATGGCCGGCCAGCGCGGTCAGGATCAGCCCCGATTGCACACAGTCCTCGCTCGCCAGCCAGGCGACTGCGGGTGAGACCAGCTCCGGCCCGAGATAGGCGGCGAGCTTGCCCAGCTCGAAACCGGCAGTCATCCGCGTGATCGCGGCGGGCGAGATACAATTGACGTGCACATTCTTGCGCGCGCCCTCCAGCGCGAGGCAATTCATCATGCCCACCAGCCCGAGCTTCGCCGCGCCATAGTTGGCCTGACCGAAATTGCCGTTTGTTCCCGCCGCCGACGTGGTGAAGACCACGCGGCCATATTGCTGCGCGATCATGTGCGGCCAGGCCGCGTGCGTCACGTTGAACGCGCCGAACAGATGGACGCGCAACACCGCCTCGAAACTCTCGGGAGTCATCTTGGCAAAGCTGCTGTCGCGCAGGATGCCTGCGTTGTTGACGATGATATCGACGCGACCGAAGCTGGATAAAGCTTGCTCTACCATGCGGTGCGCGCCTTCCGTGTCGGCCACGCTGTCGTAATTGGCGACGGCCGCTCCGCCACGCTCGCGGATCAAATCGACGACAGTGTCGGCAGGCGTTCGATCGGCCCCATCACCGGTCACTGCGCCTCCCAGGTCGTTGACCAGCACCTTGGCGCCAAGTGATGCGAACAGCAGCGCATGCTCGCGGCCCAGCCCCGCACCAGCGCCGGTGATAATGGCCGTTCGTCCTTCAAGTCTTACAGTCATTTCGCCTCCCTTCGCCCTTGCGCTCACCCCTAGCTCGGCCGTATCGCGATGTCGATTTATTTGAACGATCATTCAGGAGATTGCGATGGCTGAAGCCTATATCGTGAGCGCAGCTCGAACAGCGGGTGGTCGGCGCAAGGGCGCGCTCGCCGCGATCCATGCCGCCGATCTGGGGTCGCATGTCCTTGATGCGGTCGTCAGGCGTTCGGGAGTCGATCCCGCGGCTGTCGAAGACGTCATCATGGGCTGCGTGGGCCAGATCGGCGAGCAGAGCTTCAACGTTGCGCGTCAGTCGGTGCTGACTTCCATCCTCCCGCAAGGCACGCCGGCCACGACGGTCGATCGCCAATGCGGTTCGTCGCAACAAGCCCTCCATTTCGCGGCGGCCACGGTCATGGCCGGGCAGATGGACGTGGTGATCGCGGCCGGCGTGGAGAGCATGACCCGTGTGCCGATGATGACGAATTATTCGATTGCGGCGAAGGCCGGGATGGGCGGTCCTTATTCTGCCACCCTCAAAGCGAGGTATCCGGGCGAGGATTTCAGTCAATTTGCAAGCGCCGAGCGCATCGCCCGCGATTATGGGCTCGACAAGGCAACGCTTGATGCCTTCGCGCTCGACAGCCATCGCAAGGCCGCCGCCGCGCAGGCGCGTGGCGACTTCGCCGCCGAGATCGTGCCGGTCGCAATCGACGGGATGCGCCACGATGTCGATGAGGGAGTGCGCGCCGACGCTTCACTCGACGCCATCGCAGCGGTCGCGCCCATCCTCCCGGACGGGATCGTCTCTGCCGATTCCGCGAGCCAGCTTTGCGATGGGGCGAGCGCAGTCCTGATTGCGAGCGCCAGCGCGATCAAGCGCCATGGCCTGACTCCACTTGCGCGCATTCACGGCATGACCGTAACTGCAGGCAACCCGGAGAACATGCTCGAAGAGCCGCTGTTCGCGACCGTCAAGGCGCTCGCACGTGCGGGAATGACGATCGACGAGATCGACTTGTATGAAGTCAACGAGGCGTTCGCTCCGGTTCCGCTTGCATGGGCCAAGCATGTCGGTGCCGACTTGACCAAACTGAACGTCAACGGCGGTGCGATCGCTCTCGGTCATCCGCTCGGCGCATCAGGCACCAAGTTGATGACGACCTTGATTCACGCCCTTCGCGAGCGCGGCTTGCGCTGGGGACTTCAGACCATGTGCGAGGGCGGTGGTCAGGCGAATGTGACGATCGTCGAAGCGCTGTAAGCAGTTACGGACAGCCGCTCGACGCCGGGCGGTTCGGCGCTGTCAAGCTCAGCCACGATCGACCGCCGCGGCCGACGGGCAAGCCATGTTCCGGCAATGGCCTTCACCGATCCCGAACGTCCAATCGCAACTGCGTTTGCGACCTTCGTTTCTGACGCAGAGGGCGCCTCAGGATAGCCGCTTTGCGACCTCATCATACATGACTTCGGTTGCCCCGCCGCCAATAGACAGGACGCGCATGTCACGCGCAATGCGCTCAACTGCGCTTCCGGTCAGATAACCCGCCCCGCCATGATACTGCACGCATTTGTAGAGAATGCGGTCACCGAGCGCAGGGACATGCGCCTTTAGCATCGCACCCTCCATCTGCAGGGGTTCGCCGCGATCCGCCTTTGCGGCGATCGCATAGACAAGCGTCCTTGCGGCGATCAGTTCGACCGCGAGCTTTGCCATCTCCTGGCGGATGACCTGCAAGTCCCATAGAGTCCGGCCATAGGCCTGGCGCGCGCGAAGCCAGTCGAGCGTCGCATCCATCGCGGCATCGGCAAGGCCCAGCACCTGTGCAGCCGCGCACAGCCGTTCGTGATCGAGACCGCGCATCATGAGTGCGAAGCCGCGCCCCTCGTCGCCGATCAGGTTCGCGGCGGGGATACGTGCATCGACGAAGTTCAGTTCGCCCGTGTCGGAACTGTGCCAACCGGTCTTTGCCAGCCGCGCGCCGGTCGTGAAACCCGGCGTTCCGCGCTCGACGACGAAGAGCGAGAACCCCGCACCACCGCGCGAATCGGGATCCGTGCGTGCGATAACGAAGAACAGATCGGCGATATTGGCATTCGTTGTGAAGTATTTGCCACCGTTCAGCACATAATCGTCGCCATTGCGCACTGCGGTGGTCGCGAGCCGTGTCAGGTCCGATCCGCCACCGGCTTCGGTGACTCCGAGCGCGCAGATTCGGCGTCCTGCCAGGATGTCGGGCAGGAGGCGCGCACGCTGTTCGTCGGAGCCCGCTCGCGACAGGTGCAGTGCTGACATATCGCTGTGAACCGTGATGGAGGCCGTCAACCCGCCGAACCCGGATCGCCCGAGCTCCTCGTTCAACACCACTGATCCGCGTGCGCCGAGTCCCGACCCGCCATGGTCGGCGGGAAACGCCAGGCCCAACAGCCCGAGTTCGCCCAGTCGTGCGAACATGGTAGCTGGAACGCGGCCATCCGTTTCCCATTGCGGTGCCGTCGGAACGATCTCCTCGCGCACGAGCCTTTGCAACTGGTCGCGCATCATCTGATGTTCGCGATCCAGAACCTGCAAATCGAGGCCGACCGGGTCGTGCATCGCCTATCGGCCCTCGAATTTTGCGGGTTGGCGCGCGCTGACAGCCTCGATTGCACCGCGCGCATCCTCGGTGCCCGCCGCTTCGAGCAGTTCCTCGAGCTCGGCATCGAGCTGTGAAGGAAGATCGCGTTTGAAGCTGGCAGCTGCGAGCCGTTTGATCCCGGCAAAGGCGCGGGTTGGCCCAACCGCAAGCTGTTCGGCAAAGGCGATCGCGCGATCAGCCAAGGCATCGTCATCGACGACCTCGTTCAGCAGGCCGTGCTCCAGCGCGACGTCTGCCGTCCACTTCGCTCCCCCAAGGTAGAGCGACTGAAAGGCGCGTAACCCGACGAGGCGCGGGAGCGTCCAGGTCGGCCCGCCGTCGGCCGTGAAGCCGACCCCTGGATAGGCATAGGCGAAGGCGGCGCTACGCGCCGCTATTGCGTAATCTGCGACCGCGACCAGTGACACTCCCGCCCCGGTCGTCGCCCCCTGGACCGCCACGATCAGCGGCGCGTCCATCGCCGCGAAATCGGCGATGGCGTGGTGGAAGTCGCGAGTCATCGGTGCGATCGTCGCGGCGATATCGCTGCCGGTGCCCATCGCACCGAGATCGCCGCCCGCGCAAAACAAGCGTCCCTGCGCCGTCATCAGAACGGCGCGAACCGATCGATCGGCGCGGCAGGCGGCGGCAATGTCGCGCAGCCGCGCGCCCATCGCCGCATCGAGCGCATTGCCGCGATCAGGCCGCGCGAGGACGATGCGCACGACATTGTCGTCGCGCTCGTCGATAATGCCGTCCATCTGCACCTCCTGTCAGTCGAAATAGAGAAAGATGATCTCGGCGATCAGCGCGGGCCGTTCGGCCCCGTCGACCTCGAAGCGCGCTTCGCACGTAACGCGCAGACCGCCGGACGCCGGTTCCGATCCCAAAACCGTCACTGCCAGCCGCAAGCGCGAGTCGACCGGTACGGGTGCAAGGAAACGCAGCCGATTGGCACCGACATTGAGGATACGGCTGGCCTGTACCTCGAGAATTTGCGGCATGAGCTTGCCGAGCAGCGACAGTGTCAGATAACCATGGGCGATCGTCGTCCCGCCTGGCGCTTCGCGCGCCGCGCGTGCAGGATCGACATGGATCCACTGATGATCGCCCGTAGCGTCAGCGAAGCGATCTATCATCGCCTGATCAATCTTGACCCACGCGCTCGGGCCAATTGTTTGCCCTTGCGTTTCGGCGAAGGCTGCAGGGCTTGCGAAATGGTGCATTACACACTCCTATTTGTGGTTAGCCTTGACATCAGCGCTACGGACGGGCCTTTCCGCGCCGGGAAGGATTGATTGACCAATGAAAACAGCCGTACTGAAGCGCACATCGCGCGAACGCACCGTAACGCGCGGCGACACGCGCGATGCGCTGCTGACTGCTGCGAGCGACTTGATGATCGAAAAGGATTCGATCGAATTTTCGCTGATAGAGATCGGCCAGCGCAGCGGGATGAGCGCGGCGCTCGTGCAATATCATTTCGGCAGCAAGGAAGGGCTGATGCTCGCGCTGATCGAGCGCGGCGTCGCGCGTGCGACACAACAGCTGAGCGAGCTTGCGTTGCGGCAGATCCCCGCCGTCGAAAAGCTCAAGCTGCATCTGAACGGGCTGGTCAACGCCTATATCCGGATGCCGTGGACGAACCGGCTGCTGCATGTCCTGATGCAGCCCGACAACGAGCAGCGCGCGCGCGAGGTCAGCGAGCTCTACATCACGCCGGTTGTCGAATTTTACCGTACATTGCTCACCCAGGGGGTCGAGGAAGGGAGCTTTCGAACGGTCGAGCCGATTTATTTCTACTTCGTCGTCATCGGCGCGTGCGAGCATCTGGCCGCGCGGCGCAGCGTGATGCGCTACGCCTTCGACATCCAGGACATTACCGATGGCCTTCGCCGGGACTACGTGCACTTCGTCTATGACATCGTAATCGGCGGCATCGGGATGCGTACGGATTGAGCGCAAGCTAAGCATGTCGCAGCGTCGGCAGCACCTGCTCGGCAACGATTCGCGCAGTGTCGAAGCAGGCCTGAGTGCCGCCGTCGCCATAGGGCTTGACCGAGTCGCCGACGTTCCAAAGGCCCGCGATCGGCGTCGCCTGTTCCATGTCGTAGCCCGAGCAGGCGCGTTGTGCGGGCCATTCGCATCGCATGACACGGAGGCTCAGGATGCGCGCGTCCTTGAAGGCAGGAAATTCCGACGCCAGCTCGGCCAGCGCCGCGGCCTTTTCGGTCGCCTCGTCGAAGTCGCCGAGCGCGGGGATCGGCACCGCATAGGCGGTATAGAGCCGCCACCCCGGCGGGGCCATTTCGGGGCAGGTCGCGGTCATCTCGGCTATGTTGCACAGGCGCTCGGTATTGCTGAACGTGACGAGGCCCGGCACGTCGAGGAATTGTTCCTGTGTCGCGAAATCGATTGCGATGTTGGCAGCAGCGCGAATTGTCCGACGCGCGCGCGCGACATAGTCGGCGCCCATAGCGCCCTCGCCCGCAAGGGCGATCGTCGCAACGGCTCCGGCGTTGCTGATTACCGCCTGTGCGGCCACAAAGCGTTCGCGCCCGTCCGGGCCGATGAGGGTGACGCCCGTCACGTCCCCGTCGGTGCTTTCGATGCGCGTCGCGCGTGTCTCCAATTCGACGACGCCTCCCTTCGCGCGGATTCCGTCGGCCAGGTCGTTCCATACCCCGATCGTTCCGCGCGGGCAGAAGCCGAAGCGCTTGAACGCGCCCTTCATTGCGAAATAGGTGAGGAACGCGCGTGCGGGCAGCTCGCTCGAGTTCGCCGCGAAGATCGCTGCACAGAGGTTGCGGAACAGCCCATGAACGGTCTTGTTCTTCGTATAGCTTCGCAGCCATTCCTCGGTCGACAGCTTTGCCTCGGGCAGATCGCCGCTGCGCGCGTCAGCGAATTTCGCGCCTATTTTGGCGGCCTGCTTGGTGACGCCGCCCAGCAGCATCGCCCACCCGCCCTTGGTCACGTTCACCGTCTTGCCGTCGATCCGGAAGACTGTGGCAGGCACCGGCTCGCGAATGTCGAGCTGGACGCCCGTTTCGTTCAACGTTGCTTCGAAAATGCCGCCCCGCTCGAGCGCAATCGCGCCCATGTTGATCGTGAAGCCGTCAACCTCGAACGACGTCGCGCGCCCGCCGACTCGGTCGTGATCGTCGATCAACAGCACGCTGTGCCCCGCGTTGACGACGCGCGCCGCCGCCGCCAGTCCACCCGCCCCCGCACCGATTACCACTACGTCATATCGTTCGTCGCCCATGTGATTCGCCCTCATGCCCTCTCGAAGATCGCCGCAAGACCCTGTCCGCCGCCGATGCACATCGTTTCAAGTCCGTACCGGACACCGCGCCGCTGCATCTCTCGCGTCATCGTCGCCAGGATGCGTCCGCCCGTCGCGCCGATCGGATGGCCGAGCGAGATGCCTGAGCCATTGACGTTCAGCCGCTCGATGCGCTCGTCGTCGTCGCGCCAGCCCCATCCCTTCAGGACCGCGAGCACTTGCGGCGCGAACGCCTCGTTGAGTTCGATCAGGCCGATATCATCCCATCTTAAGCGCGTGCGGCGCAGGAGGCGTTCGACGGCGGGCACCGGGCCGATACCCATGCGCGACGGTTCGCACCCCGCTGCGGCCCAGCCGCCGAACCAGGCGATTGGATCGAGGCCAAGTGGTGCGAGTTGGTCCTCGCTCACGACCAGGCACGCGGCGGCCGCGTCGTTCTGCTGGCTGGCATTGCCGGCGGTGACCACACCGCCTTCGATCGGTCGCAGCTTCGCGAGTGATTGCGGCGTAGCATCGGCGCGAATGCCCTCGTCCCGTGCAAACACCATCGGTTCGCTGCGCTTTTGCGGAACGGTCACGGGGACAAGCTCATCGTCGAACTTGCCTGCCGCCCACGCTGCGGCAGCAAGTAAATGACTCCGCGCGGCATAGATGTCGCACGCGTCGCGCGTTATGCCGTAGTCTTGCGCTAGATTCTCCGCGGTCTCGATCATTCCCGAGATATGACCGAAACGCGCGATCGGCTGGGACATGACACGACCACGGGTCAGACGATCATGAAGCGTCGTCGAACCCGTACGTGCGCCATGGCGATGGTCGATCGAATAATATTCGACGTTCGACATGCTTTCGACGCCGCCCGCGAGCACAACGTCGGCAGCGCCGGTCTGCACCATCATCGCTGCGTCGATGACCGCCTGAAGCCCGGAACCACAGCGCCGGTCGAGCTGATAGCCCGGCACAGTCACCGGCAGTCCCGCCGCAAGTGCTGCCCAACGCCCGATCGCAGGCGCCTCGCCGTTGCCATAGCCTTGCGCAAAGACGACATCGTCGATCCGCGCCGGATCGACGCGCGTGCGCTCAATGAGCGCGCCGATGACCACGGCGGCCAGTTCTCCCGCCGGAATCGAGGAAAGCGCGCCGCCGAATTTCCCCACGGGGGTACGCAGCGGTGCGACGATGGCGGCGCGGCGCATCAGCGCATGTCCTCGAACGACCGCTCCTCGGCGGCGAGGCGCGCGAGCAGGGGCGCGACAGAGAACTGATCGCCATGCGCGGCCTGGAAGCGACCCAGGCTTTCGACGATCGCGGGCAGGCCTTCTTGTCCTGCCCAGAACATCGGCCCGCCGGTATAGCGAGGCCAGCCATAGCCTGCGAGCCAGACGACATCGATGTCCGATGCACGCGCGGCTTTGCCTTCGGCTAAAATGCGCGCACCTTCGTTAACCATTGGATAAAGCGTGCGCGTGCGAATCTCCTCATCGTCAATCGCACGACGTGGGATGCCCCGTCGTGCGGCGAGTTCGAGGATGGTCGTCTCGACCTCGGCAGACGGCACGGGCGTCCTGCTCCCTTCGGCGTAATCATAATAGCCCCGGCCGACCTTTTGGCCGAACCGCCCGCGTTCGTTCAGGATTTCGCGCACAGTGGACGACGTCGAGCCGGCGGCGGTCCAGCCCACGTCGTTGCCGGCAAGATCGCGCATCTGAAACGGTCCCATCGGAAAGCCGAACTCGGTCAGTACGCGATCCACGTCCTGCGCTAGCGCCCCTTCCAGAATAAGGGCCTCGGCCTCGCGCTGGCGTTGCGCAAGCATGCGATTGCCCACAAAGCCCCAACCATTGCCGACAACGACACCAATCTTCCCAATGCGCTTGGCGAGCGCGAGTGCAGTCGCGATCACCGCTGGTTCGGTGTGTGCGCCCCGCACGATTTCGAGAAGGCGCATGACGTTGGCGGGTGAGAAAAAATGCAGGCCGACCACGCGTTCGGGACGGGTCGTCGCGGCGGCGATGGCGTCCAGGTCGAGATACGACGTGTTACTGGCGAGGATCATATCCGGCCGGGCGATGGCATCGAGTCGGGCAAATAGCGCCGTCTTGATGTCCATTTGCTCGAACACTGCCTCGACGATCAGCTCGGCAGCACCCAGATCGTCGAGCCTCAGCGTCGGCGTCAAGCGCGCAAGTCGCTCGTCGACCGCCGTTGCCGTCAACCGTCCGCGCGTTACGCTGGTCGCATAATTGCGGCGGATCGTCGTCAAGCCGCGCTCGAGTGCCCCGGCATCGCTCTCGACGAGCGTGACATTCAGTCCACCGTCGAGCATCGCCATCGCTATACCCCCGCCCATCGTTCCCGCGCCTACGACACCGACGCGCGTAACCGGCACGGCGACCGTGTCGGCGGGCAGGCCGGGCACCCTGGCAACGGCACGCTCTGAAAAGAAGGCGTGGCGCAACGCGCGCGACTGCTGGCCCGTCAGCAACTCCTCGATCAGGCGACGCTCCTCGCGCAGTCCGTCGTCGAAGGGCAGGGCAACGGCTGCCTCGATTGCGCGAATCGCTTGCCCGGGTGCGACGAAGCCTCGGAAAAGACGGGCATTGTCGGCCCTGAATCGATCAAAAATGCCCGGATCGGATCGCGCCGGCGCAAGCCGTTCGTCGCGGTCCCGAATTTTCGGAAGGACGTCGCGCGATGCGAGCTCGGATGCCAGCGACATGGCCGCCGCAATCATCGGCTGATTGGCTGCACCGTCTTCGGCGAGGGCGTCGACCAGGCCGATCGCATGCGCTTCGGAGGCAGAAACCTGACGTCCGCTCGTGACCAGGTCGAGCGCCGCCTCGACGCCGACGAGGCGCGGCAGCCGCTGACTCCCTCCGGCCCCCGGGATGAGACCAATCAGCACTTCGGGCAGCCCGAGTCGCGCTGAACGGGCGGCGACGCGACCATGGCAGACCAGCGCAAGTTCAAGTCCGCCACCGAGCGCGGTGCCGTGGATCGCGGCGACGACAGCCTTGGGCGAATCCTCGAACGCCT
Source organism: uncultured Sphingomonadaceae bacterium (assembly GCA_964247235.1). Lineage (GTDB taxonomy): Bacteria > Pseudomonadota > Alphaproteobacteria > Sphingomonadales > Sphingomonadaceae > Sphingomonas_O. The sequence goes on from CAXTTJ010000015.1 coordinate 41,055, forward strand.
GCAGCACGTCGCGAAGCAGGGGTGGCTTCGGTCCTGCCGCGAATTCGGTCAGGTCCGCACCGGGGAAAAATGTGCGTCCTGCGCACGCGAGAATGATCGACCCGACGCTCTCGTCGGCAAGCGCGCTCGACAATGTGACCATAAGGCCCGCGCGAACGGCGTGCGAGAGGGTATTCAACGGCGGACTATCGACCGTAATGACAGCCACAGTGTCACGAACGGCGATCGATACGGCTTGACTCATCATTGTCTATTGATCGTTCAATCAAATATTGGCAAGCGGCAGATGTGAGCAATTCCGATGTATGACCTGTTGCACGATCTCCGGATCGTCGAAGCATCGTCCTTTGTCGCCGCGCCCAGCGCCGGCCTGCACCTCGCTCAGATGGGCGCAACCGTCATCCGCATCGATCAAATAGGCGGAGGACCCGACTTCAACCGCTGGCCGCTCGCGCCGAGCGGACCTAGTCTGTATTGGGAAGGGCTGAACAAGGGCAAGAAATCAGTCGCGCTGGATCTCACCCGCGTTGAAGGCCGTCAGTTGGCCCAACGACTTATCGTCGCACCGGGGACGTCCGGGGGCTTGTTTCTTACCAATTTTCCTGTCGAAGGCTTTTTGTCGCACGACCGACTGTGCGCGTCGCGCCCGGACCTCGTGACTGTGCGGGTCATGGGCCTTGCAAACGGCGCGCCCGCGTTGGACTATACGGTAAACTGCGCTCTCGGCGTGCCGCAGATGACCGGCCCCGCGTCACTAGGGGACGAACCGGTCAATCATGTCCTGCCGGCTTGGGATCTGCTGACTGGTGCCTATGCCGCTTTCGCCATGCTGGTCGCCGCGCGAGCGCGCGCCGATGACCGACAGGGCCGAGAAGTACGTGTACCGCTGATGGACATGGCGGCCACGGCACTCGCCAACCTGGGGCAGGTCGGCGAAGTCATGCTGGGCGGCAAGGACCGGTCACGTTACGGCAACGACGTGTTCGGTGCTTTCGGTCGCGATTATGTGACTGCGTGCGGTGCCCGGATCATGGTCATGGCGATCACGCCCCGCCAGTGGGCCGGACTGATCGAAGCGCTGGCGCTTGCCGAAGCGGTGGCGGCGGTCGAAGCGGCGCGCGGCGTATCGTTCGCGACCGACGAAGGCGAGCGCTTCACTCACCGAGATGCGCTGGTGCCGATCGTGGCGGGTGCACTGGCTGCCCGGCCGCTTGCCGCACTTGCCCCCGTGTTCGATCGTCTCGGCGTATGCTGGGGACCTTATCGGACGTTGAGCGATGCGGTCGGCGATGCGGCCGGCCCGTTTCGTGCACCAGTGTTTTCCGAGATCGATCACCCCAGTGGCACGCGATACCCCGCCAGCGGTGCGCCTGCGACGATTGCCGGTGCCGATCGCTCGCCCCCGGTCCGCGCGCCTTATCTCGGCGAGCACAGCGAGGAGGTGCTCATCGACATGCTCGACTTGTCATCGCGCGAATTCGCACGTCTGCACGACGCGAGGCTTGTGGCAACACCATGACGACCGATTACGCCCCTTGGATCGGACGTGTAAGCACGACCGAAGACTTGATCACGCCGACCGCGATGGCACGGTTTTGCGCTACGCTCGACTTATCAGCGGGTGCGGACGTGCCTCAGGGGTTTCACTGGTGCCTCTGCACGCCTGCGGCGGCAACCGGCGCACTGGGTGTCGACGGCCACCCGCACCATGGCGAGTTCCTGCCGCCGATCGCACTGCCGCGGCGCATGTGGGCAGCAAGCACCGTCGATTTCCTCGCGCCACTTATGGCAGGTGACGAAATCAGACGGCGCTCGACGATCGCAACGGTCGAGGACAAGCAGGGCACAAGCGGACGACTGGTTTTTGTGACGATCGATCATGAAACATGGTCCGCCGCCACCCTCGCAGTGCGCGAGCGCCAGACCTTGGTGTTTCGCGATCGCGACGGTGGCAGGCGTCCCGCATCGCCAAAGGCACCCGACACCTCAAGCTGGCTCTGGCAGCGCACTGTCGTGCCCGACACCACGCTTCTGTTCCGTTACTCGGCACTGACCTTCAACAGTCATCGCATCCATTATGATCAGCCCTATGCGACTCGGGAGGAAGACTATCCGGGTCTCGTCGTGCACGGGCCGCTCATGGCCACTTTGCTGCTCGATCTCTGCGCGCGTCGCCTCGGTCCGAACGCGCTGTTGCGCTTTTCCTTCCGCGCGAAATCGCCGGCATTGGTCGGGTTGCCGCTTCACCTGGCGGGGCGGCAGAGCGGTTCGGCAATTGTCCTCGCTGCAACGACCGACAACGGCGAGCTGTTGATGGAAGCGAATGCGGCTGCCGATGAACTGGAGCGAGATCGGTAATATCGGTCGCTGCCCCGTCGCACCAATTCCAACGCACGAGACATCGAGGGGCTTAGAGCGGGATGACATTTGACTGATTCAAAGGGGATTCCCATTGGGTCATTT
>CAXTTJ010000016.1:0-43286 GCA_964247235.1 uncultured Sphingomonadaceae bacterium
AAAATGACCCAATGGGAATCCCCTTTGAATCAGTCAAATGTCATCCCGCTCTAGGGTGAGACGTTCCTTATGGAAATATTGTCACCTTCGTGCTACATACTATTAAGATCTGCAGTGTGAAGGTAGCAAATGCCAACTCCCCATAACCCTCCTGCCGCCGTGCGGCGGGCGCTGCGCAAGCTCGGGGCGGACATCCACGATGCCCGTCGACGCCGACGGCTGCCAATGGCGGTCGTGGCTGAGCGCGCGTTCACCTCGCGCTCAACCTTGCAGAAAATCGAAGCTGGCGACACCAACGTCAGCATCGGCATCTATGCCGGCGTTCTCCAGGCACTCGGGCTCCTCGAGGGATTGAGCCAGGTCGCTGACATCAGCAATGATAGTGTCGGGCAAGCGCTGTCCAGCGCCGAGCTGCCCAAACGTGTTCATCTTAAGCGGCCAACGGGATATTCCCGTGATGGCTGACTTCGAGGTCCATATCGATCTGAACGGACGCACGCGTCCGATCGGGCTGGCCAGGACCAATCGCGTCCGGGGCACAGAAACCATCCTCTTCGAATACGATGGTGCATGGCTTGATGATCCTGACCGGTTCTCACTGGAGCCTGCTCTTTCCCTCACCAGGGGCGCCTTCGCGCCTCCTGCCGGCCTTGTGACTTTCGGCTCGATTGGCGATTCCGCGCCGGACACTTGGGGTCGACGGCTGATGCAGCGGGCGGAACGTAGGCTTGCGGAACGCGAAAGCCGCGCCGTTCGCTCGCTCGCGGAAAGCGACTACCTGCTCGGTGTCGCAGACGAAACGCGGCTCGGCGCGCTCCGATTTCGCTGGGTCGGCGACGAAACCTTCCAGGCGCCAATCAGGGCTGGTGTTCCAGCCCTGATCGAGCTTGGCCGTCTGCTCCAGATTACCGAGCGGATTCTCCGGGACGAGGAAACGGACGAAGACTTTCAGCTCATCTTCGCGCCAGGCTCCTCCCTTGGCGGTGCGCGGCCCAAGGCATCGGTCATCGACCAACATGGCCACCCACAGCATGTTGGCCGGACTACCAGCCATGCGGCGGACGCGGATGGAGTCCGGCTCGCCGCGCCAAATGATCCCACCGAGAAGCGCCAAGGCGATGCCTTTCACCTTCCCGGCGTGGTGGTCTGCCCGTCCCATCACGCCCATCGCGTAGGCATGGAGCTCCTCAACGTCTTTTGCCGTGATCGCCATATATCCTCCATTCGTTCGCTTTGCCGCCGTGCGGCCCAATATTGTATTTCGAACCGTTCTTCTGCCGTCACTGGCTACGTGCCGCCGCTGATGCGTCGCTCTTTGCCGAGCGGAATGATCCAACCGCCGGCACGGTCCGGCCGTGCGAACTCGTCCGGACTTTCCTTGTCGGCGAGGCGGCTGCGAATGGCTTGCGGCTCGGCGTCGATAGCGGCGCGAATGAGATCTCGTTCGATCCCGACGAAGACGGGCCGGAGATTGAGCCGGGCGAGCGTCTCCTGATCGGCAGGCTCAACGCCTGTGTCAGTGAGCGGTCCGGCGCGGGTGACGACACCGCCGACCAAGCCGTCCATAGCCGCGGTCGCCTGGTCCACATCCCGTACCGGGGATGTGTCGAGCAGCGAGCGTGCCCGCTCGACCTCACCTTGGAGTCTTCGTGGAAATGAATGCAGTGTGAGGCTGCGAAGGCCGCAACCGTCTTGACGATCACCTCCTCCAGTTTCTTGTTGGTCGCCAGTTCCTTGAAGTCCCAGCGCAGGGACGATTTGAACTCCAACTCGTCGTCCTCACCCTCGGCGATCAGCTCTTCCAGGGTGATAGCGGCTTCCGGCGGCTTCGTGTCGGTGATGCCAGTCAGGAACGCATTGAGGTGCGATGCCAAAGTGGTGCGCCGTGTTTGTAGAAAGGCTTCGTAATTCTCGATTTCCCAAAGCGATGGGTCTTCAGGAACGCATTGCAGCGCGAGGCTCTTCGGAAATCGGTCCTTCACGTCGGCCAAATACACCTTGGCGTCCGCTGCGCTTTTGGTGCGGTTGGCAATCTGGGTCAGAATCGCGCGGTTTGTCAGTTCCTGCGCGAGGGAATATTTCAGGCGGTTTTCCTGCCCATATCCCTGCGCCTTCAGCTTTGAATAAGGGAAGATGTGGTCGTTCTCGAGCGCATATTTTTTGCCCATGGCCTGGCGCAATGCGACGCCGGTCGTGAAGCAGACGGCGTTACGGCTCTTCAAATACCAACGCAGGAGGCCAAAGAGCGGGTGGGAAATCGATCGGCCGACGAATTCGTCGGGTGTGATCTCCAGGCGCCGCTCCTCCTCAATGACAGCCAACAGTTCATCGAACGGGTTTTTCGATTCCTTGATCGTGCGCAGGTCACGGTCCAACTTTTGAGGAAGCTGGCTGACGTATCGCGTCCTGATCTGGGAGTAGTAGAACCACTTCACCAGCTTGCGGATCTCGGCGTCATTCAGGTGGGTGCCGCCCTTTTCGAAGCAATAGACGGTGAGCGGGATCAGCGCGTAAACCGAGTTGATCTCATCCGTGTGGTCGACGAAGGCATGCGACCTCATCAGGCTTGCGACGTAGTCCAGGACCTGACCGTCTAGTAGCTTCCACGCTGCGCGGAGCTTTTCGTCGTTGTCGGCGTCGTGGAGTTTTTTCATCTCCGAGCCGAGGTGGTAGAGGCAGCCCAGCAAAACGTAGACGATGAAGTCGAGCTTGAAGACAAAGCCCTTCTCGGCCAGCTTGCTCAGCTTTTTCTTGAAGGTGTCACGAGCTTCCGGCCAGTACCCCGAAATCTGAGCAAGCGCGAGTTCGGCGTCGGTGAGCGACACGCCGCTGGCGTTCACCTTATAGAAAATATCGATGGCTTCACGCACGCTGGCCCGAACGGGAATGGTTTGCTCCGGAAACTCCCGGTCGAGGATGTTCTCGATCGCCCGCGTGTTGTCATCCATTACATCGTCGCGCTCGCGACTGACCGTCTCACCTTTCTTTTCCAGTTCGCGCACAATGTCTTTGGCGCGAATTTTCCGCTGGAAAATGTCCGTGATGTTTTGCCATCGCGCGTCATTTTCCATCTTGGTTTTCGTGTAATAGGCGAGTTCCAGGGTCTCCACGTTCACATAGAGCCCGCGCGTATCATTCAGGATTTCGGAGGCGGTGTAGTAGGGCGGGATCTCGCCGCGCACGAGCATGTAGAGCGTCGTAATGCGCTGCTGGCCATCCAGCAGGATGCGCACTGCTCCCTGCTTTTCATTGTATTTATGCGGACCTTTGAGTTCCGGCGGGTTCGCCGTCTCCCAGGTCAGCATCGTGCCAGTGGGGTATTGCTTGATGAGGGAGTCGACCAATTGCTTCGCATCATCCCGCTTCCAGACGTACTCACGCTGAAAGGCCGGGACAAACAATTGGTGCTCGTCGATTTTCTCCAGTGCCGTCGAAATCTTCATCAAAACCCCTTCCGCGCCGCCCGCGCGCCCAATGTATTGTGCTTCTATTCCGTCAGACCGGCGGTCGGACACGCGTCGGGCGCTGCGCCCTGAAAGGGAGCGACCTTAATTTGCGCTTCCCGCTCACGCGTCCGAGCGATGTCGTAACTATTCTGCATACGCATCAGGGTATCCATCGACACGCCGAATGCCTTTTCCAGACGGAGCGCCATTTCCGGTGACAGATGCGCTCGCTCATTGAGAACGGCTGACAGCGCCGCCCGCGTCACCCCCAGCGCCTGAGCCGCGTTGGTGACGGAAAGCCCCAACGGCTCGATGACTTCGCTCTTCACGAAACCGCCTGGATGCGCAGGCTTTCTAAGCCTCATACCGCCCATCGCCATCGTCGTCGCCTCCTACCGGCCATCTACCCAATCGAGATCGATAATCTCGGCTTGCCCTTCATCGATCCAAAATGTGAGACGATGGCGCTCCGTAACCGGAAGGCTTAGCCTCTCCAAGGCGCCCTCTGCCAGCGAGAGCGTGCTCCAACCTGGAACCGTCCGGACCTCATCTCCACCGTCCATGTCCTGAAGAAAAGACACGATCCGACGCACTCTCGTTGCGACGGCGGGGGCGAGACCGGCTGCATCATCGTCGGAGATGAACTTGCGCAGCCCGGCATGGACTACGTTTCTGATCTGCATGGCTGAAGCTAGCCAAGGTTGCGAATAGCGTCAAGCGACACTATACAACCATTGCAGTGAAATTCGTCGCACGCATCGGGGTGCCGTGGTTCGAGAACGGCATCTTGCGGGCTATGGGATGGGGGTGAACTGCGTTCAGACGCCAACCTTTATGAGGTTGGCGCACCCGACACGATTCGAACGTGTGGCCTCCACCTTCGGAGGGTGGCGCTCTATCCAGCTGAGCTACGGGTGCATCTGAAAACTCGATAGTGTCTGAGCCTGAACGGGGTCAACCTCAAACACAAAACTCATAACGTCGATTCGGCTGCCATAAGGACCCGGCTTTCACCCTACCTTTGTGCCGCCGCCGCCTCTCTACAGCCTCCTTTCAGTTTGCTTCCGCAGTGCTTCCGCAGCCGCGGACCAGAGAAACTCACATTTTGAAGCGCAATCAAGTTATTGATTTTGCTTCGTTTTTCAAATTCTCCGCCCAGCAGACTTGACTTACCCCTGCCTTCGGAGGGCAGTGCTCTATCCAGCTGAGCTACCGGTGCGTGCTGGCGGGATCATAGCAATTGCCCCTGTCGTCCGCCAGTCCTATCGTGCGGAGGCGAGTTTTACCGGCTGGAACTTGCCGAGACCACAGCTTGCGCCCGTGCTCAGGCCGGGGGATTGCAGCACCGTGATAATGTCGACCGAACAGAGCTGGCTGAGTGAGGTTTTGTACAAGAACCGTTCCTCGAACCCCAGGCTGGGGCATGTGTGCGGCAGCGTGTTGCGATAGACCTGCCTGCCGGTCATGTGAAAATCGATCGTGCTGTCGCCGTGGACCTGTGTCGACCGGATATTGTTGAGCGAGATGCAGTCGACCGGGTCGCCGACGGGCGTGGCGACAGGAATGGCAGTGCGGTCGCGTGCGGTGGCGGCGCTCGCGATGAGGATCAGGGCGGCGATGGCGAGCTTATGCATGGGAGGCTCCTTTTCGATTCTTCGGCACAGACTGCACCGGCCTGTCTGACTTGGGCCTGAACGCGCAGAGGTCTGTCACCGGACAGCGCCAGCATTCGGGCGTCCGCGCTTTGCAGATGTAACGGCCGTGAAGGATAAGCCAGTGATGCGCGGCGTTGCGAAACGGGGCAGGGGTCTGCTTTTCGAGTATTTTTTCGATCGCTGCGGGTGTCTTGCCTTTCGCCAGGCCGGTGCGGTTGGCGACGCGAAAGACATGCGTGTCGACCGGAAATGTCTCTGCACCCAATGCGACGTTGAGGACAACATTGGCCGTCTTGCGCCCGACGCCGGGCAGGGTTTCGAGCAAATCGCGGTCGGTCGGGACTTCGCCACGGTGCTGCTCGACGAGGATTTGCGAGAGCGCGATGACGTTTTTCGCTTTGTTATTAAACAGGCCGATCGTCCTGATGTGATCGCGCACGGTCTCAAGCCCGAGGTCGAGCATCGCCTGCGGATGATCGGCGATGGCAAAGAGCGCGCGCGTCGCCTTGTTGACGCCGGCGTCGGTCGCCTGCGCCGACAAGACCACGGCCACGAGCAATGTGTAGATATTGACGGACTCAAGCTCGGTTTCGGGCGACGGATTGCGTTCGGCGAGGCGGCGGTAGAATTCGAAAATATCCGCGCGCTTCATCGCGCCCCGCAGTGCTGAGCCTGTCGAGGGACGGTTGGATGAGGTGAAACAGGCTTCGACAGGCTCAGCACTGCGACGCTTTCCGACGTCGTCATAGCCCCAGAACATCCGCCATCGTGTAACGTCCCGCCGGTTTGCCTGCGAGCCAGAGTGCTGCGGTCACGGCGCCCCGCGCGAAGATGCTGCGGTCTTCGGCGCGGTGGCCAAGTTCGATGCGTTCGCCATCGGCGGCTAGGATCACCACATGATCCCCCGCGACGGAGCCGCCGCGCAGCGACGCAAAGCCGATGCTGCCGACGTCGCGCAGGCCGTCACGGTCGAAACGGCTGAGTTCGGGAAGGCTTTTGCCGCGTCCCCGGGCTGCTGCCTGTGCAAGCAACAGCGCCGTGCCCGACGGCGCATCGACTTTGTGCCGGTGATGCATTTCGACAATTTCGATGTCCCAGTCGTCGCCCAGCCGCGCCGTCGCCTGTTCGATCAGCGCGCTGAGCAGGTTGATGCCAAGCGATGTATTGGCCGCCTGAATGATCGCGATGTCGGTGGCGGCATTGTCGATCAGCCTCTGATGCGTCGCGTCGAGGCCGGTCGTGCCGACAAGGATCGGCGTTCGGGCAAGCTGCGCCGCCGAAAGATGCGCGGCCAGTGCACCGGGCGAAGAAAAATCGACGATCACATCGCTGATCTTTGCAAGTGCCGCCGCGTCGCCGCCGATGTCGATGCCCGCATGCGTGCCGCCCGCCGCGTCGACCGCAGCGGCAATCGCCTGTCCCATGCGCCCGGCGCTGCCGAAAATGCCGATTCGTGTTTTATCCTGATCCATTGCCATTCTATAGCGCAGCGATGCGCGACATCCACAACATCGTTGTCCTGACCGGTGCGGGGATATCAGCCGAGAGTGGCCTTGCGACGTTTCGCGGCCCTGACGGGCTGTGGGAGGGGCACCGGGTCGAGGATGTCTGCACGCCCGAAGCGTTGCGCGATGATCCCGAGCTTGTGCACCGGTTCTATGATGACCGCCGCGCGGCACTGGCGGGGGTGGCGCCGAACGCGGCGCACCGGGCGCTGGCACGGCTCGATGCGTTATGGCCGGGCGGTTTGCTGATCGTGACGCAGAATGTCGACGATCTGCACGAGCGGGCGGGGGGTGGTTCAGGTTCTGGCCGGTTGATCCACATGCACGGCGAATTGCTGTCTTCACTCTGTGCGTCCTGCGGGGACCGTGGGGCGTGGGCCGGGCGGTTGCCGCCGGGGACGGCATGCGGGGTGTGTGACAGCCTGACGCTGCGGCCTGACATCGTGTTTTTTGGCGAGATGCCGTACCGGATGGACGCCATCGACGCAGCGATCCGTGCGTGCGATCTGTTCGTGTCCGTGGGCACGTCGGGCGCGGTCTATCCGGCGGCGGGGTTCGTGCAGAGCGCGCGTTCTGTGGGGGCGGAGACGCTGGAGATGAATCTGGAACCCTCGCTGGGGAGCGTGCATTTCAAGGAAACGCGGACCGGACTGGCATCCGAACTCGTTTCCAGGTGGGTGACCGATATCCTCAGCACTGCGGACTTTTTTAGCGGATATCGTCAGTCCACCCAATCCAGCCCGATATCGCGGTAAACCTCGCGGTTTTCGTCCCATTTGGGCGAGACTTTGACGTGCAGATACAGGTGGACTTTGGCGGCGAGCATGACGGCGAGTTCGGCCCGCGCTTTGCTGCCGATTTCCTTTAAGCGCGCACCGCCTTTGCCGAGTACGATGGCGCGCTGGCTGTCGCGCGCAACGAGGATTTGCTGGTGGATTTCGACCGCACCGTCGGAGCGTTCCTCATATTTTTCGGTTTCGACAGCGCAGGCTTGGGGCAGTTCCTGATAAAGTTGCAGGAAAATCTGTTCGCGGGTGATTTCGGCGGCCATGACGCGGTCGGTCGCGTCGCTGATCTGATCGGCGGGGAAATGCCACGGTCCTTCGGGCATCGCAGCCGCAAGACGGGCTTTGAGGTCGGCGACGCCATCGCCCGTCGTCGCGCTGATGATCAGTGTATCGGTGAAGGTCAGGCGTTCGGTCAGCGTCGTGATGTGGCGCAGCATCTTGCCATGGTCGGCAATGTCCACCTTGTTGAGGACGAGCAATTTGGGTTCGGGGCGCGATTCGAGGCCCTTGAGGATAGCCTCGACCTTCGGACCGAGGCCACCCTTTGCATCGATCAGCAGGACGATCATGTCGGCATCCTGCGTCCCGCCCCACGCCGCCTGGACCATGGCGCGGTCGAACCGGCGCTTTCCTTCGAAAATGCCGGGGGTGTCGACAAGGAGGATCTGCGTGTCGTCTTGAATGACGATGCCCATCAGGCGGACACGGGTCGTCTGCGCCCTGGGACTGACGATTGCGACTTTCTGTCCGACAAGTGCATTGACGAGCGTCGATTTGCCGGCATTGGGCGCGCCGAGAATGGTGACGAGGCCGCATTTCATATCAGCATATCCAGCAACGCAGCCGCTGCTGCGGTTTCGGCGTCCTGTTTCGATGTGCCTTCACCGCGCGCGTCTCCCGCGCTGCCGAGGCTGACGGTGACGACGAATTTCGGATTATGGTGCGGGCCGCTGCGGTCGGTGATGGTATAGACCGGCGGGCGGCGATTGTGCGCGGCGGCCCATTCCTGAAGCGCGGACTTGGGGTGGCGCGGCGCGTCGGCATGACCCTCGACACGCGCGGACCAGTGGGTGCGGATAAAGGCTTCGGCAGCGTCGACTCCATGATCGAGATAAAGCGCGCCGATCAGCGCTTCGGTGACATCGCCGAGGATGTTGTCGCTGTCATAGGCGCCGTCGTCACGTGCCTGCTTGCCCAGTTTCAGCTGTGATGACACGCCGATCGCGCGCGCGACCTGTGCGCAGACCAGGCCAGTGACAAGGCTGTTCAGGCGGCGCGACAATTCGCCTTCGGGTTCGTGGGGATAGGCCGTATAAAGCCAGCGCGCGATGGTGAGGCCAAGAACGCGATCCCCCAGAAATTCGAGCCGCTGGTAGCTTTCGGTGCCGACACTGCCGTGCGTCAGCGCGCGCTGATAAAGCGCAAGGTCCTGCGGCGGCGCACCGAGCGTTGCGGTCAGCCAGTCGGACAGGCTTGTCAGAACCCTTCCCCGATGCGGTGCCAGCGGGCGGCGGAAAACCAGGTCCACGGCAGCACCCAATTGGCCGAGCCATCGGTCGAAAAGACCGACACCGCTGCTTTGCCGACAAGGTTTTCAACGGGCACGAAGCCGAAACCGCCTGCTTCGAGACGGCTGTCTGACGAATTGTCGCGATTGTCCCCCATCAGGAACAATTGTCCTTCGGGAACCGTATAGACCTGCGTGTTGTCGGCCGCGATGTCACCGAGATCGAGGACAGTGTAGCTTTTGCCATTCGGCAATGTTTCGCGGAACTGCGGATAGCGGCAGCGTGTCGTGCCGTCGCTGGCCCGTTCGGTGAATTGCGGGCCATAGCAATGCGTGTTCGGCGTTTCGGGCAGGAGAAAGTCGGCGATGCGCCGTTTGGTCACTGGCGTGCCGTTGATGATGACCTGGCCACCCTTGACCTGGATCATGTCGCCGGGCAGGCCGATGACACGCTTGATATAATCGGTTTCGTTTTTCGGCGGCTCCTTGAACACGACCACGTCGCCCCGGTCGGGCAGTTTGCCAAACAGGCGTCCCGGCCCCGCGATCAGCGGCACGCCAAACGGAAAGCTGTAGCGCGAATAGCCATAAGACCATTTGGTCACGATGAGATAATCGCCCGTCAGCAGCCGCGGCACCATCGACTCGCTGGGGATGCTGAACGGTGCGAAGATGAAACTGCGCAGGATGAAGACGAAAACCCCGAGTTTCAGGAGAAACTGAAGGAAATCGCGCGTTTCGGACTTCGCTTTGGGCGGGGTATCGAGGATGATGTCAGACATTGCGATGCGCATTGCGGCGCGGGGCACAAGGCGTCAAGCATGCCGGATTGATTCGAAGGAATGAAGATGCGCGACTGGACTGTGATCGAGCGACTGCCAAAAACGTCGCTGGCCGATTTATTCGCGGACAGTCCCGATCGTGTGGCGCGGTTGAGCGTCGCGCAATCGGGGATGCTGTTCGATTTTTCGAAGACGCACCTGTCGGCCGACGCCATAACCGCGTTCGAGGGACTTGCACGGCAGGCAGACCTCGTGGCGAGGCGCGATGACCTGTTCGCCGGGCGGGTCGTCAATCCGAGCGAGGGCCGTGCCGCCGAACATAGTGCCGAACGTGGCGAAGGTAATCCCGACAGCGTGGCGGCGGCGCGCGCGCTGCACAGCCGGATGCGCGCGCTGATCGATGCGATCGAGGGCGAGGCGATGGGGCCGGTGCGGCATATCCTCCACGTCGGCATCGGCGGGTCCGCCCTCGGCCCTGATCTGATCGTCGACGCGCTGGGCCGTGATGCCGGGCGCTATGATGTCGCGATCGTATCGAACGTCGACGGCTGCGCGCTCGAAGCCGCGTTCGCGCGCTTTGATCCGTCGGCGACATTGCTTGTCATTGCGTCGAAGACGTTCACCACGACGGAGACGATGCTGAATGCCGCATCTGTCGTGCAATGGATGGAAGACGACGGCGTCACCGATCCGATGGGCCGGGTGGTCGCGCTGACGGCTGCCCCGCATGCGGCCATCGCATGGGGCGTTGACGACACCAGAATATTGCCGTTCAACGACGCCGTCGGCGGGCGCTATTCGCTGTGGTCCTCAATCGGATTTCCGGCGGCACTGGCGCTTGGCTGGGCCGGGTTCGAGGAATTGCTGGAGGGCGCGGCCGAGATGGACCGCCATTTCCGCCTGGCCCCGCTGGCAGGCAATGCGCCGGTGCTCGCCGCCTTTGTCGACCTGCTGTACACGCAGACCCGCGGGTGCGAAACGCGCGCGGTGTTCGCCTATGACGAACGGCTGCGGTTGCTGCCAAGCTATCTGCAACAGCTTGAAATGGAATCGAATGGCAAGTCGGTGACGGCCGAGGGCGCGCCGCTGGGCCGGCAGAGCGCTGCGATCACCTGGGGCGGAGTTGGCACCGATGCACAGCATGCGGTGTTTCAGTTGCTGCATCAGGGGACGCGCGTCGTGCCCGTCGAATTCGTGGCATGCATCGAGGCAGGAGACATGCTCGATCCCGAACATCACCGGATTCTGCTTGCGAATTGTTTTGCGCAAGGGGCCGCGTTGATGGCGGGGCGCCAGGCAGACGACGGCAACCGCAATTATCCCGGTGACCGGCCATCGACGACGATATTGCTCGACGATCTCGACCCGCGGACGCTGGGCGCGCTGATTGCATTTTACGAACAGCGGACATTCGTGAACGCGGTCATGCTGGGCCTTAATCCGTTCGACCAGTTCGGGGTGGAGCTGGGCAAGGACATGGCCAGAAAAATCGACGATCCGGATGCCCGCGCCGGATTTGACGCGTCGACCAAGGCGCTGATGGAAAAGGCCGGCATCTGACCTATATGAGCGGTTCGTCCTGCAACCGGAGTTCGCATGTCCAGATTTGATTATGACCTTTTCGTCATCGGCGCCGGTTCGGGTGGCGTGCGTGCGGCGCGCGTATCGGCGGCGCATGGTGCCAAGGTGGCGATTGCCGAGGAATATCGCGTTGGCGGCACATGCGTCATTCGCGGATGCGTGCCCAAAAAGCTGCTCGTCTATGGCGCGCATTTCGCCGAAGACCTCGCGGACGCGCGGCGGTTTGGCTGGGATGTCGGGACACCGACCTTCGACTGGGCGACACTGCGCGACAATGTCCTGGCAGAAGTGACGCGGATCGAGGCCGTCTACAGCCAGACACTGGCCAGTCATGATGTCGAAATTTTCAAGGAACGTGCGGCCCTGACCGGGCCGAACAGCCTCAAACTGGCGAGCGGGCGCGAAATCACTGCGGGCAGGATCCTGATCGCGACCGGCGGCTGGCCCGTCCGCCCGGCATTTCCCGGCAGCGAGCACGGCATTACGTCGAACGAAGTCTTTCACCTGGACAGCATGCCCCGGCGCGTCGTCATTGCCGGCGGTGGCTATATTGCCAATGAATTTGCCGGAATTTTCCACGGTTTTGGCGCACATGTGACAATCGTCAACCGCGGCGACCAGATTTTGCGCGGATATGACGAACAGATCCGCGACCGGCTGCTCCAGATTTCGATGACAAAGGGGATCGAGTTCCGGTTCAATGCGCCGTTCGAACGCATCGACAGGCAGGAGGATGGCCGGTTCGACGTGCGGATGAAAGGGTGCGATCCGATCATCGCCGATCTGGTCCTGTTCGCCACGGGACGCGCCCCCAATGTCGCAGGCCTTGGCCTCGACATGGCGGGTGTCGCTCTGAACGAGCAGGGTGCCGTCAAAGTCGATGACGATAATAAATCAAGTGTCGACAGCATTTATGCCGTTGGCGATGTGACCGACCGTATCCAGCTGACGCCGGTGGCCATCCGCGAGGGGCAGGCCTTTGCCGACACCGTGTTCGGCAACAGGCCGACGCGGGTCGATTATGCCATGGTGCCAAGCGCGGTGTTCAGCCAGCCGCCGATGGCGGGGATTGGCCTGACTGAATCGCAGGCACGGAACAAGCTTGGCACGGTCAAGACCTATACGTCTGATTTCCGGCCGATGAAGACCGTGCTGGCCGGCCGCAATGAGCGCGCCCTGTACAAGATGATCGTGGATGCATCGACAGATGTCGTGGTCGGACTGCACATGATCGGCCCTGACGCCGCAGAGATTTTGCAGGTGGCGGCCGTTGCCGTGAAAGCGGGCCTGACCAAGGCGCAGTTCGACGATACGGTTGCACTGCACCCGACGATGGCCGAGGAACTCGTGCTGTTGCGATAGCGCGTTAACGTTCTGATCATTCTGCCCTGTTATGTTTGGGCATGCGCAATCGTCCGTTGCCACGCGCGTGCGATCTTGAGGCCGACCCGGTCGAGCATTATACGCGCCTTGCCGAGGAATTTGGCCATTCACGCCGCCAGTACAAGGCATGTGACGATGGTCGCTCGCTGGGCGGTGCACGGCTGATGCTCGAACCTTTGTCGCTTTTCATCTTTGCCCTGCTCGCGCTGATTGCCGTCGCCGCACTGCAATTGTGGCGCATTGGTGCGTTCGATCCGGTTTTCGGGACGCAAAGCGCCAGAGTCGATCCCGCCCCGAAGCAGTGGCTGCTCAATGGCCATGCGCCGCGCGTGGCCGATGATCGTGCGCTCGATCGCGGTGACCCCGAAATCGCGACATTGTCGACGCCCGCCGATGATCCGGACGAGAACGCCGCGCAATAAGGCTGTTTCGAATCAAGATGACGCTCTGGCACGAACGCGCCAACTGGATTATCGTCATCCGAATGACGATCATACTTTATGGCATTCCCAATTGCGACACCGTGAAGAAAGCCCGGACCTGGCTGGCGGCAGCGGGCGTCGCTTATGTGTTTCATGATTATAAAAAATCCGGGATCGATGTCACGACGCTGAACCGCTGGATGGCGGCAGTGGGATGGGCGCCGCTGCTCAACCGTGCGGGCACGACGTTCAGGGCGCTGAGCGATGCCGAAAAAACCGATATCGACGATGCCAAGGCAGTCCGGTTGATGATGGCCCATCCGTCGATGATCAGGCGGCCGGTCGTCGAGGGAGCGGGGACGTTGCTGGTTGGGTTCAGGCCGGACGAATGGGCCGCCCGGTTCGCATGACGTCGGACGACGTTCAGGAGTGTTGACGTTGCCGCGTAAAGCTGGCTTTGACGCGCGCATGGAAAAATCTGCGACCGATATCATGCAGGACGCGCTGGTCGCGGCCGTTCTTGACGCCGTTGTCGCCTGGAAAGCGGCGGCGGGCGGCCTGACCAATGTGCTCGCGCGCGATCTGGGCGCCGTGCATCCGAATACGACACTTGCCGACCTGCCCAGAGACGTCCAGTCGGCGATCACTGCGAGCACGCGCGCGACGTTCAACCGCTTGCTCAAAGAGGGCTATACGGTGGCCAAAGGCGCGCCACAGCGCCCGACGTTCAGTGGCCCGCGTCCTGATGCGCCGCCGAGGCCAAGAGGGCCGCGCGGTCCGGGCAAGCCGCCGATTGTCGAAACCAAGCGCGGGCCCCGCGGCGGCGGTCCGGGGGGCAGCGGACGGAGCGGACCCGGCCGGGGGCGGTAGTATCGGTTTCTGCGCTTAGACTTCGCTCATGCGCAGGATGACATCCCAGTGCCGCTTTTCCAGGGGCACGACCGACAGGCGGAACTGCCGGAACATCGCCATATCTGCAAGCGCCCGCTCGGCCTTCATCGCCGACAGAGTGACGGGTCTGGCCAGGGCGCGCACCGGCGCGACGTCGACCGCGTAAAACACCCCTTTTGGATCCGTCGCGTCGAGATGGGCAAGCCCGACGACTTCCATGATTCCGACAGCTTCGAGGCCCTCGTTCGAGTGATAGAAAAAAATCGGATCGCCCAGCGTCATCGCGCGCAGATAGGCCGAAACCTGATAATTGCGCGTCCCGTCCCAGATCGTGCGCCTGTCGCGGTTCAGATCGGCCCAGCTATATTTGGACGGTTCGGATTTCATCAGCCAATATTGCATGCGGACGCTGTGCCAGCGCACTGGCACAAGAGCAAGACGCTGGCCACGGGCGAACGTTATTACGGGGACACTATTACGGGGACACTATACTTAATTCAATCGGCAGCGAAATGCCCTGGAATTAAGTATAGTGTCCCCGAAACTGAAGTATAGTGTCCCCGAAACTGTAGTGTCCCCGAAACTGATTAGCGGTGGCGGCTGTGTCTGGGGTGCGGGCCTGACGATCCCTGCACGCATTGATCAGTGACTGTTTTCGAACAGCGGGGATAGCTTGCCTGTGGCGCCGGGGCGGGCGCTGCCGCCATGGGGGCCATTTGTGGCGTGGCCGTAGTCGTTGCCGCCGGTGGTTCGGGCGCAGGCGGTGCTTCGGGTGCGGGCATGGCGGGCGGCGGCGGTGCGTCGCCAGTGGGAGGCGCGGGCGGGGCGGGCGGGGCCGACATTGACGGCGCTGACGGGTCGGCGGGGGGCATCGTCTGCGCTAACGCAGGACCGGCAAGCAGCAGGGCAGCGGTAAAGGCCAGGGTCTTCATGGCGTGACTCCATTTTCCGTGTGCGAAAGTACGCAGGTTATCGCATAACGCTGCGCAGCCGTAACCGGTTCTCGGGCTGTGGCGTCCGGGCAACGTTTCGTCGTGTTGGCTTTCGCTTTGATGTTGGCGTTACAGGCGGCCGTCGGCGTCGAGCGCATAGCCCGCCGACCGCACGGTGCGGATGATGTCGGGTCGCCCGCCTTCGTTGATCGCTTTGCGCAGGCGGCGGATATGGACATCGACAGTGCGCGGTTCGATGTCGCTGTCATGGCCCCAGACACTGTCGAGCAGCCGTTCACGTGAAAAGACATGCGCGGGATGTTCGAGGAAATGCTTGAGCAGGCGGAATTCGGTCGGGCCAAGCGGCACCATGTTGCCCGCACGTTTCACCTTGTGGCCGACTGTGTCCATTTCGATATCGGCATAGGTCATCGCTTCGCCCGCAAGCGCCGGACGGACGCGGCGCAGGACGGCGCCGACCCGTGCCACGAGTTCGCGCGGACTGAACGGTTTGGTGACATAGTCGTCGGCCCCGGTTTCGAGGCCGCGGACCCGGTCTTCCTCTTCGCCGCGCGCCGTGAGCATGATGATCGGCACGTTCGCCGTTTCGGGCATGCGGCGCAGGCGGCGGCATACCTCGATCCCTGAAAGCGTTTCGACCATCCAGTCGAGCAGGACGATGTCGGGCGGTGTTTCCTGGGCCAGCAGCAGCGCTTCTTCGCCATCGGGCGTTTGCACGACGTCGAAGTCTTCGCGCTTGAAATGATAGACGAGCAGTTCGGCAAGCGCCGCATCGTCTTCGACCAAAAGCATTTTTGCACGTGTCATGATCAATCGTCCTGATCGTCGAAAAAGGGATCGCTGCGTTCGCGTTCGGCCATATATTCACCGGTGGCGGCGAAATAGACCATCTCGGCGACGTTGGTGGCATGATCGCCGACGCGTTCGAGATTCTTTGCCACGAACAAAAGATGCGCGGCATTGCCGATATTCTGTGTGTTTTCATACATATGGGTGACAAGTGCACGAAAGATCGAATTGTAGAAATCATCAACGACCTTGTCACGTTCATTGACGTCGATGGCGAGTGCCGCATCGCGCGCGGCAAAGGCGTCAAGCGCGCTGTGCACCATTTCGGTGGCGACGAGGGCCATGCTGGGCAGCAGCGAGATCGGCTCGATCTTGCGCCGCCCCTCCAGCGCGCCGACGCGCTTGGCGATGTTCTTGCCATAATCGCCGATCCGTTCGAGCACGGCGGCGATCTTGAGTGCGGCCACGACTTCACGCAGATCGTCGGCCATCGGCGCCCGCAGCGCGATGATGCGGACCGCGAGCTTTTCGACTTCGGTTTCGAGCCGGTCGATCGCCTTGTCGTCTTCGATCACCTTGCGGGCAAGGTCGAGATCGCGTTTGACCAGTGCCTGCATCGCATGCGTGATCGCAATTTCGGCGCGACCGCCCATTTCGGCAATATGGCCGCGCATTTCGCCGATTTCATCATCGAACGCGGTGACAGTATGATCAGTCATTGTCTGTGTCCTTGGTACAATCTGATGTCATCGCGCTCTAGCCATAGCGGCCTGTGATATAGTCTTTGGTGCGTTCCTGCTTCGGATTGGTGAAGATGTCCGAGGTGACACCATATTCGACCAGTGTGCCGAGGTGGAAAAAGGCCGTCCGCTGTGACACGCGCGCCGCTTGCTGCATGTTATGCGTGACGATGACGATGGCGTAGCGGCCGCGCAGTGCGTGGATCAGTTCCTCGATCTTGGCCGTCGCGATCGGGTCAAGCGCCGAACAGGGTTCATCCATCAGGATGACTTCGGGATCGACGGCGATCGCGCGGGCAATGCACAGGCGTTGCTGCTGCCCCCCTGACAGGGCGGTGCCGCTGTCGCTCAGCCGGTCCTTCACTTCATCCCACAGGCCGGCACGACGCAGCGATTCCTCGACGATCCGGTCCATGTCGGTCCTGGCAGAGGCAAGGCCGTGAATGCGCGGGCCATAAGCGACATTTTCGTAAATCGACTTGGGAAAGGGGTTCGGTTTTTGAAACACCATGCCGACACGGGCGCGCAATTGCACCACGTCCATCGACGCGGCATAGATATTTTCGCCGTCAAGCGTGATATCGCCTTCGACCCGCGCCGATGCGACAGTGTCGTTCATCCGGTTCAGCGTGCGCAGGAATGTCGACTTGCCACAGCCAGACGGGCCGATGAAGGCCGTGACATTGTCCATGTCGACGTCGATCGAGACATGATCGATTGCCTTTTTCGGTCCGTACCAGACCGACACGTCGCGGGCCGTCATTTTCGAAGTCATAATGTCACCAGCGGGTTTCAAAGCGGTTGCGAAGATAGATCGCGACGGCATTCATCGCGAGGAGGAAGACCAGCAGGACAATGATCGCCGCGCTCGTCTTTTCGATGAAGCCCTTGCTGACTTCATCGGACCAGAGAAAGATCTGAACCGGAAGAACCGTGGCCGGATCGGTGATGCCGCCTGGCGGGGTTGCGACAAAGGCGCGCATCCCGATCATCAGCAGCGGCGCGGTTTCGCCCAGCGCGCGCGCCATGCCGATGATCGTCCCCGTCAATATGCCGGGTAAGGCCAGCGGGAGAACATGGTGGAACACCACCTGAATACGCGAGGCGCCGATGCCGAGCGCGGCATCGCGGATCGACGGTGGCACTGCCTTGATCGCGTTGCGCCCGGCAATGACTATAACGGGCATGGTCATCAGCGCGAGCGTCATGCCGCCGACGAGCGGCGCCGAGCGCGGCATGCCCCATGTGCCGAGGAACACGGCAAGGCCGAGCAGGCCAAAGATGATCGACGGCACCGCCGCCAGATTGTTGATCGACACTTCGATCAGGTCGGTCATGCGGTTGCGCGGCGCATATTCTTCAAGATACAGGGCCGACAGCACGCCGATCGGAAATGCCAGCAGCAGAGTGATCGCCATCGTCAGCAACGATCCCTTCAGCGCGCCCCAGATGCCCGCCTGTGTCGGGTCGGTGGAATCGCTGCGTGACAGGAATTGCGTATTGAACCCGGTCGACATGACCCCCTTGTCGTTCAGCATCTTGTAGAGCGCGCGGCTTTCGGGTGGCCCCTGCCCCTGTTCGGCAAAGGCAATGGCCGACGATGCCGGAATCTTGATGATGGCCGGGCGCGACAGAATGGAGGGATCACGCCGGACAGCGTCACGCAGGGTCAGCCAGCCATTGCCGGACACGGCACGCCCCGCGCCGTTGCCAAATGCGGTATCCGCTGCAATCGCAGGGACATCGACCAGCCCGACACCGGCCCGCGCGGCCTGCGCATCGATGCCCATTTTCTGAAGATCGAACGGGATGGCGATTTCGGTGCGGGTAAAACCGCGCGCGCCGTTGGACAGCATCGTGACCAGCAGAAAGGCAAGGAAGCCGGCGGACAGCAGTATCGCGCCAAGCCCGAACAGCCGGAAATAGCGTTCGGACCGATAGCGCCCGGCAAGCCGCGCCTGCATCGCCCGCGATGTCCAGTCGGTCGGAGTGCGGGACAGCGGATCAGTCATAGGCCTCGCGATATTTCTTGACGACGCGCAAGGCGACAATGTTGAGCACCAGCGTGACGATGAACAGGACAAGACCGAGGGCAAAGGCCGCAAGCGTCTTTGCACTGTCGAATTCGCTGTCGCCGGTCAGCAGCTGGACGATCTGGACCGTCACGGTGGTGACGCTGGCAAAGGGATTGGCGGTCAGGTTCGCCGCCAGCCCGGCCGCCATCACGACGATCATCGTTTCGCCGATCGCGCGGCTTACCGCGAGCAGGACGCCGCCGACGATGCCGGGCAGGGCGGCAGGGACAATGACGTTACGAATCGTTTCGGATGTGGTCGCGCCCATCGCCAGGCTGCCGTCGCGCATCGATTGCGGCACGGCGGCAATCGAATCATCGGCCATCGACGACACGAACGGAATGATCATGATGCCCATGACGAGTCCGGCGGCAAGCGCACTTTCCGAACTCGCCCCGGCGATGCCCAGTGCGCCGGCCGCGCGACGGATGGCGGGCGCGACGGTCAGCGCCGCGAAATAACCGTAGACGACAGTCGGCACGCCCGCGAGAATTTCGAGCAGCGGCTTTATCCATTTGCGCAGCCGCGGCCGGGCATATTGGGTCAAATAGATGGCGCACATCAGGCCGATCGGAATGGCGACGACCATGGCAATAATCGCGCCGATGAAGATCGTCCCCCAGAAGAGCGAGACCGCCCCCAGTGCCTTGACATCCCCACCCGCCGCCGCTTGCAGGCTCCAGCGCGTGTTGAACAGAAAATCAACGGGGGAAACGAGCGAAAAGAACCGGATGCTTTCGAACATCAGCGAGGCGACGATTCCCGCCGTCGTCAGGATCGCGATGAGCGAGGCCAGCAGCAGCGTCCACATCATCACGCGTTCGACGCGGGTGCGGGCGCGAAAACCGGGCGTGAGCCGGGTATAGGCCAGACCGCCAAACGCCAGCGCCAGCGCCAGCGAGACAACAATGCCGATCAGCGACACGCTGCGCCGGGCATCGCGGTAGACGGGCGCAAGCGCTTCTGCCTGCGGGGTGAATGCGTTTTGCAACTGCCCCGATGCCAGGCCGCGCGCTTCATCGAGGATCGCGACGCGTTCCATCGGCGCGCTCGGCAGTTGCCGGGCGGCATCGCTTGCGGCCACGCGTCCGGTGACCAGCGACGGTGTGACTCCCGCCCACAGCACCGCAAATAATATGGCAGGCAGGATTGCCGCGATCGCCACATACCAGCCATGATAGCCCGGCAGCGAATGGGCGCGTGCAACCGGTGACGGCTTTGCATTTGCGCCCGGGCTGGCAAAGGCCAGCGCTTTCGTCCGCCCCATGAACCAGGCAAGGACGCCCAGACCAAGCAGCAGCAGGATCGTTGAACTCAGCGACATGCCAATCGGTCCCGAATGCCTATTTCAACGTCGTCGGATCGAGCGGTTTCAGATCCCTTGCCTGTTGTGCCGCTGCCGCGCGGACGTCGGCAGGCGCAATGACCATGCCGCGCTGCTTCAAATAGCCGTCAGGTCCCCATGCGCTGGCAAATTCGGCGACATATTCGCGCAATCCCTTGATCGCTTTGACATGCGCGTTCTTGACATAAATGAAGAGCGGGCGGGCACCCGGATAGGTGAAGTCGGTGATCGACGCATAGGTCGGCAGAACGCCGTTGATCGGATTGCCGACCAGCGTATCGCCATTTTCTTCAAGCGAGGAATAGCCGAAAATGCCCACGGCCTGCGGGTCGGCGCCCAGTTTCTGGACAATCAGATTGTCGTTTTCACCAGCGTCCACATAAGCCCCGTCCTCACGAATCGTGGTGCAGACTTTCTTGTGGGCATCCGTGTCGGTGCCGGCGAGCGCCTTCATCGCGGCATCGCCGTCACACCCTTTGGTCAGGATCAGTTCGGCAAGGGCGTCGCGCGTGCCGCTTGTCGAAGGGGGTCCATAAACCTTGATCGCCACAGGCGGCAGTGCGGGGTTGACGTCGTGCCACGTCCTGGCGGTTTGCGGCTTGCCGAACGGCGTGGCGGCCAGTGCTGCATATATGTCGTGCAGCGTCAGTTGCAGCCGGGGTCCCGATTTTCCTTCGGCAAATGCAATGCCGTCAAGACCGATCTGGATTTCGGCGATGTCAGTGACCTTGTTCTTTTCACAATCGGCATATTCGGACTTTTTCATCCGGCGCGATGCATTTTCAATGTCGGGAAAGGCCGCGCCGACGCCGGCACAGAACAGCTTCATGCCCGCGCCGGTGCCCGTCGATTCGATGATCGGTGATTTCATGCCGGGGTTCTTGTTGACGACCTGTTCGGCGACGGCCGTTGCAAACGGATAGACGGTCGACGATCCGACGGCACGGATCTGATCGCGCACGCCGCCTGCGCCCCCCGTGCTGTCGCATCCGGCAAGGGCGACAAGGCAAATGGCAGTCAGTGCCGCGGTCGAACGAAACATGGTGGGGCCCCTCCCTTGATCAATACCGATGCACCCTGATCGCCACTGCCTATCAGCGATTCGATCCATTCTTGTTTCAGTTTAATGACGCTTTAGTGACAGCGGGCCTGGCATAGGCCGGAAAGACGACGGAAAAGACCGTGCCTTTGCCAAGGACGCTGTGGATTTCAAGGCGGGCCCGGTGCCGCTCGACAATATGCTTGACAATGGCGAGGCCGAGGCCGGTCCCGCCCATTGTCCGGCTGCGGCCGGCATCGACGCGATAAAATCGTTCGGTCAGGCGGGGAATATGGTCAGGCGCGATGCCTTCGCCTTCGTCGGCGACGCTCAGCCGGACGAGTGCGTCGTCATGCGTGACGGTGATCGTCACCGGGGCGCCCGGCCTGCCATATTTGATCGCATTGCCGGCCAGATTGTGGACAAGCTGCGATAATTGCGCCCGGTCGCCGGTCACGACCGCAGACGTGACATCCGCATCAAGGATCACCTGTGTCGTCTTTCCACCGAGCTGGTCGCGCAATTCGCCCGCGACGTCCCGGACAAGCTGAGGCAGCGAAACCATTTCGTCGGGCAGGTCATATTTTTCGGCTTCGATGCGGCTCAGCGAAATCAGATCGTCGATCAGGCGCTGCATCCGGCGCGCTTCTTTCATCATGACTTCGAGGAAACGGCGGCGCACGTCGCTGTCGCCACCCGCTTTGTCATCGGCCAGCGTTTCGACAAAACCAAGAATGGCCGCAAGAGGCGTGCGCAGTTCATGGCTGGCATTGGCTACGAAATCGACCCGCGCCTGTTCGACGGCATGACGCGCCGCACGGTCGATCAGATGGATGACACGCTTGCCCGGCGCGATCGTGGCGACGTTCAGTTCGACCTGCTGGTCGCGACCGCCGATGCCGACCAGTTCGATGCTGCCATCGACGGCGTCGGCCGCGAATCGGGTCGATGCGGCGGGGTGGCGGATCGCCAGCCGCACATCTTCGCCGACGATATGTTTGCCGAGCAGGGCGAGCGCCGCTTCATTGGCAACGCGAACGCGGTTGTCGATGATCAGCAGGACAGGTTCGGTGATTGCCGCGATGACAGTGGCTTCGCCGATGTTTTCGGGCACCGGAGGCGCACTGACCACCAGCGGTTGCGGCCCGGAGAACATGGAAAAAATTGCCATGACGCCTGTGCCGGATGCGACGACCGCTGCCGCTGCCCAGCCATCGCCGACTTGAAAAACGGCAAGCGCGATGGCCGCAATCAGCAACAGGGCGATCACGGCGCGCATCGGGTTCGGGACGGTCATCTGCCCGTCATTAGCCAAGGAATGCGACAAGCATAAGCAGGATTAACCATGCGCAATCGCCAGCGGCGTTTTTTTTGCTTATGGCGGTCGGCATGACGAACGGGGCTGATCGGATGACGGAAGAAAATGGGGCCGCAAACCGGCGGCGCGTGCTGCAACTGGGTGTCATCGGCACGTCCGCGGTGATGACGGTGCGCCCGGCGCTGGCCACGACGATGGCGTCGGTCATCACCTGCCAGATTCCGGTGCCTGATCCGGCGCGGGCGGGCAATCATGTCGCCGCCGACGGATCGCTTGTCCCCCCGGCGACGCCCGGCGCCTTTCCCGGACCCACCCTGCCGCTGAAAGGGCAGGACGTGAAAAACGCGATGGCAGGCGGAACATTGCCGGGGCAGGACCCCGCCGCCAGCCAGGCCTATATGAACTATGTCCGCCGTCTTCAGCACGGGCAGAGCGGCTTTACCTGTTACGCATCGCTGCAAGTGCCCGGCCGCTGAGTCCAGCCGTGACCTATCGCGCCGGTCCGCCGGGTGGATTGCGGATCGTGCCGCTCGACAGTCTGACGGCAATCTATCACCGGGCGAGCGGCCAGACACATGTCGTGGCCGAGCCGGTGCCCGAAATCATGGCAGCGCTGAACGCGGGGGATTGCGATGTCGCGGGCCTTCTCGCCCGGCTCTCGCTGGCCGACACGGCCGACAGCCGCGCGCTGCTGGCCGAGCGGCTTGACGAACTGGTCGCGACCGGCCTTGTCGCCAGGTCATGACACACCGGTTCGATGTGCAGGTCGGCCCGGTTTCGTTCCGGATAGGGTCGGCATGGCGGGCACCGGTGGCGGCGCTGGAACAGCTTTACCGCGGCTATCCGACAAGGCCCGCCGTGCCCAGTTTTACGGTGCGGCTGGACCCTGACAAACCGTGGCGGCGGGTGATCCGGCCCGCAGTCGCCATCCGCGGCGATCACATCCTGCCCGACGCACTGCCGTTGCCGCTGTCGCAGGGGCTGCTGGCGGCGGAAATGGGGATGAACCTGCAACTGGCGCTGGGCGAGCGGCGGTTCCTGCTGCTCCATGCCGCGAGTGTTGAAAAGGATGGGCAGGCGCTGATCCTGACCGGAGAATCGGGGTCGGGCAAATCGACGCTGTCGGCGGTGCTGGCGGCAAATGGCTGGCGATTCATGGGCGACGAGTTCGTCCTGATCGATCCGGCCACGGGCAGGATGCATCCGTTTCCGCGTCCGGTGAGCCTGAAAAACGACAGCATCGCCTTGATGGAGGGACTGGTCCCCGCTGATCGCTTCGGTCCGAGGCTGACAGGCACGCCAAAGGGCGACATATGTCACCTGCGTCCCGACGCCGCCGCGATTGCGGCCATGGACCGGACAGGCGTGCCGCGCCTTATCCTGTTTCCGCGTTTCGGGGCCGAAGCTGCGGTGCGCTCTGTGCCGCCGGGTGAGGTGTTCGTTCGCCTGACGCAGGCTTCGACCAATTATACGGCGCTTGGCGAGCGCGGGTTCGATGCACTGACGCGGCTGGTCACGACCGTGCCCGCCAAAGCGATCGACTATCCCGATACGGCGACGGCGATTCAGATGGTCGCGTCGCTGTGATCCTGGCGCGTGCACTGTCCGATCCGGCGTCGGTGCTGGCACTCGACACCGACGGATGGGCCGGGCTGCTGTGCATGGCGCATGCCGAACGGCTGACGGCAACACTCGCGCACCGGGTCGACGGGATGACGATTCCGGACGCAGCGGCGGCGGTGCTGACCAACGCCCGCCTGAACGCCGACGCCGGGCGGGTCCGCGCATTGTGGGAAGTGGCGATGATATCGCGCGTGCTGGCGCCGCTCGACGTGCCGGTCGTGCTGTTGAAAGGGAGCGCGTTTCTGGCCGCCGGATTGCGCGCGGGGCAGGGACGGCTGGTCGGCGATCTCGACATCCTTGTCCCGCGCGACCTGATCGATACGGTCGAGGCGGCGGTGCTGGATGCGGGCTGGGAGTGGCTGAAATCCGACGCCTATGATGATCATTATTACCGGACCTGGATGCACGAGCTGCCCCCCCTGATCCACCGCGACCGTGATGCCATGATCGACATTCATCACACGATCCTGCCCCTGACCGCGCGGCCCCGGCCCGATGCGGCAGCGATGATTGCAGACAGTGTCGAGATCGCGCCGGGCCTGCGCATGCTGTGTCCCGAAGATATGGTGATCCACGCGGCGGCGCATTTGCTGGCCGACGGGGATATGTCGGGGGGGCTGCGCAATCTGTGGGATATTGACTGCCTGATCGGGGAATTTCCGCTGGAAGGTGTGCGCGAACGTGCGCGGATGCATGGATTGCTGGCCGAGGTGGAGCGGGCGTTGCGGTTGGTCGGAATGCTGTTCGATAGCCCGTCCCCTTCAGGGGAGGGGTCGGGGGTGGGGAAGGTCCAACTTTCACAACGGCATCAGAATGGGATGACAGTCCCCACCCCAACCCCTCCCCTGAAGGGAAGGGGCTTGGATTGCTTGTATCGCGCCCGCATCCTTGCCCGCGACGGCTGGGGCCGGGAGACGCACAAACTGCTTCGCTTCGCCTTTTATGTCCGATCGCATCTGATCCGCATGCCGTTGCCGCTGCTGCTCCGTCACTTGTTCGTCAAATGGCGCAAGGCTAGGGCAGGATCATGAGTGACATCGCCGCCATCATCCTTGCCGCGGGGCAGGGCACCCGCATGAAATCCGACCTGCACAAAGTGCTGCACCCGATTGCGGGCCGCCCGATGATCATGCATCTTATGGACAGCGTCGATGCGCTGAACCCCGCTCGCACCGTTGTCGTCGTGGGCAGCGGCAAGGACCAGCTCGAAAAGGCCCTGCAAGGCACCGCCAGCACGCTTGTGACGCAAAGCCCCCAACTGGGTACCGGACATGCCGTGGGACAGTGCCACGAGGCTCTGCGCGGCTTTGACGGCGACATCCTTATTTTATACGGCGACGTGCCGTTCGTGCCGGCCGCCACGATGCAGGGCATGATCGACCGGCTGAACGCGCCCGATGCGCCTGCGGTCGTGGTGCTGGCGTTCGAACCCGACGATACGCAAAGCTATGGCCGGGTGCTGACCGACGGCGACAAGATCTTGAAAATGGTCGAACATAAAGACGCGACTGTCGAGGAACGCGCCTGCCGGCTGTGCAATTCGGGTTTGATGGCGGTGAAGTCGCGCGACCTGTTCGCCCTGCTGGCGCGCGTGACCAGCGACAATGCGGCGGGGGAATATTACCTCGTCGACATCGTCAACATCGCCAATTCCGACGGGCGGATGTGCGCGGTGGTAAAGACGGATCCGTTCGATGTGGCGGGGATCAACAGTCGTGCCGAGCTGGCCGTGATGGAAAGCAAGTGGCAGCAGCGCCGCCGTGCGCAGGCGATGGCCGACGGCGCGACGCTGATCGCGCGGGATACCGTGTGGTTCGCTTACGACACTGTCATCGGCCGTGATGTGGTGATCGAACCCAACGTCTTTTTCGGTCCCGGCGTGACGGTTGCGGACAGGGTTGTGATCCGCGCGTTCAGCCACATCGAGGGCGCTGTGATCAGCGAGGGGGCGGAAGTCGGCCCCTATGCGCGGCTACGCCCCGGTGCGGTGCTTGGCGAAAAGGCGAAGGTCGGCAATTTTGTCGAGATGAAAAAGGCGACGCTGGGCAAGGGTGCGAAGGTAAATCATCTGTCCTATATCGGCGATGCCGACGTCGGCGCGGGCGCGAACATCGGCGCGGGGACGATTACCTGTAATTATGACGGGTTTTTCAAATACCGGACGGTGATTGGCGCGCGGGCGTTTATCGGATCGAACAGCGCGCTGGTCGCGCCCGTGACGATCGGCGCCGGTGCGATTGTCGGGGCGGGAAGCGTGGTGACGGCGGACGTGACTGCGGATGCACTGGCACTGGTGCGGCCAACGCAGACGGAGAAAGCGGGCTGGGCACAACGGTTTCGTGCGGTGATGGGAGCGAAGAAGGCGCAATCTTGACATGATATCATGATATGATATCAGTTCACGGTCATGCGCACGCTAATTGACCTTCCCGCACCGCAGGTTCGCCGACTCGACGTCCGGGCTCAAAGCTCAAAACGGTCGCGCGCTTCGCTGATCCGGGAGGCCGTAGATCAGTTTCTCGGTCCCGATGATGTGCTGTCAATCGATCAGGTTTTCGGGTTGTGGGGAGATCATGCGATTGATGGGGTTGAATATCAGCGGCGAATTCGCGCTGAATGGGATCGTGATTGGGATCCCGACTGATGGTTCTTCGTGCGATGTTCGATTCGAACATCATAATTGACGCACTCAACAAGCATGGTGCTGCGTTGGCGGCTATAAAGAAATTCAGCGAGCCAGCCACCGTGCTGAGCCGCGTGAGCTGGATCGAGATCATGGCCGGTACCAAAGCTGACAACCTGCTCGCGACCGAAGCTTATTTGCGTGGCTGCACACTTATCGAACTGACGCCCGAAATCGCAGCTCGGTCGGCCGAAGTGCGGCGCCAGACACGACTTAAGCTGCCGGACGCAATAATCTGGGCCACAGCATCGATTACCGAACGTGTGCTGGTAACCCGCGATACCAATTTCCCCGCGCATTGGCCAGGAATCCATCATCCTTATGTGTGGGGCGAGGGCTAGTCTAAATGTGCGGCATTATCGGCATTGTTGGCAAATCATCCGTCGCGGACCGGCTTGTCGACGGGCTGAAGCGGATGGAATATCGCGGATATGATTCGGCAGGGGTGTGCACTGTCGAGAATGACACGCTGATCCGCAGGCGGGCGGAGGGAAAGCTCGGCAATCTCGTCACGGTGCTCGGCCGCGACCCCGCGCCGGGGCTGACGGGGATTGCGCACACCCGCTGGGCGACGCACGGCGCGCCGAACACCGCCAATGCGCATCCGCATGCGACGGCCGAAGTCGCGCTGGTCCACAATGGCATCATCGAGAATTTCAAGCCGTTGCGCGATGCCCTGATCACGCGCGGGCGGCGGTTCGAAAGCGAAACCGATAGCGAAGTCGTCGCCCATCTCGTCAGCGAACAGGTCGAGGCAGGATTGTCGCCGCAGGATGCAGTGAAGGCCGTGCTGTCGCAACTGCGCGGGGCGTTCGCGCTGGCGATTGCGTTTCGGGCGCATCCGGACATGCTGATCGGCGCGCGGCTCGGGTCGCCGCTGGTGGTGGGCTATGGCGACGGAGAGACGTATCTGGGGTCGGACGCGCTGGCGCTGGCGCCGCTGACGCAGAAGATTGCTTATCTGGATGAGGGTGACTGGGTGGTGATCACCCGCGATGGTGCGGCGATTTTCGACAAGGATAATAGCCCCGTCACCCGCGAAATCACGACATCGGGCGTGTCCGCCGCGGCGATTGAAAAAGGTGCGTACCGCCATTTCATGCAGAAAGAGATTTTCGAACAGCCAACAGTGGTGGCGCAAACGCTGCGCAGCTATCTGCGCGGAGTCGAGCGGCAGGTGGCGTTGCCGCAGATGGCGTTCGACCTGTCGGACATCCGCCGCATCACGATCGTTGCGTGCGGGACGAGTTTTTATGCGGGAATGGTAGCGAAATACTGGTTCGAACAATTCGCGCGGGTGCCGGTCGACCTCGATGTTGCCAGCGAGTTCCGCTATCGCGATCCGGTGCTGGAGGCGGGTGGCCTCGCGCTGTTCATTTCGCAATCGGGTGAAACCGCGGATACGCTTGCGGCGCTGCGCCACGCACGGGCCGCGGGACAGACGATCGCGGTGGTGGTGAACGTGCCGACCAGTTCGATGGCGCGCGAGGCGGATTTGCTGCTGCCCACTCACGCCGGACCCGAAATCGGCGTGGCATCGACCAAGGCGTTCACATGCCAGCTCGCTGTCCTTGCGGCATTCGCGGCGCATCTGGCGGTGGTGAAGGGCAGGATGACGCGCGCAGAAGAGATTGCGATCGTCGGGCATCTGACCGAAGCGCCTGCCGCGCTCAACGCCGCCCTTGCCCATGATGAAGAGATTGCGGCGATGGCGCCGCTGATCGCACCGGCGCGTGACGTGTTGTATCTCGGGCGGGGGCCGGACTATCCGATGGCGCTGGAGGGGGCGTTAAAGCTGAAGGAAATCAGTTATATTCATGCAGAGGGCTATGCGGCGGGCGAAATGAAGCACGGGCCCATCGCGCTGATCGACGAGGCGGTGCCGGTCATCGTCATCGCGCCGTCGGGTCCGCTGTTCGAAAAAACCGTCAGCAACATGCAGGAAGTGATGGCGCGCGGGGGCAAGGTCGTGCTGATTTCCGACGCTGATGGCATCGCCGAGGCGGGTGCGGGCTGCATGGCGACGATCGAAATGCCCAAGGTGCATCCGCTCATCGCGCCGCTGGTCTATGCCGTGCCGGTCCAGCTGCTGTCTTATCATGTCGCCTGCGTGAAGGGGACCGATGTGGATCAGCCGCGCAATCTGGCCAAATCAGTGACGGTCGAGTGAGGCGCGCACATATTCGGCCAGTTGCGCCGTCTGTCGCGCGTTCAGGACAAGCCCCATTTTTGTGCGCCGCCAGATGATGTCGTCGACCGTTCTGGCCCATTCATGCGTCATCAGCCAGTCGACTTCGCAGGCCGACAGCCCCCCGCCGAAGTCTTTGCCAAGGTCCGTCGCGTCGCCGATCATGTCGATCAGCATCGACCCGTAAGCACGGGCCATGCGGTGCGCGCGGTCGTCGCCCAGAAATGGGTAGCGCGCGCGAATACCCGTCAGAAAATCATCGAAATTGCCGATATCGCCGCCGGGAAAGATGGCGTTTCGGCTGGCGTCGCCGCTGTGTCCGAGCGTGTCGAGCGCTTCGGCGGCGAGGTGTCGCGCCGTCGTGATCTTGCCGCCGAACACCGACAGCAGCGGTGGCCCGTTGTCATCGAGTTCCAGAACATAGTCACGGGTCACGGCCCGGGCGTCGCCAGCCCCGTCGTCATACAGGGGGCGTACGCCTGCATAGCTGCGGACGACGTCGGCGGCGCTGATCTGGTTCATGAAATACCGGTTGGTGGCGGCGCAGAGGTAATCGATTTCACTGGCGGTGACGACGGCATCTTCGGGATGGTCGACGGGGACGTCGGTGGTGCCGATCAGGGTCTTGTCGCGTTCATAGGCAATGGCAAAGACGATGCGCCGGTCCGGCTGTTGCAGCATATAGGCCTGATCGCCGTCAAAGAGTTTGGGGACGATGATGTGGCTGCCCTTGATCAGCCGCACGCCGCTTTGCGCACGGGCGCCGGCCAGCGCCAGCGTATCGGCCACCCACGGCCCGGCCGCATTGACCAGTGTCCGGGCCTGAACAATGCGTCCGTCGGACAGTGATGCCGACCATCTGTCCCCGTCACGCCGCGCCGACAGCAATGCGGTGCGCGTGACGATGTCGGCGCCGTGGCGCGCGGCATCGATGGCGTTGAGCACGACCAGCCGGGCATCGTCGACCCACGCATCGGAATAGACGAACCCCCTGCCGGGGCGCTGAAGCGGTTTGCGATAGCTGATGTCGGCTTTGCGCAGCGCGCGTGCGTGCGGCAACATGGTCCGCCCGCCGATGCGATCGTAAAGCAGCAGCCCCAGCCGCACGAGCCACCACGGTCGCACGGCATGTTCGTGCGGCAGGACGAACTGCATCGGGTAAATGAGATGGGGGGCCGCACGCAGCAGGCGTTCGCGTTCCTGCAACGCTTCGCGGACCAGCCGGAACTCATAATATTCGAGATAGCGCAGGCCGCCGTGCACCAGCTTGGTCGATGCCGACGAGGTGTGCGCTGCCAGATCGTCCTTTTCGACGAGCAGGACCGACATGCCGTTCAGCGCCGCTTCGCGGGCGATGGCCGCACCGTTGATGCCGCCACCGATGATGAGAAGGTCGTAGATCATTGCCCCCCTTATCCGTTAGGCAGGCCTATGCAAAAACCATACACATCAAGTCTTCCCACGCGCGAACAGATTCTCGATTTCATCACATCTTCGCCGACTGCTGCGGGCAAACGTGAAATCGCCCGCGCTTTCGGCCTGCATGGTGCCGACAAGATCGCCCTGAAATCACTGCTGAAGGACATGGCCGACGAAGGCCTGATCGATGCGGCGCCCGGTCGCGCTTTTCATAAAATGGGTGGCCTGCCGAAAGTGACGGTGCTGCGGATTGTCGATCATGACGGCGACAGCGTGTTTGCCGTGCCCGACAAATGGCAGGCCGACACGCCCGTGCCGCGGCTGCGCGTGATTGAACGGGGGAAGCGGTCGGCGCTTGGCGTCGGCGATCGGATATTGGCGCGGACCGAAGAGCGGGGCGGGGGCCATGTCGCGCATCCGATGAAGACACTCGCAACGACATCAGAGAGCTTGCTCGGCGTCGTCCGGCGCGAGGACTCGGGCCAGTACTGGCTGAAACCCGTGGACAAGCGCGAACGGCGCGACACCGCGATCGCCGATCTGAACGGTGCGCAGGATGGCGATCTGGTGCTTGCCGAAAAATCTGGCCGCCCGCCGCGCATCATGGCGCGGGTGGTGCAAATCCTGGGCGATCCGTTTGCGCCGCGCGCGTTCAGCCTGATTGCCATTCACAAGCACGGGATTCCCGATGTCTTCAAGGCAGAGACGATATCCGAAGCGCTTAAGGTTGCAAAAACCCCCCTCGGCGACCGCGAGGATTTGCGCCATCTGCCGATCGTCGCGATCGACCCCGCAGACGCGCGCGACCATGATGATGCCGTCTGGGCTTTTCCCAATGACGCCGGGGGCTATGATGCGATCGTCGCGATTGCCGACGTGTCGTTTTACGTGCGACCCGGATCGGACCTCGACCGCGAGGCGCGGACGCGCGGGAACAGCGTTTATTTTCCCGACCGGGTGGTGCCGATGCTGCCCGAAGCCTTGTCGACCGACATCTGTTCGCTGAAACAGGATCAGGACCGTGCGGCGCTCGCCTGTCATCTGGCCATCGACGCGACGGGCAAAGTGATTTCATGGCGTTTTACCCGCGCCGTGATCCGCGTTGTCGCCACAATCGCCTATGAAGATGCGCAGGCGATGATCGATGCCGGTACCGCGCCTGCGCATCTGAACCAGCTGTGGGCGGCGTGGGCCTTGCTTGCCAGGGCGCGCGACAGGCGTGAACCGCTCGACCTCGACTTGCCCGAACGCCAGGTTCAGCTCGACGACGCGGGACGAATCACCAGCATTGCCGTGCGCGAACGGCTCGACGCGCACCGGCTGATCGAGGATTTCATGATTGCCGCCAATGTCGCCGCAGCCAAGGCACTGGAGGCAAAGACATCGCCGGTGATGTACCGGGTTCATGAGGTGCCGGGTCGCGAGAAGCTGGTCGCGCTGAAGGATTATCTGGCGACGTTCGGAGTGACCTTTGCGCTGGGGCAGGTGGTCACGCCGGCAATTTTCAACCGCCTGCTGTCACAGGTCAAGGACGCCGAACACCGGAAGCAGGTGATGGAACAGGTGCTGCGGACGCAGACGCAGGCCTATTACGCGCCTGTCAATGCCGGGCATTTCGGCCTGGCGCTGGGCAGCTATGCGCATTTCACGTCACCCATTCGCCGTTACGCCGACCTGCTCGTCCATCGCGGGCTGGTGCGGGCCTTTGCATTGGGGGCGGGGGGGCTGAGTGACGATGAAGCGGCGCGCATGCCCGTGATCGGTGACGCGATCAGCAAGGCCGAACGCCGCGCGATGGAGGCCGAGCGCGAAACCGTGGATCGGTACGTCGCCGCCCACTTATCCACAAATGTCGGCGCGGTCCTGGAAACGCGGATCACGGGCGTTGCCAGTTTCGGGTTTTTCGCCACGGTGGACGGCATTGGCGGCGACGGG
This sequence comes from uncultured Sphingomonadaceae bacterium, assembly GCA_964247235.1. GTDB lineage: Bacteria > Pseudomonadota > Alphaproteobacteria > Sphingomonadales > Sphingomonadaceae > Sphingomonas_O. The sequence continues at coordinate 32,068 of CAXTTJ010000016.1, forward strand.
CTGGTCCCGATTTCGACGCTGGGCAATGAGTATTTCCGCTTTGACGAGGCGACCAAAAGCATTGTCGGCGACGCGAGCGGAACGCGCTATGCCATCGGGCAGACTCTTGCGCTGCGGCTTGCGGAAGCCAATCCGATCACCGGATCGCTGCGTTTCGCGCTGCCCGATGCGCCTGGCACCCGCCCGCCCCGGTCGGAAAAAAAGCCGCAGCCCCGCCGCGGCCGCCCCGGCAACATCCGGCATCAATCAAGAAAATGACAGAGTTGTTACATTTGCACTTCACAAATGTGAAATATAGGCATAGCTTTCTCTCAACCGAAACAACGGAACAGGAGAAAGATATTATGAAAAAGGCATTTTTCCTCGCTTATGTCGCGATAATTCCAAGTGTTGCAGTCGCGGCCAAGCCTGTGGATAACTATGTGGCCACGCTGATCGAAGGTCGCGATTATGGCGCCGCCGAGTCGGCTTTGTCCGCGCAACTGATCCGGACGCATGACGATCCGCGCGCGCTGCTGAACCTTGCGTTTCTGTATCGCAGCACGGATCGCGCGCAGGAGGCCAATGCCGTCTATGCGCGCGTTCTGGCCGGGCCGGACGTTCAGGTGACGACGAATGGCGGCACCACGATGTCGGCGCATGCCATTGCCCACATGGCATTGAACCGGGCAAGCGTGTCGGTCGCCTCGCGGTCGTAACAGTCAGAGTTTGGGCAGCGTGACGCCGCGCTGCCCCATATATTTTCCGGCGCGGTCGGCATAAGTGACCTCGCACGGCTCGTTCCCTTTCAGGAACAGGAACTGGCACGCCCCCTCGTTCGCATAGATTTTTGCAGGGAGGGGCGTCGTGTTCGAAAACTCCAGCGTGACATGCCCTTCCCAGCCGGGTTCGAGCGGCGTGACGTTCACGATGATCCCGCAGCGCGCATACGTCGACTTGCCAAGGCAGATGACGAGGATGTCGCGCGGCACCCGGAAATATTCGACCGTGCGCGCCAGCGCGAAACTGTTCGGGGGAATGACGCAGATGTCGGTCTTGCGATCGACGAAGCTGTTCGGGTCGAAGTTTTTCGGATCGACGATCGACGAATCGACATTGGTGAAAATCTTGAACTCGTCGGCGACCCGCGCGTCATAGCCATAGGACGACAGGCCGTAGCTGATACACCCGTCACGCCGCTGGCTTTCGGTAAAGGGTTCGATCATGCCCGTGCTGAGCGCCTGTTCACGGATCCAGCGGTCGGATTGTATGGTCATTAGTGAAACTTGCGCGAGTGAGGCGCGTCTGACGCAATGCTGGTTGCGGCAACGAGCAGGCCAGCCAACTGTGTGGTCAGATATTTTTCGAGCAAAGCCAGAAGCGCATAAAATGAAGGTTCTTCTTCTGTACTGGTCTGATCCGCTAACTCCAAAGCATCATAATATGGTTTTTTGTCCTCGGCGATCTGCTCTGGAATAGTCGGCGTTCCGGGGAGCCGGGCACCAGCCTTCACGCAAAGCACCAGATAAGCGACAGCACGCGAGGTGCGGCCATTGCCATCGGCAAATGGATGTATCCAGTTCAATCGCCACATCACATAGGCACATAATTCCATGGCAGACCGTTCTCGCCATTGCGCATTGACCCAGTCGCACATGTTTTCGACGTGAACCAGAACCATGTGTTCGGGCGGCGGCTGATGCTTGCTACCCTGAATTTCAACAGGCGTGTTCCGAAATGTTCCCGCCTGCGAATGTATTCCTTTCATCGCTTCAGCGTGAAGCATTAAAATTGTCGAGGGTCGCAGCCGAAATGGGCGGCCATCGCGCACCGTTTCATCGATCAGGTCGAGGACCCGGTCAAATTGCAAGAGAGCATTTTCTGCTTCAAGCGCGGCCCGATCTTCCGGTGCTGCAATCTCTATGTCGTGCGATATAGTTTGGCGATCAGACATTTCAGTTGCGAGGATGCTTTGCCGCAGCTTGATCGACCATTTCGCGCGTCACGCGGTCATTTTCGGTTTTTGCGTTGCCATAGGCAAACCCTCGACGTTGCGCCTCCGCATCGGTCTTCGTTATCACGACCTGCTTGGCTTTTTCGATGAGTTCCTCGGCGGCATTCATACGGATTCTCCTTGGTGGTTCGTGCTACACCGTTTCATCGGAGCCGACCAGTCAGCTTTAACGTTGCAAAAGGGATTTCGGGCCGAACGCATGGGGCAAGAGGGTCGAGAGCATGTGCCGTTCGATTGCGCTGCCGTCGCCCGAGCTGCAATGCACCACGATGTCGTGGCCGCCGACCTGAGCGGCTTCATTGAGGATCTGGCGACAGCGGCCGCAGGGGCGAACGGGTTCGGCACCGGTCCCGCCGATCACTGCGACTTCGATGACTTTGCCCAGAGCGCCGCCGGTTGCAACAATGGCCATTGCCACTGTTTCGGCGCACAGCGACAGGCCGTAGCTGGCATTTTCGACATTGGCGCCCGTGACGATCCGCCCGTCGTTAAGCAGAATCGCAGCGCCAACCGTGAACCGGGAATAAGGCGCATAGGCGGTTTTTTCCGCGTCGCGGGCGGCCGCGAAAAGTGTTTCGGGCGTCATGTTCATCCCTTGATATGCAACACACAGATCAGCGTGAACAGGCGGCGCGCGGTGTCAAAGTCGATGTCGATCTTTCCCGCGAGGCGTTCCTTCAGCAAATCAGCTGCGTCATTGTGGATGCCGCGCCGCGCCATGTCGATGGTTTCGATCTGGGCGGGCGACGCAGTTTTTATGGCTTGAAAATAGCTGTCGCAGATCGCGAAATACTCACGGACCGGACGGCGGAACCGGCCAAGCGCAATGACCAGTGTTTCAAGGTGGCTGGCGTCTTCGCGCGAGAGTGTGAGGACAAGACGCCCGTCCTCGACCGCGAGCAGCAGCCTGAACGGGCCGGCATAGGCGTCCGGATAGCGGCGGGCAGGGGCGAAATAATTGCCTTCGAGCAAGTCGAAAATCGCAATCCGTCGTTCCTGTTCGATATCAGCCGTTCGCCACAGGATCGTGTGTTCGTCCAGATCGATGGCAATGATGCGCGGGTCGGCCATGGACATGTCTTAGGCAGCGCGCGCTGAAAAAGTATAGCGGGGATAAGTCGGCGGGGACGGTTGAGCGGTTCGCGATCAAGGCGCATGACGGCGGGATGGCTGATCCAATCCGACTCGTTCCCCCGCCGCCGCCCGCAGGCGGTCCCGAACTTCCGCACAATGCCGAAGCCGAAGCCGCATTGCTCGGTGCGCTGATGATCGACAACCGCATTGCCGAGGATTTTCAGCAGCGCCTGCGATCTGACCATTTCTTCGAAGCGGTGCATGGCCGGATTTATGACGCGATCCTGCGACTGCTCGACCGCAACATGGTGGCGAACCCGGTGACGTTGCGACCCATGTTCGAAGCGGACGAGACGATGCGCGACCTGGGCGGGCCGGCTTATCTGGCGAAGCTGACGGGCAATGGCGCCGCACTGATCGGCGCGCGTGATTTCGCCAACCAGATCTACGATCTGGCGATGCTGCGCGCGCTGGTTTCGGTGGGGCGCGAGATGGTGGATGGCGCGCTCGACACGTCGCAGGATGTCGATCCAAAGGGGCAGATCGAAGCCGCTGAAGTCGCGCTGTATAAGGTCGCTGAAGAGGGCGGCGGCGAAGGCAGCGTGAAAACATTTGCGCAGGCGACGCGGGCAGCGGTCGAGATTGCCGAAAAGGCGCTGAACACCGGGGGCGGGCTGTCGGGAATCACGACCGGTCTCGAATCGATCAATGCCAAGATCGGCGGGCTGCATCATTCGGATCTTCTGATTCTTGCCGGGCGACCGGGCATGGGCAAGACCGCGCTGGCCACCAACATCGCGTTCAACACGGCGCGACGCTGGGTCCAGGACGAACGCGACGCGATTGATCCGGCGAAATCAGTTGGCGCAAAAGTGGCATTTTTCAGCCTCGAAATGTCGGCGGACCAGCTGGCGACGCGTGTTCTGGCGGAAAATTCGGGGATCAGTTCCGAAGCGTTGCGCATGGGTAAGATCGGCCAGGCGGATTTTCGCAACCTGGCACGCGCCGCCGCTGATCTGGAGACATTACCGCTGTTCATCGATGACACGCCGGGGCTGACGATCGCGGCGCTGCGCACGCGGGCACGGCGGTTGAAGCGGCGGCACGGCATCGGCCTCATCATTGTCGATTACCTTCAGCTTTTGCAGGGATCGGGGCGGTCGAACGAAGGCAATCGCGTGCAGGAGATTTCGGAAATCTCACGCGGGTTGAAGACTCTGGCCAAGGAACTCAATGTCCCGGTGCTGGCGTTGTCGCAGCTCAGCCGCGCGGTCGAGCAGCGCGAGGACAAGCGTCCGCAACTGGCCGATTTGCGCGAATCGGGATCGATCGAACAGGACGCGGACATTGTCCTGTTCGTGTACCGCGAGGAATATTATGTGCAGTCGCGCGAACCCAAACGGCCCGGCGACACTGACGACGCCAAAACGCATGAGGATCATGCCAAATGGGCAGCGGAGATGGAAAAGGTGTTCGGCACCTGCGAACTGATCGTGGCCAAGCAGCGGCACGGCTCGACAGGCAAGGTCAATCTGAAATTCGAAGCGAAGATCACGCGCTTCAGCGATCTGGCAGAGGAAGGTTTCTATGCGGAGCGGCGCTGACCTCTTGCCCTTTACGTGAACGTCAACTAGCGTCGGGCAATGGCAGAGCTTCGTGAACATGCAACGATCGAGACGCCCGATTTTCGCGATCGGCATCACTATAGTATTTCGGATTTGTCCGAAGAATTCTCGATCACGGCGCGCGCGCTGCGCTTTTACGAGGATGAAGGGTTGATCGCGCCCGTCCGGCGGGGCACGATGCGGATCTATACCAAGCGCGACCGGGCGCGGCTGGCGTGGATATTGCGGGCAAAGCGGGTCGGGTTCTCACTCGCCGACATTCGCGAGATGATCGATTTATATGACGTCGGCGACGGGCGCGCGACGCAGCGGCATGTGACAGTTGAAAAATGCCTGTCGCGAATCGATCTCTTGAAACGTCAGCGCGCAGACATCGACGCGCATGTCGATGAACTGACGCGTTTCGTAAAGACCGTTCAGGCCGCCGAAACCGGCGCACATTGAAAAGATAAGGACGCACATGCCGCACTATACGCCCCCCATCCGTGACACGCGCTTCGTACTGGACGCCGTCATCGGCCTTGACCGTTATGCCAATTTGCCCGGGTTCGAAAACGCGACTCCCGACATGGTGGACGCCGTGCTGGGCGAGGGTGGCAAGTTCGTTGCCGAAGTGCTGTTTCCGCTCAATCAATCGGGCGATCTGGAAGGCTGCACGCGCCATGCCGATGGATCGGTCACCACGCCGGCGGGGTTCAAGGCCGCCTACAAGGCATTTACAGAGGCTGGCTGGACCACGCTGGGCATGCCGGTCGACTATGGCGGGCAGGGATTGCCGCACGTCGTGGCGACCGCGTTCGAGGAATATCTGATTTCGTCGAACATGGCCTTTGCCATGTATCAGGGCCTGACGATGGGCGCCGTGTCGTCGATCCTCGTCAAGGGGTCGGACGCGCAAAAGGCGACCTATCTGCCCAAAATGGTGTCGGGCGCATGGGGCGGAACGATGAACCTGACCGAACCGCAGTGCGGGACCGACCTGGGTCTGATCAAGACCAGGGCCGTGCCGCAGGCCGATGGGTCGTTCGCAGTGACAGGCACCAAGATTTTCATTTCGTCGGGCGAACATGACCTGACCGAAAACATCATCCACCTCGTGCTGGCCAAGACGCCCGATGCCCCTGACAATGTGAAGGGGATTTCGCTGTTCATCGTGCCCAAATTCCTTGTCAACGAGGATGGTTCGCTGGGCGCGCGCAATGCCGTCACCTGCGGATCGATCGAGCACAAGATGGGCATTCATGCCAATGCGACCTGCGTCATGAATTATGACGGCGCGACCGGGTTTCTGGTCGGTGAAGAGATGAAGGGCCTGGCCGCGATGTTCATCATGATGAACACGGCGCGGCTGGGCGTTGGCTTGCAGGGGCTGGCGATGGGCGAAGTCGCGCATCAGAACGCCGTCGCTTATGCCAGGGACCGCAGGCAGGGCCGCGCGCTGACCGGCCCTGCCGAACCGGGCGAAAAGGCGGACACATTGTTCGTGCACCCCGACATCCGCCGGATGCTGATGGAAGGCAAGGCGATCAACGAAGGGCTGCGGGCGCTGTGCCTGTGGGGTGCGCTGCAAGGCGACCTGACGCACAGGGCGCAGACCGAGGACGAACGCCAGCGCGCCGACGATCTGCTGAGCCTGCTGACGCCGGTGATCAAGGGCTATGGCACTGACAAGGGCTATGAAATCGCCACCAACAGCCAGCAGGTTTATGGCGGGCATGGCTACATCGCCGAATGGGGAATGGAGCAATATGTCCGCGATGCGCGGATCGCGATGATTTACGAAGGCACCAACGGCATTCAGGCAATGGACCTGGTCGGGCGCAAGCTGGCCAAGGATGGCGGGCGAGCGGTGCAATTGCTGTTTGCGATCCTTTCCGAGGATATCGGCGCAGCGAAAGCCAATCCTGCGCTGGCGGATTTCGCGGGGCGACTCGAAAAAGCGGTCGGCGACCTGCAAACCGCCACGATGTGGTTCATGCAGAACGGGCTGACCAACCCCGACAACGCCGGGGCAGGCGCCGTTTCGTACATGCACCTGATGGGGATCGTCACACTTGGCCTGATGTGGCTGCGCATGGCAAGCGCGGCGCAGGCGGCGCTGGCGGTAGGCGGGGGCGACAAGGATTTCCTCGAAGCCAAACTGGTCACTGCGCGCTTTTTTGCCGAACGGATCATGCCCGACACAGGGGCGCTGCGCCGCAAGATCGAAGGCGGCGCGGACAGCATCATGGCGCTGCCCGTGGCGATGTTCGAAGCGGCATAAGCGACATCATGATCTGTTCCGCCGTTGTGCACGCCGGTTCCGTCATGACCGGCTGAAACTTTCGGGTTCAAATGATGTTCAGGCACGGTGGGACAAAGCGAGCAATGCTTGTACGGCCGTCTGGCCAACGCTAGGCAGCGACTTGCAGTGCGGTCCCCCGAACCGCGACAGGAGGATTTTAGATATGAAGCTGGTATCGTCATTGGCGTTGGGCGCCGTTCTCGTTTTCGGTGCCGCGCCGGTTGCGGTCATGGCAAAGGACAAGCCCGCAGCGGCCCCGGCCATGACCCTGAGCAAGGAATTCCGTGCCGCCGCTGCCCCGGCCCAAGCCGCGGTCAAGACCAATCCGGCCGGTGCCGACGCCGCCGTGACAGCAGCGGAAGCCGCCGCGAGGACTCCCGACGACAAATTTTTCGCAGCGCAGCTTCGCCTGCAAGCGGGTGGCGCGCTGAAAGATCAGGCCATGCAGCAGAAAGCGGTGCTGGCAATGATCGGCAGTGGAAGCGCGCTTGCCAGCAACGACCTGCCCCGGCTGAATTTTTATGCCGGCCAGTTCGCCTATACCGCGAATGATTTTCCCAAGGCTATCCAATATCTGAGCGAATCAGATCGTCTTGGCTATAAAAGCGCCACGCAGGACACCTATTTGCTGCTGGCCGAATCCTATTTCAAATCGAATAATATTCCGGTGGGTCTGTCCTTCGTCGACAAGGCGGTGGCCGCAAGCACTGCCGCCGGGACGAAGCCGCCCGAAGCCTGGTTCGCGCGCGCAGCGTCTGTGGCATATAAAGCCAAACTCAATTCCGAAACCGCCAAATGGACGCGCCAGCAGGTTCGCGCTTATCCCTCGCTCGACAACTGGCGCAGCGCACTGGTCATCTATCGCGACAGCGCGCAGCGTGACGGCAGTTTGAATCTCGATATTTTCCGTCTGATGCGACTGACCAAGAGCCTGGCCGGAGAGCGCGATTATTACGAGTTTGCCTCGCTTGCGACCGAACGCGGCCTTCCGGGCGAAGCCAAGTCGGTTATCGATGAAGGGCTTGCCACCAATGCTGTCCCGGCCGGCAGCAAGGCGCTGAGTGAATTGCGCGGGATGGCAGCGGCAAAAATCGCGAGTGATCAGGCATCGCTGACATCGTCTGAAAAACAGGCCGCGGCGTCTGCAAACGGCCGCGTCGCCGCGTCAACGGCAGACGCCTATCTGGGCTATGGTCAGGACGCCAAGGCGATCCCGCTTTACCGCACCGCGCTGACCAAGGGTGGTGTCGATGCCGATGCAGTCAACACGCATCTTGGCATTGCCCTTGCCCGGTCAGGCGACAAGGCGGGTGCACGGACATCGTTTTCAGCGGTGAAGGGCCCGCGCGCGGACATCGCCGCGTTCTGGCTGCTGTGGCTCGATCAGGGCGTCTGACCCGCCGCCTGATCATTGTCGAACACCGGAATGCCGGGCATGTTCTTTGCAGTGCGGATCGTCAGTGATGTCCTGACGCTGGCCACATTAGGAGCGGTGGTCAGCGACGATGTCAGGAAGTTCTGAAATTCCTGAAGATTGCGTGCCACGACTTTCAGGATGAAATCGATTTCGCCGTTGAGCATATGGCATTCACGCACGGGATCGAGCGTGGCGACATGTGCTTCGAACGCTTTCAGATCGGGTTCGGCCTGACTTTTCAGGCTGACCATCGCGAACACGATGATGGCATAGCCCAATGCGTCGGCGTTCAGTTGTGCATGATAGCCGGTGATCGCCCCGCGATGTTCAAGCGCGCGCACGCGGCGCAAACAGGGCGGTGCCGTCAACCCGACACGTGTCGCCAGTTCGACATTGGTCATGCGGCCGTCGCTTTGCAGTTCCGCCAGAATCCGCCTGTCGACCGAATCGAATATCTCAACGGCCATGTGGCGTATCATCCTGTTTCATCGACACAGGCAACAATAAGAAAATTGCGGCGGATTGCAATTGTGCCACTATGCGACGTCCCAAAACGGGTACTTGGCGGTCACCGGGTGCCAGAGTATCGAAACCGTTAACGCTTTGCCACATCATGTGGTCTGGCGCCTGAACCGGGGTTGTCGTGCGCTACGATTCGATGCTTTCCACTGCGCTGTCACTTGACACAGACGATGCCGGCGCCCGGACGGCGCAATGGCGTCAGCTGGTCGATCTGATCGTGCAGGCAAAGGGCAATGTCAGTGCGTCGACGCGTGACATTGCCCTGGCGCGGGTGGCCGCGTTGCGCGCGGCGGTTCCGATCGAACAGCGCCGTCTGGCGGCCACGCAGCTGGCGTCACGCGTGGCCGACCGTGATGGCGTCGCCATGTTCGGGAGCGACGAGCCGACTGTGGCCGCGCCGATTCTGTCGGTGGCGCAAATCGACGGTTCCGATTGGGAACGGGTGATTCCGCAAATGCCGCCAGCATCGCGTGCCTTGTTGCGCAATCGCCGTGACCTGCCCGAACCGGCGGTGCGGGCACTGGCGAGCTATGGGCTGTCCGATTTTGCCCTGCCGTCGAATGACGATGGCGGCGTGACCGACGCCGGGACGCAAATCCGCGATCTTGTCGCCCGGATCGAAGCGTTCAGGCGTGGTGCCGCCGCTGTTCTGCCCAGCCCGACCGGCGTGCCGGACGCCGCCAGTGACTTTCTGTTCGAAACAAGCAGCAACGGCCTTTTCGACTGGGTATCCGGTGCGCCGCGCGAAGCACTGATCGGCATCAGCATTGCCGACATCGCCGATGCTGGCGGCTACGGCGTCGATGGACAGGCCGCAGGGGCATTCCGGCGGCGCGCCCCGTTTCGCGATGCACGGCTGTCCGTGGCAGGTTCTGGCGCAGCGGGCGGCGTCTGGCTGATGTCGGCAACACCGGTCTTCAATACGCGTGACGGGCGGTTTGCGGGCTATAACGGATTTGCGCGGCGACCACGGCCGGACGAGATTGCGGGCCCGGCCGTTCATTTTGCCGGAACGACCGTACCAGTCGATTCACTGCATCAATTGACTCATGAATTGCGCACGCCGCTGAACGCCATCCTCGGCTTTGCAGAAATGATTGACCGTCAATTGCTTGGTCCGGCGGCATTGTCCTATCGCGAACAGGCGCGGGCGATTGTTCAGGACGGTCAGCGCTTGCTTGAACTGGTCGATGATCTTGACCAGGGCGCGCGGGTCCGGCGCGATGCCGCAGCGATCGACCCCGACCACATACTCGATGCGGTCACGGTCCTGAGGCGGATTGAAATGCGGTTGCAGGCGACGCTGATCGTACGCGACCTTCAGCTGGCCGTCATGGCACCGCACCCGGTGTCAGTGGCAGGCGTGGCACCGGCCATGCTTGAAAGGACCATGGCGCGGCTGATCGATGCGGCGCTTGGACTGGCGCAGGCCGGGGAACGTCTCACCGTGTCATTGTCGCAAGCCATAAACGGGCAGGCCATGTTGACCGTCGGACGACCGCATGCGCTTTCAGGGGTCAGCGATATGATGTTGCGTGACCCGGGCTATGACCCCGAAATGCCATATCCCGACGCGCCGTTGCTGGGCCTAGGTTTTACATTGCGCCTGATCGACAGCCTGGCCCGTGACGTCGGTGGTCGCCTGATCATACGGGCAGATGCGTTTGTGCTGACACTCCCGGGTTTGCCGCATCGTGCCGACTTGCCAGCGGGAACGCCTTCGGGGTAACGCCAATGCGCGCTGGGGGCCTGTAGCTCAACGGTAGAGCCGGCCGCTCATAACGGCTAGGTTGCGGGTTCGATTCCTGCCGGGCCCACCAGCGCATGGCGGGCATGATTTAGAGCTTGATCTGTTCAGGCTGACGCAATCTTGTGCTCCTGCGAAAGCAGGAGCGCTGGACGTTTGAGCACTGCTCTAAGCCTCCAAAGCTCCTGCTTTCGCAGGAGCACAGGATTCACTTAAAACCGATCTTGCTCTACCAATGCTCAATCAACCTCGCGCAAGCGCGGTCAACGGTCCGAAGGTGCCGATTGATGATATGGGCTTTGCTCTGGTCGCCGCGACAATCGCTTGCTTTATATGTTCCGTCGCGGCAAAGCCGCGCCGTCGGTGGCGTGGTCATGCGCCGTCCGGGTTTGTGCATCGGACAATTGGCTTTGCCCATTGCTCCGCGCACTGCACCGGGGAGTGGCGCAGCCTGGTAGCGCATCTGGTTTGGGACCAGAGGGTCGCAGGTTCGAATCCTGTCTCCCCGACCATTATATCGGTGACTTGTAAGTCGTTGTTTTTATTGAAGAAAATAG
>CAXTTJ010000017.1:0-42942 GCA_964247235.1 uncultured Sphingomonadaceae bacterium
ATATCTGCGATTCCAGTGGAAATTGATGCGATATGGCGACATGCGCGCGGACCAGCCGCCGGAACCGGTCAAGCGGATCGACACACGCGTCGACAGCCACACGCAGCGACATGGGCAGGTCGCCGATCGATCCGCTCAGAACCGCCAGCCACAGCGCTTCCTTGTTCTGGAAATGATAATAGACATTGGCCACGCTGCATCCGGCCGCCCCGGCGATGTCACGGATCGACGTGCCCGCAAAACCGCCCGCCGCAAACAGATGAACCGCGATTTTAAGAAGATCGTCGCGCGCGCTCGACCGATCAGGAGACGGCACCTGATTTTTCATGAGTGCCGTCCTTGCCAAAACCGTTCCACCTGATAAACTGACTGAACGATCGTTAAGTCTATTTGGTCTTCGTTGTCAAGCAAAGGGAGCGGTGAAGGTGCAGGGGTCAGTCGTTCAAAACGCTGCTGCAACCGCGTATCGCTCACAGACTGTCGATTGCGGCCGGGGCGCGCTTCATGTCCGCATCTGGCCGGGTGATCCGGCGCAGACAGTCGTCATCTGGCACGGCATCACCGGGACAGGGCTTGATCATCTTGAGCTGGCCGATCGGTTGAGCGGTGAAGGATATCAGGTTGTGGCGCCCGACAGCCCGGGCTGCGGCGCATCCGACTGGGCCACTGATCCCGACACGGATTATGGCTTTGCCGTGTTGAAAGACATGGCTGTTGCCCTGCTCGACGCGCTTGGTATCGACCGGGCAGTCTGGCTGGGCCTGTCGAAAGGCGGTAGCTTGGGCATTCGTCTCGCCGCTGCCATGCCCCACCGGATCCGCGCGCTCCTGCTGTGCGATGTCGGTCCGGGATTGCCCGCCGCCTTTCGGGGCGCGCTTGCAAAACGGCTGTCCGAACCGCCTGTTTTCGCTGGCGTCACCGAATTTCGTGATCATATCGCGCGGATGCTGACACGGGCCGGCGTCGACCAGAGAGACGCACTGATCGATCGTCTGACGACAATATGGCGCCGCCGCATGCCCGATGGCACGGTCGGCTATCATTATGACCCTGCATTATCCCGGCAATTCCTGACATGTCCCGAAGATTTCGACTTGTGGGCTGACTGGGACACATTGTCCTGCCCCGCACATATCCTGAAATGCGAGCATTCGGATGTCCTGCCCGAACAGGATTTGCGCGCGATGCTGCGACGAAACGATCGTGCATCGATGACAGTGCTTGCCGGATCGGGCCACCTCAACTTCCTCGACACGCCCGAACATCAGGACGTGGTGATTGCAATCCTCGCGTCGCTGGCCGGACGCGATGCTGTCTGACATGACACAGCCTCCACGCGCGCCTTTGCCACTCGAAACCGTCATCGACGATGCGCCGGTCACGCGATTCCAGATATGCATCATCATCAGCTGTGCCCTGATCGCGATGATCGACGGCTTCGATACACAGGTCATCGGCCTCGTCGCGCCCGAAATCGCAAAGGCGTGGCGGGTGGCACCAGCGGCCTTTGCGCCGGTCTTTGGCGCGGGCCTGCTCGGGGGTTTGCTGGGTGGTCTTTTCTTCGGGTCCTTATGTGACCGGTTCGGGCGCAAGCCCAGTCTGGTCATTGCCATGTCACTGTTCGGACTGCTAACGCTGGCGACACCCTTGGCAACGACAATCGGGCAGCTGACGGCGTTGCGTTTCATCACGGGCTTCGGCCTTGGCGGGGCGTTTCCGTGCATCATTGCCTTGACGTCCGAATATGCGCCGAAACGGTTGCGGGCATCGATCGTCAGCTGGATGTTCTGTGGTTTTCCGCTGGGGGCGATTGCCGGGGGGATCAGTGCCGCATTTGTCCTTCCCGCAGTCGGGTGGCAGCGCCTGTTTGTCGCGGGGGGCATTATTCCGCTGTTGCTGGTGCCCGTCGTCATTGTGGCAATGCCCGAATCGATCCGGTTTCTGGCGCTGCGTGGCCGGTCGCACATGATTGCGGGGCTGCTGGAAAAAATGGGTCTGAGGGCAAACTGGAATGGCGTGCTCGACCTGACGCACGCGCCGAAAGCGGTTCCCGTCACCAGCCTGTTCAGGCACAATCGCGCGCTTGGAACCATCCTGATCTGGACTACCCTGTTCCTGAGTCTGCTCATGGCATATTTCTTGTTAAGCTGGCTGCCAATGATCGCGCGCAGTACCGGAATCGGATTACAGGGTGCCGTGCTCGCCGTGGCAGCGCTCAACGCCGGCACCGTCGTCGGCTGTATCATCCTCGGCCCGGTTGCGAACCGGCGGCCCGGCCCGCTGCTCGGCACAGCCTATGCGGCGGGCGGCGTGGCGATCGCCCTTATCGGCCAGTCGGGTCATTCGACCGTCATGCTGCTCATGACGTCTTTTGCTGCAGGTTTTTTTGCCACGGGCGCTCAACTGTGCACGATCGCGTTCGGTGCTGCATATTATGACACGCATGTGCGGGCAACGGGTGTCGGCTGGTCGATGGGCGTGGGGCGCGTGGGCGGCGTCCTTGGCCCCGTCTTCGGCGGCATGCTTATCGCAGCGGGAGTGGCCGCACCAATGCTGTTCCTGCTGACCGGGGGCGTCGCGCTGTGTGCCGCCGTCGCGGCCTTAATCATGGGCACATATGCCCGGCCCGGGAACCATCGGGACTTCAGCAGATAATATCAGGGGGATCGAGCATGGACGACATTGCAACGCAGACAAAACAGGCGCTGCGCAGGCTGGCAAAATCGGTCGCTGTCATCACGACCCATTGGCAGGGTCAGCGTTATGCGATGGCAGCAACGGCGGTCGAGGGACTGAGCCTTGACCCGCCGTCGATGCTGGTCTGCATTGCCAAAACTGCAAGCCTTGCCAGACCGCTTGCGGCGGGTGCGGCCTTCACGATCAATCTGCTTGGCAGCGATCAGGCCGAAATTTCGGCCCGCTGTGGCGCGCCGTGGCAGGGCGAAGAGCGGTTTGCCGTCGGCAACTGGTCAGACGACGCGGACGCGCCCCCCGCGCTTCAGGATGCCCAGGCAAGCGTTCGCTGCACGCCCGACCTTGTCACCGAATATGGCACACATCTTCTGATCGTCGGAAAGGTCGAGCAGGTCTGCATTGCGGGCGAGGTCGATCCGCTGATCTATGTCGACGGCAGCTATTGCCGGTGCGCGGCGCGATGATATCGGTCCGCATTGCCATGGCGGGTCTGGCGCTGATCGGCACAATGTCGCCATGCGCATCACCCGCATCCGCATCCGCACATCCGCGCGAGGACAGGAACCTGGCTCTTGTCCTCAAATTTTCCGAAGCCGTCTACAACCGCCGCGACTTTGCGCTCGCAAAAACCATGCTCGCCGACGATTTCATTCAGCATAATCCAAAAATTCCCACCGGCCGACGCGGTTTCATTGATTCGTACAGCGCAGTTGTCGCGCATCATCCGGGGCTTCATTCGCAAATCCTGCGCAGCGCCGCTGACCATGATCTGGTCTGGACACATGTTCATGTGACAGACGCCTCCGGCACGTATCACATGGCGCTGATCAACATTTTTCGTATCGCCGCCGGAAAGATCGTAGAGCATTGGGACGTCATCCAGCCCGTCCCTGACAACGCGGCGAATACAAACACGATGTTCTGACCAGATGATCGATCAGAGCACGTCGTCGCCAAGAAACGCTTCTGCCATATAATATTCGTTGAACCGTTCGGCAGGGCCGAATGTCCGGGTTTCAAGTGACCGGACCCGGCCACCCGACTGGTCGGCACTTTTCACATCGTCACGACCCAGATCGATCATGGCCGCGATCATTTTCATAAACAATTCGTTCTGTGAACTGATGTTCAGCTTGTCATAGAGCCGCTTGCGATAGGTCAGGACGCTGTTGACTGAAATCGACAGGTTGATGCCGATGCTTTCCGACGTGTACCCGGTCAATATGCCCAGACACACGACACGCTCACGCGGGGTCAGTCCTGAAAACAGCGGCGCTTCGGCAAGGACCCGGTCCATGACAAACTCATTATGGCCGCCCAGGGCATGGACATAGCTGAAATGCTTCTGCAAACTCGAAAGGACGACAGCACCGATCTGCCCCAGCAGCCAGCGCTCGCGCGGCGCGAACAGGCCATCCTGACAGCGGATAATCATGATATAGCAGATCGTTTCGCCGTGCCGCCGTGCAAGTCCGATAACATCGCTTGCGCCCAATTTGGTCAGAAACGCGGTTTCGAAATGTTCGGTCGTCCGATGCTCGCGATAGTCGAACCACGCAACGTCGTGCCCTGAACGCCGGATCGACGGATAATGCGGATCGAGCAGATAGAGCGACCCGACATATGCCGTTGCACATGCCGTTGCGACTGCGGGATCGATCGATCCTTCACACACCACGACGCGTGGTGACCGTTCGGGCGCGAATGCGAACGCAAGGACCTGATCAGCCTGGCTCAGGGAAAACGCCGTTTCGAGCAGTCTGACGCCATAATCATCGTCACCGATCGCAAGAATCAGTTTGTCCAAACCGGCAAGTGTGGCCAGACTGAACGCTTCCATGATTGACCCTCTTTCCACTCTTTTATCGAGCCGTTTGGACACAGCCCGCGCGGCGTGGTTATCTTATAAATCGCCCGCATCATGCGGTCACAGCCTCTCTGGATGCAACCCCCTTGTCGTCCCGCCGCATCACGGACGTTGCCAGACGGGCATATCACAGGTCGTCCTGTGATTGTCTTAACTGCATCGGCGTCGCATGGCGTTGTGATGCTGCACCGGTCGCCGGGCACGTAACAACGACAGCGCGAGGATGTGGAAAGAGCAGTTCAGAATGACTGACGAGAGGACATTGATCGGGCGGCGCGCGGTCATTACCGGCGCCGCGACCGGCATCGGGACCGCAACGGCGCGCGATCTTGCCAGTGCAGGCGCCCATATCGTCATCAATTGCAAGGATGATACGCAGCGGCCGCTGGCAATATCGCTCGCCGAAGATATCGTGCACGCCGGCGGTGTCGCGCATGTCGTTGTTGCCGACATGCGCAGCCCGGCCGACGTCCGTCATCTGTTTTCGGAAAGCATGCAGCTTCTCGGCGGTATCGACATTGTCATCAGCAACGCCGCCGGTGACGCCGTCATCCGCACGATCGCCGAAACGACGGAGGATGAGTATGACCGGGTCATGGCGCTGAATGCCAAAGGGCAGTTCTTCGTGCTGCAGGAAGCGGCGCGGTGGATATCCGACAACGGCCGCATCATCGTCCTGTCGAGCAGTACCGTGCTGGCGCCCTATCCGGGATCGGCAAGCTACAGCGGTGCGAAACGGGCTGCGGAAATCTATGCGCAGGTGCTGGCATCCGAACTGGGCGAACGCAACATAACGGTCAACGTCGTGGCGCCCGGCCCGACCAATACACCCGCGATGCAGGCGCAGAACAGCGACGCGCGCAAGGCTCAGGTCATTGCGATGACACCGCTCGGCCGTTTCGGTGAGCCTGACGACATTGCCAGTGTGATCGGCTTTCTGGTCAGTGACGACGGGCGATGGGTCACGCGTCAGATCATTCAGGTCGGTGGTGGCATCGCATGACAAACATGATTTCAAACCGCAAATCTGCCGCCCGCAAAACAGTACCGCAGGCGATCGACGACGCACCGGTCAGCGCACTTCAAAGGCGTGTGTTCATCCTGTGCATCCTGATCACCGTGCTTGACGGGTTCGATACCCAGTCGATCGGATTTGTCGCGCCGTCGCTGTCAAAAGCATGGCTGTTGTCACCGATGGACGTCGGTTTCATGTTCAGCGCGACGCTGCTGGGGTCCGTCATCGGCACCAGTGTCTTCGGGGCGCTGTCCGACCGCTTCGGACGTCGGCGCCTGACGATCGCAATGACGATATTGTTCGGCCTGTGCAGTTTGCTGTCAGCCTTTACCTGGAATGTCACGGGCCTGCTCGCCTGCCGCGTGATCGGCGGCATCGGCCTGGGCGGGGTCATTCCGAACACGATGGCGATGGTCTCCGAATATGCCCCGCTCCGTCGGCGCTCGACCATCGTCACGATCACGCTGTGGGGGTTTCTCGGCGGTGCGATCGTGGGCGGACTGGTCAGCGGGCCGATGATCGTCGCTTTTGGCTGGCAGTCGGTGTTCATTGCCGGTGGCATCGCGCCACTGCTGCTTGGCATCGTGCTGCTGCGGTCGTTGCCCGAATCGATCCGGTTTCTCGCCTCGACACCTGAGCGGCGGGGCGAAGCGGCGGCGCTTGTGACCCTGATCGCGCCGGATCAGCCGATCGACTGGACTCATGATGACCGGGCAAACGCGGCAGCAGGGCCGGCCGGTTACCGGTCGTTGTTCACGGCCGCACTGGCGCCGACGACCATCTTGCTGTCAATCGCCCTGTTTTTCAGCCTGCTGCTCAGCTATTTCCTCGTCAACTGGATCCCCAGTATCCTCGCCAAGGCGGGCATGCCCCTGTCGAGCGCGATCATGGGGGTGGCTGCGCTCAATGCGGGGGGCATCGCGGGCAGTTATCTGATGTCACGCCTCCTCGACCGCAGCGGGCGACCGCTCGTCCTGCTGGCGGGGGGCTATGTGGCGAGCGGGATCATACTCGCGGTCGTGGGCAGCATGCCGGCCGCGTCCGCCATGGCGCTCGTCGCAATTGCGGTGTGCGGCTTTTTCCTCGTCGGGACACAGATGTCGATGACGGCTTTCACCTCAGGCCAGTTCCCGGTCGCGGTGCGTGGCACGGGCATTGGCCTCGTCCAGGCGTTCGGGCGTCTGGGATCACTCGTCGGCCCGCTGGCGGGCGGTGCATTGCTCAACGCCGGTCTCCCGCCCAGTTCGCTCTTCCTCTTTTGCCTTGGTCCCGCCCTGGCGGCATCTGCGGCCTTATATGTGCTGATGCTGATCCGGACGGTCAGACCGCACGGCGCGAATCCTCCTTTCAAGAGAGTGGCACGATGAGCGGTCATCACATCGGCAAGGTTGCCATCGTCACCGGATCGTCGCGCGGGCTGGGTCGGCGCATTGCCGAACTGCTCGGCGCATCGGGTGCCGCCGTCGTGGTCAATTACGCCGATGTCTCCGAAAGTCCGGCCGCCGCCGACACCGTCGCCACGATCGAAGCGCTGGGAGGCCGGGCACTTGCCGTGCGCGCCGACGTCACCCGCATCGCGCAGATCGAACGCCTGTTCGATGCAGCAACGACGACGTTCGGCGGTCTCGACATCGTCGTCAGCAACGCGGGCGCCGCTGCGGCGATCAAGCCACTCGTGGGCGTCACCGAAGCCGAATATGACGCGGCCACCGCAATCAATGCCAAGGCCAATTTCTTCGTTCTGCGAGAGGCGGCACGCAAGGTGCGCGACAACGGCCGCATCGTCGTGATCACCTCGACGACCGTGGTCACGCCCTTTGCCGGGACTGCCATCTATGCCGGTGCCAAGGCTGCCTCCGAAGTCTATGCGCGGGTTCTGGCCCGCGAACTCGGCGGGCGCGGCATCACTGTCAACGCAATCGCGCCAGGCCCCATCGACACGACGACATCACGTGCCGCGGGCAGCACCGAAGTCCGCTTTGCCGCGGCCATCAACATGACACCGCTCGGCCGTCTCGGCACCGTCGACGATATTGCCCAGGTTGCTGCTTTCATTGCCAGCGACCGGGCGCGCTGGATCACCGGACAGCATCTGCGCATCGGTGGCGGCGTGATCTGATTCTTAAAGCGTGATCCGTTTCCTGTGCTCCTGCGAAAGCAGGAGCGTTGGACATTTGAGCAAGGCTCTCAATCTCCAAGGCTCCTGCCTTCGCAGGAGCACAGAAGTCGCTTAAAACCGATCGTGCGCTAACCGAAGCGCATTGGTCCCGGCACGGGTTCATCGACGATGCGATTGTCCAGAGCGCCGAGCCCTTCGATTTCGACCCGGACAGACTGTCCTGGGACAAGCCAGACCGGCGGGGTGCGCCCCATGCCGACGCCGCTGGGCGTGCCCGTCGCCAGGATATCACCCGGCTCCAGCGTCATGACCGTGGTCAGATGTGCAATCATCGCGCCGATGCCGTGGATAAATTCGGACGTATTGCCGTCCTGCATGACAACCCCGTCGACCAGCGTCCTGACCGACAGGGCACCGGCATTTTCAACCTCATCCGCCGTCGTCAGCCACGGCCCCGTCGGCCCGTGCGTGTCGAACGATTTGCCCAGAGTCGCGGTCGGCGTGCGTTTTTGCCAGTCACGCAATGACACATCGTTGACGATCAGATAGCCGGCGATGACCCGGTGCGCATCGGCGGCGGCGACATGACGGCAGCGGCGACCGATGACAATGCCCAGCTCACCCTCGAAATCCAGCTGGTCCGACACGCGCGGCCGGTGAATGTCATCATGGGGACCGATGATACAGCTCGTCTGCTTGTTGAACCAGATCTGGTGCGTCATGTCGGGCATGGCGTTGCCCTTGGCCACGAACTCGGCGAGGTGGCTGGCATAGTTGAGGCCGATGCCCAGAAACTTTCGCGGATGGCGGATTGGCGCACAGAGCATGACGTCGGCCAACGGCACCCCGCCGCCAGCGACCGGCATCCTGTCGCGCAGATGCGCCATCGCCTCCGCCCCAGCGGCAAGCAGCGCGTCGAGCGTGACCGGCAGGTCGGGCGCGATCGCTGAAAAAGGGACGACGCGCTCACCCGCAAGAACGCCGCTCATGATCCGGCCCTCATGACGATAGGTCGCGAGCCGCATCAGTGACGATATCCGGTATCGCGCCGGTCGAGAAAGCGGATCCACGCTGGCCAGTCGGCGGCGCCCCGGCCGCTGTCATGACGGACGAATTGTTCGGCAACCCGCGCGCAGACATCGGCGGGTACTGCGATCGGCGGGCTGGCCGCTGCCCCGGCATGCATCTGCACCTCGCATGCGATCATCAGGTCGCGAGTGCGCTCGAACGCCTCGCGCGGCGTGCGGCCCGTGATCACCAGCCCGTGATTGTGCAGGATCAGCGCAATGTTGGCAGGCCCCAGCGCCGCCGCGATGCGCGGCCCTTCGCCGTCGCCTTCGGTAATGCCTTCATAGGGATGGCTGCCGATCCGGTTGAAAAAACGCAGGGCATTTTGCGACAGCATCCTCAGCCCGCCCTGGCTGGCGGCGATCACCAGACCGGCAGTCGAGTGAATATGGACGACACAGTTCACATCCGCCCGCGCCTGTAACACGGCGCGGTGGAGAACAAAGCCCGGCCGGTTCACATGCGACGCTTCGTCAAGGTCGCGCGTCATGTCGGCAATGATCAGGTTCGATGCCGTAACCTCTTCATACAACAGCGCATGCCGTTTGATCAGGAACCGGTCGGGATCGCCCGGCACGCGCAACGTCACATGATTGTAAATGCCGTCAGTCGACGGAAAATGATGATCGATCAGGCGATAGAGCGCGGCAAGCTGGAACCGCGCCTCGGCTTCGCTGTCGATCTCCGCTTGCGGCACCGGGCAATCGGCCAGCGGCGTCACAGGCGCTCCGTCAGATAGGGCAGGATGATGGCGCGCAAGATATCAAAGCCATAGCCATTGGGAACCGTGTCGCCATAATGCCCCATCATCGGAATCATTTCGAGGCGGACATCGGCATTTCCGCCCGCTTCGATTGCGTCTTTCATCCAGATCGACTGTTCGGGCACCGCGTGCATGTCGTGCAGGCCATGGACCATAAGCGTCGGTTGGCTGATCTTTGCCGCATGGCTGATCGCCTGTACCTGTTCGTAATAGGCGCGGTTGGTTTCGGGATCGCCCAGCCATTCCTTCAGCATCTCGTGCCGGCGCGGTGCATAGACTTTCGTGCCCGCCGCCTGTTGCAGGAAATCGGTTGCCGCACCGAATGTGACCGCCAGTTTCAGGCGGGGGTCAAAGGCCGCGCCGCGCAATGCCGCATTGGCGCCGCGCGACATGCCCATGACCCCGATCCGCGCGGGATCGACAAAGGGCTGCGCCGCCAGCCAGTCGACGGCACGCGAAATATCGTCCGGGTCATGTTCGGGCGCCGACCCGCGCCACTTGATCGTCAGGCCGACAATCCCGGTGGCAGGCAAAGCGCCGCCCAACCATTCGAGAATTTCATAATCACCGGCGAAAATCCCGCCCGGACACAGCACCATGGCCGGCATCGCATCCGTCCTTGCGTCGGGCGCATAGAGCATCGCCGGTGTCGTCATCCCGCGCGCCGTCATCTCGATGTCAAGGCCGGTCAGCACGATGCCATTCAGGCCGGTTCTGTGCATGTCCTTGTCTCTTCCCGCTCATCCCGACGTCGATTTGGCGCCACCCGCCATCTTACGGGATCAGGATAGACGCGCCTGTCCCATAGCCTTGTGAGCGCGGTCACTGCTTGCGACACTATCAGCCATCAGCCTCAGACATCCAGATTGGCGACGTTCAGGGCATTGTCCTGAATGAATTCGCGGCGCGGCTCGACGACGTCGCCCATCAGGCGCGTGAAGATTTCGTCGGCCATTTCGGCCTGGCCCACTTCGACGCGGAGCATTGCGCGGTTCTGCGGGTCGAGCGTCGTTTCCCACAGCTGTTCGGCGTTCATTTCGCCAAGACCCTTGTACCGCTGGATGCTCAACCCCTTGCGACCCGCGGCAAGGATGGCATCGAGCAGGTCGCTGGGGCGGGTAATGAACGCACCTTTGCTGCTGACAGCGGGGGCCTCGTCCTCGGCGTCGGTATCGACAGATGTGTCCGCTGTTGCAGCAGCGGTTCTGGCAACCATCACCAACCGCGCAGTACCCGCATAACTGTCCGCCTGTTCAGCGACCAGCGTGTGCAGGCGCCGCGCTTCCTGACTGAACAGGAACGTGTTTTCGATGATGTGATGATCGGTCACCCCGCGCCACAGCCGTTCGAGGTGATAGCCGCCCTCGGCTGCGATATTTGCGGTCCATTTCGCTTCGGGATCGGCACGGTCGAGCCACGCAGCGGCTAGCGATGCGGCCACCTGGCGCTGGTCAGCTTTCAGATCGGGATCAAGCGCGCCCATCAGCGCGAACGCCTCGATGATCGTCGGATCATATTTGCGCGGCACATAGCGCATCAGCGTGCGCATCCGCCGGGCATGTTCCACGAGCTGCATCAGGTCCGCGCCCGAACGCGCGCCGCCCGGCCCTTCGAGCCGCGTCGAGGCCACACCCGCTTCGACGAGATAGGTATCGAGCTTGCTGTCATCCTTCAGATACATTTCGCTCCGGCCCCGCGATGCCTTGTAAAGCGGCGGCTGCGCGATGAAGAGATGCCCGTTGTCGATGACGTGGCGCATGTGGCGATAAAAGAACGTGAGCAAAAGCGTGCGGATATGCGCACCGTCGACGTCGGCGTCGGTCATGATGACGATCTTGTGGTAACGCAGTTTCTCGATGTTGAAATCATCGTGGATGCCAGTGCCCATCGCCTGAATGAGCGTCCCGATTTCCTTCGATGACAGCATCCGGTCGAGCCGCGCGCGTTCGACGTTGAGGATCTTGCCGCGCAGGGGAAGGATCGCCTGAAAATGGCGGTCGCGGCCCTGTTTGGCCGACCCGCCTGCACTGTCGCCTTCGACAAGGAAAAGTTCCGACTTGGCGGGGTCTTTTTCTTGGCAATCGGCGAGTTTGCCCGGAAGGCTGGCAATGCCCATGACGCTTTTGCGCGACGCTTCACGCGCCTTCTTGGCGGCTTCGCGCGCGGCCGCGGCGTCGATCGTCTTCTGGATGATCGACCGGGCGTGCGCGGGGTTTTCCTCTAGCCATTCGGCCATCTTGTCGGCCATTAGGCTTTCCAGTGGCTGACGGACTTCGGACGACACCAGCTTGTCCTTGGTCTGGCTGCTGAACTTGGGGTCGGGCAGCTTGACCGAGACGATCGCGGTCAGCCCCTCGCGCATGTCCTCCCCGGTCAGTGTCACCTTTTCCTTTTTCATCAAACCCGATTTTTCGGCATAGTTGTTGAGCGTGCGTGTCAGCGCGGCGCGGAACGCCGAAAGATGCGTGCCGCCGTCGCGCTGCGGGATATTATTGGTGAACGGCAGGACGTTTTCATAATAGCTGTCGTTCCATTCGAGCGCGACATCGATGCCGACACCGTCGCGCTGCCCGTGCACCGCGATCGGATCCGGGAACAGCGGGGTCTTCGCCCGGTCGAGAAACTTCACGAACGCAGCGATCCCGCCTTCATAATAAAGTTCGTGCTCGACGCGATCGGCATGACGCGCGTCGACGAGGAAAATGCGCACGCCCGAATTGAGGAACGCGAGTTCGCGATAGCGGTGTTCGAGCTTTTCGAAATCGAATTCGGTGATCTTGAACGTTTCAGGGGACGGCAGGAATGTGACTTTCGTGCCCTTCTTGCCGTTCGCCGGGCCAACGACTTTCAGCGGCGCCACCGCATCGCCGTGGCTGAATTGCATGTAATGTTCGAGGTCGTCGCGCCAGATCGTCAGGTCAAGCGTGATCGACAAGGCGTTGACGACCGAAACGCCGACACCGTGCAGCCCGCCCGACACTTTATAGGCATTGTCGTCCGACGTGTTTTCGAATTTTCCGCCGGCATGCAGCTGTGTCATGATGACTTCGGCGGCGCTGACACCTTCTTCACTGTGCATGCCCGTCGGAATACCGCGGCCATTGTCCTCGACCGAAACCGAACCGTCGGCATTCAGCGTGATCGTGATTTTGTCGCAATGCCCCGCAAGCGCTTCGTCGATCGCATTGTCGCTGACTTCGAACACCATATGGTGCAGGCCCGAACCGTCGTCGGTGTCGCCGATATACATACCGGGGCGCTTGCGGACGGCATCCAACCCTTTGAGAACCTTGATGGAATCTGCATCATAGGCATTGGTGTTGGGGGTGGTGTCGGGCGTGGTGTCTTCGGGCGGTGTTTCGGGTGTGTCTGTCATGAAAAGTCTATAGGGAAAGGCCGCCGAAAACCCAAGAGAAATACACGGGACGGATAGGGATTGCATCTCGTCGTGAAGACGTCGAATACGGTTGCCAAGTCGCGGCAAAATCCAGGGGAACGCTGCTTGATGTTGCAATCCAGAAACTATCTGCCTTCGACCGACCTTGCGCCTTATATTCGCAACCATTTCGTGTTTCGCGCGCCATTGCCCGATGATATGGAATTGATCGATCCGCTATTGTCCGAAACCGCAATGCTGCGTGTCCTGATCCAGGGCGAATGGGCCGCAGAATTCACGCCGGGCCGCTGGCAAAGTGAGGGGCCGGCAATCCTGTTCGGCAACAATGCGCGCTGCTTCAACGTGCGCGTGCGCGGCCCGTTCGTGGTCGCGGGGACGGCGATCCGACCGAGCGGCTGGACCGCCCTGTGCGATCAGAAGGCCGATCTGTTCGCCGACGGGATGTTCCCCGCACGCGTGGCGTGGGGCGACGAGGCCGACCACATGTGTCGCGATATCACGACGACGACCGATGACGTGCTGATCATCGGCATTCTCGAAGATTTCTTTCGCGGACAACTGGCCAGGTTCGGCGTCAGGGACACCGATCCTGTGATGGCGGCCTTTGAACAGATGACCAATAGCGACAGCACGATGCGCGTGGCCGACGTCGCTGATCGGCTCGGGCTGTCGGCACGGGCGCTGGAACGGCGGTGCTGTGCGACGTTCGGACTGACGCCAAAGGCCGTGATGCGCCGCAGCCGTTTTCTCGACATGGCCACTGCCGTGCGCGGAATCAGCGATCCTGATGAGGAAGAACGCGCTGCGCTGCGCTTTTCAGACCAGTCGCACCTCAACCGCGAATTCCGGTATTTCATCAACATGACGCCGGGCGCGTTTGAAAAGACGCCGACACCGCTTATGGATGCGGTGCTGCAATTGCGGCAGGATCGCAACGCCTGACAGTGCCGTCGGCGACAGTGTAACATGTTGCCGATGAGGGCACGGCCCTGAACAGGGCGGGTTCGGTTCCGGTCAGCCAGACCTGACCACCGCTGCTGTCCAGTCGCTCGAACAGGGCCATGCGGCGGCGCGGATCGAGGTGAGCGGCGACTTCGTCGAGGAGCAGGATTGGGCGGCGCTGGACAGCGTCGGTGACGAGGTCAGCGTGCGCGAGGATGATACCGAGCAGCAACGCCTTTTGTTCGCCCGTCGAACTTTGCGCGGCGGGTTGTGACTTGGCAGCATAATGAACCTCCATGTCCTGCGTATGCGGTCCGGCAAGCGTGCGGCCAGCGGAGGCATGCAGTGTCCGACCTGCAGCAAGCCGCCCCGCCAGGCCGTCCGTCACGATGTTCGTCAGCATTATCCGGAACGACGGAAATGAAGCGTCTGTCGATCCGGTCCCCTGTGCCATCAGGGCGTTGACCATGTCGATCCTGGCGCGCTGGATGTGCGTGCCATGGTCTTCCATCGCGGATTCGAGCGTCTTGAGCCAGACCTCGTCCATTCGGTCATCGGCAAGCAATCTGTTGCGCTGGCGCATCGCTGCGTCGTAACGGGTGCTGTGGTGCGCGTGACCGGGATGAAGCGCAAGGACCAGTCGATCCAGAAACCGGCGGCGCTCGCCCGGCGTTCCGCTGAACAGGCGATCATGCGCCGGGGTCAGCCAGATGATCGAAAGCCATTCCGACACAGCTGTGGCCGATGCGGCGGCGCCATTGATGCGGACGATGCGGCGTTCGGGGGCAGCCGCAATCGTGCCGGTGCCAAGGCTTATTCCCTCATCCCCTTGAGGGGAGGGGCTGGAGGTGGGGATGGTTTGTCCCCTGACTGTTTGAGAGTCATCATGACAAATCTTCCCCACCCCAACCCCGCTCCTGAAGGGGAGGGGCTTAAGAAGCGCACTCACCGAAAATCCGCCCTGACCCTGTTTGCGTGCCATGTCGCCCAGCGCCGCACCGCGCAGCCCGCGACCCGGTGCGAACAGCGACACGGCTTCGAGGATATTGGTCTTGCCTGCACCATTGTCACCGGTCAGCACGATGAAACCGGGTCCGGGCTCGATACTGGCGGTGGCATAAGAGCGGAAATCAGTCAGGGTCAGACGCGTGAGCAGCATTCGGACCGTCTTACCGGCATGTTGCCTCCCTGTCGAAGGGGGCCTGTCGAAAGTGGCCTGTCGAAGCTGGCCTGTCGAACGGGGCCAGGATCAGGTCGCCGGGCATCGCGACCTGACATGTGACATCCCGCCGACCCTATATCGTCTTCAGAAATGCCCGCACTGTCGGCGCCAGATCCTCCCGGTCGAGGGCGAGGGCAATATTTGCCATGATGAACCCCGCCTTGTCACCGCAGTCGTAACGGCGCCCTGCGAATTTATAGGCGTGAAAAGGCTGCATGCCGATCATCTGCGCCATCGCGTCGGTCAGCTGGATTTCATTGCCCGCGCCGCGCCCCTGCGTTTCAAGGACGCGCATCACTTCGGGTTGCAGGATATAGCGTCCGGGAATCATCAGGTTTGACTTTGCCGTGCCGGGCGCAGGCTTTTCGATAAGGCCAAGCACTTCGACCAGCGGCCCGTCGACCTTGCCCGGCGTGACGATGCCATATTTGTCGGTCTGGTCGGGGGCGACTTCATAGCCGCAGACGATGTTGCCGCCGACCTGTTCATAGGCCTCGACCATCTGCTTCATGCACCCGGGCGCGCCGACCATCAGTTCATCGGGCAGGAATATCGCGAACGGATCATCACCGATGATGTGCCGCGCGCACCAGATCGCGTGGCCAAGGCCGATCGGCTCCTGCTGGCGGACATAAATGACTTCACCGGGTTTGAAGCGCGTTCCCGCAATCGCGTCGAGCGATTTGCCGCGACCGCTCATCGTCGCTTCGAGTTCGTAGGAAATGTCGAAATGATCTTCGAGCGCGGATTTGCCGCGACCGGTCACGAAAATCATCTGCTCGATACCGGCCTCGCGCGCTTCGTCGACCGCATACTGGATCAGCGGCTTGTCGACGACGGGCAGCATTTCCTTGGGCATGGCCTTGGTCGCGGGAAGAAAGCGCGTGCCAAGCCCGCCGACCGGAAAGACGGCCTTGCGCAGTTTTTTTGCCGTCATCAGTCGCCTTTTTTCTTGCCACGATTGGCATAAAGCAGCGCCGCGGCCAGCGCAGCCGATCCGATGCCCGTGACAACGGCCCCCGCCACCCAGCTGTTGCGTTTCTTCGCATCGGCCAGAACACGGGCCTCGCGCAGGGCCTCGGACCCCGGTGTGTCGTCTTCGGATGCGTCGGTCATATCATATCCCTACTGTCGAACCTCTTGAATCGCGGTTAACGCCTTTGTGCAAGCACAAACCTGTATGACGGCTGAAACTGCGTCCTCTAACGTCACGCGGCGCACCGGAGTTCCCGGCGGAAAGGCGGTGAGCAGGCGCGAGGGCATGGCCGCGGACAGGATCACGAAACTACCGCGATCATCCGCGCGACGGATCAGGCGGCCAAACGCCTGCGCCAGCCGGGCGCGGATCAGGCCGTCGTCATAGGCCGGACCACCCCCGGCGGCACGCCGCGCGGCATGAAGCACCGATGGCTTGGGCCATGGCACACCTTCCATGATGACCGTGCGCAGCGAAGGGCCGGGCACGTCAACCCCGTCGCGCAGGGCATCGGTGCCAAGCAGGCTGGCGCGCGGATCGTCACGGAAAATGTCGACGAGCGTGCCGGTGTCGATCGGATCGACATGCTGGGCATAAAGCGACAGGCCGTCCCGGGCGAGCCGGTCTGCAATGCGGGCGTGAACCGTCTTCAACCGGCGTATGGCCGTGAACAGGCCGAGTGCCCCCCCGCCTGATGCCGCGATCAGCCGGGCATAGGCATTGGCAAGCGCCCCGGTGTCGCCGCGCTTGACGTCAGTGACGATCAGGACCTGCGCATTGCTGGCATAATCGAACGGACTGGCTGCGCTGAAACGCAGTGCGGGCGCGGACAGATGAGCAGCGCCCGTGCGCGCCTCCGCGCTTGCCCAGTCTTCGCCGCCACGCAGCGTGGCCGACGTCACGATGACGCCATGCGCGGGTTTCAGGACGGTCTCGGCAAAAGGGCGGGTGGGGTCGAGCCAGTGACGACGCAGGCCGACATCGAACTCGCGCCCTTCGATACGGTCGACCGCAAGCCAGTCGACGAAATCGGGATCGGCGGGGCCACCGATGCGCGCGAGCAGGCTGAGCCAGGCCGCAACCGTATCGCGCCGCCAGCCCAGACTAGCAATCGCCCCGTCAATCCGCGCGCGCGCCGGACCGTCGAGCCAGTCGGGACCGTCTTCGAGAATCGCCTCAAGCCTTCGCCCGAGCGCAACCAGCGGGCGGATAAGCGTGTCGAGCGCAACAATTGCGCCCTGCGCTGCGTCGACGAGTTTGCCATCGAGTCCGGCGGCTTCGGTTTCCAGGCCATAACCCGCATCCTCACCCGTCGCGCGGGCATAGACGGTCCCGCGCACCGCGCTCAGCAACGGTTCGACTGGCCCGAACGGATCGCCTTCGCCAATGCGTTGCAACCAGCCATCGCCCGGCAGCGCCAGCGCGGCATTGCCCGCCGCGACGATCGCGGCCGACCCTTCGCTGTCATAACTCGCGACATCGGCCAGTCGCGCGGCAAGTCCGCGCCTGCGTCCACGCGCCGTCCCTTCGGGGCCGATGATCCAGCGGCGCAGCTCGATCGCTTCCTGTCCGGTCAGTGCCGCCGAAAACATGCTGTCGGCGGCGTCAAAAAGGTGGTGCCCTTCGTCGAACACGATTCGTGTGGGACGATTCACCACGTCACGACCGCGCGCCGCGTTGACCATGATAAGGGCATGATTGGCGATGACGAGATCGGCATCGGCGCTGGCCCGTGCCGCCCGCTCGATGAAGCATTTGCGGTAATGCGGGCAACCTGCATAGACGCATTCGCCGCGCCGGTCGGTCAGGGCCGTGCTGCCCGCGCGCCGGAACAAGGTGGGCAACCAGCCGGGCATGTCGCCGCCGACCATATCGCCGTCACGGCTGAACGACGCCCAGCGCGCGACGAGATGCGCAAGGATCGCGGCCCGGCCTGAAAAGCCGCCTTGCAAGGCATCCTCAAGGTTGAGCAGGCAGAGATAATTCTCGCGCCCCTTGCGGATCACGACCTTGGCCTTGCGTTCGGCCGCGTCGGGGAACAGGCGGCGGGTTTCGCCGTCAAGCTGGCGTTGCAGCGCCTTGGTATAGGTCGACACCCACACTGTCCCGCCCGCCCCCGCCGCCCACAGCGAGGCAGGGCTGAGATACGCCAGCGTCTTGCCGATCCCGGTGCCCGCTTCGGCAAGGAGGAGATTGGGCTCGTCGCGCCGCGTCCGCGGTTCGAACGCTGCCGTGGCGGCTTCGGCATAAGCGCGCTGCCCTTCGCGCCGTTCGGAACCATTGCCCGTCAGATCGTCCAGCCGTTCAAGCGCGCTTTCGGGCGGGACACTGATCGTGCGGGGCGAAGGGCGCGGCGGCTTTTCCTCCCATTCAGGGAGTCGGGCGAACAGCCAGCGTTCAGTCTCCGTCGGTTTGCGCAGTGCCTCGCCAACCACGCCGCCCCACGGCCAGCGCAGCCGGGCAAGCGTCTGTGCCGAGATCCACGCCCCTTCGCGTTCGGACCAGCCGGACATGCCCATTTGCACGATCAGGGTCGATGCCGTCATCCGCAGCACCGATGCCGCCCCGCTTTCATCGGCAGGCGGCGCAATGCCCAGTGCTTCGGCCAGTCCCTTGACCGTGGGCACCACGAACCGCGCCGGATGCACGAAGGCGAACAGTTCGAGCACATCAAGTCCGCTCAGATCGGGATAGCCCAGCCGCTGCCCGACAAGTGGTGCATTGAGAAGGATGACCGGCGTCTCCGCAGCTTTCGAAATCGCCTCCCCCCGCCCGATGCCGCGCGTGCCATTGTAATCGGCGATCCAGACGCCGCCATGGCTTGCGTAAAGCGCGGGATGCGGGAGCGGGGTCATGCCGCCGGTTTGGCGCAGCTGGAACGAAAGGGCAACGGGTCAAGTGATGCCGTCGGTCAAAACCGAAAGGTTGATTATCGTTTGGGATGTGACGGCGCGTCCCAGCGCAATATTCGCCTTGTCCGAATATGTATCGTCAACAGGATTCCAGAATTGGTGCAGGGTGCGACCGGGCAAATCGACAACCCAATATTCGGGAATTCCGGCCCGCGCATAAATGGCGAGTTTATCGCCCAGATCATAGGCGGCCGACGAATCCGAAACTTCGACGATCAATCGGACCGACTCGGCCTTCATATAACGATCGCCGCGCGGTGCCGACGTGACTGCAATATCGGGTCCGGGCAAGTTGGTGGGTGCGATTTCAACAGTCGGTTCGATCTGCGTCGACAAGCCGGTCGTTCCACTGTCAAGCACCATTCGAATGCGATGTCCCAACTCGTTCTTTGCCCAGCTATGCGCCCGAAACTGTGCATGCATGGCGACAACCACCCCTTCGATGAGTTCGGTTTTTGCATAGCTTCGAAATGCGCCGGCGTGTTCGAGCAGCTCGAAATCCGCGATCGTGAGCTTGACCGGCTCGGGGTGGATTATGGCAACCGGCGCATTCATGCGACGATATTATCACCAGAAATTCCTGCGTCCAACCCTTGCGCTGTACTGCTTCGCCAGCAATGAGCCGCACATGACCAATGACCTCCGCACTGCCGCACGCGACTCCAAAGCCTGGCCCTATGACGAAGCACGCAAGTTGCTCAAGCGTTACCCCGAGGGAAAGCAAGGCAACGCGCCGGTCATCTTCGAATGCGGCTACGGTCCGTCGGGCCTGCCGCATATCGGCACCTTCAACGAAGTGCTGCGCACGACGATGGTCCGCCATGCGTTCCAGACTTTGTCCGACGCGCCGACGTGGCTGATCGAGTTTTCGGACGATATGGACGGGCTGCGCAAAGTGCCCGACAATGTGCCCAACCAGGCCATGCTGACCGAACATTTGGGCAAGCCGCTCAGCCGCATTCCCGATCCGTTCGAAAAGTTCGACAGTTTCGCCGCGCACAACAATGCGATGCTGCGTGAGTTTCTCGACAGGTTCGGGTTCGATTACGAATTCATTTCGTCATCGTCGCAATATGAAAGCGGCGCGTTTGACGACGCGCTCAGGGGCATCCTGCGCCACTATGACGCGATCATGGCGGTGATGATCCCGACGCTGCGCAAGGAACGGGCCGCGACTTATTCGCCCGTCCTGCCGATCAGCGCGAAGACGGGAATTGTCCTGCAAGTGCCGGTCGAGGTCGTCGATGCGGACGCGGGTCTGATCCGCTTTGATGACGGTGGTGACCTGGTCACGCAGTCGGCGATCGGCGGCGGGGCAAAGCTGCAATGGAAAGTCGACTGGGCGATGCGCTGGGTCGCGCTCGGCGTCGATTATGAAATGTACGGAAAGGACCTGATCGACAGCGGTCAGCAATCGGGCAAGATCGCGGCGCTGCTCGGCGGGCGGCCGCCCGAGGGGTTCGTCTATGAGATGTTCCTTGACGAGCTGGGGCAGAAAATCTCGAAGTCGAAAGGCAATGGCCTGACCCTTGAACAATGGCTCGATTACGGGACGCAGGAAAGCCTGTCCTTCTTCGCCTATCGCGAACCGAAGAAGGCAAAGGCGCTGCACATCGGCGTCATCCCGCGTGCGGTCGACGACTATTTCCAGTTCCGTGGCAATTACGCGGCGCAGCCGGTCGAACAAAAGCTCGGCAATCCCGCGCATCATATCCACAATGGCGCTGTGCCCGCCGATGTGCCGCCGGTCACGTTCGGTTTGCTGCTCAATCTCGCGGGCGTGCTCGGTGGAGAGGCAACCGCGGATCAGGTGCGCGCTTATCTCGCAAACTATATCGAAGGCGGGACGATCACCCCCGAACTCGACGCGCTGATCGGCCATGCCCTCGCCTATAACCGCGATTATGTCGCGCCGACGCTGAAGCGCCGCAAGCCGGAGGGCATTGAAGTTGCCGCGCTCTTACGCCTCGACCGCGAACTGGCGGCGCTGCCTGACGGGGTGGACGGCGTGGCGATCCAGGACATCGTCTATGCCATCGGCAACGAAGCCGGTTTCGAAAAACTGCGCGACTGGTTTCAGGCGCTGTACGAAACGCTGCTCGGCTCGTCACAGGGGCCGCGCATGGGCAGCTTCATCGCACTTTATGGCGTTGCGAACACGCGCCTATTGATTGGCGAGGCGATCGCTCGTTCATCGGCCTGATCAGCGACTGGCCGCAATGATGTCGATCAGTGCGTCGATCGACGACAGGTCATAACCACCGTTCGCTGCCCGCGATTGCAGGCTCGCCTTGTCATCGCCCATCTGCGTCCGTGCGAGCGCCCAGAGCAGAGTCGAGCGTGTCCCCGACCGGCAATAAGCGAGTACGGGACCATCCGCAGTTTCGAGCGCGGTCACCATCGCTGCGACCTGTGGCCCCGAAAATCCGGCATGGGTGACGGGAATCGCGACATAATTCATCCCCGCAGCGACGACCGCTGCCTCGATCTCGGCGCCTTGCGCGGCGGACGGCTCTTCGCCATCGGGGCGGTTGTTGATGATCGTCGTCACGCCCAGCGCCTGCGCGTCGGCAATGTCGCTCATGGCGATCTGCGGCGCGGCAAGGAACTGATCGTCGATTTTGCGGAACATGCGTCTCTCCTTCAATGCTTTGCGATAACTGACAGAAACGCAGCGCCATAGGCATCCAGCTTGCGCGCGCCGACGCCGGTGATCCGCCCCAGTGCCGCCAGCGTTGCCGGGCGCGCCGTCGCCATCTCGCGCAACGTCGAATCATGAAAAATGACATAGGGGGGCAGGCCGGCGTCCGTCGCCAGCGTCCGGCGGCAGTCGCGCAGCGCTTCGAACATCGGATCGCCGACAGGATTGGGCACCGCGCCGCGTCTGTGTCGGCGTTCGCGCCGGGGCGGCAGGACAAGGTCGACCGACATGTCGCCTTTCAGGATCGCACGGGCATCGGCACCGAACATCAGGCCGCCATGCGCATTGGTCTCAAGCGCCCCGCGCAGCAACAGCGCGCGCGTGACGGGCCTGATCAGCGCAGCCTCGTCCCCTGCGACAATGCCGAATACCGACAACCGGTCATGCCCCAGCGTGAGGGCACGGTCGTTCGCCGTGCCGGTCAGCACATCTGCCAGATGCGTGACGCCGAAATTCTGGCCAGTGCGATAGACGGCGGACAGGACCTTGCGCGCAATCTCCGTCGCATCGACGGTATCGGCGGGCGGGTTCAGGCAATTGTCGCAATTGCCACAGTTCGCGGGCGCCGCGTCACCGAAATGACGCAGCAGGATTGCCCGCCGACATGCCGCTGTTTCGACAAGCGCACCGAGTGCCCTGAGACGGGCCTGCTCCCCGGGAAGGCGTTTTATCTCAACCTCGGACAGGCGCTGGCGCGCCCGGGCGAAATCATCGGCGCCCCAGAACAGATAGGCGCCCGCCGGATCGCCGTCTCTCCCCGCGCGGCCTGTTTCCTGATAATAGGCCTCGATCGATTTGGGCAGGCCCGCATGCGCCACGAACCGCACGTCGGGCTTGTCGATGCCCATCCCGAACGCGATCGTCGCGACCATCACCATGTCTTCGGACCGGACGAAATCGGCCTGATTGCGGCGGCGGACATCGGGATCGAGTCCCGCATGATACGCGCGCACCGACCGTCCCGTACCCGCCAGCTGCGCCGCCAGCTTTTCGGTCCCGGCACGCGACTGGACATAGACGATGCCCGGCCCCGGATGCGCGGCGACAACATCGGCGACCTGTTGCGTCGTACCCGCCCGCGGGGCCATATGATAACGGATATTCGGCCGGTCGAACCCCGCGACGATAAGCCCTTCGCGCGGGATGCCAAGCTGATCGCAGATATCATCGCGCGTGTGCGCATCGGCAGTGGCGGTCAGCGCGAGGCGCGGCACCTGCGCAAAATCATCGAGCAGCGGCCGCAGCAACCGGTAATCGGGCCGGAAATCATGCCCCCATTCGCTGACGCAATGCGCTTCGTCGATGGCGAACAGACAGACCGGACTTTCACGCAGCAGCCCGCGAAAACTGTCCTGCGATGCGCGTTCGGGCGCGGCATAAAGCAGGTCGAGCGTCCCGGCACGGAACCGCGCCACAGTCTCTGCCCGGTTGTCATCCGCCGACGTCAGCGTCGCGGCGCGGATGCCCACTGCTTCGGCGGCGCGCAACTGATCATGCATCAGCGCGATCAGTGGTGAAATGACGATGCACGTTCCTGGCAGCGCGACCGCAGGAAGCTGATAGCAAAGCGACTTCCCCGCCCCCGTCGGCATGATCGCCGCCGTCCGCTGCCCCGCCATGACACGCGCAATAACATCGGCCTGCACGCCGCGAAACGCGGGAAAACCGAAGGTGGTCTGGAGGATGTCGACGGGGGTGGTCACCCAAAGCCCAAAATGGTCAGGAGCGCAGCCTCAACGCGCGCAAAATCATCCGCGTCCAGTTGACCTATTCGCGCACCGAACTTTTGCCGGGGCACAGCGACCACAATATCCACGGCAACATCTGTCTGTTCCCGCAAACCGTTTGACGGATTCGGCATCACACGCGGTCTTACATCGTTGGGATCGCGCCTTGCTGACTGGCAGAGAACGACAAGCACATTCGGCGTGTCGCCGTACGCCTCTTGTTGCATAATGACGACGGGACGCGGCTTGCTGCCGAAGCCGCTGCCAGTCGCAGCGGTCCACACGTCACCGCGGATCACGCGTCATGCTTCCGCCGATATTCCTCTTCGGCAGCGTCGAGGTCAGCAAGAACCTCGCTCGTCATCGCCTCTGCCCAAGCCAAGGCCTCTGCGTCGTCGGGCATTTGTTTCCAAAGCCACCGACAAGATGCTTCTGCCTTTTTTTGGAACGCCTCACTGTTGCGGTCAGGCAACCAGAACGTGCGCGGTCGCAACCCCTGCGCGCGCAGCGCCGCGCGGCGTTTGGCGACACGTTCGGCACCGGTCAAAGGCTTTTCAAATCCCATATTTTTTCGTTACACGTAACGCTGCCCGAACGCAAGCTCATCCCACCGCCACTGCCTCATCGGCTTCCGCCGCCTGCCGCGCCCACATTTCGGCATAAAGCCCGTTTTTCGCGAGCAGCGACGCATGCGTCCCGCGCTCCGCCACTTGGCCCGCGTCGAGCACGACGATTTCATCCGCCTCGACAATTGTCGACAGGCGATGCGCAATGACAATGGTTGTACGGCGTTCGGCGATGGCCGACAGCGTCGTCTGAATCTCGGCTTCGGTGCGGCTGTCGAGCGCGCTCGTCGCCTCATCGAGGATCAGGATCGGCGGGTTTTTAAGCAACGTCCGCGCGATCGCGACGCGCTGTTTTTCGCCACCCGACAGTTTCAGGCCGCGCTCGCCGACTTTGGTGGCATATTGATCGGGCGTCGAGGCAATGAAATTGTGGATCGCCGCACCCCGCGCCGCGGCCTCCACCGCTGCCTGGTCCGCCCCCTCGCGGCCATAAGCGATGTTGTAGCCGATCGAGTCGTTGAACAGGACGGTATCCTGCGGAACAATGCCGATTTCCGCACGCAATGATGACTGGGTCACGGCGCAGATGTCCTGCCCGTCGATCATGATCTGTCCGCCGGTGACGTCGTAAAAGCGATACATCAGCCGCGCGAGCGTCGATTTCCCCGCGCCTGACGGCCCGACGACCGCCAGCGTCCCGCCCGGCGGAACCGAAAAACTTACGCCTTTCAGGATCATACGTCCGGGATCATAGGAAAACGTGACATTGTCGAACCGCACGGCCCCCTGTGTCACGACAAGGGCGGGGGCACCGCGCACATCGACAATTTCAGGCGGCGTATCGACCAGCGCGAACATCGCCGCCATGTCGATCAGTCCCTGGCGGATCGTCCGGTAAACCATGCCCAGCAGATCAAGCGGACGAAACAGCTGCGCCAGATATGTGCTGACGAACACGACATCGCCCGTTGTAAAGCGTCCGTCCGACCAGCCCCAGACGATATAGGCCATGGCGCCCGCCATCATCAGGTTGGTGATCAGCGACTGGCCGATGTTGAGCGATGCCAGCGAATTTTCGGACTTGACCGCCGCATCGGCATAGCGCCGCGCGACGGCTTCATAACGCGCCGCTTCGCGCCCCTCGGCATTGAAATATTTCACCGTTTCATAATTGAGCAGCGAATCGACCGCACGCGACACCGTGCCCGTATCCAGATCGTTCATTTCCTCGCGCAGCTTGGCGCGCCAGTTGGTCACGGTCCAGGTGAACCAGCCATAGGTGACGACCATCACCAGCGTTGCCACCACCAGCGAAAAACCGAACTTGATCCAGAATGTCGCTGTCACGACAATCAGTTCGATCACGGTGGGCGCGATGTTGAACAGCAGGAAATACAGCATCGTATCGATGCTTTTGGTCCCGCGCTCGATCACTTTGGTCACGGCGCCGGTTCGCCGCGCCAGGTGAAAACGCAGCGACAGGCCGTGCAGATGCCTGAACACGTTGACCGCAAGGTGCCGTGTCGCGTCCTGACCGACGCGTTCGAACACGATGTTGCGGATGTTGTCGAACACGACACCGGCAAAGCGTGCCCCGGCATAGGCCGCGACGAGCGCCATGACGAGGCCGACCGCCGCCGATTGCCGCGACGCCATTGCATCAATCGCCCATTTATAGGGATAGGGACCGAACAGCGTGACGGCCTTGGCGAGCAGCACCAGCAGCAACGCGCCGACGACGCGCATCCGCAAGGCCGCATCGTCCCGTGGCCAAAGATAAGGCAGAAACCGTTGCAGCGTTGAAAAACTGGCGGGCGTGTCGGACGTTTCGGGTACAGGTGGCATGCTGCGCCGATATGGCGGTGCCAAGGCCGTCATGCAACGCGCGATCAGGGCATATCGACGACAATCATCCGGCACCGCGTATCGGCGTCATCGGGGCACGGCCGTTCGCGTGGTTTCGGTGCGGTGGGCGTCTGTGGCTCGGCCGGTCGTCCGTCCTGGGCAATGCGCACGCCCGACAGGATCTGCGCACGCGCCACCGCGACCGCGGCAACATGCGGTGCGTCGTCATTGGCGCGCACCGATCCCGAAAGGATCAGAGTCGCGACCGCGAGCAGACTGGTTGACGCCATGTAAACCATCTTGCGGCCGGCGCGGCGCGGGGCACCATGTCTTTTCGCGCCGGAATATGGTCCGTTGAGGGACTGTCCCTCAACGATACGCTGCTGCGGCGGCCTGCGATCGATCATGCGCCCTTAACGACAATGCGGCCTCAGGATTTAGGGTCATGACGCGCGCAGTGACATGCGCTACAGTCGACGCATCGCTTTGCAAGGATCGTCCACATGCGCATATTATTTGCCGCTCTCGCTCTTTTTCTGCCCGCTGTCGTCCAGGCTTCGCTTCCCGTCGGCGCGGCGGCGCCAGATTTCACGACACCCGGCGCGATCGGGGGCAAACAGTTCAGCTTCTCGCTCGCCAGGGCATTGAAAAAAGGACCGGTTGTCCTTTACTTTTTCCCTGCCGCCTTCACATCGGGCTGCACGGTCGAAGCGCATCAGTTCGCCGAAGCAAGCGCCGACTTTGCCAAAGCGGGCGCCACGCTGATCGGCGTTGCTGCCGACCCGATTGACAAGCTTGCCAAGTTTTCAGTGGCGGAATGCCGCAACAAATTTGCCGTCGCCGTGGCCAGCCCGGCAATGATCTCGGGCTATGACGTGAAACTTCCCCTCATGGCGCGGTCGAACCGGACATCCTATGTCATCGGCCGCAACGGACGGATTGCCTTTGCCTATTCGGCCATGGCCCCCGACGGCCATGTCACCGGAACACTGGCCGCCGTGCGCACATTGCAGGGTGCGAAATAGAGGCAATCCGGCGCGTTAACCGGCGCGAAACCCGAGCCGTCTAGAACTGCCGTCACTGCGACCGGGGCCGTGCGATCGGCATGACCGCGGCACGGCACCTCAGGACCTGATCGGGGATCAGCACAGCATGTGGCCCTTTACCGGCAAACGGATTTTCGGCAGCCGCTGGTGGGCAATCGGATTTGTCGTCTATGTCTGCTGGCAGGTCATGCAATTCGCCGGTCCGACCGCGGATGACGATGCCCCGCTGAACGTCGAACAGGCACAGGCGATGACGGACGCATTCAACAAGATGTGACTGCGTCCGTCATGCAAATGAAAATGTCTATTTGAGGTGCTTCGACAGATATTTGTTCATTTCGAACATCGTGCATTTGTCGACGCCGAATACGGCTTTCAGCTTGGCATCGGCAATGATTTCGCGCTTGTTCGCAGGGTTCTGAAGATTATTGGCTTTGATATAAACCCAGATCTTGCTGACCATGTCGCCGCGCGTGACGGTGCCTGCACCGATGACGGCGGCAAGTTCGGGTGACGGAGTCAGCGGTTGTTGCAGTGCGTTGGGCTTCTTGGCGTCGGCCATGGTTGTCCTCCCTTAAAGATCGTCGCGCTGAGACTGCGCTGTGCGACTCGATGTTCCGCCTTTGCCGCTGCGTCAAGCCTTCGCCGCGCCTGAACGGCGATTTTGCGAAAATTTTGCGCCTTTACCGGCTGAAACGTGTAAATCGGCGCCGGGCCTTTGCCCAAAAGGATATCGTCATGGCCAAAAGCCAGAAGAAATCGAACAAGGAAGTCCGCAAGCCCAAGGCTGAAAAAGCCAAAAAGACCAATGCGTCGAACCCGTCGAGCAAGCCCGGCGGTGTCGACATGGTCACGGTCAAAAGCTAGGGGGCAAAAGCTAAGGGGCAGCACCCTAGTTTTGCTTCGCCTTTCGCCGCCAGTCGGTTAAGCGCGCATGTCATGGGCGCCGAT
Source organism: uncultured Sphingomonadaceae bacterium (assembly GCA_964247235.1). Lineage (GTDB taxonomy): Bacteria > Pseudomonadota > Alphaproteobacteria > Sphingomonadales > Sphingomonadaceae > Sphingomonas_O. The sequence continues at coordinate 27,812 of CAXTTJ010000017.1, forward strand.
ATCACATGCGACATCGCGATTGTCGGTGGCGGGCTGGCCGGGGGCCTTGCGGCCTATGCGCTGTCAGTGCGACGCCCCGACCTGTCGGTCCGCCTCATCGATCCGGCGGCGACATTTGGCGGCAACCATGTCTGGTCGTTTTTCACCAGCGACATCGCCGCTGCCGACTGGTGGATTGTCGAACCGTTCATCGATCATCAGTGGGCGCGCTACGAAACGCGCTTTCCGGCACATTGCCGCGTCTTCGACTCGCCCTACAATGCGATACGTTCGCAAAATTATGACAGGCAGTTGCGCCATGTCCTGCCGGCAACAAGTCCCGTCCGGGGCGCAGCGATCGAGATTTCGCAAACCGAAGTCTATCTCAGTGACCAGCGCAGGATTATCGCGCGCGGCGTGTTCGACGGGCGCGGCGTTGCCGACCTCGACCATCTGGATTTCGGATGGCAGAAATTTGTGGGGCAGGAATATCGCACTGCAACGCCGCACGGCCTGACGCATCCGGTCGTGATGGACGCCACTGTCGCCCAGATCGACGGCTATCGCTTTGTCTATGCGCTCCCTTTTGCCGAGGACCGGATTTTCATCGAAGATACATATTACAGCGACGGCCCCGATATCGATCGCGACGCGATGATCATGCGGATCAGGGACTATGCCGCGACGCAGGGATGGGCCCTTGCCGAACTGATTCATGAGGAAATGGGGGCGCTGCCTGTCACGATGGGCGGTGATTTCGATGGCTACTGGCGCTCAGGGGGCGATGCTGCAAAAATCGGTGTGCGGGCCGCACTGTTCCACGGCACGACCGGATTTTCGCTGCCCGACGCTGTGCGGACGGCGGCGATGATCGCCGGACTCGATGACCTGTCGGGGGCCCCGATTGCTGACGCGATGCATGGTTTTGCCAGACGCCGCTGGGAAGAAGGCAGCTTCTATCGCCTGCTCGACCGCATGCTGTTTCGCGCCGCGACGCCGGACACACGCTATCAGGTGCTGCAACGTTTTTACGGGCTGGCACCCGCGCTGATCGCGCGTTTCTATGCCGGCAACACGACGTTCCTTGACAAGGCGCGGATCCTGTCGGGCAAACCGCCGGTGCCGATTGCGCGGGCCATGGCCGTGATGCGGGAACCGAAACGGTGAAGCGTCTCGCGGTTTATTGCGGATCGGCATCGCCCGCCGATCCTGTTTACATCGGAACCGCGCGCATGGTCGGCGCTGAACTTGCGCGGCGCGGAATTGGCATTGTCTATGGCGGCGGACGGCTCGGCCTGATGGGCGCTGTCGCTGATGCCGCACTCGATGCCGGGGGCGACGTCATCGGCGTCATCCCGCAGGCGCTGGTCGATGCCGAAGTCGCGCATCGCGGGTGCACGGAACTCCGCATCGTGTCGGGCATGCATGAACGCAAGGCGCTGTTCACCGACCTGTCCGACGGGTTCATCACGCTGCCCGGCGGTGTCGGGACGATGGACGAACTGTGGGAAGCCGTCAGCTGGTCGCAATTGGGCTATCACCACAAACCGGTTGGATTGCTCAACACCGGCGGCTTTTATGACGCGCTGATTGCGTTCAACACGCATATGGCAACAGTCGGATTCGTCCGCGAACAGCATCGCGGCATCCTGCTCAGCGACGCGACGCTCGACGGGCTGCTGGCACAGATGGCCGCCTATCGCCCCCACGAAACGATCTTCACGATGAAAGCGGCCAATTTGTGACTCTCGATCGCACCGCGCTCGTGGCCGCCGCCGCCGCGTCGATTGCGAGGGGATCGAAATCCTTCGCGCTGGCCAGCAAGCTGTTCGACCCCGTCACGCGCGACCGGGTGTGGCTGCTCTATGGCTGGTGCCGGGCGTGCGACGATCTGGCCGACGGACAGGATCATGGCGGCGTGCGCGAAGTGGTGGCCGATCCGCAGGCGCGGCTGGGCACGATCCGGTTCCTGACCGATGCGGCCCTGAACGGGCAGTCGACCGGCAACGCCGCGTTCGACGGTCTGGCCATCGTTGCCGCCGAAGTCGCCATGCCCCGCCGCTTCATCGACGACCATATCGCCGGTTTCGCACTTGACGCCGATGACTGGCGACCGCGCAGCGAAGACGATCTGCTGCGCTATTGCTATCATGTCGCGGGTGTCGTCGGCTGCATGATGGCTGTGGTGATGGGTATCGATGCGGCGGACGATGCCACGCTCGATCGTGCCTGTGACCTTGGCATGGCGTTCCAGCTGGCCAATATCGCGCGCGATCTGGCCGAAGACGCCGCTGTCGGTCGCTGCTATCTGCCGCACGACTGGCTGGTCGCGGCGGGCATCCCGCCCAGAGACCCCATGCACCCGCATCACCATGGCCATGTCGCCGGGCTGGGCGGGCGGCTGGCGACCATGGCGCAGGCTTATGAAGACAGCGCGCGGGTCGGGTCTGCCAAGCTCCCCTTTCGCAGCCGCTGGGCGGTGCTCGCCGCCGCAGGAATTTATGGCGATATCGCCCGCGAGGTGGCACGGCGGGGCCGTCGGGCCTGGGACAGCCGCGTCGTCACCACCAGGGCTGCCAAAGCGGCGTGGGTCGCGAAGTCATTCGGACAGGCCGTGACGAATAGTCCCGGATCAGCATCGCGCGAAGGCCTGTGGACGCGACCCGCAACAGCGGGATAGGAGGGCAGGATGAAACAATATCACGACCTCCTCCGTCATATCCTCGACACCGGCGTGCCGCAGGCCGACCGCACCGGCGTCGGCACGCTGAGCACATTCGGCTATCAGATGCGCTTTGATCTGAACGCGGGATTCCCGCTGGTCACGACCAAGAAGCTCCATGTCCGCTCCATCTTCATTGAACTGCTCTGGTTCCTGCGTGGTGAGACGAACAACAACTGGTTGCGCGACCGCGGCGTCGGCATCTGGGACGAATGGGCGCGCGACGACGGCGATCTTGGTCCCATCTATGGCAAGCAATGGCGCGACTGGGAAACGGCGGATGGCCGACACATCGACCAGATCAAGGGACTGATCGACACGATCCGGACCAACCCCGCCAGCCGCCGCCAGATCGTCAGCGCGTGGAACCCCGGCGAGCTTGACCGCATGGCGCTCGCCCCGTGCCATTGCCTGTTCCAGACATGGGTGGCGAACGGGAAACTCAGCCTGCAACTTTATCAGCGCAGTTGCGATGCGTTCCTGGGGCTTCCCTTCAACATCGCAAGCTATGCCCTGCTGACGCACCTGCTCGCCGATCAGTGCGGCCTTGCTGTCGGCGAATTCGTCTGGACCGGCGGCGATACGCATCTTTACGTGAACCATCTGGAGCAGGCCCGCCTGCAACTGACCCGCGATCCGAAGCCACCGCCAAAGCTCGTCCTGAAACGCCGCGCGGACAGCATCGACAGCTACGACTATGCCGATTTCGCGGTCCAAGGCTATGACGCCCACCCGCATATCAAGGCGGAGGTGGCGGTGTGATCACGCTTGTCGTCGCGCGTGCGGACAATGGCATCATCGGGAATGACGGCGCGCTGCCGTGGCACATCCCCGCCGATCTGAAACGCTTCAAGGCACTGACCATGGGCCATGATGGAACAGGACGGCCGATGATCATGGGCCGCAAGACCTTCGAAAGCTTGCCCGGCCTGTTAGCGGGGCGCCGCCATATCGTGCTGACGCGCGGCGATTGGACCGCCCGGGCCGCCGAAGTCGCGCACGATGTCGCGGGCGCACTGGCGCTGGCGGGCGACGATGCGTTCGTGATCGGCGGGGCAGAGATTTTCGCCCTGTTCGAACCTTTCGCAGACGCCATCGAACTGACTGAAGTGCATCATGATGCAAAGGGCGACACGCGCATGCCCGCGCCCGACCCCGCCGTCTGGACAGAGAGGGCGCGCGACGACCATGACGGATATAGTTTCGTCACGCTGGCGCGGCGGACCTGATCGGCTATAGCCCACCCATGATACGCCTGAACGGGGGAACCACGGTCGATGGGCCATATCGCGGCGCCGTCGTCGCGCTGGGCAATTTCGATGGCTTCCATCGCGGGCATCAGGCGGTAGTGGGCCGTGCGGTGGCGCTGGCAAAGGCGCTCGGGCGTCCGGCGATCGTCGCGACGTTCGACCCGCATCCCGTGCGTTATTTCAAACCCGGCACGCCACCCTTCCGCCTGACGAGTGTCGATCAGCGCGCGCGCTTATTTGCAGCAGCGGGCGCGGATGCGATGCTGGTGTTCGATTTCAATGCCGAACTGGCCAATGTGACGGCAAGCGATTTCATCACCGACTGGCTGATCGCGCGCACCGGCGCATCGGGCGTCGTTACTGGCGAGGATTTTACATTTGGCAAGGGGCGCAGCGGGACCACGGCAGTGCTCGCCGACAGTGGCACCGCGCATGGCCTGACCGTCGAAACCGTGGGGCCCGTCAGCGAGGCGGGAGAGATTGTCTCGTCCAGCCGCATTCGCGATGCGCTGGCCTCCGGCGACTGTGCCACCGCGACTCGCCTCCTCACCCGGCCCTTTGCCATCGAAGGCCGTGTCCGGCACGGTGACAAGGTCGGCCGGACGATCGGTTATCCCACCGCCAATGTCGACATGGGCAGCTATCTGCGCCCGCGTTACGGCATTTACGCCGTTCGGGGTCGCCTCCCCGACGGGCGCGTGCTCGATGGCGCCGCAAACCTCGGCATCCGCCCCAGTTTCGATCCGCCCAAGGAACTGCTCGAACCCTTTTTCTTCGATTTCAACGAAGACCTTTATGGTCAAGTGATCGAAGTCGAACTTCACGCCTTCATCCGCCCCGAAGCGAAGTTTGACAGCCTCGCGGCACTGACCGCGCAGATGGACAAGGATTGTGCGCAAGCGCGGACGTTCCTCCAATCCCGTTCGCCCTGAGCTTGTCGAAGGGCTGTCCTTCTTTCGTGCGGACGGCCAAGAAGAAAGGACAGGGCTTCGACAGGCTCAGCCCGAACGGTTTTCTTTATTGAAACCTTCCTCTAAGCGCCGCCATGACATGACCGAAGCAAAAGACTACAGAGACACCGTCTTCCTGCCGAAGACTGATTTCCCCATGAAGGCCGGCCTTCCTGCAAAGGAGCCGATCATCCTGGCGAAATGGCAGGAACAACGGCTTTACCAAAAGCTCCGCGAAAACCGCCGTGGCCGCGAGAAGTTCATCCTCCACGACGGCCCGCCCTATGCCAATGGCGACATGCACATCGGCCATGCGCTCAACCATATCCTGAAGGACATGGTGTGCCGCACGCAAAGCCTGCTCGGCAAGGACGCGCCCTATGTGCCCGGCTGGGACTGCCATGGTCTCCCCATCGAATGGAAAGTCGAAGAGGCCTATCGCAAGAAAAAGCTCAATAAAGACGAGGTCCCCGCCCCCGAATTCCGCGCCGAATGCCGGGCGTACGCGCAAGCCTGGGTCGATACGCAGCGCGAGCAGCTCAAGCGGCTGGGCATCAACGGCGACTGGGACCACCCCTATCTGACAATGGATTTCGCCGCCGAAGCGACGATCGTCGCCGAACTGATGAAATTCGCGGAGTCGGGGCAACTCTATCGCGGCGCCAAGCCGGTGATGTGGTCCCCGGTCGAAAAGACAGCCCTCGCCGAAGCCGAGGTCGAATATGAAGACATCGTCTCGACGCAGATCGATGTGGCGTTCGAGATTATTTCGTCGCCGATCAAAGAGCTGGAAGGTGCCTACGCGGTAATCTGGACAACGACACCGTGGACGATCCCGGTCAACCAGGCGATCGCTTATGGGCCGGATGTTGAGTATTGCTGTGCCAGCTTCAGCCCGAGAACGATGGCACCGTTCGTCAATCCGATGTCACCCGCTTCCGTCACGGAAGATGGCAGGAAGTTTGTACTGATTGCCACAACTTTGATCGGGCAATTTCAAACACGGTTCGGATGGCGCTACGATGGCGTGACGTGGGAAGGAAGAGGCTCCGACCTCGCCGGAACCATTGCCCGGCACCCGATGGCGAAACTCTTTTCACCCCTCCCCTTCAGGGGAGGGGCTGGGGGTGGGGACTCGACACGCGAGATTGCTGGCGTGTCGAGTCCCCACCCCAACCCCTCCCCTGAAGGGGAGGGGCTAAGATACGATCCTGCTTCGCCTTTGGCCGAATTCTTCCTCCGCCCCCGCCCCTTCCTGCCCGGCGATTTCGTAACCACCGAACAGGGCACCGGCCTCGTCCATATGGCGCCCGACCATGGCGAGGATGATTTCGACCTGTGCAAGGCCAACGGCATCGAGCCGGTCTTTGCGGTCGAGGGCGACGGGAAATACCGCGCCGACTGGGCGTGGCCCAATCCTTCGCAAGAGGGCGGGCAAGGGAGCGTCATCAATGCCAAGTTCAACGCCCCCGACGGTCCAATCTGCGAAGACCTTCGCGCGGCGGGTGCACTGCTCGCGGCAAGTGCGGACTACAGGCACAGCTATCCGCATTCGTGGCGTTCCAAAGCCAAAGTCATCTTCCGCGCGACACCGCAATGGTTCATACCGATGGACGTACCCTTAAGCCCCTCCCCTGAAGGGGAGGGGGGAAGAACGCTCCGCACCACCGCTCTCCGGGCAATCAAAGACACCCGCTGGGTCCCCGAAAAGGGGCAGAACCGCATCACCGCGATGGTCGAAGGGCGGCCCGACTGGGTGATCAGCCGCCAGCGCGCGTGGGGCGTTCCGATCACTTTGTTCGTGGACCGCAAGACCGGGCACTATCTCTGCGACCCGCACGTCAACGCGCGCATCGTCGCCGCAGTGCGCGAAAAGGGTGTCGATGCGTGGACCGACGAAGCCGCGCAGGGGTTCCTCGGCGACGCCTACAACGCCGCCGATTATGAGCGCCAGACCGACATTCTCGACGTCTGGTTCGACAGCGGCTGCACCCATGCCTTCGTCCTCGAATCGGGCAAATGGCCGGATCTTGCCAGCCCCGCAGGGCAAAAAGACCCGCCTGCCGACCTTTATCTCGAAGGGTCGGACCAGCATCGCGGCTGGTTCCAGTCGTCGCTGCTTGAAAGCTGCGGCACGCGGGGTCGCGCGCCGTACAAGGCGGTGCTGACGCACGGTTTCACGATGGATGCCAAGGGCATGAAAATGTCCAAATCGCTCGGCAACACGATCAACCCCATCGACCTGATAAAGGAAAGCGGCGCGGACATCCTCCGCCTGTGGGCGCTGTCGGTCGATTTCACCGAGGACCACCGCATCGGCAAGGAGATTTTGTCAGGCGTGTCGGACCAGTATCGCAAGCTGCGCAACACGTTCCGCTATCTGCTCGGCGCGCTGGAGGGATTCAGCGAGGACGAAAAAGTGTCTGACACTTTTTCAATGCCCGAGCTTGAGCGTTATGTGCTGCATCTGCTCGCGGACATGGATGCCAAGCTGCGGCAGGCGGTCGATGATTATGATTTCAACACCTATGTCCGTGCCTTAAGCGATTTCGCGAACAATGACCTGAGCGCCTTCTTCTTCGATATCCGCAAGGATTCGCTCTATTGCGACGCACCCGCGTCACCCAAACGCCGCGCCTATCGCACGGTGCTCGACACGCTGTTCCACGCCCTGGTGCGCTATGCCGCGCCAGTGCTGGTGTTCACGGCCGAGGAAGTCTGGGCAACGCGCTTTCCCGATGCGGAGAGTGTGCATTTGCTGGAATGGCCAGTACTCCCCGACCTCCGTCATTCCCGCGAAGGCGGGGGTGACGCGTATGCGTTGAATTGGGCTGCTCTCCGCGACCATCGCAAATCTGTTTCGGAGATCATCGAACCGTTGCGACGTGACAAGACGATTGGGTCGAGCCTTGAGGCCGTTGTAACCTATCCCGGCAGCAGCACGCTCAATTGTGACCTGACCGAGCTTTTCATCGTTGCAGACGTGATCGACGGCCAATCCGTCGGCGTCACCAAAACCACTCACCACAAATGCGGGCGCTGCTGGCGACACTTGCCCGAAGTCAGCCAAGACGGCGCCCTGTGTAGACGGTGCGAGGGGGTGGTGAATGCGTAAACGAGCACTCTGTCGTGCTCCTGCACAGGCAGGAGCCTTGGACGCGGGAAAGCCCCTCCAATCGAAATTAATCCGTGAAACGCAGGGCTCCTGCGTTCGCAGGAGCACAAAGGCATGACCACCCGCCTTCTTGGCCTCATCGGTGCCGCGCTTGTCTTCACGGCAGATCAGTTCAGCAAATATATGGTGATGGTGCCACTTGACCTGCCCGACCGCGGCGTCATCGACGTCACGACATTCTTCAAATTCATCTGGGTCAGCAATCCCGGTGTCTCGATGGGGCTGCTCGAAGCAAAGACACCGTTGCAGGCGGGGCTGCTCATTGCGCTCACGGGCGCAATTGCGATGGGCGTCCTCGTCTGGCTGTGGCGCGAAAAAAACCGGCAGGATGCGCTGGCGCTCGGCCTGATCCTCGGCGGTGCACTCGGCAATATTCTCGATCGGGTGCGATTCGGGCATGTTGTCGATTTTGCCAATCTGCATTTTGGCGACTTCAGTCCCTTTCTGGTGTTCAACGTCGCCGATGCAGCTATAAGTATCGGTGTTGTCATCTTACTGCTTCGTGCGCTGCTGGTGCGCGAGAAACCGAAAGTAGAAACGCATGCGTAAATTGATATGGGCCGGACTGCTGGCATCGACGCTGACGGCGTGTGGCTCGTCAAGCGGGGTTTTCAACCGCGCCCGCCCGAATGAATTCGCCGTCACCCGCGCCGCGCCGCTTGTCGTGCCGCCCGATTTTGCCCTGACCCCGCCAAAGCCGGGCACCGCGCGCGCACAGGAAGCCGATTCGTCACAGGCCGCGTTGCAGGCAATGTTCGGTGGCTCGGCCCCGCGCAGTGCGGCTGAAACAGCGACACTCGATCAGGCGGGAACGTCGCGCGCAGCGGCCGGGATCCGGTCGAACGTCGGCGATCCGAAAACCGATGTCGCTGACAAGGGGGCAGTGACCCGCGATATCATCGCCGCTCCCGAAGGAGACGGTCAGGACGCACGCGCCACCACGCCGAAATAAAACCGGCCTGACGGGGCGACGATCCGCCACCCCGTCATCCCGCTCTAGAAGCTCACGCCGATCGATCCGACCACGCCGCCCTTGGCGACATTCTTGCCGGTCAGCGACAACAGCGGCGATGCGTCAGTGTCGACATATTGCACCCCGAACGTGATCGCCTTGTAAGTCAGCGTGGCGCCCAGACCCCAGTCGCTATATTCTTTCTTGGGCACGGGCACGAGCCAGCTCGGACCGAAATTATGGCCGAAATGCGCTGTCAGGCCAATCGGCGTGTTGGGAATCGACGCCGACAGGTCGCCTGCCAGATAGACGTTCGATTTGCTCGGTCCGATCTGATCGAGCGCCAGCGCCTTTTGCTTGGGTGCCCAGTTCACGGTCGCCTTGCCCGTCACGGGTCCGAACGTGTGCGACACCGCCAGATAGGGTTCGATGAAATCCGAACTCGACAAATCACCGGGCAGCTTGGTCTTGGGATAGAAATAATAGAGCGCACCGACATCGACGGTGGTGCCGTTGAAGGTCTTTTTGAAACCGCCGATAATGTCGATTTCCTGATGCCCGTTCAGCGATGCCGTCACATAATTGTCGACCGACGATCCCCAGACCGACACGTAAAAGCCCGACGCATGGCTGACTGTCAGCGACCCTTGCACGGCAAAATTCTTGTCGGTCTGCGAAATGCCGCGGAACCGGTAATCGGTCACGACTGTCGCGGTGCCGTTAATGGTGATTTCAGGCGCTGGTGCGGTCTCATCGGCCAAAGCGGGTGTCGCAGCCATAACGGCCGCAAGGCTGACACAGCAGCCAAGAAATATGCGCATAAATATTCCCTTTGAAAACGTCGTGATGTTCCGCCTGAGCCTGGCATCCTGTCCTCTATGCGGGACAGGATTGCGTCAGCATGGACAAGGTGCCGTCAAATGCTGCATTGCACAACTGTAAAACGATGCCGTGCGTAACGGAAATGCGCAGCTGTTGCGCAATTGCAACAATCAGATGCGGGTGAATGCCTGCGTCAGGTCGTCGATCAGATCGCCCACGTCTTCAAGGCCGATGCTCAGGCGGATGACGGTGCCGCCGGTCCAGCGCGTTGCCGTCCGGCACCGGGACGGTTCGACGGGCAGTGCCAGGCTTTCATACCCGCCCCAGCTATAGCCGATTCCGAACCGGGTCAGCGCATCGACGAACCTGTCGGGATCACCGGCCGCCAGGGTAAAGCCGAACAGGCCGCTTGCGCCCCTGAAGTCCCGCTTGAACAGCGCATGGCCGGGACAATCGGGCAGCGCGGGATGTAGCACGCGCGCGACGGACCGCTGGCCCTGCAACCAGCGGGCAATCGTCAGTGCCGACGCCTGATGCCGCTGCAACCGCACGTCCAGTGTGCGCAGGCCACGTGACGCCAGAAACGCATCATCGGGACTGACGCAATTGCCCAGCACCTGCGCGGTGGTGCGCAGCGCGTCCCATGTGTCCGCCGACGCCGTCACCGACCCCAGCATGACATCCGAATGACCGACGATATATTTGGTACAGGCAAGGATCGACAGGTCGACACCCATCGCCGCCGTCGGCAAAAACAGCGGCGTCGCCCAGGTGTTGTCGATCAGCGTGATCAGGCCATGTGCTTTGGCCACGGCGACAATGGCGGGCACGTCCTGCACTTCGAATGTCAGGCTGCCCGGCGATTCCATGAAAATCGCGCGCGTGGCGGGCGTGATCAGTGCGGCAATGCCTGCACCGGCCAGCGGGTCGTAATAAGTCGTCGCCACGCCGCGTCTGCTCAGATAATCGTCGCACAGCCGCCGCGTCGGGTCATAGGCGCTGTCGGGCATCAGCAGATGATCACCGGGGTGAAGGACGCTGAGCAATGCCCCCGCCACCGCTGCCGCACCCGACGGATAAAGCATGGTCCCGGCGGCACTGGGATCGAGCGCGGTCAGCGCCTCGGCCAGCGCCCATTGCGTCGGCGTGCCGCGCCGTCCGTAAAACCAGTTGCCATCGGCATTGGTCTTGATGCCGTCCTTCAACGCCGCCGTGTCGTCATGCAGGATCGTCGATGCGCGCCAGACCGGCGGGTTAACGACCTTGCCGCCACCCGTCCATTCCTTGCGCCGACCGCCCTGAACGATGGTTGTTGCGCCTCTTGGCCCCTCCCCTTCAGGGGAGGGGTTGGGGTGGGGAGTGTCCGCAGGAGCCGAAGCTGAGGGCTGGTGAACAGTCCCCACCCCCGGCCCCTCCCCTGAAGGGGAGGGGGGATTTGTCACGCCGCGCCGATCGCCTTGGGGGTATCGGCATCTGCGCCCCATTCGCTCCACGATCCGTCATAGACCGCAACCCTGTCGTTGCCGAGCAGATGCGCGCCGAACGCAATTGCCGTGGCGGTGATGCCTGACCCGCATGTTGCGGCAATCGGCGCATCGGCATCGACGCCCGCATCTGTGAAGGCCGCGCGCAACGCATCGCCGGTTTTCCACGTGCCATCGGCGTTGAACAGGCCGCTCATCGGCAAATTCTTGCTGCCCGGAATATGCCCGGGGTTGACGCCCAGCCGCGGCTCTGCCTCGCGCCCTTCGAAACGCCCCTGCCCGCGCGCATCGACGATCTGCTCGGCATGACTGCCCATCAGTGCCGTCATCTGATCCCTCGTGCGGATATGGCTTGCGTCTTTCCACACGGTGAAATGGCGATGGCGCAGCGTTTCCTTGCCCGCCGTCGTGGCGCGCCCTTCGGCTTTCCATTTGCCAAGGCCGCCATCGAGGATCGCGATCTGATGCGCCCCGAACAGGCGCAGCATCCACCACGCCCGCGCCGACGTCTTCAGATCCGAGTCGTCGTACAACACGATGCGGCTGCCATCGCCGAGGCCGAGCGACTGCATCCGGCTCGCGAACTTCTCTGCCTGCGGCAGCATCATCGGCAATTCGGTCGTGGTATCGGCCAGCCCGCCCAGGTCCATGAACACCGCGCCGGGAATATGCGCCGCTTCATAGTCCGCTGCGGCATCGCGGCTATCAAAATGCCAGCTCGCATCGACGACGCGCAGGTCGGACGCGCCCAGTTCCTTGGCCAGCCATTCGGTGGAAACCAGCGAATCCATTTGCATCTCCCTTTATCCTGCGACTGCCTCTAATCGCGCCCGCTGCCCGCGTCGAGACCACCCAGAAATTCTGCTGCGTGCGCCCGCAACGCCGCTTTCGTGTCATCCGTCATCTTTGCCCAGTTGCGATACGGCATGGCGAGGCGGACGTTCGTGCCCAGCTTGTCCTCGTTGCGCGCCAGAAAATCCCAGTAGAGCGCGTTGAACGGGCATGCGTCGGGGCCAGTGCGCTGTTTCACATCATAACGGCACTGCCCGCAATAATCGGACATCCGGTCGATATAGGCCCCAGACGACGCATAGGGCTTCGACCCCAGAAGCCCGCCATCGCCATACTGGCTCATGCCAAGGACATTGGGCAGCTCGACCCATTCATAGGCATCGGCATAAACTTCAAGATACCAGCGCGCGACGTCCTTGGGGTCCGCGCCGATCAGCATCGCGAAATTGCCGGTGATCATCAGCCGCTGGATATGGTGCGCATAGGCAAGGTCGATCGTCTGGCCGATCGCCTGGGCGAGGCAGTGCATGGCGGTGTCGCCGGTCCAGAAGAATTCGGGCAGCGGGCGGTGCGCGTTCAGGAAATTGCGGTCACCATAATCCGGCCCTTCGCGCCAGTAAATGCCGCGGACAAACTCGCGCCAGCCGATGATCTGGCGGATGAACCCTTCGGCGGCATTGATCGGCACCCGTCCCGCACGATATTCGGCCTCGACCGCCCGGCAGACGTCGAGCGGGTCGAGCAGGCCATTGTTGAGATAGGGCGAAATCAGTGCGTGCCACAGCAGCGGCTGACCGGCGACCATCGCGTCCTGAAAATCGCCGAATTGCGCCAGCGCGACATCGATAAACCGGGTCAGCGCGTGGCGTGCATCGTCGCGCGTCACCGCAAGTCCGAAATTATCAAGACTGCCGATATGACCGGCAAAGCGCACCGCGACCATCTCGATCACCGCCTGCGTCACTGCATCGGGCGGATAATGCGGCACGGCGGGCGCCTGCAACGTCTTTCCCGCCGGTTTGCGATTGTCCTTGTCATAATTCCACTCGCCGCCCGCGGGCTTGTCGCCATCCATCAGCAACCCGGTCTTGCGCCGCATCTCGCGATAGAAATATTCCATGCGAAATGATTTGCGCCCCTCCGCCCAGTCTTCGAATTCGCGGTGCGTCGCGATGAAACGGGTGTCGGCGCGGATATCGACCGGGATGCCGAACATCGTCTCCCACGCATCAAGCATCACCTGCACGCGCCACTCGCCGCTTTCGGTGACGACGATCCGGTCGGGCGCATGCCGATCGACCGCGCGGGCGATTTCGCCGGTAAAACTGCCCGTGTTACCGGGATCGTCGAGTGTCACATAATCAACGCGCCACCCGGCCTTCCGCAGCGCGTCGGCATGATGCCGCATCGCCGAAAGGATAAACGCGATCTTGCGCTTGTGGTGCCGCACATAGGTCGTCTCTTCGGCGACTTCCATCATGAGGATGATCGAGTCCGCAAGGTCGGCACCGTCAAGCGCAGACAGGTCGAACGACAATTGGTCCCCAAGGACCGGGATGAGAGTCGTCATGTCGCGTCATTGCCATTATGGGCGAAAACATGACACCGAAATTTCTTGGCCAGACCAGCAGCCTGCCTGCGTCGCCTGACACGGCAACGCTTGATTATGTGCCAAATCCGCGGCCCGGGCGGCCTTATCTCGTGCGCTTTACCGCGCCTGAATTCACGTCGCTCTGCCCCGTCACGGCGCAGCCCGATTTCGCGCATATCGTCATCGATTATGCGCCCGGCGCGACGATCGTCGAATCGAAATCGCTGAAGCTGTTTCTCGGCTCGTTCCGCAATCATGCGGCGTTCCACGAAGATTGCACCGTTGGCATTGCCGAACGCCTGTTTGCCGAACTCGCCCCGCACTGGCTGCGCATCGGCGGCTACTGGTATCCGCGCGGCGGCATTCCCATCGATGTCTTCTGGCAGTCGGGGACGCCACCCGCAGACCTGTGGCTGCCGGCCCAGGACGTGCCGGGCTATCGCGGGCGCGGGTAACGCGCAGGATCAGGGCTCGCGGATCAACCCTGCGGTCTTCGTTTCGGGCAGCATCATGTACGCGACGACCGTCATCGCGACCATCACGGCGACATACCAGAAAAAGCCGCTTTCATGGCCGCTGCTCTTGAACCACAGCGCGACATATTCGACTGTCCCCGCCAGCAGCGTGTTACCGAGCGCATAGGGAAAGGCGACGCCCAGCGCCCGGACGGGGGCGGGAAACAGCTCTGCCTTCACCATCGCATTGTTCGCCGTATAGCCGCCGTGAAGCGTAATCGGGATCAGGATCAGTGCAAGCGCGGCGAGCGGCGACGTCGCATGCCCGACCAGCGTATAGACCGGCACCGCCACGACCGCGACACCGATGCCCGCGACGAACAGCAGCGGCTTGCGCCCGAACCTGTCGGCAAGCATGCCCGCGCCCGGCTGAAGCACGAACGACCAGATAAGCGCTGCGGCAATGATCCACGTCGCCGTGCCCTTGGCAAACCCCGCGCTGTTGATCAGATATTTGAGCATGTACGTCGTGAATGCATAGGAAGCGAGGCCACCGCCGCCCGACATCATTGCCACCAATATGCACGCCCTGCGGTGGTCACGCCACAAAATCGTCAGCGACGACTGCACGACATGCTGATCGATTGTGGCGAAGGATGCCGTTTCCGTCATGCGCCGCCGCATCAGATAGACACCCACTGCCAGCCCCGCGCCGATAACAAAGGGGATGCGCCATCCCCACGCCCCGAGCTGCGCCTCGCTCAGCACCGCTTGCAGGACCAGTGCGGTCAGGATCGCCAGCAACTGCCCCCCGCTCAGCGTGGCATATTGAAAACTCGACCAGAATCCGCGCCGGTCGGCCGGGGCCATTTCGGACAGATAAGTCGCGCTCGACCCATATTCACCGCCGACCGACAGCCCCTGGATCATCCGCGCGATCACCAGCAGCACGGGCGCCG
>CAXTTJ010000018.1:0-40093 GCA_964247235.1 uncultured Sphingomonadaceae bacterium
TCCCCGACCATTATATCGGTGACTTGTAAGTCGTTGTTTTTATTGAAGAAAATAGACCATTTTCGACCTGTGCAGGAACTGTGTAGATTTTTTTCGATCTGTTTCGGACCTGGGCATGTTAAACCTGCGATCTTCGGTTCGGTTTTAGTCAATGCCGCGAAGCGATTCAGTGGCCGGTTCGCGCCACTGACCAAGCGGATTTCTGCATCTTTCTAGATTTGGTTTGCACCCGGCAGCGCTCGATGGGCGCAAAGCGTGATCGACCGCGTCGAAGGCGGTCAGACCCTAGCGAACTTTTTGGTGCCGGATCGTGCTAGAATTGAGGAAGTCGTTTTGCGACAGTGATGGATTGAACGATGGCTACGTCGGTCGCTGCGACACGCTCGAACCGGTCGGTCATCTTTTCAATGTCCTCCAACTCTCCGACCAAAACCGTCGCCAGAAAGCAGTCCTGTCCCGTCACCCGCATGGCCTCTATGACCTCCGGGCTATCTTTAAGCATCTGTTCCACTTTTTTGACGTCGCCCGGCATGGCGTAGAACCGCACATGCGCCGCGACATTGAGGCCAAGAGCTTTGGGAGTGATTGTGATCGTATAGCCTTGGATCGCGCCGCAATCTTCGAGCTTGTGAATACGCTCGGTCACGCTGGGGCTTGAAAGCTCGATCTGTTCGGCAAGATCCTTGAACGTCACACGCCCATTTTCGGTCAACGCCGTGATTATAGCTCGATCGGTTTTGTCGATGGGCCGGTTTACATAACGGCTTCGGTTCATATTTAGGTCCTAGCTGGTTGACACCGGCGAGGCCTTGGGATTGCGAAGGCGATTGTTCGTTTTCGCCTTACTTATCCAAACTCGGACCATGAATCGGGCGGACAGCGAACCCACCCCGCGACGAACAAACCGTCCGCAGAGTCAGGATTGAAGGTCAAAGACCGTTCCGGCTTTCGATAGTCACGTCGAAAAACCTGAAATGCCTTTGTGAATCCATAGCTGACCTATTCCCCTAGCGGCTACCAATGGTTCGATAGTCGAGCAGAGTATTACTGCTCCAAATCAGAGCTTTGGGGGGAACTCATGGTGAACTGGAAAGCACATCTACGTTCAGATGCCGTGGCAGGGAGCGGTGCCACATAATGGCCTATTCTGCGGCTGCCTTGCTTGCACTGGCGTCGCAATGCGCCCCAAGCGTCGCACCCGAAACAGTGCTTGCGATCATTCAGACCGAAAGCAGCGGCGAACCATTCGCTCTCAATGTAAACGGTGGTCGGCAACCCGCCCGGCAAAGCAACGCCGCAGATGCAGTAGCCACGGCGCGGCGTTATGTCACAGCAGGTTATTCGGTCGATTTGGGGCTTGGCCAGATCAACTCACGCAACATGCGCTGGCTTGGTCTGACGTGGGACACTGTATTCGACCCCTGCGCAAATGTTGCCGCCTTGGCCCGCGTCCTCACCACCAACTATAATGCAGTCAGCGCCGGACGCGATCCGCAAACCTCCCTTCGGGTCGCACTCTCGATGTATAACACGGGAAGCCAGACGCGCGGGTTTCGCAACGGCTATGTCGCCAAGGTCGAGCGCAACGCAGGCGTCGCTCGAAGCGCGGTCGCCAGCGCGCCACTGATCTTTGCATCCGCCGCGCCGGTTCCGAGCGATCAACGCGCGCTTCTGCTGGCAGAAAACGCATTGCCGGAACCGGCACCGGTTCAAGCGCGCCGCGCACCGCCGCCAAGTTGGAACGTCTTTGAACGTGCCGCCTACGACCGCGAGACCCAATTCCTTGCCGATAGCGAAAGGCCCAGCATATGAATATCATCCTGAGAGCCGGGCGCGGAATTGGGGCTTGGCGCGCATCCTGCGCTGCAAGATTCAATAGCCTGCCAAAGACCCGGCAAAACACCCTGATCTGGAGCATCGCGCTGCTGGCGGCGATGGCCGTGACATTCGCAAACCCCGATCCTGCCTACGCGCAGAATCTGGAGAGCTTCGCCAGCAAGGTGCGCGGACTGCTCTCATCGACCCTGCTGCGCACGCTGGCGGTCATTGCAGTCATCGTTACCGGCCTCCTCTGGTTCACTGGACGTGCCTCTACGGCGGTGCTGGTCACCGTCATCATCGGTATTGCCATCGTGTTTTCAGCCGACGCGATTGTCGGCGCGATCGCCGGATAACGCCATGACCGACGATGACGAAATCCTGACCAAGAACACGCTATTCCTCGCGGTGACACGCCCTGCTTTATGGGCAGGCATTCCGATTGAGGCGGCAGTGTTGTTGCTCATAGGAAGCGCGTCGGTGCTGATTTGGAGCAATAGCCCGGTCTATGCCGCGCTAGTTGTTGCGTTTGGTTATTCGATCTCCCGGCTGATCGTGCGCCATGACGTCAATGCGTTCCGTTTGCTGTTCCTTTGGGGGCGGACGAAGGCTGGCAACCGCAACCGGGCCTTTTGGGGCGGTAGCAGCTATTCGCCACTGCCGCTGACCGGCCTGCGCCGCAAAGGCTTCGGTCGCCATGTCTAGGCTGCTCGCCTCTAGCAACGCAGTGCCGCTCAAGGTCGCGCAGCGCGAGGCGTCGCCCGAAAAGTTCCTGCCCTATGCGCGCCATGTGAACGAGGAGATGGTGGCGCTCGATTCTGGCGACATCATGCTGACCTTCGAGCTTCAAGGCCGCGCGTTTGAGACCGCCGATGTGCGCGATTTGAACGACTGGCACACCAAGCTCAACGGAATGCTCCGCAACCTGCATGACGAACGGCTGTCGATCTGGACGCATCTGGTCAGGCTGCGTGTTGATCAATATTCCGGTGGGGCATTCAAATCGGGTTTCGCTGCCGATCTCGACCGTGCCTATTTTGGGCGGATCAACCGCGAACGGATGTTCATCAACCGTTTCTTCGCAACTTTGGTGATCCGCCCTGCTGCGACGGGTGGCGACAAGATCATCCAGCTCTTCAAACGCAAGGTGTCGGGCCAACCCAAGCAAGGCCCATTGATCGACGAATCCCTGATCGAGCTGCTCGACGACAAGGCGCGCGATTTCGAGAAGTTGATGGCACGCTGCGAACCACGCCGCTGTGCCATATACGAACATCGCGGTTTGATGTTCTCAGAAACTATGGAAGTCGCCGACATGGTGATGACCGGTCGTCACCGCCGCGTTCCGGTGGTGCGCGGTCATCTCGGCGGCGCGCTCTATCGTTCGCGCACCATCTTTGGCGCGGAAACTATCGAAGTGCGCGACGCTGATGCGTCGGCATTCGGCGGCATCTTCGGTATCCGTGAATACCCCGCCCAAACCACCCCGCGCCAGTTCGAGGCGTTGCTGTCGGTCGATTTCGGATTCGTGCTGACGCAGAGCTTCACGTTTCTCGGACGGGCGGCTGCGACCGAAAAGTTCCGGCTGCGCATGACGCAGATGGAGAATGCGGGCGATAGGGCAGTCAGCCAGGCTGATGCGCTGATTGATGCGGGCGACGACCTGATGTCGAACCGCTTCGTGCTGGGCGATCATCATTTCACGCTCGCGGTCTATGCCAGTTCGATGAAGGCACTGCGCGACCATATGTCGGTCGCGCGGGCAGCCCTTGCAGATACCGGCATGGTGGCGGCCCGTGAAGGCGCTGCGCTTGAAGCCGCATACTGGTCGCAGCTCGTGGGCAATTTTGCATGGCGCGCTCGGCCCGCGCCAATCACGTCGCTCAATTTCGCAGCCTTCGCGCCGTTCCATACTTTCCCGGCAGGCAGCGCCACCGGCAACCATTGGGGCGATGCGGTGGCCTTGCTCAAAACCAATGCCCGCAGCCCGTATTTCTTCAATTTCCACAAGGGCGACCTTGGCCATACGCTGATTATCGGCCCATCGGGCGGCGGCAAGACGGTGCTGCTCAACTTCCTGATGGCACAGGCCGAAAAGACCGGTGCCCGTCAGATATTCATCGACAAGGATCGCGGCGCGCAAATCTTTGTGCAGGCCAGCGGTGGGACGTATCTGGCCTTGCACAACGGCGTCGCCACCGGCTTTTCACCTCTCAAAGCCCTTACCGACCGTGCTGAAGACAAGACCTTCCTTTCGCTTTTCATCCGCCAGCTCGTCCGTGCTGACGGCAAACCGATCTCGGTTCAGGAGGAGCGGCTGATCGAAGACGGCATCAATGCCGTGATGAAACTTCCAGTGGCCGATCGCTCGCTCAGCGCGCTCCGCTCAATGCTCGGCATGAAGGATTCGAGCGGCGTCGGCGCGCGGCTCGAAAAATGGACATCGGAAGGCTCGCTTGGCTGGGTGTTCGACAATCCCCAGGACAGCATGACGCTCGATGCCCGGTTCTTCGGTTTCGACATGACCGACTTTCTCGACAATGCCGACATTCGCACCCCGGTCATGCTGTATCTGTTCCACCGGATCGACCGGCTCCTCACTGGCGAGCGGATGATTATCTGCATTGACGAATTCTGGAAGGCGCTCGGGGATGACGCCTTCCGGCGCTTCGCCCAGGACGGCCTCAAAACCTATCGCAAGCGCAACGCGGTGCTGGTGTTCGCCACGCAGTCGCCCGCCGATGCGCTGAAAAGCGACATAAGCCATTCAATTCTGGAACAGGTCGCCACCAAAATTATGCTGCCGAATCCGTTCGGTGCGCGGCGGGATTACGTCGAAGGGTTTGCGCTGTCCGACGCCGAATTCAAGCTGGTGCGCGAAGACCTGGCCCCTGAAAGCCATAAGTTTCTGGTGAAGCAGGGCCATGACAGCGTTGTGGTCGAACTCGATCTTTCCGGCCTCGATGACGCGCTCGCCGTGCTGTCGGGTCGCGCCGAAACCACCGCTGTTGCAGGCGAAATCATTGCCGAGGTGGGGTGCGATCCCGCCATCTGGCTTCCCCACTTCCATAAACGGAGGCGTCCAAGCTGACTTAAGAGAGAAAGGTAAGGATATGAAAACGATAATTAAAGTATTGAGCGCAACACTGCTGCTGGTGGCCCCGCTGCCCGTCTTTGCTCAGGGGATGCCGGTCCATGACAGCGCCAACCTGATCCAACAAATCAACGCGGTGCGGCAGGCGCTCCAGATTGTCGCGCAAGGCAAAGAGCAAATTGCCGAAGCACAAAAACTTTATCAAGATTTGAACAAGCTAACGGATATTCCTCAGTTAGCGCAGCAGCTCAAGTCCGATGCTTTGCGCGAACTCGATATATCGGGCGGCTCGCTTCAAGGCTTTGGCAACGGCAACCTCGATGTCGTCGGCGCAGGCCGCGCCAAGGCCGACGCCGTATATCGCGATTTGCTCAAGCAATTGGGCCTGTCGGGTTCGGAAACGTCCCGCGCCGCGTTCGATCTCAACGCCCGCAATATCGGCATTCAGGCAGGGCTTGCGGAAAACATTGGTGCCGCCGTCACATCGCGGGCGGATGGCCTCGAACAGCTCCGTACCCGGCTGACCACTGCCACCACGGCCAAGGAAGTCGGCGATCTGACGGCGCGGCTGCAACTCGAATCTGCTGCCATGCAGAACGATCAGCTCCGGTTGCAGGCCATCGCCTTGCAACAACAGGCGCAGGAACGCGCCCGCGCCGCAGAGGGAAAGGCAGCCCTCGCCCAAAAACTTGATGCCGCAAGCCTGTATTACAAAGGCCAATGAGATTGCACCTCGCAATCCTCCTAATCGCGCTGGACGTCTCGATCGCGCTTACCGTGGCCGGGTGCGGCACATCTGCACCCGAAGCCGCCATGCCCGTGCGGGACTGGGAATATTATGTTGCGCACCCAGCCGAAATCGACCCGATGCAGAAAATCTGCCGGGAATGGTCGGGATCGAGCGCGCCTGCGGCATCGCAGCCGGCGGTGGTGACGACCAATTGCCGTGCAGCGGCCTTCGCCAAATCACAGCTCCAACTCAGAAAATGAGAGCGACTTACGGGGACTAGATACCGGTTATGGATTTCAGCGATCATGTTTTCACCACGATGTTTGAGGCGCTGAGTAATGCGCTTGCGGCAATCGTTGGCAAATATGCCGCCGTCATCGGCATTGTGTCGCCAGCGCTGCGTATTGGCATCGTGATCTACATCTCGCTGCTCGGCTACGCAATCATGCGCGGCGCGGTGCAATATCCGTTCCGGGAATACGCCTATCGCGGCTGCCAGCTTGCCTTCCTCTATTTTGCCGTGACATCGCTCTACGGCACCCAGATCGGCATGTTTGCGCTTGGCGGGTTGCCCAGCCAGTTTGCAAGTGCGCTTGGCGGGTCCGACGTTGGCGGCCTTGGCGGATTCTACGACAAGCTGGCTGGCACCGGCTTTGAAACCGCCAATACCATGCGCAAGATTGCGGCCGATTATCAGGAAACCCAAGGCACGCTGCCCGACATTGGCTATGCGGTTTTTTCAGGGTTTCTCGTAGTGATGGTGATTGTCGCCACGCTGCTCTGCGCCGCCATCGGCTTCGTGATCAGCGCCTTCGGCCTGTTCGCCCTGGCGTTGCTCTCGGTGGTTGGGCCGCTGTTTGTCGCTGCGCTGCTGTTCGAGTCCACACGCGGCTATTTCTTCGCCTGGCTGGGGGCGTGCATCAATTATTTGATGCTGATCGTCTTCGCGCTCGTGCTGACGCTGTTCCTCACGCAAACCGGCGATGCGATTATCGCCACCATCTCAGAGAATGACGAGATCGGCATGGCGGCGATCAAGGCGTTGGCCTTCTACGCGCTGGGGTTCTTCTTTTTCCTGCAAATTCCGATGCTCGCCGCCTCACTTGGCGGCGGCGGTCCTGCTCTCGCTAACCAGTTCGCATCGGCCATCGCAGCGGCAGGCGGGTTTGTCGTCGGGCGCGGCGCAACAGGCGCACAGGCCACCAGCCGTGCCATCGAACGCGGGTTCGCGCGCGGCATCGCCCGGATGCGGACATCGGGTTCGGTCAGCCGTGGAACAACATAGGGGATAGGGTGATGCGTAAGACGTTCGTGAGCATATTCGTTGGGCTGGCAATGATCGCGCCAGCCGAAACGCTCATCGCGGCGCCAAAATCGCCGAAACTTGCCAAGTGCGACGGAAAGCAGCGCCGCCCGGCCAATCCTTATGGCTCGATCCTGCCGACGGTCGATCCTGCAACGGGGACATCAACACCAGCGGGACAGCCGCAGACTCCGGGACGCGAACGCAATGGCGTCGATGTATTTCCCGAGAAAGCCAATCCAGTGAAGCCTGAGGCCAAGCCAGGCAACAATACAGGCCGGCAAGTGCCGCCAATCAGCAGTGCAAGTCCTCCAACCCCCTATCGGAGTTGCTGAGCATCATGGCGGGTGGCGTAACTGACGGGCCAGACCTCAAAGCCTATTTTGCGGAAGCCGCAAGCTGGGATCACGACCGGCTCATCGCTGCCAATCGCTCGAAGCGGTTGGCTTGGACCGTCGCGGGCGTAGCCAGCGGCCTTGCCATCACCGGCGTTGCTGCGGTGGCGATGCTTACCCCGCTCAAGACCGTCGCGCCCTATGTCATCACAGTCGATAAGGCGACCGGCGCGAGCGCGATTACCTCGTCGATGTCGGGCGACAAGCAAATCACTTATAATGAAGCCGTCGCCAAATATTTCCTCGCCGATTACGTCCGCAATCGCGAGGGCTGGATTCCGCAGGCTCGCCAGGAATTTTTTGACGGCGTGCTGGCGATGTCGTCACGCGACGAACAGGCGCGCTGGACGGCATTCTACGGCAAGGACAATCCCAAATCGCCACAATCGGTTTTCACCGATCTCGACACAGTGTTTGTCGCGATCAAGTCTGTGACCTTCGTTTCAAAGAATGTCGCTCAAGTGCGCTTCACCAAGACGCTCCAGCGCGGAACCTCAGCGACCGACACCCCCGCCATCGCGACGATCACTTACGACACCACCGACACCCCGACGACCGAACAGCAACGGTTCAAAAACCCTCTTGGGTTGGAAGTGCAAAGCTACCGCGCCGATTTGGAGGTGACGCAATGAAAATAGGACACCGCATTGCAGGGGTAGCGTTGATGTTTGCTGCCAGCCCGGCTCTCGCCAGCGAGACACCGCGTCCGACCGCACAAGACAGCCGCATCCGCGAAGTCATTTACAGTGACGCGCAGGTTTACCGCGTCGTAGGAGTCTTCCGCTCGGCAACCCAGATCGTGTTTTCGCCCGGTGAACGGGTCGAGCATGTCGCGCTCGGTGATACCGTGTCGTGGGAAGTGGCACCGGCTGAAAACTCGTTGTTCATCAAACCGCGTGAACTGGCCGGATCGACCAATCTGATCGTTATCACGCGGTCAAATGCAGGGAGCCGCACTTATACGTTCGAGCTGTCAGCGCGGCGCGGCGGTATCGGCCCGCGCTCGGTGGATACCTTCTTCAAGGTCGTGTTCCGTTATCCGCGCGAAGAAGCCGCTGCTGCGCAGGCGGCGGCGACGCAGGCCGCTTATACTCAGGCTGTCGCGCTGCAATCGGGCGCGATCCGCTCGGCTCTCGATCTTGCCGTTCTCGAAGGCAGGCGGAATCTCCAAT
This sequence comes from uncultured Sphingomonadaceae bacterium, assembly GCA_964247235.1. Classification (GTDB taxonomy): domain Bacteria; phylum Pseudomonadota; class Alphaproteobacteria; order Sphingomonadales; family Sphingomonadaceae; genus Sphingomonas_O. The sequence goes on from CAXTTJ010000018.1 coordinate 8,513, forward strand.
ATTATGTGCAAGGGTCATCTGCGATCCAGCCCTCCGAAATTACTGACAACGGCCAGTTCACCGCGCTGCGTTTCCCGAACCAACGCGAATTGCCTGCGTTCTTCGCGGTCAATCCTGATAGCAGCGAGAGCATTGTCCCGTTCGATGTCCGCGACGAATTTGTCGTCATCCACGGCGTGTTTGCACAGCTCCGCTTGCGGCGAGGCAAGGAAGTGTTGTGCGTCTTCAACGAAGCGAAGGATTTCTACGGGCGCGATCCCAAGACCGGCACGGCGTCGAGCATCGTCGAACGCACGTCGGGTGCAGATGACGGGGAGACAAAGTGATGGCCGATACAGCAACAGCCAACCCAGCCCAAGGCAGAGCGGCAGTCGATCAAACCCCCGACCCCGACGAGATCGACCGCACGCCCGCCACCGAACGCGCGAGCAAAATGCCCTCGATGCCCGGCACAACGATGGACCCCAAAAAGATGATCGGCTTTGCCGCCGCCGCAGGTGCAGTCATGTTCACGGTGCTGGCGCTTGGAACGGGCCTTACCGGCAATTCGGAACTGCCCCCGGTCAAACCCAAGCCCGCGCTGGAAGCCGCGCAGTATGATCCAAATACCGTCATCGCCCCGACACTGGCGGGTGCCGCCACCGATCCCAATGCGCCGATCCCAATGGGCGAGCCAATCGTCCCCGCCATCGGCCCGCAAGCCACATCGTCACAGATTCCGCCATCCGGCGCGGCGCAGCCTCGCCAGCCATCGCAAGCCGAAGTGCTGCGCGAAGCAGCACGCCGGTCATCGCTGATTGCTTATGGCGGCGAGCGCGGAAACGGAATCGGCAGCCCGATTTATGGCAATGCCGTTGGTCCAGCCGGTGCGGGAAGCGCAGCCGCGCGGGAGCCGACCACTCTCGACACGCTCCGGCGCGCTTCGGTGATTGGCCAGACCCAGGCCCGCCCACTTCCTGATCGCAATTTCCTGATAACGGCGGGGAGCTTCATCCCGTGCGTCCTGCAATCGGCGATGGATTCAAGCCAGCCCGGCTATGTGAGCTGCATCGTCCCGCGCAATGTCTATTCGGACAATGGCCGTGTCGTGCTGATGGAAAAAGGCACAAAGATCGTCGGTGAGTATCAGGGCGGACTCAATCGCGGCCAATATCGACTGTTCGTGTTGTGGACGCGCGCCGTCACCCCGCGCGGGATTGCGATTGATGTCGGTTCACCTGCAACCGATGCGCTCGGGCGCGGCGGAATGGACGGTCGTGTCGATAATTTCTTCTGGCAGCGGTTCGGCACGGCGTTGCTGTTCAGCCTGGTCGAAGATTCGGCGACCGTCGGCTCGGAAGCGATTGGCAACAGTGCGTCGAACACCACGCGCGTTCCGTCCGATGCCGCCTCGACGATCCTGCAACAGAATTCGCAGATCAAGCCCGTGCTGCGCAAGAACCAGGGCGAAGACGTCGGGATTACGGTCGCACAGGATTTCGACTTCTCGACCGTTTATGGCCTCAGTCTCAAATAGTGGCTGCGCGGAGGAAATAATGGCCGCACCGGGCAAAAACACCGCTGTCCTCGATAGCGTGACGGCTCCTTTGCGGAAATATCTCGATGATGCGAGCGTCACCGAACTGGTCATCAACTTGCCGCAAGAAGTTGGCATAGAGCGGCGCGGGTGCTGGACGTGGGAAAACGAGCCATCGCTCGATTTCAAAACGCTGATGGCGCTGGCCACCGCTGCCGCTGCATTTACCAGCCAAGACGTCACGCGCGAAAATCCCATCGTATCGACGATCTTCCCGACCGGCGAACGGGTGCAGATTGTCGTGCCGCCCGTCGTTCCCGACGAAACCGTCTCGATCACCGTGCGCAAACCATCGTCCGTAACCATGACGCTCACCGATTTCGAGGCGGCGGGTCTTTTTAAGGACACGCGGATCGCCGAAAAGAAGGTCAGCCCGCAAGAGCTGGAGTTGCTCGCGCTGCTGCGCGAGGGCCACCACGTCGAATTCTTCAACCGCGCGGTCAAGGCGCGGCTCAATATCCTCATCTCCGGGGCAACGGGGTCGGGCAAGACCACGCTGTCGAAGGGCTTGATCCAGCTCATCCCGCCCGAAGAGCGTTTGCTGACGATTGAGGACGCGCGCGAGCTTGTGGTCGGTCAAAAGAATGTCGTCCACATGCTCTATGCCAAGGACGGCCAAGGCACTGCCAATGTAACGGCGAAGCATTTGCTCGAAAGCGCGCTGAGGATGCGCCCTGACCGCATCTTGCTCCAGGAACTGCGAGACGGGACGGCATTCTTTTACCTGCGCAACGTCAACTCGGGGCATCCCGGCTCGATCACCACCATCCATGCCGATTCTGCCGAACTGGCGTTCGAGCAACTGACTTTGCTGGTGAAAGAAAGTGAAGGCGGCTCCGATCTGGCGCGCGGCGATATTCGCGCGTTGCTCAAGATGCTGGTCGATGTTGTGGTGCAAACCAAGAAAGAGGGCGGCGAATTTCGGGTGACGGAGATCTATTATGACCCAGAGGGCAGGCACGCCGCCTGACGGCGGGGCAGCAAGATTGCTGATCGGATTGCCCCTCGGGGTTTTGATCGCGCTCGCCATTGCCAGCATGATCGGATGGCTGATCCTCGGCTTGCCCGTTGCCACCTACGACCCGCTCAAAATGCCGCAGTTCGTCTGGTATTATCGCGGCGATCCCCATGTGGTCCGCGCGATGGCAGGCGGATTGGTGGGCGGCCTCACACTGCTTGCCGCGTTGGTCTATGCTCTTTGGGCGCGCGCAGCGCCTTTGCACGGTGCCGCCCGCTTTGCCCGTGAAACCGAAATCAAGCGCCACGGCTTTCGTGCGCGTGACGGGATCGTGCTTGGCCGCAAACACGGGCGCTTCCTGACCTTCGGCGGCAGCGAGCATGTCATTGTCGAAGCTCCGACGCGATCGGGCAAAGGCACCGGCATCGTCATTCCGAACCTGTTGACCTGGGCTGGATCGGTCGTCGTCCTCGATGTGAAACGCGAAAATTACGATGCCACTGCTGGGTTCCGCGCGCATTACGGGCAGCAAGTCTTTCTGTTCAATCCGACCGACCGCGAGGGCCGCACCGCCCGTTATAATCCACTGGCCTATATCGACCGCCACGACGCCGATGATGTCATCATTGAGCTGCAAAAAATTGCCACGATGCTGTTCGTTGCGCCCGACCACGGCGAAGCTTTTTGGGCCAATGGAGCGCGCACCGGATTTGCAGGGGTTGGTGCCTGGCTTGCTGAAACAAGCGAAGAACCGCTGACGATGGGTGCGATCTATCGGCATTTGACCGACGGCGATGCGCGCAGTTTTTTCAAACAAGAACTGGCCAATCCACGGCTGAAACTCTCCACCGGATGCCGAACAGCGTTGGGCGATTTTGCGGGCGGCTCTGACAACAGCTTTGCCGACATCAAAAAGACCATCACCAACGTCCTCGGCCTTTGGCTCAACCCGCTGGTTGACGCCGCGACGGCAGCCAGCGACTTCGATCTTCGCGCACTTCGCAAAACCCCCATGTCAATCTATCTCGGTGTGTCGCCCGATGAACTCGACAGGATCGCGCCGCTCTACAATCTGCTGTTCCAGCAACTCATCGACCTAAACGTGCGCGCGTTGCCCGATGAAAATTCAGCCGTCGCCGTGCTGGTCATCCTTGATGAATTTGCGCGGCTTGGCCGCGCCTCGGTCATCGCGAGCGCCTTTTCCTATGTCGCGGGCTACGGCATCAGGCTGCTGCCCGTCATCCAGTCGCGCTCGCAACTGCGCGGCGTTTATGGCGAGCATGTCGCCGATGAAATCGTTGCCAATTGCGGTGTCGAAGTCGCGTTCACGCCCAAGGAACTGCGCGTGGCCAACGATCTGTCGGAGCGCATCGGCTATGTCGGACAGGAAAGCATCACCAAATCGCTGACGATCAACGGGCTTCTGGCCAACCGCTCGAAATCCATTTCGGAGCAGCGCCGCGCGCTTATGCTGCCGCAGGAATTGATGCAGTTTCCACCCGACAAACTCATCCTGTTGCGCGGCGGCATCTCTCCGATCATCGGCACGAAGATCGCCTATTTCAGCAGCCGGTTCTTCAAAGCCCGCGCCTTTCCAGCGCCGCAGGTGCCAGCGGCACCCAGGCGAACCTCCTCCACGGCACCGCCCACCACATTCCGCGACATGACCGAAGACGAGGCTGCCGGACACGAAACCCGGCCACTTTCACAGGATGATGTTCTCACCAAAGATTGCCCGAGCTTTTTCGCCGACATGCTGACGCTGGATCGGGACGGCAATGTGTCCGGGCTTATCGAGGAAGGCGACGAAAATGGCTGAGAAACAGGACGGCACCGCAGCTTCGGGACGCAGCCGCACGGCAACGCCGAAGGCGGACAAACCGAAGACCGAAACGGCGAAGCCGAAGCGCAAAGCGGAAACACCGACTCTCACCGACGACCTGACCGGCAAATTCCTGCGCGTCGGCAACCAGCTCTATCGCACCTCGAATGATAAAAGGCCCATTGCCCGGCTCGAACCCGACCGGCTCAAGACCAGCAACATCGACGCCCTTCCCGACATCGTGCGGATCGCCAAGGCCAATGGCTGGACGTCGATCAGGATCAATGGCGGCGACACGTTCAAGAAGGCGGCATTTCTCGCTGCCGCCGCACAAGGACTGACCGTCGAGAATTACACGCCATCGAAAGTTGTACAGGCCGAAGCCGACCGCCTGCAAGCGCGGATCGCCGATCGCGAGAAGCGCCGCGAAGCCAAACCTACCACGAGCAAATCCCGCCAATCGCCCGACGTAATAATCACGCTCAAAGCCCTGTCGGAACGCTTCCTGAGCCAGACACATGAGCAAAATGCCCGCGATCCCGAACTGCGGCGCGCCCAGAGCCTTGTCGCCCAAACCATTTCGATCTCGCGCGCAAAATACTCTGATGATCCGGTCAAGGCATCAAAGGAAGTCGAGGCCAGAAAGCAGGAGGTCGCGCGCCGCATTGCTAATGGCGAAAAGATCGCGACGATTCAGGTGCGCAACCAGCAGGCGCAGCGCGTTCGGGAGGTCACACAGGGTCAGGCAATGAACCGGGATGGCCGGACGCGGTAACAATCGGGAAATGCCTCTCAATACTTATCGAGGTCCGAGGGGTTCCCAAGCACAGCACTTCGGCTAAGATTTGGAGATGCCAAACCAAGAACCTCCAGCGGCGGTCGCAGCGCCCTATATTCGCCTCCTGTCAATTCGACGGTTTCGGGGCATTGAGAATCTGCTGTGGCGTCCCGGCAAGGGCGTGAATATCCTGCTCGGCGGCGGTGATGTCGGCAAGACCACCATCCTTGAAGCAATCGCGCTACTGCTGAATCCGACCAATGCCAGCACCCTTTCCGATGCGGATTATTGGCAGCGCAAATATGAAGACGGTTTCGAGATCGCGGCCGTGATGGCGATTCCGCTATCATGCGGCATCGCCGAGCAACGCAAGAGCGTATGGCCTTGGGAGTGGGATGGTACGACCGCCAAGGTGCCGGACATGGACGCCGAGGCCGCGCAGCCGAATGATCCTGTGTTCTGCCTGCGGGTATGCGGCACCCCCGACTTCGAGCTTCAACATGAAATCTGCCAGCCTGATGAAACCTTCGATCACTTTCCAGTGTCGATCCGGCGCAACATCGGCCTGGTGCGGCTTAGCGGCGACGATCGCAACGACCGGGATCTTCGACTGATACAGGGGTCAGCCCTCGAACGTCTGCTGAGCGACAAGACATTGCGGTCCCGCCTTGGCAACGAAATAGCCAAGACGGACGTGAAAGGCGTTTTGCAAGACGGTGCGAAAACCGCCCTTGAAAACTTAGACGAGCGCTTTGGCAGGCGTGCGCTTCCAACTGATTTGAGCTTGGGACTCGTTGGTGGGCCGGGCTTCTCATTGAACGCATTGATCGGCCTCACTGCTACAAAGGGCGGAACATTGCTGCCGCTGTCGAGCTGGGGTGCTGGCACTCGACGACTGGCGGCGCTGGAAGTGGCGGCCGCCCACCAAGTCGAGCATCCGGTCATGGTCGTTGATGAGATCGAGCGCGGGCTGGAATCCTACCGTCAGCGCGTATTGGTGGAGGAGCTGATTGCCCGACCGTCGCAGGTCTTTGTGACGACGCACAGCGCCCCGGCGGTTAGTGCCGCTGTCGGCGCTAACCTTTGGTATGTGGATGCTGGCGGCATGGTCGGGGAATTGCCCGCTACAGTCGGGCCGCAACAGAAGCGCGACCCCGAAACCTTTCTGGCTCGCGTGGCCATCATTGCCGAGGGTGCAACCGAGGTCGGCTTTGTCACCACCCTTATCAATCGCTCCCTTGGCGAAGACATGCGGCGTTACGGGATTTGGGTCAGTGACGGAGGGAGCAATTCTGAAGCGCTGGCCGTCTTGCGCGGCATCGCGGACAGCGGACTTAAGGTCGCGGGCTTCGCCGATAACGAGGGCACGCAGATTGGCCTGTGGCAGCAGGTCAAAGATAAGCTGGGGCCGCTGCTCATGCGTTGGGACAACGGTTGCCTAGAAACCAATCTCATTCCGCACCTAGCAGACGACCAGCTTGAGTCATTCATCCGCGACCCAGACGGCGACGACGGGGAGCGCTTGCGCACCTTGGCGGATCGCGCCGGAAGCCAAGACAAGTCACTGACTGCCATTCAGGCCGCAACCGACAATATCCGCCAACTCATGATCGAGGCAGCTTGCGGCAATGCCCCACCGGAAGCGGCGGAGAACATAAAGAAGGCCTGGAAGAAACATGGGCAGCGGTGGTTCAAATCTACCGCCGGTGGCGTGGAGCTTGCTGAGAAAGTGTTTGCTCTCGGCCTTTGGCCCCAGGTGCAGCCACAGCTGTTGCCGTTCGTGAATGCGGTTCGAGATGCTGTTGGTTTGCCAGCGGTGCAGACGGTGGATTGATGAGCGACGCTTCCGTGGCCGAAGCACTGCGATCTTCCGCGCGACTTGTCGTTGTGGAAGCACCGGGCGGTTGCGGAAAAACATATCAGGGCGCGGGATATGCCCGGGATATTGCGCCGTCCCTCGGCAATGGTCGGCTCCTTATTCTAACCCACACCAATGCGGCCTGCGACGTCTTTGCTACGCGAACACGCAGTCTTAATCGTCGCGTCGAAATCCGCACTATTGATGGACTGATCATCGAGATTGCCAGTGCCTACCACAAAGCCCTCGGCTTGCCCGCCGACGTAGGGGCTTGGGCCAGACAGGAAGGGGGCAACCGCTATTTCGCCGTCGCCCAAAAGGCGTCCAAGCTCCTCGCATCTCACCCGATGATTGCTGCCACTGTCGCGCGCCGCTTTCCCATCATCATCTGCGACGAACACCAAGATGCGAGCGGAGATCAACATGCCATCATTATGAGCCTGCATAGCGCTGGCGCGCAGCTCCGCATCTTTGCCGATCCGATGCAGCAGATATTCAGTGGTAGCCAAGCTCAAATCGCCGCCGCCGATAAGAGATGGATTGACCTAAAGAATGTTGCCGACCGATTTGAAGAGCTGGACCAACCCCACCGATGGGCAGACAGCCAGCCTGCGTTGGGTGCTTGGATTCTTGCCGCTCGCGCCACCCTTCAAAACGGCGGTCAGATCGACCTCACCGGAAACCTCCCGGCGGGCCTCATCGTTCACTATGCCGACAACACCTCGCCGGTGCATGGCGGCTATAGTGTAGCGAACAATCACAGCGCCCCGATCTATGCGCGGTCAAACGCGCAGGGCTCGCTCCTTGTGCTCACCGGCCAAAACGCGACCGTTACTTCGCTTCGCGCTTTCTTCGGTCGGAAAATTCCAATCTGGGAAGGCCATGTCCGCGACGGCCTTGCGGGACTCGTCTCCTTGGCCACCGCTAACAAAGGCAATCCGACCGAACTTGCCAAGGGAATGGTGGAATTCATGGGCGGGGTGGCTTCCGGGTTTTCGCCGACAGCTTTTGGCAATCGCTTCGTGACCGAAGCCCAGAACGGCTGCGCGGCAAACTGCACAGGCAAACCGCTTCACCTGCAATCTATAGCTAAGCATATAGTCGATACCCCTGACCATCGAGGGATTGGCAACGCATTGGCTCACTTGCGCGATCTGATCGCGAACGAGGCCGCCTTTTCAAATGTCAGGGTTCATCATTCCCGAGAGTTTGCCGAAGCAATCCAGCTCGTTAGGTTCGAAGATCCCAATGAAGGTTTCGCCGAAATCGCGCGGAGACGTACGCATGCCCGACCCAAACTGCCTCCGAAAGCGATCAGCACTATTCATAAAGCCAAAGGTTTGGAGTTTGAAAACGTGATGTTGATGCCTTGCGATCTGCGGAATTTCAGCCAGACCCGCGCGGCTAGGGCGAAGCTCTATGTGGCGCTCAGCCGCGCCACCAGCAATCTCACGTTGATCGTGTCACGGGGTCAGCCCAGCCCTCTGTTCAATATTTAATGAATCCTGCGGATTTCGACGCGATCAAACAACGGGGGTAGCGTCGCTAATTGCACCGCTGCTGGAGCGGGACGCTGAAATGACAGGCCGCTCGCTCCTACCGCTTTGCCCACAACGTCTCTGTGCGACTGACGACAAGTCGTCCTGCCCACGGTCTGCAATGGTCGAGGGCGTCAGGCATCTCCTGCTCCAGCCATGATGCGTGATCGTCAATGGCAAGGATAACCGGCATTCGGCTATGCACTGTGGCAGCTTCACCCGCCGCCTCGGTCATAATCATACTGTAGCAATCGCCCCATTCGGCGCTGGGCCGCCAGATGCCAGCGACCGCGAACAGGTTTTCGCCTGGCACATTCATCCACGCCTCGGTCATGCGACCCTTTTGTCCAACTGCCTCGGCATAGGCGCGAACGGGTATCAGGCAGCGATGGGCCGGATCGGTCCATCTATTCCAAAATCCGGTGCCGAGCTTGTCAGTCCGGGCATTGTTCACCGGCTTGGGTTTGACCGACGTGCCTTTGGCGGCGGCCCGTTCTCGCGCTTCCGCAAGGATCAGGGGGAATCCCCACGTCATGTTCGCAAGCACGCGCTTACCGCCGGCCTGCTTCACGACAAGCCCAGGTGATTGCGGATGAATGATGTCGCTGCCCACGTTGAACGGCGATTCGATGATCGCATTCAGCGCGTCTTTGGCCTCCTGAATCGCGGCCTGCTGATAGCGGTTGCACATGGCGAGGGGATGATTGGGCCACGCGTATGAGTCAATCGGCTTGCGAGTTTGTTCTATTTATGTTCTTTACGTCACCCCTCCTGATTCGACAATGTGATGCGCAAACCAGACACCATCGAACACCTCTATCTCGACTTCGATGGCTTTTTTGCCAGTGTCGAACAGCAACTTAACCCCCGTCTCCGGGGGCGTCCCATCGGCATCGTTCCCTATGAAGGGGGCAAGACCTGCATCATCGCGTGTTCGCGCGAGGCAAAGGCGGCTGGCGTCAAAAACATCATGATGGTGGATGAAGCCCGGCGGGTCTGCCCGGACCTTCTGCTCATCCCGCAACAGCCCGCCATGTATCGCCGCGCCCACAATGCACTCGTTGCTGAAATCGACAGTGTTGTGCCGGTGGACGTGGTGAAGTCGATCGACGAACTGGCTTGCCAGTTGGACGAAGGCCAGCGGCAAGACCCCGAAGGCTTGTCGGCGCGGATCAAAGCCGGAATCGCTGAGAATATCGGGCCACATATTACCTGCTCGATAGGCTTTGCCGCCAATCGCCATCTCGCCAAAATCGCCTGCGCCATCGACAAGCCCAACGGCCTGACCATCTGGCATCCTGCCGATATGCCCGCGCCGCTGCTCGCCGTGCCGATGGATGACATTCCCGGCGTCGGCAACCGGATGAAGGTGCGGCTTGGCACGGCGCGGATATTCAGCACCGAAGATCTCTATAATACCCAACCCAAGCAATTGCGGGCGCTCTGGCGCAGCGTCACCGGCGAACGGCTCTGGTATGCGCTGCACGGCTATTCGATCACGGCACTCCCAACCGGGCGTGGGATGTATGGCCATGCTCGCGTTCTGCCGCCCGATCAGCGCCGCATTGATGATGCCGAACAGATTGCACGACTGTTGCTGACCAAGGCTGCGCGCCGAATGCGCCGGGCCGGATTCTATTGTGCGGGGCTTTGGCTCTGGTTGCGCTTTTATGAGGGCGGCTGGAGTATCCAGCACAAATTGCCTGTGGTTCACGATGACAAGGCGCTCCTGTCGGCATTGTCAGTGCTGTGGGCGGATATGAAGCGGGGCCGGTCAAGCCGGACGCGCGTGTTGCGCGTGGGCGTGACTCTGTTCGACCTGTCCCCCGCGGGTCAGCGCCAGCTCGATTGGCTGGAGAATGACCATCACGACCGGCAGCGCTGGGAACGCATTGGAACCGCCATTGACGGTCTCAACAGCCATTATGCGGCAACCGTCGTAAGCATCGGGCCGTGGGCGCCGCCCCAGGGCGGCAATGTAGGCGGCAAGATCAGCTTCACCCGCATCCCTTCGGCCGAAGATTTCTGGTGAGGCGATGAACTGGAAATCATCGCTTCGGGCTGGCGACTTGGGCGCGGATCAGCGCCTCGAACTCGCCTGCCGGAAATGCGGTGCGGTGCGGTACCTGGAACCCGGCGTCATTCTGGCTCGACGGGACGGCGATCAACTGAGCTTGGGTCAGGTGGAGGCCCGCGCTCGATGCACCCAACGCGGCTGCAAAAGCACCATGCGGATGATGATAGTTCGCGGGGGTGACGCGAGTGGCTTTGTGGGCGGGCTTGCCTAATACGCTCAGCGCCCCCGTCCGGGAGCTTTCGGCGGTCGATCAGGTGCGGCCGACACCGCCCTGTTTTGCTCCACGCCCATTCTGCGCGCATGGTGGGCAGCGAACACCTCTGGCGTGGCATTCATACGTTGATGCTTGTCGAGGAAAGCGCGCACATCACCGGCAAGCTCCCGGTCGTCGGATTGCCCGGTGGCGTCCAGCGCAGCGGCGGTCTGTTCATAGGCACGGCGTATCTCGCGCCAACGGGCTGTGCCTGCTGGAATGAACGGCGGCAATTGATCCTGGCCTCGCGCGACGGCGATGGCCTGTTCGTTGGTGCGGCGGTCTGCGGTCGTCATCTGCCGACTCCCTTCGGTTCGCAGCCGGGCGCGCAGCTTGACCAGTGCCATGCTCGATCCGGCTACTCCCTGTCCCCGCGCCCGCCTCGGCGTTGCTTCGGCGGCCACGCCCCGCGCGCGCAGTTCTCGTGCAAACCGTTCACGGAAACGATTAAGCTGAACGGGTCGGGGATTGAATCGGGTGCGATCCAGCCCCTCGGCTTGCACCGTCAGATGGACATGCGGGCGCGGCGTGTCGGTATGGACCGCCAGGACATAATCGTGATTGTCGCTCAGCTCGGCGTGGGCGAGTGCGCGGACAGCGCCCAGCACCTTGTCGGGGTCGGTGCCTGCGGGCATCGAGAAGATCAGCGACACAGACGACACAGTTGGCCGTGACCGCCATTCAAGTGTATCGCTCCACTCGGCCGCCCGTTCGACAATGTCGTCCTTGGTCGTCAGGATTTCCCCGTCGCGGGTTTCGATGACCACATCACCCTTGCGCCCGATATACTCAAGATGGGCTTTGACATGGCTGCCGCCTCGCTGGCGACCGGTGACCTTGACCACCACTTCGGGCGCTTTGCGCACAATGCGCGCGAGCTTGGCCCTTGCTGTTGGGCCTGTCGCAACACCGTAACTGGCATAGAGAGGGACGCGCGGCGTGCTTGTGGGGTCATGGATATAGCGAACCCGAAACGCCGGACGGGTTGCTTCCCACAAGGCGGATTCTAAACTCATCAATCTGCGACCGTCCAGTAACTCGTATCGCCGCGCATGGCTTCGCCAACGGCTGTGACCTGCTCGGAGATTTCCATACGCATGTCGGCGATCCGTCTCAGTTCCGGTTCGATCTGCTTGTCGCCGGTTTCGAGCATGGACGCATTGGCGGCCTTCATCGCCTGATTGAGATTGCGACCGATGCGGAGCAACTGCATCCTGATCGGCGCGAGTTCGGCCAGCAGCCCGTCATCGACCCGCGATTTGAGTGCGAGGTGACGGCGCACCAATGCCTTGATCCAGCCAGCGCGATCGGTCGAACGCTGCGACGCGCGAACCTCGATCACTGCGATCTCGACATCGGTGAAACTAAGCGAAATGCGATTGCGAGCCACCCCCTCGGGCCGGTCAATGAAGGGTCGATCCACACTTTCTTTCACGGCCTGGTCGATCATCTGCCGCACCAACGCGCTTCGGCCGCCACGGGCTACCGCAAACTTGTCGAGCGCCAAGAGGGCGTCGGCGTCGATCCGCAGATTCAATATCGCACTGGTCGGCCTTGGATTTGTCGCCATCAATCATTCCCAGAGAAACAACGTGAAGCGTTGTTGAAATAGGGGGCAATGTAAGACAACACGCGCCGCTAGGCATATCCTGCATTAAAGACAAATCAGACAAATCCCCTAAGACAAGCGCACCCAAAGCGGGTTTCCACTACGGACAATAAGGGGCTTTGGGTGCGCTTGGGGATTTGAGATTCAGGCTGGACGGGAAGCCATGCTTCCCATGCGGGCCGAAGATCGCCGGACAATTTCATGTTGACGGCTTGCGGTCGCGCTCCCCCATTCGGCGATCTCGCCAACTGTGCGACCGCAGCCGGTGCAGACGCTGGCGCTGGTATCCAGCTTGCAGGTTTCCTTGCATGGCGATGGCGGGCGCGGGATCATCCGCTCCCTCAATCATTCTGTCTTCCATACCGCAAGGGCAGAGTAAAGCCGCCAAAGTGCCTTATCCATAATCGCCGCGTTCAACGCAAAGACTCGACGCGACACAACGCTGCCAGGGTAAGTGCAAAACACCACTAAGCCCCGCCCGGCAGAACCGGACGGGGCTTGGGTGCGGTGGTCAGTGGCCGTTCGAGGTGCGGGCGCGTGACCAGATGAGGTTGAAGGCCTTGCCATCTTCATCGGCGAACAGGCTGGCGAAGATCGGGGCGTTGAAGCTGGGATCGTCGAGCTTGATCGAAAGATAGTCGCGGCCTTCCTTCGAGGTCTTCTGCCAGCACGCGCCGATTTCGGCCTTGGCGACGAACACCCGATGCGAGGGGGCGTTTTCATTCTCGCTCGCTTCCTCGGCGACGATGGTGACGCTCTTCTTCTGCAAGCTCATCGTGACGATCTCGCCGGTGTAGTTGGTGTCGCCGGACTTTTTGAATGTGCCGATATTTGCCATGATACTTCTCCTTGTGGTGGTCGAACCCCGCGCTCATTCGCGGCCTCGATGGCTGGTTAAAGGCAGGGGCTTGCTCTGCTGCACCCGCAGGGCCGCAACTCAGTGGAGGACGGTGCAGACCGGGGTTTCTTGGTTCCGCGAGGAATGGGCGAAGCCCAGGGGAAGAAACTTCGGGCCAACCGTTGCAGCAAAGGGCAAGAGGCGAAGCCGCCCGCTGCCAACCAAGGCCATTGACGAGGCCGTGGGTGAGCGCGGTTCTGGCCGTCAGGCGCAAGAAGATTTGGCGAGGATCGGTTGGTGCGTTCAATGTCCGGCTGATAAATTCCGCCATCGAAACTGATCGCTTGGGCTTGTCGAACGAAGACGCAATAGGTTGCCCTCGGTGCCGCGCAAGAAAATGCTGCATCGCATCGGATTTCAGTCGGTGCCGGTCATTGGGCTGCTGGCATCGTCCGCAAGCGGGCAGGGACACATTCCGTCAGCTCTGCATCCCGCAATCATCCGATCCGCCTGACTGTTCGCCGCTGGAGATTGGTATCGACATCATCCCGTCAGGTTCTGCTCATCGACGACGCGACAGACCAAGCATCAAAGCCCCGTCCGGTTCTGCCGGACGGGGCTTTGTGGTGTCGGCACATTATCGGCATGGGCGGGTGGATGAATTCCGCCCGCCCAACACTCAAGCCGCAAGGCGTTGCTCTTCGATCTCCTCCAAGGCATCGGCGGTTTCGCTGTCTCCGTCCTCCGCAACCTCCGGCGCGCTAACGGCAGGGTCAGGGTCGAGCGGCACTTCTGGTTCAGCAAGCCATGCCGCGCGACTGGCGGCGGCAACCGTCGCCACGCCGCCGCGCTGCGTGTAAGCCGATGGCGGGAACGCCATCCAGCGCGGCACCCAATTTTCGCGCCTGTCGCGGCCATTGCCGCCGGTCAGAAAGTCATTGACGACGCCTTTGATGGTCTTGCCCTTCTCGGCGGCATGGGCGGCTGCCACGGTATCGCCGCCAACCTCGCGCAGCACTTCGGTCAACACCTCGCGGTCACGGATGAGGCCATAAAAGGCATCATCCGCCACCCAATGGTTGGCCATCTTGATACCAAGGTGAAGGCCGATGGTTTCGATGAAGCCGGTGCCGCTGGCCAGCGTCTCGGCCATGACGACGCCCAGAACCTCCATGACAACTGCGTCGGGCAATTCCAGTAAGCGCAGAAACAGGCCGCTTACACCGTTCCTCGGCTCATGGCCCAAGGTGACGCTCGGCTCGTCGGGGTCAAATCCCAACACGGCCAGCACTGCGCGCCGCCGCTCGTCGAAACGGGCTTCGGCAACACTGGTTTCGATGCTCTCGGTAATCGCTTCGTTACGGCTGCGCTGATCCTGCACCCTCACGCCCCACAGGGGCGAACCGCAAATGGCGTGAGCGACCATGACGCGCAGCGCCGTGCCGGTATCGGCGGCAAGCGCCGACCGCACCGCCGCATGGCGGTGCAGGTCGATATATTGGTTCATGGCGGCGGTGATTTCAGGGCGGGTGGTTTTCGTAGCTGTATCGGGCGAGTCGCCTTTGGCGATGCGTTTGGCTTCTCGCTCGGTCAGATAACCCTCGTGAAACGCCACCTCGCCATTATGGGCGATGCTCACATAGACCCGCCCGCCTTTGCGCTTGGGGGTGGCGGCAAATTCATAGCGATGGAAATATTGCCCATCGGGCAAGACGACAACATCGCTCCAACCGTCCGCGATATAGGCAGCCTTCCGCGCCTCGATGGCCGCGCACTGAGCTTCCTCGAACTCGCGCACGTCCCCGAAATAGCCGTCCTTCTCGAACAGGTCTTTGACGACGCGGCCCTGATAGGTTTCAAGGTCGAACAGCGCGACACTGGTTGATATGGACGCGCCGCCGAACAGCCACGCTTTCAACTGGTGGCCTTTGGGGATGGACGCATTGGGGTCGTCATAGAGCGCCAGCCATGCTTTCTGCTGCGCCTTGGTCGCCATCGTCAAATGGCGAACGCTGGTCGCGTCGATCTCTTCGGCGCGGTAAAGCTGACGGATGCGCGGCAGTAGGTTGCCAAGCGCCAAGATGCGCTTGACGGTCAGTTCGGGCATCCCGAACGTCATGGAAATATCGTCCACGCTGCGGCCTTCCTTGACCAATCGCGTGAACGATTCCCACTGCGTCACCTCATCGGGCGCAAGCCGCGCAAGGTTTTCGATCAACGAGGCTTCCAGCGCGGCGGCATCGTCGCCCGCCTCCATGATCGCGCAGGGCAGCGGCTCGGCGCAGCCGGTTTCACCTGCCACGACTTGCGCGGCAAGAAAGCGGCGGCTTCCCGCGACGATCTCGAAAGTCGTGTCGCTGCCATTTGGCCGCACCAACAGCGGCATGAATATGCCCCTTGCGCGGACGGATGGCAGAATGCCGGTAATGTCGGGCGGCTTCTTGCCGCCGCGCATGTTGGCGGGAGAAATCGAAAGCCGGTCGAGGGCGATATGGTCAAGTTTCATGGCACTTACTCCGTTGGGTGGCCCCATCCTCGGGGCATCTTGGGGGGCAGTGAGGATGGGGCCGGTTGTCCGCACATTCGGGGTTGAACGTGCGGGGTCTGCCTCCGCCCTGAGTCCTTTGGGGAGGGTCAAGGCGGCGGAAGGGCTGAATCTTCTCGGGTGCGGGCGACGGCTGCGGCCTCAAGCCGCGCCTCGTCCTCGGTGATGCCACCGCACAGGCGGGCGGCATCGGCGTAAATGGTCAGTGAGAAACGCCCTTCAAAATGAAGGTCGCGCTCGATGGAAAGGCCGAACGGCAGTCTCACGCCCGCGATTTCGGCAAGGCTGGCGCTGCCCATTTCGGGGCAACCAAAGCCAAGGTCGCAAAGCCCAAACAGCGTGTCGCCGTCGTCGTCCAGTTCGGAAAACAGCCAAGTGCCAGACCCGGCAGGATTGAAGAATTTGACGACTGGCACATGATCGCCACGGCTCAAGCCGTTGGCGATCAACCGCGCGCTAAGGTCTTGGGTCAACAAAAGCATGGCAGGAATCCTTTCAAAACATCTCGATCTGATTGCGGGCATTCGTATCGAACAGGCCGTGATCGGCCGGACGCTGCGCCTTGCGCGGCTCCATCGGCGCGTTCGCGCGGATGGCGAGACGGTCGCGGGGCGTGATCGGTGCAACGCCGTGAACAAGCGTCTGCTCACCGATGGGCGTCTGTTCTGACGCGAGAGGGAGCGCGGCGCTCATGCCGCGCGCGGTAAGGTGGTTTCGCTCTCCCGAACGAACGCCAACAGGAAGTCAGCCGCCGTGCTGGCCTGACTTGCCGCCTTAAAAATCGCGCGATTGTCGGCGCGCAACACCGCCAGCCACGAACCGAGATAGTCAGCATGGCGCACGGTCGGGACGATGCCGAGCGCAGCGCACAGAAATGCCGATGTCAGTTCGGCGCACAGTTCCTCGCGCGCATACAGCGCCGACCCGAACCGCCCCGACTGATCGCGCGCCAGCCGCGCCTTGCTGCCGGTCCAGTGACCCAGCTCGTGCAGGGCCGTCCGATAAAAGTCGATCTGATGGATGAACGCCGGTTGCGGCGGCACCTGCACAAAGTCGTTGCCAACATCATAGAACGCCCGCGCTCCGCCGATGCGAAAATCCGCTCTCGTCGCGGCAATCAAAGCCTCCGCTTCCCGATGCTGTTCGGGTTCGGGCAACGGCGTCGGGTCGGCTGTCAGCCGCTCGGGCAAGCCGTCGCACTGCGCGGCATTGAACACGACAAAGCGTTTGAGAAACGGAATCGAGCGGGGTTCACCGTCCGCGCCCTCGATCTGCTCCCGCCCATCGTCGGGCGTGAAGCGGTCGGCGTAAAAGATCGTATGCCCGCGCTCACCTT
Source organism: uncultured Sphingomonadaceae bacterium (assembly GCA_964247235.1). GTDB lineage: Bacteria > Pseudomonadota > Alphaproteobacteria > Sphingomonadales > Sphingomonadaceae > Sphingomonas_O. The sequence goes on from CAXTTJ010000018.1 coordinate 25,701, forward strand.
TGCGAACGCACCCGCCAGCCGCCAAAGCCTGTCGGAAGGTCAACCAATCCTGCGACGGGTAACAGCCTTCGATGACCGCGCCCCACAGAATGAGAACATTGACGCCCGAATAAGGACGCCCCGACACCGCATTGCGCGGGAGTCCCGGCACCGCTGCCGACGAACTCCACGGCTGCGCCCACGGGAAGCGCCCCGCTTCAAGCTGGGCGATGATCTTGGCCGTCACCTCGTCATAAAGCGAAGCGCGGGGTTCACTCCCGCGCGCGGCGCGCAGCGCCGCTTTGCCCGTCCCGCCATTCCGCCGTTTCCGATTACCAACCGCCATCGTCGCCTCCTCGCCCTAAAAACCACACGACCCCGGAGAGGGGGGTGGGCGGCAAAGAGCGACCAAGAGGCCCGCCGGGATCAGGCGCACCTGTAAGGCTGTAACAAAGTGAAAGGCCCAGCTTGCTGGGTTGCGCCTGAGCACGGCGGGCCTAGCCGGAAGCGCCGCCCATCCCCCTCTTCGGGGACGGCCACAGACACGCCGGCGCATCCGCGCCGTCACCAGTCAGTCGAACATCATCGCAAGACCATCGCCGCGCAGCGGCCGAACAAGAAACGGCACCCTTGCACGGCGCGACGCAGGCGGGCGGTGTGGCGGAAAGCAGAGCGAAGACCAGGCAGTCGCGCCAACGGCGCTGCGCCGCCGGTCGAAGCGAGAGCGCAGCCGCCGCCCGACCGACAAGGAGAGAGGCAAGAGCGCCAGCGGGTCAGCCAAAAAACGGCGCACCCTCAAGGAGCGGAGCGGGAGAGAGTGCGACCTTAAAAAATCCCGCTCATTCTCACACGCTCCCGATCGTTACCCGAATGGGCCGGGACTACAGGCCCGGTCCGCGCCAGCGGATAGAGCGGGTCGCCCGATAGGGTAGCGCCCCCGTTACACAGCTCGAAGTGTTGGATTCTGCCGTTCTGGCGGTGAGGTGTCAGCGACTAAGCCGAATAGGAGGTTTTCCAATTCATTGTCGGGAATAAGCAATTGCTGCGCAATGTGGCTTCGAGAAAACCCGTCTTTCCATAGCTCTGTCAGGATCATTTGCCACACGGTCGAGCGTTCTACCGGAATTCCTTCCGGCTCAGACGAGCGATATTGGCGGTTGATCTGAATATACTGCCATTCGGTCATCAACCCGAGTTTGTTGAGGCGATATGCCAACGCGACCGCAGCAACCCCCCAACGCTTTTTAGCTTGGATGATCTGATCAACGCTCGAAACATACGGTATCGTGGAGATCAGGTCGGCTTGCGGCATCAGGAACGCCGACGCGAAGTTGTTGGCCTCGGTTTCGGCCTTCCGGCCCTGTGGCCCGCCATGCCGGTGGAGCACGAGGTGGGCCAACTCATGCGCTGCGTCAAAGCGGCTGCGTTCACTCGATTTGAACGTATTTAGAAAGATATATGGTTCGTTGTTCCGCCAACATGAAAAGGCATCGACGTTCTTGGTGTCCTCGGCAAGCGAGAAGACTCTCGCACCTTTCGACTCCAAAAGCTTAATCATGTTGCCGATGGGCTTTTCGCCTATCGCCCAATGCTGCCGCAACATCCGAGCGGCGGCGACAGGATTACGTTCGTGCCCGAGATCAAGGATATCCGATTCGGGCAACGTGAACCGTTCACTTACCCAATCCATCACCTCAAACGCCAACGATCCAGCCGCCAAGGCTGCGTCGCGTTCACGCGCGGTCATGCCGGTCAAACTGCGAAAGCTGGCAGCGCTGGCGTCTATCGGGTCGAAGTCATCTTGCTCGAAGAACGCCCGTGCAAATCCGAGAGCCGCGACGAGCGCGTCAATTGTGCTTTCGTCGGGAACCTGCTGCCGATGAACGATACGGGAAAGCGTAACTGGCGCAATGCCCGCCCTTTCGGCAAGAATCTTTGCCGTGAACCGACGCCGTTTCCGCGCCAGCTCAAGCCTTTCGACATTGAACATGACTATTGCTTGCGGGTGATGATTGGCTCGAAATCAACCGCGTCGGAATAATCTCCAGCACCGAGCCGAATATTGTCCCATTCACCCTTCTTCAAGATGAGGATGCGTTCGATAAATCCCGTGAAATTGCCGCCGCTGACTCCCGATGCGAGCGATAGCTCAGCGCGCACGTCGTCGCCGACTACAGAAACGCAAAAAAACCACATTCCTGTATTGATCGTCACGAGAGCGCCAGGGTTGGGCCGTGCCAGCTCGTCAGGTTTGAACAATGAAAGCTGCGCTTCCTCGATAGCGCGCTCGGCACCAGCACCTTTGCCTGAAATTGCCAAAGGAGAATGGGTTTCAGAAGCGGCGAGATCGACGCTCTGGTAGCTGATCGTCAGGTCGCGCTCGGGGTGCCGGACAAGCTCTATGTTGTCCTTGCGAAATAGATTCCAGCCACGGGTCCGGAAGAGCGCGCGGACATTTCGTGTTCCGTGGATGTAGGCAAACTGACCGGCTGCTGTGATGGGATCGTTCTCAACAGCATCGGCGCGCGCGCCCACGACTTCCTTGACAACCTGAATGAGCTGATCCCGCGAGACGCCGAACGTCTCGGTCAAACGTGCATCGACCGTCCATTCTTCCTTGTATATGCGTGCAGGAATCATGTGACAGGCCCTCGATAATATTTTCAGCCTCAATCGTGGTGGAAAAAATTATCGTCGTCAAGGAAAAAGTGAATTGCCCCGTCACAAGTGTCGTTCATTTTAGCGGCTTTGGCCGCTCAAATCCATATTCTGCTTCAAGCATATCGACGATCTGCATGAGCGCGCGATAAATGCTCAGCTCGTTCGCACCAAATTTATAGTAGCCGGTGACGAGTTCCTCGTGATTCAAATCCGTGATCCCGGCGCGCCGCTTTTCCTCTTCGCCATCCCGGATAAAGGTGACGGGGTAGCGGAACGAGCGACCTTCGCCCTCCCATTCGCCCCAAGAGCTGTAGTTCTGAATATTACCGTTGTAGCATTCCTTGCCGATGATCCCCTCCATGCGGACCAACAGGTCGCGGATCGGGCCCGCCCTTTCGCGGGTATCCCGAACGTAGCGATACCCATCAATTGAACGGCGCAGGTTGTCCGACTGGGTGGTGAACCAATCCCCGTCCGTCGCAATGTCCTGCTTCATTTTGTCGATCACGTCCGTCGAGATGTCGTCCGGTGCATTCGCGGCGATTTCGAGATAGGCTTTGATCTCGCCCATCACATGGGAGGCGCGTTCTTCCCAGCTCTCGAAATATGCCATAGCCTCTGCGACTATGCCGTCCCTGACCGGCGCGGCCTCTGAGAATTCCATCGCTTGAAACGCCGTATACCCGCTTGCCTCATCCCTGACGAAATCTTCCTGCCATTCCCGGTCATCCGGCCATTCCGCCTTTGCGCGCTTGCGGATGTCGGCAACGATCTCGGCGGGGATAGATGTAAGATCGGCTTTTTCGCTCATTGCATTGATCCGATTGTTGCGCCCAACGCCACAAGATTTGCATTGGCGGTCGAGTTGAAGGTTTCGACCTTAAGACCGCGCGCGATGGCTTCGGCGGCGAGGGTTTCGGTTTTGCCACCGGGGGAAGCATGGGCGATCAACACGCTGGCGGCGCGGGCCAGGATGTGGCGGTTGCGTTCCTCTGCGGTGCGGGCCGTGGTTTGGCGGGCGGTGGCGCTGAAGAATGAGAGAATGAGGGCGTGGCCCTTCTTCTCGGCGGCCCGAACAGCGGCCGGCAACCGCGCGCCTTGGAGTGCGCGGGCAAGGGTGTAGATGATCGGACGGCCCTCGCGCAGCAGGATACGCAGCACATCGCGCTCAACGGGGGTGTGAAAACCGCTGATGACGGGAACATCCTCCGGCCCGAGCGCATTGGCCCAATCCTGCGCTTTCAGGATCACGTCGCCGGGGCATGACCGCGAGCAAAAGAAGGCTAATGGCGCTCCTAAATCACGACCCATAAGCGCCCCGATACCCACGATGGGTTTTTGGTGTTTCGCAATTCTTTGTCCAGAGCCTTGAATTTCGAGCTTTCAGGGCCGACAACCCGATAATCGTAGCGATTTAGGCCAACATACCAGACTTCTAATATCGCACCCGGCACAGCTTCGGGGATGTCCAAAGTTATGACCTTGGCGTGTCTCACAGCCTTGCGATCAAACACTTCACCACTTTTCAAGTTTCGCAGTCTCAGGGTTGGCATTTCAATATCATCGAGCTCAATGCCGAAAAACTCTCTCCATGCACCGGATGTTGGCTGGACCTGATGCCCCGAGTATCCCTGCTGATCCGATGGCATAATTTGCGTAAGCAAACGTCTGTGAGTTTCCTTTGAAATGCTCGGAATTATGAACTTCGGCGGCTTGTATCGTTCTTCGAGCCAATCAAAAGCTTCATCATCCAAACAGTCGGTGGACAGACTCCTAACAAAATTCCGAATGCCTTTTAGCGTTTTGGCGTCAACAACCGCCACATTGGCCTCAATCAGCCGGGACGCAGAATTAGCAGATGCGTTGGACGATCCAACAAATCCGACAGAATCGAAGGCGAATGCCTTTGCATGAAGCAAAGGCATTGAGAACACTTCTACTCCTTCGTTGTGAAGACGTCGTAGCGCCTTGGGATCAGTTATGCCTGTCGTGACTGCGCCGAGGCTGGCATCGACAACTAGCTTGCTTCCTTCCCTCAGGGGCAGAAGCTTGTCACCCTTGCTACCAAAATAGGCTACGGCCGCAAACGAAGGCTCGGTAGCGCTCGATGCTGCCGCAGTTATCTTTTTCCAGCCCCCATTTGTGATCAGTTGGTTCATCAAGTCTTCCGCCCATTTAATCGATCAACAGCGCATCATCCTCGCCCAGTTCGTCGAAGTTTGTTTTCACGACTTGGCAATATGCGAGTTCTAAGTCTGACTCGCAATCTGCCATTTCAAAGTTTCTCGCCCAAATCATATCCGACTGGTTCGTTATGTCCCGACAAAGCGCAAGATTGTAATTACCAATTCGCTTTCCGGCATTGAGTTTGAAAACAGTGTTATCGAGCATTTTTTGTTTCAGTTCGGTAGAAAGGGCCATAAGCTTTCTCTTGTCGTCATCCGAAAGATTGGCGATGAAGGGGATGCTCTCAAAATTTGCTTTGGTAACATGAAAGTCATCGCCAACAATTACCCACCAGACGAACGCGATTTTCCCGTTCAGAAGCGTGTGAGCAAGGGTAGCGGAATCGCCGCTGCTAAATGAAGTTTGGCCTGACTCGGTAATTGGAAGCAGTTTTCCATTGGCACCGTATGCAGGTGCCGGTTCATGGGCAAAAGACACCCAATTATATGCCGACTTTTTGAAATGAAGCTGATGGCGGTTGGTCTGACTTGTGATCTCAGCGTCAAGAGGAGCAAATTTTCGTTTGGCTTGCTCAAGCGCATTCAACAACCGCTGGTTCCCCAGCTTGGGTATCAGGCCATCCCAAGTCGTTTTATCAAATTCCGCGTATTCAATGCGTTCAACAAGATGCGGACGCGCCTCTTCAAACCAGCGATGAGTGATTGTAGTGTGGTGGCCGGAACCACTAGTTTTCTGGCCGATGTGGATCGTGTTGCGAACACGGACGTCGGCGCTAAAAAGTGCCGCCGGAATGCGGGCAAACGACGAGAACCAATTCGCTGAGAACTTTTCGAGCAGGTAATTTCTAAGGGATTGGAAATTGCCGGAAAACGTGAGGCTCAACGGCACGATCATACCGTAAAAGCCCTTGGTAGAAGTCAACGTCGCGGCGCGCTCCATGATCCAAGCATACATGTCGGAACAGCGGTCCGTGTCGTAGCCCCGGATGGCGTAATCTTTCCGAACGTCAGAGGCTTTGACGTAAGGCGGATTCCCAACCACCACATCAAAGCCACCGCCGTTGATGATGCCGTAAAACTCGATCAGCCAATGGAACGGCTTATGGCTAGATTTCCACGTCAGGAATTTGGCCGAGGGGGCGAGGTCGTCACCCACGTCCACGCCGTAATCCTTGGCCAGAAAGCGGTCGAGTTGGCTTTCCAGCGCACCTAGCCGACGGCGCAGTTCGCTTTTGTGATCGGTTTGTATTCCGCCGTGCAGCGTCGTTTGCTGTTCGCGGAACAGGCGGAAAGCCTGGTCAAGGTCTTGCGCCGCCGCCTCGATTTTTCCGGCGCGATCATCGAAATCGAAACCAGTAGCTTCGGTCGCCATTTTCACATCGGCGATGGAGGTGTAGCCGATCAACGTGTTGCCCGCGCGGATGTTGAAATCAATGTCAGGCAGCGGCTCGATTTGGTCGGCACGTTCAAGCTGTGAGGCGAGTTTAAGGAACAGGCGGAGCTTACAAATCTCCACCGCCTCATCCATAATATCGACACCATAGAGATTGGCGATGATGATCGATTTGGTGATGAAATAATCGCGGTTGGGATGCTGCGCAACCTGCGCCAGCACGGTGCGGAAATCCGAATAGAGCTGCCCGCGTCCGCCTCCGCTATCAGGGGCAGAGGCGACGAATTGCTCCATCCGTTCAAGGCAGGCGTCATAGAGGTCATACTGGATATTGAGCGCGGCAAAGAGGAACGCGCCCGATCCGCAGGCCGGGTCCAAAATCTTGATCGACGATATGCCTTTCCAGAACGCCCGCACAAGATCGGGGCTTTCGGCATATTGGATCACGTCACGGGCGAACTGGCGAATGTCGAGATTGAGGGTGATGAAATCCTCAATCCGGCTTATCTCGCCGTTCGCGGCCTTGGCGTGAATGGCGGCGTAGCGTTCGCGCCGCGCCACGACCTCGCGCCAGATTTCGGTAGGCAAGCCAAATTCGCGCGGGGCGGTCTTGTTCCAATCGCCGCGCTTGGCGACATCATCAATACCCGCCGCGATGTTGTCTGGCAGCGGGGTTCCCGTGCAGTGGCGCACGGATTTGTAGATGTAGGTATCGGGGCTGTCAGCCAGCAACCGCCAGACATAACCGCCCGGCTCAAACGCCACCTTGTCATGGCCGACTGCATTCTGGAACAACCAAGGGACGACGGTATTTTTGGTGATGTAATCGGTGATGTCTTCCTTGGTGTAGTAAGCCCCCATCTGCTTCTGGTTGATGTATTTTTCAAAGATATGACCAAGAACGTCGGGGTTGATCTCCTTGCCATCGGCCTGTTCGATGGGGCGAGTGTCGAGCGTCCATTCATATTGGTCAAAGAAGTTGAACACGCCCTCAAACGCGGCATCGGCGATCTGGATGGTGTTGCCATCGGCTTCCAGCGCGTGCGGCTCGAACAGCCCGCCGTTAAGGTAGGGGATGCGCCCCAGCATCGCCGCCGTTTCGGGATCGCGTGCATCCACCGCCGTCGCGAGGCCGCCGTGGAAAAGCTTAAGTAGGAAGACGCGGTAAAAGCTGTGAAACTGATCCGCGCCCTTGGCCGCGCGGACTTGGGAAAGGCGGTTTTTGAGATAGTCGATGTCGTCATCGAGGAAGCGCTTTTTCTGGATGAAGTAAACGAACATCAGCCTGTTGAGCATCAGCGAGGCATACCATTGCCGGTCAGTCGCGCTGGCCAGCCCTTCGATAAAGTTCAGAAACTGGTCATGCTGCTGCTTGAAGGTTTCGTAGAACCGCTTGGTGATTTTCTCGCGGTCAAACGCATCGCGCATCCGCAGCGTGGTTCCCGCGAGGGTCAGCCCTTCTTCCTCGCTGAGCGCGAAGGCAATGTGATCGAGCTTCTGGATCAGGGCATCGGGCGCGCTGCTCGCAAGCCAGGTGTGTTCGCGGAAGGCGGCGGGCTTGCCCTTCTCCCGTGCCACCCACTGCCAGATTTGTTTGGTGTTTGCGGGGTCGGTGAAAATGATCAGATGTTCATAGGCGCGCTTGGTGATTTCTCGCTCAATCCGCTGGCGGGTGTTGCGCTCGGGGATGGCGTTGCAATGAAAGATGCGGACGCCGCGTTTGTCGGCGACCGGGGCCAGCGTATATTGCGCGCCGCCCGCTTCGATAGCTTCCGGCTGGCGTGATCCGGGGCGATCCCAGCCGAGTTCGTCGATGAACAGCTTGGCGAAATCAAACGCCTGCAAGTGGATAGTGGCGCGGGCCTTGTCGATTGCCATAGTCAGCCCTTCAATCCCATTGAGCAGATGATCCGCATTTCATTTTGCGCGTCGTCCTTGTCCTGCTTCATGGTCAATCGCCCATCCTCGCGGAAGGCGATGACCATTTCGGCCAACTTGATGTCGTTGATCCCGGTTTTCAGATGGCGGTTGAGCGCGTCGATGGTCGATTGGAACAGCGGGAATTCGTAAATATCGCCCATCGCCTTTTCGACATCGCGGACGAAATGATCGGTGACGAACAAAGTGCGTTCGTTGCCCTGATTTTCGAGGAAGCGTTTGAGGCGGTCATAGGTCTTGAAGCGCGCGCCCGATGGGCGGCCAAGCGCGCCGTGGGTGGTGCGCTCTTCCTGCATCAAATGCTCGACGCCTTTCCGCACGATCTCGTGGTGGAAGTCTGAGCGTTCCAGCGCAGGCTCTTCGGGCGCGCATTCGGCGGCCCGGAGAATGGCGAGCGGAGATTGAGTAAGGATTTCGCCCGCGCGGCTCATCCATGCCAGCGCATCGTTATCGTCCGGGGTGCGGATATAGACCAGTGCGCCTTCCTTGGCATCGGTGACAGGAGGCGTCGCCTTGGTTGCGAACACAACATCGGGCAAATCCTCGACCAGCTTTTTCAGCTTAGGGTCGGCCGTGATGGCATTCTGCCAAATCTGGAAGGCGTATGAGGCGAGATCGACTTCGCCATCATCATCGCCATCAAGGATGCCGGACTTTTCGCTGTAAAGGTCCTGGATCGGGTTGTCTTTGTTGTCGTCCTCAAAGAACGCCTCGTCCGAACCCACAACTTCCTGATTTTCCTTCAACCGGTCACGGACGCGCGCGCGAAGACGGATGATCCGCTCCACGCCGTCGGCGGGCAAAAAGGAATAGCAATTGATCGTGTCAGCCTGTTGCCCGATGCGGTCCACGCGGCCCGCGCGCTGGATCAATCGGATGATGGCCCAGGGCAAATCGAAATTGACGATGGTGGCGCAATCCTGAAGATTTTGGCCTTCGGACAGAACATCGGTGGCGACAAGCACGCGAAGCTCGCCCTCTGCCTGTGCGACTTTCTCTTTCTTGTTCGACCTTGGACTGAAGCGCCACGCAAGGCGCGTAGGGTTTTCCGATTGGCCAGTGACCGCAGAGATCGACGTGATCCCGGCCTTCACAAGTGCCGCCTCCAGGTAGCGCGCGGTGTCGGCAAATTGGGTGAAGATCAGTAGCTTGTCGGTCGGATGATCGACCCTGACCAGATCGATCAACGCTTTCAATTTGGTGTCTCGCGCCTCATCCCAAGGACCGCAGATGCGCAGCACTTCACGCAACGCATCAACATCGGCTTGCAGGTGGGCTTGCAAGACCTGCTTGAACAACGCTGCTTTGAGCCATTTGAAGCGGCGCTTTTTGGCACTACTGTAAACGCCGTAGATCGCGGCGGCTTGTTCCCGCTGTTTTTCGATCTCATCGGTTGCAACTTCGGCTTCGGCCTCATCGCCGCCATATTCGCCAAGGGCAAACAGCGTTCCGGCTGCTTCGGAATCGGCGTCCTCATCCGATACGTCGAGCAATTCTGCGTCCTGCGTTCCGATCGGCACCGGCAAATCATTATCGAGCGCATGGAGATAGACCAGATTGCGCATGATATGGCGTTGCAGCGATTGGATGAAGGCAGGGCCGCCGCTTTCCAGACGCTTGAACAGATTGGTCTTGCAGAAGCCCATGAGCCGGATTCCTGCGCGACCCAGCCCGTCCATGATTGTGACTTCGGCGGGTGTCGGCGGATGCGTTGGATCGGGATTCAGATAATTCGCCAGTCCGTAGCGCGGCAAGGTCAGCCCATCGACTGCCGACACAACGGCGTCGGAATAGGCTTTGGCATAGGGATCGTTGGGGTCTGTGTCGTTGATTTCAAACTTGACCGATTTGGGCTGGCGCACGGGGAAATAGGATCGAGTGCCATCGGAGAATGTGATGAATTTGCGCCCATTGCTGTCATCGGTTTGCGCATAATTCTGAAGGATGAAGCCGCGTGTCCGGCGGATCATGTAAAGGCGCATCAATTCGCGCCAGTCATCGGTCTGGTCGCTCTTTTCAAAGGCGGGGATTGAACGCACGGCGCATTGGTGCTTGCGAACAAATTCGGTTTCGCCACCGATGGCGCGTATCATCGCCTCGGGGCGGACGCCGATGTCCTGATCGTCCTCGATGAACAGCCGGAGCTGCGAAGACAGGTCGATGAATGATTTGTTGTAAGGCGTGGCCGACAGAAGGATGCACTGGCTGTCGTTGGAGCGGATGTAATCCTCGATGACCTTGTAGCGCTTACCTTCGCGATTGCGGAGATTGTGGCTCTCGTCGATCAAGACGGTTCGGTAGCGGCGAAGATCTGGCAATTCGCTTTCGACCCGCGAAAGCGAAACGATCTTGGCCGATAGGTTGTAAGTTTCGACGTAATCGTCCCACATTTCGACGAGGTTTTTGGGGCAGATGATGAGGCTCCGGCCGTCGCTGTCTTCCAATATCTTCAACAATGCCGAAGCCATGATCGACTTGCCCAAGCCAACTACGTCGCCAATCACAACGCCGCCACGCTTGTTGAGGTGGTGAGCTGCGACTTTCACGGCGCTTGTCTGAAAATCGAACAGCTTGTCGCCAAAAATGGCGGGTATCCTGAATTCCGACTGCCCGAGCCGGGCTTCTTGGGCGAGGTGATAGGCGATTTTCAGATACACATGGTAGGGTTGAACCAGCGTCTCACCCGCCCAGCTCTCCTCTATGATCGTCGCAAGTTCCTCCGAAATGTCGATGCACCACCGGTCCTTCCAGCGGTCCTCAAACCACGCCGCCAGCTTGTCGCAAGCATCGTGATCCATCACATCGACATTCAGTTCGCCCTGAAAGGCCAGCCCGGCAAAAGTGAGATTGCTACTGCCCACAAATCCAACCTTGGGGTTGATTGGGTCGGCCCGATGCAAGAGATACAATTTGGCGTGTAGGGGATGACGAAGGAACAGTTTGACGACAACTTTCCCTGCGCGGATTTGGCGTGCTAGACGCCGCAATCCGGCTTCATCGCTGTTGGTTGGTGTGCCAAGCGCAAGCTGCGCCTTAAACTCCTCCGCTAGTTCCTTCTTCAGTTCAAGTGCGCGGGCATTGTCAATTCCGTCATCATGGAACGCAGTTGCTAGTTTTTCCCTCAAACCCTTCTCAGGTGACTTGTGCATTCCGACAAGAAGGCGACAAGCATTGCCGTCTTCGCCAGACCAACCTTCGATGTGTTCGTCGATCTTGCTCCAACCGCGCAGATTGAAGTAGCCAACGCAAAAGTCAGCACGTTCTGATACTGACAAGACTTTGCTCAATTCAGGCAATAAAGCATTGTCGATGTTGTCAAATATTCTCGGCATAAATTGCTTACTCGGGATTTGGTGTTGATTCACTGCCTAACAGCAGGGGCTGAATTGTAGAAGCGAGATGATAACGAGCATATCGACGCTCACCGGTGCGGATTAGCGCACCCTTCTCGACAAGATCAGCCAAATCGCGGGTCGCGGTAGCAAGTGCAGCGCCGGTGATCGTCCGGTAGTTTCCCGCACTCAACCCGCCCTCAAACCCATCCGGTCCTTCGCGGAACAAGCGAAGAAGCGCCTTCTCCTGACGTTCGTTGATTTGCCCGCGCAAGCGATCAAGCAGCCGCGTCTTGTCGATCAGGAAGCGGATGCGCGTGATCGTCCGCGCCTGTGCCTCAATGACAATATCGGCAAACCATGCCAGCCAGGCATTTATGTCGTTGCTCTGGCTGGCAAGCTGGAGCGCGGCGTAATAGGCCTTGCGGTGGCGATGGATCGTTTCCGCGAGCGCCGTCAGTGTCGGGGCAGACAGATTTTGCGCCAATGCTTTTTCAGCGATGGCGCGCCCGATCCGGCCATTGCCGTCCTCAAAGGGATGGATGCTCTCGAACCACAGGTGCGAGATCGCGGCGCGGGTGATCGCGGGTAGCGGGTTCGGTGACGATGGCGCACTGTCGTTGAACCACGCGATGAAGCGGGACATTTCCATCGGCACGGTATCCGATGGCGGAGCCTCGAAATGCACACGAGGCGCATGGAGCGCCCCCGAAACGATCTGCATGGCATCCTCATGCGTCCGGTAGCGCCCGACATCGGCAATGTCGCGGCGACCGTTCATCAGCATCGCGTGCCACGCGAACAGGGTCTGATCGTCAAGCGGTGCTGCATGGTTCCGATAAACATCGGCCATAAGTTCGGCGGCACCGGCCTCTGCCGCACTCGCGCGGCGCGAATCTGTGGCAAAGCCCAGATGCTTGGCCAGCGACGATTGAACGCTGTCGCGGTCGAGAATTTCGCCCTCGATGGCGGAGCTATCGACGACTTCCTGCGATATGAGTTCGACGGTCAGTCCGTCGCGCGCATCGGCATCAAGATGGTGCAATGCGCCGATGACGACGCCGGAGCCTTTCAGAAACTGCTCTTCTACCGCACGGATGCGATCCGCATCGAAGCGGAATGCAGGCCAGTCGGGAAGCTGCCAATTCCAGCGCATGATTGATAAGATGCCTTTCTATCAATCACACCTCTGCCACATAGTGATTGATAAAACGAGTGCCAATCAATCGCCAAGGGCAGATTGTCGCTTCGCGGCTTGAGGTTAGAAGCCCTCGCATGACGCCACATTAAGTTCGCCAGCGGCGAAGTGGCGTCATGCGGGGGAAGACGCGGACGAAGGGGTGCTTGAGGCTCGGCGCACCTTTTTCCTCCGTACGCTTGGCCGGTGTCCCGATCAAGAGCGCCAGCGGCGCATCGGAAAACCGGCGCAAACGCTAGTCTCCAAAGAGCATCAGCGATGCGGAGTCAGCGTTTGAATTGGGCAGGGCGAATTGATTGTTTCGATTTTGCCGCCTGTCGCGCCTTGGCGGTGGCTTCCTCGACATCGCCTTCGGCGTCCATATCGGCGTGCATGGCTTCCCAGCCGCCGATACCCATCAACACGCGGTCGGCGTGCTTGATGGTGTTCACATGGCCATAATGGTTTTCGATCATCTTGACCGACGTGCCCATCTGTTCGGACAGGATATAGACATCGACACCTTCGCTTAGGCGGAAGGTGGCGTAGGTGTGGCGGAAGCAATAGGTCGAACGCGGAATGCCGTTCGGCCCCATCCGCAAGTCAGCTTCCACGAGCAACGCCTGAACGGTGTCGCTGTAGAGATATTTGGCGGGCTTTCCGTTGATGATCGTGAACACGGCATCATCGGGCGCGGTTGCTTTGGACAACTCGCGCACACGCGCGAGATATTCGCCGACGCTCTTGGGAGCCACGAGCTTGCGGGATTTGCCCTTGCCCTGGACGAACATGACGACGATCTCGCGCCCATCGCGATCCTTGGCGAACGTGATGTCGCGCCAGCGCAAATTCTTCGCCTCGGGCGGACGCATCCCCGTGTTGCACATGATGAGCATGAAATTGTAGCACATGGTGCGATACCAAGTGCCTTGGGGTGTGGTCGCCGCCCTGATCCATTTGCGCCCGACACTGTGCAGTTTGCGGTATTCCTCGATGGTAAATTCATCGCGGCGCATGGTTTTGAGCTTTGGCCTGCCTTCAAAGCGGTGGCTTGCAGGCACAAGCCGCTTGGTGATGGCAAAGTTCATCACCGCGTTGAGCGCGCCCATTTCAAACTGAATTGTCGCATCGCTTATATGCTCGCGGAACCGGCCTTTGCCATTTTCCCGCCGCCACGTCGGGTAGCCCGCCCAACTGTCCTGACCGATCAGGTGAATCTGGGTGCTGCCGACATAATCTTCGAGCGCCTTCTTGAAGGCGTTCCTAAGATTCTTCACCCGGTCTTGGGAAACCTCGCCAGTGTCGGCACGGCGCTGCTGGGTCTGGAGATAGTCTGCCGCCACCTGCCGGAACGGGCGATTGAACACGGCGACATCGTGCTTCACGCGAAACCGGATGTCGGCGTCCTCATCGAACGCGCGGTCGCGGGCGGACTCCCGGTCCGACGTGTGAAGCGAGATCGTCTTGTAGCGATCCTCTTTGGGGAGCTTGATGCGGCAATAGAAATTGCGGTGTTCAACATCGCCGCGCCTGAAAATGATCAGGCCGGATTTGAGCACCTCCTTGTCAGTGATGAACGCCATTCCCATACTCCGCCGTGCAGAAACTGTGCAGGTTTGGAGCGAACGGGCGCGGAATTCCATAACTGTGCAGGTGCTGTGTAGGGGATTATGCCTTATTTTCTTAAGTGATTCCAGATATTTGCTGGAATCCTGTCACCCCGACCA
>CAXTTJ010000019.1:0-39702 GCA_964247235.1 uncultured Sphingomonadaceae bacterium
AAGCTGTGATAGGCGACCGGCACCGGGATCGGCACGTTGATGCCGACCATGCCGACGTTCACCCGCGCCGCAAATTCGCGCGCGGCATGACCGTTGCGCGTAAAGATCGCGACACCATTGCCGTACTGATGCTCTGACGGGAGGCGCAATGCAGTTTCGAAATCAGGCGCGCGGACCATCTGCAACACCGGACCGAAAATTTCCTCCTTGTACGATTCCATCGTATTGGTGACATGGTCGAACAGCGTCGGACCGATGAAGAATCCGTCCGCGTGCCCCTGCAACTCGAACCCGCGACCGTCGACAACAAGCTCGGCACCTTCGTCGACGCCGGTCTGGATCCAGCCTTCGATCTTCGCCTTGTGCGCGGCCGTCACGACCGGACCATAATGCGCGTCCCTGTCGGTCGAGATGCCGACCCGCAGCGCCGCCATCGCCGGGATCATCTTTTCACGCAGCGCAACCGCCGTCTTTTCGCCGACCGGCACGACCACGGGCAACGCCATGCAGCGCTCGCCCGCACTGCCGAACGCCGCCCCTGCCAGATCGCGGACGACCTGATCAAGGTCGGCATCGGGCATCACGACGCCGTGGTTCTTCGCGCCCCCCATCGCCTGCACGCGCTTGCCCGCCGCGACGCCGCGCTGATATACATAATGGGCAATGTCCGACGATCCGACGAAGCTGACCGCTGCAATGTCGGGATGATCCAGAATCGCGTCGACCATCTCCTTGTCGCCGTGGACGACCTGGCAGATGCCTTCGGGCAAACCCGCCTCGACAAACAGTTCGGCCAGCCGTACCGGCAGCGACGGGTCGCGCTCGCTCGGCTTGATGATGAACGCGTTGCCGGTCGCAATCGCCACGCCCGACATCCACAAGGGGATCATGCCGGGAAAATTGAACGGCGTAATCCCCGCGCCGATGCCGATCGGCTGGCGCATCGCATAGACGTCGATGCCAGGTCCCGCGCCCTGGGTATACTCACCCTTCAGCACATGCGGGATGCCACAACAGAATTCGATGACCTCAAGGCCGCGCTGGATATCGCCCTTGCTATCGGCAATCACCTTGCCGTGTTCGGACGACAGCAAGTGCGCCAATTCGTCGATCCGGGCCTCGACCAGACGCTTGAACTCGAACATCACGCGCGCGCGCCGCTGCGGATTCGTCGCTGCCCAGCCCGGCTGCGCTTTCAGCGCGGCATCGACCGCACGCTGCAAGACTGCCGCATCGCCCAGTGCAACCCGCGCCTGCACCGCACCGCTGTTCGGATCGAACACGTCGCCGTGACGCACGGACTTCGCCACGCCGCCCGCAATGAAATGGTCGATCTGCCGCATGCGTTTTTCTCCAGTTGCGGCGTTGTAACCGTTTTTCGACTGTCGCCAACCCTGTCCACGCAGTCCCGGTTTCAAAGCGGAACAGCGATCGTGCTCAATGATTGCAATCGATTGTTGCAATTATCCGCCCGCCTGCTAGCACGTGGTAAAGCAGCTTTGCACAGACGGCGCCTGCGGGAGGATATCGGATGACAATGGCGTCGCTGAAGCCGCATTTGTCGTGGTGGCGAATTTTGCAGATGAACCTCGGGTTTCTCGGGCTGCAATTCTCATTCGGGCTGCAACAGGCCAACATGTCGCCGATCTGGGGCTATCTGGGTGCAGAGGAACGGAATTTCGCCTGGCTGGGCATCGCAGGACCACTGACCGGCCTCATCGTTCAACCGGTCATCGGCGTGATGAGCGATCGGACGGGCGGACGGTGGGGACGGCGCACACCCTATTTCCTGATCGGCGCGGCCATGTGTTCGCTCGGTCTGTTTCTGATGCCGCTCAGCAGCGCGATCGTCATGGCGTTCTCGCTGATGTTCCTGCTCGACGTCGGCAATAATGTGACGATGGAACCCTATCGCGCCTATGTGAACGACCGGCTCAACCCGGGTCAGCGGGGCATCGGGTTTCTGACGCAAAGTGCCTTTACCGGTCTTGCACAGACACTTGCCTATCTCAGTCCGTCGCTGCTTGTCGGGCTGGGCTTTTCACAGACGCGCGCAGCGGGGACCGCCGGCATTCCCGATTTCGTGCTGACGTCCTTCTGGATCGGGGCGTTTCTGTCAGTCTCGACGATCCTGTGGTCGGTGCTGAGCGTCCCCGAACTGCCGCTGAGCAACACGGAACAGGCGCGGATTGCGGCGCTTCCCAAAAATATCGGTGCGACATTTGGCGAAATCATCAGCGCCGTCAAAGACATGCCCGCCGCCATGCGAACCATGGCCTGGATGAGCCTGTTTCAATGGTATGCGATGTGCGGGCTGTGGGGCTATGCCAATAATTCAGTGGCGCGGTCGGTGTTTCATACCGCTGACAATCAGTCGTTCGCATTTCAGCAGTCGCAATTGCTGTATGGAAAGGTCGGCGCCCTGTATAACTTCATCGCATTTCTCGTGGCGATGGGCATGCCGGTGGTGGCCCGCAAATTGGGCGCGTCAAGACTGCATATGCTGTCGCTGCTGGCCATGGCAGTCGCGTTTTTCGTGATGCCGATGATTGGCGATCCGGTTTTCATATTCCTGCCGGCCATTGGCTTTGGCATCGGCTGGGCCAGCATCATGGGCAATCCCTATATCGTCCTTGCCAACAGCATCCCGCCCGAACGGACCGGTGTGTACATGGGGCTGTTCAACGTCATGATCTGTGCGCCGATGATCCTTTATGCAGTCACGATGCCGCTGCTGTACGATACGGTCTTTCACGGCGACCCGCGCAATGTTTTGATGTTCAGCGGCGCGCTGATGCTGCTGGCCGCCTTTGCCGTGTCACGCGTCGCTCAGCCACGGCCTGTCCTGCAGACGGCCTGATCATGGTGGGGTCTGAATTGCAATCGATTGTTGTAATAATGAAATGCCGCGTTAGACACCGATCATGGACGATCGCCGGAGCATTTGAATGACAGGGGCGCAGCAATTGCGAACGGCCGTGCACTGGCTGGCGGATGACTTGGCACGCATCACGCATGCGCCGATCCCCGCCATTTCCGTCATCGGTCCTGACGATGTCCATGTCCTTGTCCCCGGTATCGACCTGTGGGATTCATGGCCGATCCAGCATCGCGACGGGCGCACGGCCGAATTTGACGGCGCGGTTTTGTGGATGATGCTGTCGGCGCGCGCGTTACCGGACCCTGCCGACCGGCATGGAGAGGCACGCATCCGCTTGCTTGCCCAGCGCGGACACGACTGGACGGATTGCGGCAACCTGTTGCCTGATGGCCTGTCACCGGGAACGCGCGAATGGGCGGGGTCGGCGGTGCTCGACGACGATGGCCGGACAGTGACGCTTTATTTTACCGCAGCCGGCCGGCCGGACGAACCTGCATCGTTCGAACAGCGCCTGTTCGAAACGACCGGGACAATATGCGCGGATGGCCGCGGCATCGAAAACTGGACGACCCCGCTTGAAATCGTGGCGAGCGACGCCTGCCATTATGTCGACACCCGCACGACACAGGGTGGCCCCGGGCTGATCAAGGGCTTTCGCGATCCGGCGTACCTGCATGATCCCGCCGATGGCACGGACTATCTGGTGTTTACCGGGTCCGATGCGACCAGTGACGATGTCTACAATGGCGTCGTCGGCCTGATCCGGCGGGACGACGGTCGCTGGACCCTGCAGCCGCCGATCTTTTCCGCGACCGGCCTGTGCAATGAACTGGAACGCCCGCATGTCATAATCCATGCTGGGCGCTATTATCTGTTCTGGTCGACGCAGCGACATGTCTTTGCGCCTGACGGACCAAATGGTCCCAACGGCCTTTATGGTGCCGTCGCCGATACGTTGCGCGGACCCTATCGGCCGCTGAACGGGACCGGGCTGGTCGCGGCAAATCCGGCGCATGAACCGACGCAGGGGTATAGCTGGCTGGTCCGCGATACGCTCGACGTGGTCAGCTTTGTCGATTACTGGGGAATGGCGGGCCGCACGCTGGCCGACCATCCGGGGCTTCGCCGGTCTCAATTCGGGGGCACGGCCGCCCCTGTCTTCCGCATCGCGATCGACGGTGACACCACGCGCATCACGGGCCAGAACAATACTTAGAGTCAGAGCCTAACGCTTGCCCACCCGGTTCTTGCGCGCGGCATATTTTGCATCGCGAATGGCTTTCTGTTCTTCTTCGCTCAGCACGGCAACGACAGGCATCGGCTGCGCTTTGCGTGCCTCTTTCTCTGCCTTTTCGCGCGCGCGCGCTGCAAGCTTTGCCTCACGCGCCTTTTGCTGCTCGGCCTCGCGGATCAGGGCGGCGGCACGGCGCTCGGCCAGAACGGCGTCATCGACAGGTGGTTTTGCGCGAAGCTTTTCGAGGGCCGCAGCCTTGGTTCTGGCGGCAAGCGCCATGCGCTCTTGAAAGGTCGGTTGTTTGAACGACGGCATGAAAAATGATTATCCACGTTGGTTCTGGTGCAATCGCATATGCCGATAAACCTGAATAGCCATTGTGCAAGCGGCTTATCGCGGGCAGTTGCCCGGACTGTGGACAGGCGGGAACGATTTGCATGATCGCACGCGAACTGATCGGCACCGCACAGGTCCCGGGTGGTGACAATCTTCGGCTGTTCCGCCGTGGTGACGATTTCATGATCGTGCTTGACCATAACGAGCTGATGAACAGCCGGATGAGCGGATCCGAAAACGCGCTCGCGACGATGACCTGTAACCGGATGCAATGCTGTGTCCGCCCGCACATCCTGATCGGCGGTTATGGCATGGGTTTCACGCTGCGCGCAGCACTTGCAAGCGTGGGGGCCGACGCGCGCATTGTCGTCGCAGAGCTGGTTCCCGAAATCATCGCCTGGGCCCGCGGCCCCATGCGCGCACTGGCGGCGGGCTGTCTCGACGATCGCAGAGTGGCGCTGTTCATGGGCGACGTGGCGACGGTGATCGGGGCAAAGAAGGCGCGATATGATGCGATCCTGCTTGACGTCGACAATGGACCCGATGGCCTGACGCGAACCGGCAATGACCGGATTTACACAGCCAGCGGACTTGGCCTTGCAAAGGCTGCGCTGAAGCCCGGCGGGATCCTGGCGGTCTGGTCTGCGGCGCCTGACACAGGCTTTGAACGCCGCCTGGAAACAGCCGGGTTTGCCGTCGAAACCGTCACCGTGCGTGCACGGAGCAATGGCAAGGGACCAAAGCACGTCATCTGGTTTGCACGGGTCCCTAACTCGACAGGCGCACGATCAGTTCAGGTGTCATGACGACGGAATCAGTGTCTTCACCGGCGATCCGGCGCAGCAACAGCGTGACGAGATGCGCTGCCCCCCCTGCAAAATCCTGGCGCACCGTGGTCAGGCGCGGGACCGTCTGCTGCGCAACGGGCAGGTCGTCATAACCGACCACGCGGACCTTGTCGGGCACCGGCACAGCGCATTCGGCAAGCGCCTGCAAGGCACTCATCGCGACGACGTCCGACACCGCGACAATGCCCTGCGGCCGCCCGTCGCTTTCATTCATGAACATCCTGATATTGGGATAGGCGTCGTCCGCCGTCAGATGCGCGGGGAAAATACGCGGCGCTTCGGCAATCCCGGCGCGGGCCATTGCGGCCCGACACCCGTCCAGCCGCTGCCGGATTTCCAGCGCGCACGGATCACCGAAGAACGCAATATGGCGGCACCCCCGATCGATCAGATGCGTGGTCGCAATCGCCCCGCCCATCAGATTGTCCGACCCAACCGAACAATGGACCTGATCCCGCTTATGGCCGCCCCACACCACAAGCGGACGGTAACGCGCAGCAACGCGATCAAGTGTTTCGACCTGATCCGACTGGCCGATCACGATGACCCCGTCGACCCGCCCCGAATCGACGATCCGGTCGAGCCAGTCACCCCCTAGCGGAATGACACGCGATAACAGCAGGTCATAGCCGCGTTCGGTCAGCGCATCGGCAAGATGGCCCAGCATCGTCATGAAAAAAGGGTCGGAAATATGCTGGCCGACTTCATGGCCCAGCGGAATGACGACGGCGATCGCGCCGGTGCGCTGGATCCGCAGATTGCGGGCCATGGCACTGGGCGTAAACTCATGCTGACGGGCAAGCTCGCGGATACGGACACGGGTCTTTTCGCTGATCAGCCCGGTTCCGCTCAGCGCACGTGAAACCGTGCCCGGCGAAACACCGGCAATCTGTGCCAGTTCGGCAATGTTACGAATGCGTTTCTTAGGTTCGGCCTCAATCGCCTGTGTCATTGTCGCCTGTGTCATCTTCGTCTGTGTCATCTTTGCCATAGTGAGCGGATAATATGCCGTGGTGCAAGCGGATAGACAGAAACTGGGCGAAATCGATTGCAAATTGGCTTGCAATCGATTGCCAAAGCGATATGGAGAGCGTCGGCACGGGCAAAAGACCCACCGCAACAATGACGACTGGGAGGATTTTCATGACTATTTCTGCGTATCGCACAGGTGTTTCGGGCATCGCGCTTGGTTTGGCATTGACTGTCGCAATGTCGGCGCTGGCGCAATCGCCCGCCGCCGCCGCAGCCCCCGATGACGCGGCGGAAATCATCGTGACAGGCGTCGCAAAGGGTCAGAACCGGCTCGACAGCTCGATCTCGATCAGTTCGCTGAACGCCGATGCCATCGCCACCGCCGCGCCGCGTTCGGCCGCCGAACTGTTCCGCAGCATTCCCGGCATCCGGTCCGAAAGCTCGGGCGGCGAAGGCAATGCCAACATCCAGATGCGCGGCATTCCCATTTCGACGGGCGGCGCCAAATTCCTCCAGATTCACGAAGACGGCCTGCCCATCCTCGAATTTGGTGACATCGCGTTTGGCAATGCCGACATCTTCCTGCGCGTCGATTCAAACATTGCCCGCGTCGAAGCGATCCGCGGCGGGTCGGCCTCGACCTTTGCGTCGAATTCACCCGGCGGGATCATCAACCTGATTTCCAGGACCGGCGAACAGGAAGGCGGATCGATCCAGGGAACATTGGGCGTCGATTACCGCGACTATCGCCTTGACGCCGATTATGGCGGCAAGATTTCGGACAGCGTCAATTTCCACATCGGCGGCTTTTACCGTGTCGGCGAAGGGCCGCGCCGCGCCGGATATGACGGCAACAAGGGTGGCCAGATCAAGGGCAACATCACAAAGACGTTCGACGGCGGCTTTTTCCGCCTGAATTTCAAATATCTCGACGATCGCGCGATCGCCTATCTGCCCAGCCCCGTTCGCGTGACCGGCACGAACGGCAGCCCGAGCTATCAGGCGCTGCCCGGTCTCAGCCCGAATAACGACACGATCCACAGCATCTATTTCACGCGTGCCGTCACGCTTAACGGGCAGAATAACCGCGAAGTCGACGACATCCGCGACGGCATGCACCCGCTCGTAAAGGCGATCGGGTTCGAAGCACAGTTCGACGTTGCCGACGGCTGGACGGTCAACAACAAGTTCCGCTATGCCAATATCAGCGGGCGGTTCAATTCGCCATTCCCGGCAACTGCGGGGGACGGGCAGTCGGTGGCGAATACTGTCGCCAATATCGCGCGTGATACGATCACGCCGGTCCCCGTGACAAATCCGGTCACGGTTCGCCCTGCCCTCACCGGATCGACATTATTTTACGCAACCGGACCAAATGCAGGAACCCAGATCGCCAATCCTGCAAGCCTGAATGCCATCGGGATCGTGCTGTTCAACACCAGGCTGAACAGCCTCGACAACATCACCAACGACTTGCGCATCAGCCGCAGCTTTGATGCCGGATCGGGAAAGATCGACTTCACCGCAGGCTTTTACAAGTCGCGTCAGACGATCGACATCGACTGGACATGGTCGTCATACCTGCTTGAAGCCAGGGGCGACAACGCAGCGCTGCTCGATGTGCGCAATGCCGCTTTTGTCAGCCTTGCCAACCCGCTGGGTCGCGTCACCGATGGCGGGCTGACGGCCTATGGCGCTGCATTCTTTGGCAATTGCTGCCGCCGGACGTTCAATCTCGATTTCGACACCAATGCCCCTTATGCGTCGCTCAGCTATCACACCGGCGGGCTGACGCTTGACGGCAGTGTGCGCTATGACTTTGGCAGCGTCCGGGGCTTTGTCGCCGGCGATGGCCCGGTCGGTTCGTTCGATGTCGACGGCAATGGCACGATTTCGGTTCCCGAACAGCAGACGACAACCGTCCCGCTCGCGGCGCAACGTCCGGTCAGTTACAATTACCATTATCTGTCCTATTCGCTCGGCGCGAATTACAAGCTGTCGGACGATCTTGCCGTCTTTGGCCGGTTCAGCCGCGGCGGACGCGCCAATGCCGACCGGTTCGTCTTCGGCGGCAATACCAGCGCCCTGTCGGGTGCCTTGCTCCCCGGCGCGCGTCCCGTTGATTTCGTCAAGCAGGCCGAACTGGGCGTGAAATATCAGTCGGGCGGACTGAACCTCTATGGCACCGGCTTCTGGGCACGGACCGAAGAACAGAATTACGAAGCCACGACACAGAAATCGACGGCAAACACCTATCGCGCATATGGTCTGGAACTTGAAGGCAGTTATCGCATGGGTGGCTTCAACCTGGCCGCCAGTGGCACCTATACCAATGCCAAGATCACGGCATCGAACGACGCGTCTGTCATTGGCCATCGCCCCCGTCGACAGGCGGAATTCACATACAAGCTCTCGCCCAGCTATACGATGGACATGGTCACCGTGGGTGCCAGCGTGATCGGAACGACGGCCAGCTATACACAGGACAGCAATCAGCTGAAACTCCCCGCCTTCACGCAGGTCAATGCCTTCATCGCCGTCCGCCCGATCGACCGGGTACAGGTCTCGATCAATGCGAACAACCTCTTCGACGTGGCGGGCTATACAGAGGCTGAAGAAGGCGCGATCCCCGCAAACGGCATCGTCCGTGCGCGGTCGATCAACGGCCGGACGATTTCAGCATCGGTCAAATTCGATTTCTGAACCGAACCAGAGTTCTTCCGGGTCGCACTGACGGACACTGGACCGGGAACGGGTGTGGTTGCACAAAGCAACCGCATCCGTTTTCGTATCAGCTGTCGATGCTTGTCCCCAAGGCCGCGTGGACGAGGCCGCCGTCGACCGTCACGGTATCACCGATAACATAATCGCCCGCGCGACTGGCCAGATAGATTGCCGCCGCTGCCATGTCTTCGGGTTCGCCGATGCGCCGTGCGGGGATGCTGGCCGCGATTTCAGTGCCATGATCGCGCGCAGCACGGTTCATGTCCGAAGGAAAAGCCCCCGGCGCGATCGACGTGACGTTGATATGGTCCGTCACCAGCCGCGCAGCCATCCGCTTGGTCAGATAGATCAGCGCCGCTTTCGACGTCTGATAGCTGTACGTCTCCCACGGGTTGAGCCGCTGGCCATCAATCGAGGTGATGTTGATTACTTTTGCAGGGCGATCGGCGCGGGCAGCGGCTTTCAGATGGTCGTGCAGCGCCTGTGTCAGGAAAAAGGGCGATTTGACGTTCAGGTCCATGACCTTGTCCCAGCCCTTTTCATCAAATGTCTCGAACGGCGCACCCCATGCCGCACCAGCGTTGTTGACAAGGATGTCGAGTGACTTTTCATGCGCGGCAAGCTGCGCGGCAAGGGCTTTGCAGCCCGCGACCGTCGAAACATCCTGCGGCAGGGCAATGCAGTTCGGCCCCAATTGCTCCGCCATCGCAAAACAGGCATCGGCCTTGCGTGACGAGATATAGACTTTTGCACCCTGCTGAATGAACCCTTCGGCGATCCACGCCCCGATATTGCGTGACCCCCCGGTGACCAGCGCGACCCGGCCGTCGAGGCGAAAAAGTTTCGATGCGTCCATAGTCTGTCTCCGTTAAGCCCCTCCCTGAGGGTGCGGGGGATTGTTCGATCAATACCCGCTCATCCGCGCGACGCGTTCGGCATGATAACGGGCATCGCCAAAAAACTCGTCAAGCGCGCGGTCTCGCTTCATGAACAGGCCGATGTCATATTCGTCGGTCATGCCGATGCCGCCGTGCATCTGGACGCCTTCCTGAACTGACAGGCGCACCGCCTTGCCCGTCTTTGCCTTGGCGACGGCAACAGCAATTTCGGCGCGCGGGTCACCCGCATCAAGCAATTGCTGCGCCTTGAGCACGGTTGCGCGTGCGACTTCCATTTCACCATAAAGATGCGCGGCGCGGTGTTGCAGCGCCTGAAATTCGCCGATCAGCCTGCCGAACTGCTTGCGCTGCTTGAGATAGTCGACAGTCATGTCCATTGCGGCCGATCCGACGCCGATCATTTCGGCGGCTGCACCCACGCGACCGGCATCGAGCAATCTGGTCAGCACGGCCCAGCCGCCATCGACATCGCCGATGACGGCATCGGCATCGACCTCGACACCGTCGAATTTTACGTGACTCGCCAGCGCGCTGTCGACAAGGCGGCGCGGATCGGCGGTCTGCCCTGCATTCTTGGGCACCGCGAACAGGGTCAGCCCGTCATGGTCGCCCCCCGCTCCGGCCGTACGCGCAGCGACGATCATCATGTCGGCAACATGGCCGTTCAGGACAAAGCTCTTGGTGCCCGACAGTTTGAAGCCATTGCCCGAACGTTCGGCTTTCATCGCGGTCGCTTCGGGCCGATGCTTGGCGCCTTCGTCGATCGCCAGCGCGACGATGGCATCCCCGGTGGCAATTCTGGGGAGCCATTCTTCGGACAGGCGACCACTTGGCTTGAGTGCTTCGACAGCAGCCACGGCAGTCGTCAGGAACGGCGACGGCGTCAGGTTCCGCCCGATTTCCTCAAGAACGATGCCTGCCTCGACATGCCCCAAGCCCATCCCGCCATGCGCCTCGGGGACCATGATCCCGGTAAAGCCCATCTCTGCGAACTGCGTCCACAGGTCGCGGCTGAACCCGGTCGCATCTTCGCGCAGCGAACGCAGATGTCTGACGGGCGCGGCATCGGCGATGAACGGCTTGGCCATGTCGCGGAGCATGGTCTGGTCTTCGGTCAGGTAAAGCGGCATTTATCTCTCCAAGGGGAAAAGTGTCAGACACTTTTTCGCTATCATGATGGCACAACACGCACGCAACGTGCGGGCGAAAAAGTGTCTGACACTTTTTCCCGCCCTCGACGGTCAAGCGCCCGGCAGTTCCAGAATCCGTTTCGCAACAACGCCGAGCATCACTTCGCTCGTCCCGCCTTCGATGCTGTTCGCCTTGGTGCGCAACCAGCCGCGCGCCTTGGCGCCGCCGCTCTCACCCTCCCATTCGAGCGCGTCCGAACCCCCCGCCGCCATGATCAGTTCGTGGCGCCGCTTGTTCAACTCGGTGCCGACATATTTCATCATGTTGGGTTGTGCCGGGTGCGACTTGCCCGCTTTCATTTCGTCGACGAACTTTTCGCTCATCGCGCGAAAGGCCATCACCTCGACATCGAAATCGGCCATGTCAGCGCGGAGGACCGGCTCCTCACCAGCGACATCGGAAAATTGCGCGCCGATCGACATCATGTCCGTGCCCAGGCCACCGCCCGAAATCATTTCACGCTCATGCCCGAGCAGATATTTGGCAACGTCCCAGCCGCGGTTCACCTCGCCGACGATCTGGTCCTTTGGTACCACAACATTGTCGAAGAAAGTTTCGCAGAACGGGCTGTTGCCGCTGATCAGCAGGATCGGCTTGGTGGTCACGCCCGGCGTCTTCATGTCGAACAGCAGAAAGCTGATGCCCTGATATTTGTTGGCCTTGTCCGTGCGGACGAGGCAGAAAATCCAGTCGGCCTTGTCGGCATAGCTCGTCCATATCTTCTGGCCATTGACGACCCAGTGGTCACCCTTATCTTCGCCAAAGGTCTGCATCGAGACAAGGTCGCTGCCCGACCCGGGTTCGGAATAGCCCTGGCACCAGCGGATTTCACCACGCGCGATCTGGTTCAGATAATGGACCTTCTGATCCTCCGTCCCGAACTGGAGCAGCGCCGGGCCGAGCATCCAGATGCCGAAGCTCGACAAGGGCAGGCGGCATTTGAGCGACTGCATTTCCTGGCGCAGGATTTTGGTTTCTTCGGGGCTAAGGCCCGCACCGCCATAAGCGACCGGCCAGTCGGGAACGGTCCACCCCTTTGCCGCCATCACGTCCATCCATTGCTTTTGCGCCGGTGACTGGAAAGCCGGATTGCGACCGCCCCAGCAGGCGTCGCTTTCATCGCGCACCGGCGCGCGCATTTCGGGCGGGCAATTGGCGTCAAGCCAGGCACGGGTTTGCGTGCGAAAGCGTTCCAGATCGGACATGCGACTCTCCTGACCAAATGAAATCAGTCGCAACGCTATGCTTGCTTTACGTAAACGGCAAGCGCATTTCTCATCCGCCCGCTTTCCGTAACGGCAAGCAAAAACGCCTAGAAATCTCGGCCCTGCTGACCTAGCACGCAGTCAAATTTGGGAGAGCGACTCATGGATTTCGACCTTACCGATCGTCAGCGTTACTGGCGCGACCGGGTCCGCAATCACATGGCCGCACATGTTTTCCCGCGCGCGCAGGATTATTATGATCAGCAGGCCGAAGGGTCCCGGTGGAAAATACTGCCCGTCGTCGAAGAGGAAAAGGCGCGCGCAAAGGCAGCCGGAATCTGGAACCTATTCATGCCGCCGACGTCGGGCCGCGTGCATGTCGACGAAAGCTTCGAATTCGAAGGCCCGGGCCTGACCAACCTCGAATATGCGCTGTGCGCGGAGGAAATGGGGCGGATCGGCTGGGGCGCCGAAGTGTTCAATTGTTCCGCGCCCGACACCGGCAATATGGAAGTGCTCCACCGTTACGGGACGCGCGCACAGAAGGATCGCTGGCTGACACCCTTGATGAACGGCGATATCCGCTCTGCCTTCCTGATGACCGAACCGGCGGTCGCCTCGTCGGATGCGACGAACATCGAAACCTCGATCCGGCGCGACGGCGACGACTATGTCCTGAACGGCGTCAAATGGTGGTCGTCGGGCGCGGGCGATCCGCGCTGCAAGATCGCGATTGTCATGGGCAAGACCGATTTCGAAGCGTCGCGCCATACCCAGCAATCGATGGTCCTGATGGAACTCGATGCGCCGGGGGTAAACATCCTGCGCCATCTGCCGGTGTTCGGCTATGACGATGCGCCGCACGGCCATATGGAAATCGAACTGAAGGACGTCCGCATTCCGGCGTCGCACATGCTGCTGGGCGAGGGTCGAGGCTTCGAGATTGCGCAGGGGCGGCTCGGGCCGGGACGTATCCACCATTGCATGCGCACGATTGGCGTGGCCGAAGTCGCGCTCGAAAAAATGGTCCGGCGGCTGACCTCGCGCGTCGCGTTCGGCAAACGCATTTCGGAACATTCGGTGTGGGAACAGCGCGTGGCAACGGCGCGGATCGATATCGAGATGTGCCGCCTGCTCTGCCTCAAAGCCGCCGACATGATGGACAAGGTCGGCAACAAGGGCGCTCAGGCCGAAATCGCGATGATCAAGGTTGCCGGCCCGAACATGGCGCTGCGCATCATCGACGACGCCATTCAGGCGTTCGGCGGCGCCGGCGTGTCCGAAGATCCCGGCCTTGCCTATATGTATGCCGGCCAGCGGACATTGCGCCTCGCCGACGGTCCTGACGAAGTCCACAACCGCAGCATCGCGCGGATCGAATTCGGGAAATATGCGGTAAAATGAGTTACCGTCTTCCCGAGCGAAGCCGAGGGACGCTACCGAGCGAAGCCGGGGTGTGTTGCCGCACGAGCGCTGTCCTCGGCTTCGCTCGAACATGCCCCTCGGCTTCGCTCGGGGATGCGGGTGGTGGTTGGTGGGCGCGATGAAAGCCGCTGTCCTGACCGCGGCCAAGACGCCCCTGACGATCGAGGACATCGACGTCGCCAGGCCGCTTGCGCATGAAGTGCTGATCCGGACGGCGGCGTGCGGGGTGTGCCGGTCGGACCTGAATTTCGTCGACGGGGCCTATCCGCATGCGATGCCATGCATTCCCGGCCACGAAGCCGCCGGGATCGTCGACGCCGTGGGCAGCGAAGTGCGCACGGTGCAAGTCGGCGATGCCGTCGTCACCTGTCTGTCCGCTTATTGCGGCCATTGCGAATTCTGCGTGACGGGCCGCATGTCGCTGTGCCTCGGTGCCGGTACGCGGCGGGGCAAGGATGATGCCCCGCGTCTGACGCGCCACGCCGATGCCACGGCGGTGAACCAGATGCTCAACCTGTCGGCCTATGCCGAAATGATGCTGGTGCATGAACATGCCTGCGTGCGTATCGACCCAGACATGCCGCTCGATCGCGCGGCGATATTGGGATGCGCAGTCGTGACAGGCGCGGGCGCCGTGTTCCATGCGGCAAAGATCACGCCCGGCGATAGCGTCTGCATCGTCGGCTGTGGCGGCGTGGGACTGGCGGCGGTCAATGCCGCGAAGATTGCGGGGGCAGGCCGGATCATCGCCTGTGACCCCGTGCCCGAAAAACGCGCGCTCGCGATGACGCTGGGCGCGACCGACGTGGTCGATGCATCGGCAGACGGTGCGGACCAGCACGTCGTCGACATGACGGACGGGGGCGTCGACCACGCCATCGAAGCTGTCGGCCGACCGGCCTCGGGTGATCTCGCGGTCAGCAGCCTGAAACGCGGCGGGACCGCGACGATCGTCGGCATGATGCCGCTCAGTCATAAAGTCGGCCTCAGTGCGATCGACCTGTTGTCAGGCAAGAAGCTCCAGGGCGCGCTGATGGGCGGCAACCGGTTTCCCGTCGATATTCCGCGGCTGGTCGATTTCTATCTGCGCGGTCGTCTCGATCTCGACAGCATCATCGCCAGGCGCGTACCGCTGACCGCGATCAACGAAGCCTTCGACGATCTGCGCAGCGGCGACAGCGTGCGGACAGTTGTGGTGTTTTCATGAGGTGCGCCGCGTCCCCGAGCGGCGCCCGAGGGAAGGCGGTTTAGAATGGACGCGACCACTGCCTTTACAGGAACCATCGCACCGACGGGTCAGGACAGGCTTGACGAAACCAGACTCGCCGCGTGGATGAGCGCGCATGTCGCGGGTTTCACCGGTCCGCTTACCGTGCGCAAGTTCGCCGGGGGGCAGTCGAACCCGACCTATCGCATCGACAGCCCCTCTGGCGCTTATGTCCTGCGCCGGAAACCGTTCGGTCCGCTTTTGCCCAGCGCGCATGCAGTGGACCGCGAATATGCAGTGATTGCCGGGCTTCACCCCACCGGATTTCCGGTGGCCAGACCCTACGGCCTGTGCACTGACGACACGGTGATCGGGTCGATGTTCTACATCATGGACATGGTGAAGGGTCGCACCTTCTGGGATGGCGGCCTGCCCGACATGACACCCGCCGGGCGCACCACCATCTATCATGCGATGGTTGATACGCTGGCGGCGCTGCACAATGTCGACATCGCGGCGGCGGGCCTTGGCGATTATGGCAGGCCGGGCAATTATTTCGAGCGGCAGGTCGGTCGCTGGACCAAGCAATATCGTGCCGCACAAACCGACCGGATGGACGATGTGGAGCACGTCATCGACTATCTCTCGCGCACTATTCCCGAACAGACGCGCACCAGCATCGTCCACGGCGATTACCGCATCGACAATATGATTTTCGCAGCAAAGGAACCCGATGTGCGCGCCGTGCTCGACTGGGAATTGTCGACGACCGGCGATCCGCTCGCCGATTTCAGCTACATGATGATGAACTGGGTCACCACACCCGAAGGACGTTCGGGCGTGATGGGGCTGACGGGGCCGGACACGGGCATCCCGACCATCGAACAAATGACCGAACGCTATTGCGCGGCAACGGGACGTGACGGCGTGCCCGATCTCAACTGGTATTTCGCGTTCGGCCTGTTCCGGCTGGCATCGATCGTCCAGGGGATAAAGCGGCGCGTGATCGACGGGACGGCCTCGTCCGCCCATGCTGCCGAAATGGCACAGCGTGTGCCGCACCTCGCGGCCGCGGCGTGGGATTTTGCACGAAAGGCAGGCGCATGACCCTGACAGGAAAAGTGGCCGTCATCACGGGCGCGGGATCGGGAATCGGGCGGGCAACCGCCATCCTGTTCGCAAGCGAAGGGGCAAGGCTGGTCATCGGGGACGTCTCGGACGGCGTTTTTGCCACCGCGCGCGCAATCGAAGCCGCCGACGGAGCCGTGACTGCCCTGCAAACAGATGCCGGACTGGAACATGACGTCGAAAGGCTCGTCGGCACCGCGCTGTCATCCTGTGGCGCGGTCGACATCGCTTATGCCAATGCCGGAATCTCGGGCGGGCTGACCGGATTGTTCGATCATACCCCCGAAGAATGGACCGAAATTCTCCGCGTCAACCTGATCGGCCCGTTCCTGATGATCAAGCATGCGGGCCGCGCGATGATGGACGCCGGGAAGGGCGGATCGATCATCTGCACCGCCAGCGTCGCCGGGCTGCGCTCCGGGGCGGGCTGCCCCGCCTATTCGGCGTCCAAGGCAGGCGTCATCAACCTCGTCATGACCAGTGCACAGCAATTGTCGGCGACAGGCGTGCGCGTCAACGCCATCTGCCCCGGCCTTGTTGAAACCGGCATGACCGAACGCGCCTTCGATTATGCCCGCGACAAGGGGATTATGGACAAGGTCGGGCGACTCAATCCGCTGCGCCGCGCCGGACAACCCGTCGAAATTGCCCGGACCGCATTGTTTCTTGCCTCCGACGCATCCAGCTACATCAACGGACAGGCGATTGTCGTCGACGGCGGCCTGTCCACATCGCATCCCTTCACACGGCAGGAAACTGGCAAAACCGCCGCCTGAACTGAACAATTGGAGAGCCGCATGACTGACAGTCCCATCACCACCGAACGCCACGACGACATTTTCGTGATCATCAGCAACAATCCGCCGGTCAACGCGCTTGGCGCTGCGGTGCGCATCGGCCTTGCTGCCGGGATCAGCGACGCAATGGCGGACGACGCCATAAAGGCAGTCGTCATCCGCTGCGACGGGCGGACGTTTTTTGCCGGCGCCGACATCACCGAATTCACCAAACCGCCGGTCATGCCGCAACTGCCCGAAGTCGTGGACATGATCGAAGCCTGTCCCAAGCCCGTGATTGCTGCCATCCACGGCACGGCGCTTGGCGGCGGGTGCGAAGTGACGCTCGGCTGTCATTACCGGATTGCAGTGCCCTCGGCAAAGATCGGCACGCCTGAAGTGAAACTCGGCCTCCTCCCCGGCGCAGGCGGCACCCAGCGCCTGCCCCGCGTGGCAGGCATCGCCATGGCAGTCGAACTGTGCGCGGGCGGATCACCGATCAGTGCCGCCAAAGCGTTCGAATCCGGCCTGATCGACAAGATCGCGGGTGAAGATACGCTGGTCGCCGATGCCATCGCCTTTGCAAAAGACTGCATCGCAAAAGGTCCGCGCCCCTCGCGCGGCCTGTCGGTGAAGGGCGATCCCGCGAGCATCGACGCCTATGCCAAAGCCAACGCCAGGAAATTCCGGGGCTTTGACGCCCCCGCTGCCAACATCGCCTGCGTCGAGGCGGCGACGCGACTGCCCTTCGACGAAGGCATTGCGTTCGAGCGCGAACAGTTTTTCAAGCTTATGATGGGCGCGCAATCGGCCGCACAACGCCATATTTTCTTTGCCGAGCGCCAGGCCGCAAAGATCGACGGGATCGGCGATGATGTCAGACCACGCACCATCCGCCGGGTCGGCGTGATTGGCGCAGGCACGATGGGCGGCGGCATCAGCATGAATTTCCTGTCGGCGGGTGTCCCCGTCACCATCGTCGAAATGAGGCAGGAGGCGCTCGACAAGGGCACCGGCATCATGCGCAAGAATTACGAAGCGAGCGCTGCCAAGGGCCGGATAAAACCCGAACAGGTCGAAGGCGCAATGGGCCTGCTCAAACCGACACTCGCGCTCGAAGACCTCGCCGATTGCGATCTGATCATCGAAGCCGTCTATGAAGACATGGGCATCAAGAAAGAGATTTTCGGCAAGCTCGACAAAATCTGCAAGCCCGGCGCAATAATGGCGTCGAACACCAGCTATCTCGATATCGACGAAATCGCCGCCTCGACCAGCCGTCCGCAGGACGTGCTCGGCATGCATTTCTTTTCGCCCGCCAACGTCATGAAACTGCTCGAAGTGGTGCGCGGCGTCAAGACTGCGCCCGATGCCCTGCTGACTGCAATGGGCCTTGCCAGGACGATCGGCAAGGTCGCGGTGGTGGCGGGCGTCTGCCACGGCTTTATCGGCAACCGCATGCTGATGCCGCGTCAGGTCGAAGCCATGAAACTGCTGATGGAGGGCGCGACGCCGCAGCAGATCGACAAAGTGCATGTCGATTTCGGCATGCCGATGGGGCCCTTCCAGATGAGCGATCTGGCCGGCGTCGATATCGGCTGGCACCGCGACGTGAACCGGATCGAGAATATCCGTGATGCGCTGTGCGCGGTGGGCCGCTGGGGGCAAAAGACGGGCAAGGGCTTTTACGATTATGACGACAAGCGAAACCCCTCGCCGTCACCCGAAACGCAAAAGATCATCGATGAATTCGCCGCGAAATCAAATCTGCCGAAACGCGACATCAGTGACGCCGAAATCATCGAACGGACGCTCTATACTGTGGTCAACGAAGGCTATCTGATCCTTGAAGAAGGCAAGGCGCAGCGGCCCGGCGATATCGATGTCGTGTGGATCTATGGCTATGGCTGGCCGGTGTATCGCGGCGGGCCGATGTTCTGGGGCGAGCTTGAAGGGGCAAAGAAAATCGTCGCCGGACTGGAAAAGCATGGCTTTGCCGTGGCGGCAAGTTTGAAGGCAAAGGCCTGATCACCCCATAAAAACGACCCGGAACTCTCGTTCCGGGTCGAGTGGTTCGCAGGAGGAACCTGGTTCGGGGTGGTGACCTGCGACGCATGACGCCGCTGTCACCGCCCCAATCCCGTCAGTAATTATAAGCGCGTTCACCATGTTCGGCGAGGTCGAGCCCTTCGCGCTCGGCTTCTTCGCTGGGACGCAGGCCCATTGTCTTGTCGATGATGAAGTAAAGCGCGGCCGAACCAAGCCCCGACCATGCCAGTGTCATCAGCACTGCTTTCAACTGGATGACGAGCTGCTTGCCGATGTCATAGGTGGAGGCGTCGAACCCGGCCGGAAACACGGTATAATCGAACACGCCCTGACCGCCCAGTGACGGCGCGGCGACAATCGCCGTGCCCAGCGCACCGACGATCCCGCCGATGCAGTGAACGCCGAACACATCGAGCGTGTCGTCATACTTGAGCTTGTTCTTTACCGTCGAGACAAAGATATAGCAGACGGGTGACACGACGAACCCGAGCACGATCGACGTCATCGGCGCCGCAAGCCCGCTGGCTGGCGTGATCGCAACCAGTCCCGCAACGGCCCCCGTCACGGCACCGAGCAGCGACGGACGACCATGGGCGATCTGTTCGACCAGCGTCCAGCTTACCGCAGCCGCAGCCGTCGCGACGAATGTGTTGATAAAGGCAACGGCAGTGACGCCATTGGCTTCAAGGTTTGACCCCGCATTGAACCCGAACCAGCCGACCCACAGCAGTGACGCGCCGATCATCGTCATGGTCAGCGAGTGCGGCGGCGTCGCTTCCTTGCCGAATCCGATGCGCTTGCCGATCATCAGGCAGCCGACAAGGCCAGCAATGCCGGCATTGATATGCACCACGGTGCCGCCCGCGAAATCAAGCGCGCCCTGGCCCCACAGATACCCATAGTCGGTCGGTGCGCCGGACAGGAAGTCCGGGCCGGCCCAGTACCACACCATATGCGCGATCGGGAAATAGACGATCGTCATCCATGCGACCACGAACACCATCAATGCCGAAAATTTCACGCGTTCGGCAAAGGCGCCGACAATCAGCGCAGGGGTGATGCACGCAAATGTCATCTGGAATATCACGAATGCATATTCGGGTATGTAGACATTGTTGCTGAACGTCGCGGAATAGGTGCTCGCACTGACGCCCATCAGCATCGCCTTGCTGAACCCGCCGACAAACAGGCCGCCGCCGGTAAACGCCATCGAATAGCCCCAGCACACCCAGACGAGCGACGCGATGCTGACGATCATGAACACCTGCATCAGGACACTGAGCATGTTCTTGGTGCGCACAAGGCCACCGTAAAACAGCGCGAGCGCGGGCACCGCCATCATCAGCACCAGCACTGACGACACCAGCATCCACGTCGTATCGCCCTTGTTGACCATCGTCGCCTGCTGTTCGACAGTCGGCGCCTTGATCAGGTCCGCGGCCCAGGCGGGCGTGGCTGCGATCAGGGTGCATGCCGTCCCTGTCATCGCCAGTCCCAGTTTTTCGAAAATTTTCATAAGTCCCCCTGCGGTCTAAAGTGCGTTATTGTCGGTTTCGCCGGTGCGGATGCGCACCGCCTGGCCGATCTCAAGCACGAAAATCTTGCCGTCGCCGATCGCGCCGGTGTTGGCCGATGCCTGTATCGATTCAACCACCCGGTCGGTCAGCTCGGTCGGACAGGCGACTTCGATTTTCAGTTTTGGAACCATGTTGGTCGAATATTCGGCACCACGATAAATTTCGGTCTGGCCCTTTTGCCGGCCAAAGCCCTTGACCTCGGTCACCGTCATGCCGGTGATGCCCAGCTCGGTCAGGCTTTCGCGGACCTCATCGAGCTTGAACGGTTTTATAATTGCAACGACGAGTTTCATGCCGCCCCCTTGGCTATGTCTGTCAGGCAGCACAGCAAGGGGCGTGCCAGTTCAGCGCAAGGGGATAAGTCCGTCGCCTGGCATGATCAGTGGATTCAAATTGTGCACCGCAAAATAAAATATGCTCAATTATTGAGCACCGGTTGCATTGTCACGGCATCACCGGCGCTGGCTTGCGTCAGTCGCCTTCGCCCGGTTCTGCCGAGAAGAATTTTTCGAACTTGCCCGGCATGCCCTTATGCTCTTCGGCATCGGCCGGGGCTTCGCGGCTGCGCGTGATATTGGGCCATTGCGATGAAAATGTGTTGTTCAGTTCCAGCCATTGTTCCTGACCGCTTTCGGTGTCAGGCAGGATCGCTTCCGCAGGGCATTCGGGTTCGCACACGCCGCAATCGATGCATTCGCTGGGGTTGATGACAAGCATGTTCTCGCCTTCGTAGAAACAATCGACCGGGCACACTTCGACACAGTCCATATACTTGCACTTGATGCAGGCTTCGGTGACGACATAAGTCATTTTGCTTCGTGGCTCCCCGGTTCGGTTCAGGCGAATCGTTAGGATTGCGCGGCGGTGCCGTCAACCGCCTGCGCGCCAGCCTGACAGGGCAGCAAAGGCTGCGGACACCGGTTTTGCAGGTTCGGGGCGGGACCGCGGGCGGCTGTGCCACGTCCACTGGCCCTGTGATCCGGGACGAAATCCGCAGGCGCGCAGAATCGCAGCAAAGGTCACCATGTCGATGCCAAAGGATATGGCGAGCGCGGGATCGGGGACGACGGCGGCGCGAGCTTTGCGCGCATTGTGCATTGCGCGGGCCACACGCTCGACAAGGTCGATGCGCACCTGCCTGTCACCAAAGGCGCGATATCCGGGGAGCACACCGCTCATCGTCGTGACCGTTGTTCCGGGCGGGGGAAGTGCGGGCGATGGCGACATGGTCCGGGCCGCAGCAAGGATCGCGATCAGCTGCAAGGCATCGGGCTTCAAAAGCCGGGGATCAAACAGGTCGAGCGTGCCGACGGTCAGTCCCGCCTGTCGCAACAGGCGCCGGTCGTCGGCATCAAGGATCGCCAGCCCGGCGTCGACCGTGCTGCGCGCCACAAATCCGCCATTTGCGGCCAGCGGTGCAAACAGCGCGCGAACCCGGGCCGGCGTGAACAGATCGGTCGCCGCTGCCGTCATCGCGATCAGCGGCGCGAGCGGACGGGCCATCGTCGCCGCAAGCCACGCGTCGAGGCGCACGAGCACCTGATCGCGGTCGGCGGCATTCAGCATGTCGAGCGCGGCATCAGGACGGATACGCGGATCGATCAGCGTACGCCCCGCAGACAGGCGCGCAACAACATGCCCGTCCCATCGGATGGCCATCGCCACCGGATCGAGCGCAAACGCCCCGTCGGGTGCGGCGATCAGCGCGGCGGCGCGGCGCGCGCGTTCCCTTGGCAGGCGGCGCTCTGCCGCAGCGAGCAGGCGTTTGCGGTCGCCGGTCCGCGCCGCAGGATCGACCGTGAACGCAAATCCGTCGAGGCGACCGATCATTTCGTCTTCGACACGGACGATCCCATCATCGCTGACGACGACGTCGAGCAACGCCGGATCATTGCCCAGCGCGCGCATCAGCACTGTCGTGCGCCGGTCGACGAAACGCTCGGTCAGGCGGGCGTGCAGCGCGTCGGACAGCTTTTCTTCGAGCGCCTGCGCGCGCGCCGCCCATTGCGCCGGCTCTGCAAGCCAGTCGGACCGCTGGGCAATATAGGACCATGTCCTGATCGCGGCGATCCTGCCGCCAATTGTCGCGATATCGCCCTCCACCCGGTCAAGCCGCGCGATTTCATCTGCAAACCAGGGCGCCGGGATATGGCCATTGCCTTCGCTGAGGTGACGAAAAATGCGTCCCACTGTCCGCGCATGATGATCCGGACCGACCTTGCGGAAATCGGGCAGGCCACAGGCGGCCCACAACCGCGCGACCATGGCCGGGTGCCGGGCCCGGTCACGGACAATCGGGTCTTCGGACACGCGCTTGAGAACCGCGACATCAATGGCTTCGGGTGCAGCGCGCAGCACGCGTTCGGGCGGCCTGACGTCAAGCGACGCGATCAGCGCGTCGATCCCCGACAAATCAGGATCGCCGTCGCGCCAGTAAAGATGATCGAGCGCGGGAAAGCGATGCTGCTCGATCGCCTCGATCTCTTCGGGACGAAAAGCAGCAGGGCCGTCCTCTGCGCCAAGGCTGCCGAAGGTGCCGTCATTCTGATGCCGCCCCGCGCGGCCCGCGATCTGCGCCATTTCGGCAATCGTCAGCCGTCGCTGCCGCCGCCCGTCAAACTTGTTGAGGCTTGCAAAGGCGACATGTGTGACATCCATGTTCAGCCCCATGCCAATGGCGTCGGTGGCGACAAGATAATCGACCTCACCTGCCTGATACATTGCCACCTGGGCGTTGCGGGTGCGGGGGCTGAGCGCGCCCGTCACCACTGCCGCGCCACCCCGCGCGCGGCGCAGCATTTCGGCCACGGCATAGACTTCCTCGGCACTGAACGCGACGATGGCGGTGCGTTTGGGCAGGCGCGAAAGCTTCCTGGCACCGGCATAGCTCAGTGTCGAAAATCGCGGCCGCCTGATGATTTCGGCATCGGGGATCAGCGCGCGGACCATCGGGCGCAGGCTTTCGGAACCGAGGATCATCGTTTCCTCGCGCCCGCGCACAGTCAGCATCCGGTCGGTAAAGATATGGCCGCGTTCGGGATCGGCGCCCAGTTGCGCTTCGTCGAGTGCGGCAAAAGCGACATCGCGGTCGCGCGGCATCGATTCCGCCGTACAGAGCAGCCAGCGCGCGCCGGGCGGCATGATCTTTTCCTCGCCCGTGATCAGGCCGACATGCTTTGGCCCCTTGATCGCCACGACCCGGTCATAGACTTCCCGCGCGAGCAGGCGCAGCGGAAAGCCGATCATGCCGCTCGCATGGCCGCACAGCCGCTCGATCGCAAGATGCGTCTTGCCGGTGTTGGTGGGACCGAGCACGGCTTTCACCGCCGGGGAATCACGCCTGCTCATCGGCCCTAGATTGGCGGTCGGGCGCCATGATGCAAGCGCCAAGTCAACCGGTCTCCGGGCACGGGCGATCCACCGCAATCACGCCCGAATCGCGCCGGGTTAGTTTGACATTAACGAAATTCGTCCACAGGTCTGTCACTGCGCGGCATCGGCCAAGCGGGTTGCAAACGACAAAGGGCACATGCCTTGTATTATCGGAACGACGGGGGGATCGGCTTCGGTGGCGGCACGGCAGTGCTTTCGCTTGACAATGCCATACCCGCAAAGGGTCCGGCATTCGGTCGTGCAGACGCTGTTTCCAAATCACACCGCTTTGAGTCGATTGACTTCGCACCCGATCTCGGTGCCGAAATTGGCACCCGGACATGGTGGCGCGGGCTTGCCACCTGTGCGGCGCTCTGTGTGACGACATGGGGTCTCTCGCCCGGATTGCGGCCGCTCCCCGCTGCGGTTCCTGCGCCGATGCCCGCTGCCGATTATGACGAAGCGCGCGCACAGTCGATCGCACCGCTCGCATGGGGCGGCGACAGCGGACGGCACATGGGCGCGACGGACGCTGTTCAGGCGCTGACCGGAACGCCCGAACGCCCCACGCTCGACCTTTCGGCGTCGATCGGACAGGGTGACGGCCTTGCCCGCGCGCTCGAACGCGCCGGTGTCGGCAAGGCAGAGGCGCAAGTCATCTCCGGTCTGACCAGCGACGTCGTCGATCCCGGCGAGATTGCCCCCGGCACCGCACTGGCGATCACGCTCGGTCGCCGCCTGAACCGGACGGTCGCACGCCCGCTCGATGCCCTGGCGTTTCGCGCACGGTTCGACATGCGGGTCAGCTTTTCACGCCGCAACGGTGTCCTGACCATGCAGCGTCAGGCGATTGCCATCGACTCTACGCCCCTGCGCGTGTCGGGCACGGTCGGCAGCGGCATTTTCATGGCCGCGACGGCCGGAGGCGCGCCCGCCTCGATTGCACAGCAATATATCCGCGCCATCGCGCCAAAGGTTTCGATGGACAATCTCGATGCCGACGCACGGTTCGACATGATCATGGAACGTGACCGCGCTGCCACCGGCGACGTGCGCTTCGGCAAATTGCTTTATGTCGGCCTGACGCAGGGCAATCGCGCCACGCGTATGATCGAATGGACAATCGACGGCCGGACCGAATGGTATGATGCGGCCGGTGTCGGCGCGAAACGACCCGGCTTTTCCATGCCCGTCAACGGCGCGCATAAAACCAGTGGCTTTGGCTGGCGGATGCATCCCCTGCTTGGCTATTCGCGCATGCATCAGGGCACTGATTATGGTGCGGCATACGGCACGCCCATTCATGCCGTGACTGACGGCATCGTCAACTTTGCCGGCTGGCACGGCGGACATGGCAACATGGTGAAGCTGACACATGCCGGCGGTCTGGGCACCGGCTATGCGCATATGAGCCGGATTGCCGTAGCACCCGGCGCGCGCGTGTCTCAGGGGCAGGTGATCGGCTATGTCGGGTCGACCGGCCTGTCGACCGGCGCACATCTTCATTTCGAAGTGTACCGGAACGGCACACCCGTCGACCCCGCCAGCGTCAGTTTTGCGACACAGTCGCTGCTGAGCGGTGGCGAGCTTGCCGCTTTCCGGTCACGATTTGCGGCGATTACGGGGCAATAGGGCCCTTGAACCCCTGCGCCACGACATACCATTCGGATGATCCCTTGCGGCTGGCCGGGGGCTTGGCATGTTTGACCGATGCGAAATTGCGTTTCAGCTCGGCGACGAGATCGCTGTCCGCGCCACCCGCCAGTGATTTCGCGACAAACGTGCCGCCGGGCATCAGGACATCGCAGGCAAAGGCGACAGCCTGTTCGACAAGGCCCATCGTCCGCAGGTGATCGGTCTGCGCATGGCCCACTGTATTGGCGGCCATGTCGGACAGGACAAGATCGGCCGGACCGCCCAGCGCGGTCATGAGCCACGCAGGCGCGCCATCATCTGTAAAGTCCATCTGGACAATCTCGACACCCGGAATCGGATCGACCGCCAGCAGGTCGATACCGACAACCCGCGCCTTCGGGCATTGCTTGCGCACCACCTGTGCCCATCCCCCCGGCGCAATGCCAAGATCGATGACCGCGCGCACGCCGCGCAGAAACTTGAACCGCTCGTCAAGTTCGATCAGCTTATAGGCGGCACGGCTGCGAAACCCTTCGGCATGCGCGCGTTTGACATAGGGATCATTCAGCTGGCGTTCGAGCCAGCGGTTCGATGATGTCG
Source organism: uncultured Sphingomonadaceae bacterium (assembly GCA_964247235.1). Classification (GTDB taxonomy): domain Bacteria; phylum Pseudomonadota; class Alphaproteobacteria; order Sphingomonadales; family Sphingomonadaceae; genus Sphingomonas_O. The sequence goes on from CAXTTJ010000019.1 coordinate 26,060, forward strand.
TCCGGCCGCGCGCGGTTTTGACGCGGGTCCGCCCGCCCGATCCGCCCCGGCTCACAACAAAGCTGTCATCGTTCGTTCGCCATCAACGTGCGCAATATGCCTTCGCGGATGCCACGATCCGCCACGCCGACGCGCGGGGCGGGCCACAGGTCAAGGATCGCTTCGAGAATCGCGCACCCGGCGACCACCAGGTCGGCGCGCTCGCGGCCGATGCACGCGACCTGCGCACGGTCGTCCATGGTCATGCCGGCAAGGCGGCGGCTGATCTCCCGGCATTCCGTGGCGGTCAGGCGCAGACCATCGACCAGGTCGCGGGCATAGCGCGTCAGGCCCAGATGCACGCTGCCCAATGTCGTCACTGTGCCACTTGTGCCCAGCAACCTTAACGGCGCGCCGTTGGCGACATGGGCATGATCGACAAAATCGGCCATCGCCTCGGCGGCGCGCGCGCGCATCCGGTCATACGCCGACAGGCGGACCGCCAGATCGGGATCACCATGCGGTTCGGATTCGGACATCGACACCACGCCCCACGGGATGCTCGTCCAGTCGATGATGCGCAGGTCATCGCCGATCGTCTCGACACGGACAAGTTCGGTCGAGCCTCCGCCGATGTCAAAGATCAGCGCCGGGCCGTCGCCGGGTTCGAGCATGAGGTGACACCCGCCCGCTGCCAGCCGCGCCTCTTCGCCGGGATCGATAATGTCGAGGACGATGCCTGTTTCACGATAAACCCGCGCGACGAAATCGGGGCCATTGCTTGCACGGCGACACGCCTCGGTCGCGACGGCGCGTGACAGATGGACACCACGCCGCACCAGCTTGTCCGAACAGATTTTGAGCGCGGCAATCGCGCGTTCGATTGCCGCATCGCTGATCCGCCCGCTCGCGCCAAGGCCTTCGCCAAGCCGGACGATCCGTGAAAACGCATCGACGATCGTGAATGAATTTCCCTGCCCGGCACGCGCAATCAGCAGACGGCAATTGTTCGTGCCAAGGTCCAGCGCGGCATATGTCCGGCGATAGGGGCCACGCATGTCGCGCGGCGCGGGTGCTGAAAAGGCCGCCATCACTGTCTCACACTCACCGCACGCCTCATGTCGTTACGGCACTTGCCGCACATGGTAGCGTCGGGAACGACGACCCGCAACCAGCGGACCACAGCACATCGCTTGCAGTTCGATGACATATTTGCGAACGCACGCCCCTGATCGTGTAATCCAAAGGACACAAATGACCATCGCCACGGCAAAGCCGCTCAAACGTGCCCGTTTCACCCTGCGCTTTCCGCGCACCCCGTGGGGAATGTTCTTTACCGGTTTCCTGAAGCATCCGGTGATGGTCGGATCGGTCATTCCGTCATCGACACGGCTTATCGCCCGCATGTTGGGCCGGGTCGACTGGGCAAAGACCCGGCTGTTCATCGAATATGGTCCCGGCGTCGGGACCTTCTGCCGCCCCATATTGGCACAATTGCCATCCGATGCGACATTGCTCGTCATCGATACCAATCCCGATTTCATCGCCTATCTGAACGAGACGATCACTGATCAGCGGTTCCGCGCTGTCCTCGGTTCGGCGGCCGATGTCGAAAGGATCGTCGCCGACGCCGGCTATGCGCAGGCGGATTATGTGCTGTCAGGATTGCCGTTTTCCACCTTGCCGAGTGGCGTGGGTGCTGCGATCGCTGCGGCAACGCACAATGTCCTGCGGCCCGGTGGCGGATTTCTGGTGTATCAGTTCAACCGCAAGAGCCGCGATTTCATGGCCCCTTATTTTGCGCGGATCGACCATGATTTCGAAGTCTGGAATATCCTGCCGTCGCATCTTTTCTGGGCGTGGAAAGACGACGTCAGGGCGCCCCGAAGTTAAGTCGGCGCGACACATTATAATCCATGACAGCGACCAGAAAATAACAGATCGCCCGTTTTGCCTTCACCGTCCATGTCCGCCATCCGGTATAATCGCACAGCCGCTGTTCCGCCGATGCCGCGATTTCACCGTCGATATACGCACGGACATGCGCGGCAAACGCCGCATCGTCGATACGCAGCATGATCTCAAGGTTCAGGAACAGGCTGCGCATGTCGAAATTCGCGCTGCCGATATAGACCAGATCATCGAGCAGGATCAGCTTGGTGTGCAACCGCGACGGCGCATATTCGAAAATCCGCACGCCCTTTCGCAGCAGCCCGGGATAAGTGAACCGCGCCGCGCCGATCGTCGCGCCATTGTCGGTCTTCGATGCCGTCAGGACCCGCGCCGACCCGCGCTGTCCGATGGCGTCGAGCCGCTGCAGCATGGCCGGATTGGGCGCAAAATAGGCCGCGATCATCGACAGGTTCGTGGCGACGCGCATGTCGTCACGCAGACTCCGTGCCCATGGGGAAAGGCGCCGCACCGGTCCCCCCAGCAGCCAGCGGGTATTGCCCTCCGGATTGCTCCAGTCGCGCAGCGCCCGGCGCAAATCACGCATCCGCGCCTGTGGCCGCTGGGTCCAGCGTTGCAGCGCATCGAAATATCCGGACAGCCGGGTCGCCGCTTCGCCGTCCACGCGCAAGCCCAGGTCGCGCCACGCCGTTTCTCCGCTGGCCGTGAAATAATCCGTGGCGACGTTGAACCCGCCGACAATCGCACGCTGATCGTCGGCAACCGCCATCTTTTGATGATTGCGAAGCAGATAGCGACGTCCCCAGCGCGGGTGAAAGGCACAGATATCAATGCCCGCCGCTTTGAGCGGTTCGAAGAATCGATGCTGCGCCGCGGCCTCGCTCCCGAATCCGTCGACGATCAGCGCAACCCTGATCCCGCGCGCCGCCGCTGCCAGCAGGGCCTTGTGAACACGCTGTCCCGCGGCATCATCGGCATAGATATAATATAAGAGTTTCAGGCTCGTCCGCGCGTCATCGATCAGCATGACGAGCGCGTCAAGTCGTTCGGGCCCGCCGGTCAGCAGCGCGAGCTGATTGCCGTCAACACGAAACGACTGGGCCATTTGCCTGCCATTGCGCGGCGATGTTGCTTTTGCAAGCAGTGGTTGCTACTGGCTCCCATCCCCATCGTGGCAAGTTTTGAAGGAAGCGTTTCATGGCGCGCGTAACGGTCGAAGATTGTGTCGACAAAATCCCCAACCGGTTCGATCTGGTGTTGATCGCGGCACAGCGTGCACGGCAGATTTCGGGGGGTGCCGAACTGACGATTGATCGCGACCGCGACAAGAATCCGGTCGTCGCGCTGCGTGAAATCGCCGATGAAACCGTCATTCCCGAAGATTTGCGTGAAGCGGTCATTGCCAACATGCAGCGGGTGCAGATCGACGATGACGACGTCGTCGACGAAATGGGCTCGCTCAGCCAGTCGGCAGAGGCGCTGCGCCTCACTGCCGCCGCCCCGCCCCGCAACCAGAATCTGGGCGCCGATTACGACGGTTGAGAGCACGATCGATTTTAAGTGAATCCTGTGCTCCTGCGAAGGCAGGAGCATTGGAGACTGAGAGCCGCGCTAAGCCGCCGTCCCGCCGACCGTCAGCCCGTCGATCAGCAGTGTCGGCTGTCCCACGCCAGCGGGCACGGACTGCCCGCCCTTGCCGCACATGCCGACCCCTTCGTCAAGGGCCATGTCATTGCCGATGCCACGCACTTTGGTCAGCACGCTCGGGCCATCGCCGATCAGCGTCGCGCCCTTGATCGGCACGCCCAGACGGCCGTTTTCGATGCGATACGCCTCGGTACAGCTGAACACGAACTTGCCCGACACGATGTCGACCTGTCCGCCGCCGAAATTCCTGGCGAAAACACCGGTCTTGACGCGAGAAAGCAGCTCGCCCGGGTCATCGGTGCCACCGCGCATGAAGGTGTTGGTCATGCGTGGCATCGGCGCATGCGCATAACTCTCGCGCCGCCCGTTGCCGGTTGCAGCGACACCCATCAGACGGGCATTGAGGCGGTCTTGCATATAGCCTTTGAGGATGCCGTCCTCGATCAGGATATTTTCCTGTGTCGGCGTGCCTTCGTCGTCAATGCTCAGCGATCCGCGCCGGTTCTCGATGCCGCCATCGTCCACCACGGTCACGCCGGGCGCCCCGACGCGGGAGCCGATGCGCCCTGAAAACGCTGACGTTTTCTTGCGGTTGAAATCACCTTCCAGTCCGTGACCGATCGCTTCGTGCAGCAATATCCCCGGCCATCCGGGACCGAGCAGCACTGTCATCTCACCCGCCGGTGCCGCCACTGACTCCAGATTGACCAGCGCCTGCCGCAAGGATTCATCGACGGCACGACTCCACGTCGCCTCGTCGAACAGCGTGTCGTAAAGATACCGTCCGCCCATGCCGAACGTGCCGTTTTCGCGGCGACCGCTGGCGTCCCTGACCACAATATTGACATTGAGCCGGACGAGCGGGCGAATGTCGCTGGCGACAAAGCCGTCTGCGCGAATGATGTCGATCACGCTCCAGCTTCCCGACAATGACACCGAAACCTGCGCCACCCGCGGGTCGCGGGCACGCGCAGCAGCGTCGATCTTCTGGCACAATGCCACTTTGTCCTCGAAACGGACTTCGCTCAGCGGGTCCGTTGCCGTGTAAAGATGACGATTGTTTCCGCGCGGCGGCGGTGCGGGTGCCGCTTTTGAGGGGTCGAGCAGACGCAATGTGTCCGATGCGCGCCGGATCGCCGCTTCACTAATGTCATCGGCATGAGCGAAACCGGTCATTTCACCACTGACACCGCGCAGGCCAAAGCCGCTGTCGGTGCCGTAATCGGCGGTTTTCATGCGGCCATCGTCGAATCCGAAACTTTCGGTCACACGGTGTTGCAGGTAAAGTTCGCCATCGTCGCACGCGCAAAGCGCATCGCGCGTCAGTCGTTCCGCCGTTGCGGGGTCAAGCGTGCGGTACAGCAGGCTGCGGGGGTCTGATACGGTCATGACATGGGATATAGGGGTGTCAGGCGCTTGTTTCATCCCTGTCGGCAACGCTGCCGATCAGGACAAACCGTCGGTCGCAATAGCCGCAGTCGACATGGCCACGCTCATCGATTTCAAGCCAGACGCGCGGATGCCCCAGCGCCGCAGGGACATCGCCCGACCCGTCGCAGGCCACGCGCGGAGTGCTGACACGAAAGATTTCGGGGGGAAGGATCATGCATCGCGCTTAGCAATCCGCTGTCCGGTCGTCCAGCAGGTGGCTGGACTACAGATAATTCAGCGTCAGCGAAAACGTCCCGGCATAAGTCCCCGGCGTCTGGTTTGCGCCAACGGTCAGGGTTGCGCCCACCGGAAAATTATAATTCCCAAGCGCCGAACTGATCCGGAAATAGGACGGATTTGTCGACAATATCACGGTCGGACTCGATCCGATCTCGAACAATGACAGCGTCATCGGCGCGCCCGGCCCCGTCAGCGGAATCGAATTTGCCGAAATGGTGATCGAAATCTGCTCATTGGGCGTTCCCAGTCCGGCAAAACGCGCCGGCTGATGCGACGATCCCGACAGCACGATGCTTCCCGTAGAGGTGCGCGTGCCCGTCGGAAGCAGGCGAACAGTGCCGCCCGCAGCCCCCGGAATGATGTCGCCCATGTGCAGGTCCTGCACGAGAAAAAACGACAAGGGTTGCAGGACGATCGCCTTTGACGTCGCGCTGCCCGGCGCTGCCGCCGCCGGTGTCCCCATCAGTGCGCACAGCACTGCCCCCACGGCAAAGCCGCTGTTTTTATGCATCAATCTGGTCCCCACAGCGCGGCTTTATGAGACGCGCCACTAAACCGTCATAAACAGCTTTGGTTAACGCGGCGGTCAGACTTTAACCTTGGCGTCAGGAAGGACCAGAGGCTAAGGCCGGGCGATGACTGATGCCGCGATCGAGATCGACACTCTTCAGAAAATCTATGCCGGTGGAAAACAGGCGCTGAACGGTGTGACTTTCGATGTCCCGCGCGGCCAGATATTTGGCCTGCTCGGCCCCAACGGTGCCGGCAAGTCGACGATCATCAACATCTTGTCGGGCATGGTCAGAAAAACCGGCGGCAGTGCGCGCATCTGGGGTTTTGACATCGACGCGCATCCCCGCAATGCCAAGGCGTCGATCGGCATCGTCCCGCAGGAAATCCTGTTCGATCCCTTTTTCACGCCGTTCGAGGCGCTGGAAATGCAGGCAGGGCTTTACGGCGTCGCCCGAAAAGACCGGCGTTCGATGGACCTGCTTCGCGCGGTGCGGCTGGATGACAAGGCCAATGCCTATTCGCGCTCGCTGTCGGGGGGCATGAAACGACGGCTGCTGGTGGCAAAGGCCATGGTCCATTCGCCCCCCGTCCTTGTCCTCGACGAACCCACCGCAGGCGTCGACATCGAATTGCGTCAGCAGCTGTGGGATTATGTCCGCGAACTGAACGCGCGTGGCGTAACGATTGTCCTGACCACCCATTATCTCGAAGAAGCCGAAGCGCTGTGCGACCGCATCGCGATCATCAATCACGGCCAGCTGATCGCGAACAAGCCGACGCGCGAACTTGTCGGCATGGCTCAGGAAAAAGTCGTCGAAGTGACGGTCGATCGTGATCTGTCCACCCCGCCCGCCTCGCCGGTATTTCAAGACATCGTACTGAAGGGCGAGCGCGTTTTGGCGATCACTTATGCCAAAGCCCATGCCAATGCCGGCGACGTCCTGTCGGCGGTGACCGATGCGGGCCTCGGCATTGTCGATGTCTCGACGCGCGAGGCTGACCTTGAACATGTCTTTTTGAATCTGACGCGGGCCAATGCCAGTGGCTGAGCCTTATGACGTCCTCATCATCGGGTCGGGCGCGGCGGGGCTGACGGCGGCGCTCAATCTGGCGGACCGGTTCAAGGTCGCCGTCCTTGCCAAGGGGGCGCTGTCCGACGGCGCCACGGGCTGGGCACAGGGCGGGATTGCCGCCGTGCTCGAACCTGGCGACACGTTTGAAAGCCATATCGAAGACACGATGGTCGCAGGCGCAGGTCTCAACGACCGCGGCGTGGTCGAATTCGTGATCGAAAGCGCGCCCGCCGCCATCGAACACCTCGCCGCACTCGGTGTTCCCTTCAATGTCGGTGACGGCAATGAGCGCTGGCACCTGACGCGCGAAGGCGGGCATAGCCACCGGCGCATCGTCCATGTCGCCGACGCGACCGGCTGGGCGGTGCAGGTCGCGCTTGAAAAAGCAGCGCAGGACCATGCCAACATCACGCTTATTCCCGATCTGGTCGCGATCGATCTCATTCTGGGCCGCCACCAGCTGCATTTTTCCACCAGCGGGCGCATCCACGGCGTCTATGCGCTCAACCGCAAAAGCGGACAGGTCGAAACCTACACGGCGCGCGCGACGGTGCTGGCGACCGGCGGTGCGGGGCGCACCTATCTTTATTCCACCGCACCGCGCGGCGCGACCGGCGACGGCATTGCCATGGCATGGCGTGCCGGATGCCGCATTTCGAACATGGAATTCATGCAGTTCCATCCGACCTGTCTGTACAACCGCGAGGTCAAGAATTTCCTGATCACCGAAGCCGTCCGTGGCGAAGGGGGGCAGCTGAAAATCCCGACGACCGGCGAACGCTTCATGCCGCGCTTCGATGCGCGCGAAGAGCTTGCCCCGCGCGACATCGTGGCCCGCGCCATCGACCATGAAATCAAGCGGCTGGGCCTCGACTATGTCCACCTCGACATCAGTCACAAGCCCGCCGACTTCGTGCGCGCACATTTCCCCAACATCTGTGAAAAGCTGATGGGTCTCGGCATCGACATGACAAAGGAGCCGATCCCGATCGTCCCGGCGCAGCATTATACCTGCGGCGGCGTCCTCGTCGACCGTCACGGACGCACCGACGCACCGGGCCTTTATGCCGCTGGCGAAGTTACGCAATCCGGCCTCCACGGCGCGAACCGGCTCGCGTCGAACTCGCTGCTCGAATGCCTTGTATATGGTGCGGCCTGTGCGCGCGACATTGCGGCAAGCTGGGACACGCTACCCCTGCCCCCGTCGATCCAGCCATGGGACGAAAGCCGCGTCACCGACAGCGACGAGGAAGTCGTGATACAGCAATGCTGGCGCGAAATCCGGCAATTCATGTGGAATTTCGTCGGTATCGTCCGCACGACAAAGCGTCTTGAACGGGCCGCGCACCGGATTGCCCTGTTGCGGCGCGAAGTCGGCGAATATTACGGCAACTTCCGTGTCACGCCCGACCTGATCGAACTGCGCAATCTGGTCGAAGTCGCTGACCTGATCGTGCGCAGCGCCTTGTCGCGGCACGAAAGCCGCGGCCTGCATTATACCACGGATTTTCCCGATACCGCGCCCGTTGCGCGCGACACGATTCTCGTTCCCTGACGATCAGTCGACCAGCGCATCGATCGCCTTTGCCAGCGCGACATCGCGTGCCGACAATCCGCCCGCATCATGCGTCGTCAGCAGCACGTCGACGCGTGCATAGACATTCGACCATTCGGGATGATGATCCGCCTTTTCCGCCAATATCGCCACACGCGTCATGAACCCGAAGGCGTCGACGAAATCGGCAAAGACAAATCCGCGCGTGATGGCGCCGCGTGCGTCGTCATACGCCCATTTGCCAAGCGCATCGAGTGCGGCGGCACGTTGGTCTTCGTCAAGCTGTTCGATCATCTTTTGCCTCTCCGCACGTCCGCGTCTATGTCGCAGCCATGACGGGGAGCGGTCAATATCTGGCGTTCGAAAATGTCACCTGCGTGCGCGGGCGACGCTTTCTGTTCGGTGACATATCCTTTGTGCTGCGCGGCGGCGACGCGCTGCTTGTCTCGGGTGCCAATGGCGTGGGCAAATCAAGCCTGCTGCGCCTTGCCGCCGGACTGCTGGTCGCAGCACAGGGCACCGTAAGATGCGAAGGACAGGTGGCGCTGGCCGATGAACATCCCGCGCTCGATCCCATGCTGCCGCTGTATGATGCGCTCGATTTCTGGGCGCGGATCGACGGGTCAAAAACAATGCCGGTGCTCGGCTCGGTCGGTCTCGATCATCTGGCGCGGGTCCCGGTGCGGATGCTTTCGACCGGGCAACGCCGCCGCGCGACACTCGCACGGACGCTGGCGGCGCGCGCGGAAATATGGTTGCTCGACGAACCTGCCAATGGCCTCGACATTGATTCGATCGCCATGCTCGAAGGGCTGATCGCGGTTCACCGGATGCAGGGTGGCATCGTCGTCATCGCCTCGCATCAGCCCATTGCCATCGATGGCGCGCAGACGTTGGCGCTGGGATGATGACGCAACTCATCTGGCGCGATCTGGCGCGCGCGGTTCGCAGCGGCGGGATCACTTTGCCGGTTGCATTTTTCCTGCTGGTGGCAACACTCTTTCCCTTCGCTGTCGGGCCCGATGGCCCGCTTCTCGCCAAAACCGGCGGTGGTGTGCTGTGGGTCGCAGCGCTGCTCGCCGCACTTCTTCCTGTCGACCGCCTGATCGCACCCGACGTCGAAAACGGTGTCCTCGATCAGCTCGCGGTGCGCGGCATATCCGATGAAATGATCGCCATTGCAAAGATCATTGCCCACTGGCTCGGCTTTGGTCCCGCGCTGATGATCGCCTGCGTTCCGGCGGCGGCCCTGCTGCGCCTTGATGGCGCGACGTTGCGCACTGTCGAAACCGGTCTTGCGCTCGGCACGCCGGGCCTTGCCGCGCTCGGCGTGATGATCGCCAGCCTGACCAGCGGCCTGCGCGGTGCCTCTGCGCTCACGGGCCTGCTCATGCTCCCGCTCGCCATCCCGATTCTCATTTTCGGCGCGGGCAGCCTTGGTCCGTCAGGGGTCGGCGGCCTGAAACTCCTCGCGGCGGCGTCGCTGCTCCTCGTCGCGATTGCGCCCTTCGCCACAGGCGCCGCGCTCAGGGGTCTGCGCGAATAGACCAGCGCGCCCAGATCGCAGTCGGCAGCGCCAGCCTGCGCGCATCCTCGCGCACGGCCAGCTCGCCACACTCGACCCGCCCCGGCAAATCCCCGAACGCCTGGCGCATCAGCTCGCCAATTGCCAGCGCCGACATCCGGATCGCATAAACCGTCAGGAACACGAACGACGACCGCGCGTCGACCAGCGCGCGGCAGTTCGCAACCAGACTGCTCAGATCCGCCTCAAGCCGCCAGACCTCGCCTTCGGGCCCGCGGCCATATTTGGGCGGGTCGAGGATGATCCCGTCATACCGCCGCCCGCGCCGCACTTCGCGCGCGGTGAACTTTGCCGCATCGTCGGTCAGCCAGCGGATCGGCTTGTCCGCCATGCCCGACAGCACCGCATTCGCCTTTGCCGCCTCGACCGATTTCTTCGACGCATCGACATGCACCACGGACGCTCCCGCACTGGCCAGCGCCAGCGATCCGACGCCGGTATAGCCGAACAGGTTCAGGCATTCGGACGGCACCGGCAGCTGCGCCCTTGCCCAGTCCCACACCGGCATCATGTCGGGAAAAAACCCGAGGTGACGAAACGGGGTCGTCTGCGCCGTAAATGTCAGGCCGTCCCATGTCAGCGGCCAGCCCGCTTTGGGGACATCGCGCATAAATTCCCAGCGCCCGCCGCCATCCTCATCCGGTCCGGGCACGAACGCGCCATCGGCCTCCCACGTTTCCAGCGCGGGTGCCCACATCGCCTGCGGTTCGGGGCGGATGAATTTATAGGAGCCATAATGTTCGAACTTGCGGCCATGACCACAGTCGATCAGGCCATAATCCGCCCAGGGTTCGCCGGTCAGGGTGACAAGGTTCATCTAAATCCCCTCCCTCTCAGGGAGGGAGTCATAGCGAGCGGTCCAGCACATACCCCCGCACCGCCGCCAGCGTCGCGGGCAGGCTGTCATAGCGTTCTTCGCGGTCGAACAATCCCGACAACCGCATCGGCAATGTCGGCCGCACCCCCGTTGCGCGTTCCACGGCATCGCGGAACTTTGCCGGATGCGCCGTCGCCAGCGTCACCACCGGCACATCAGCTGGCAAATCCGCCGTGCGCGCCGCGGCCAGGCCAATCGCCGTATGCGGGTCGATTATGTGCCCGGCATTGTCATGCGCCCAGCGCATCGCCATCGCCATGTCATCCCCATCGACTCGCGCGCTGGTAAATAATTCCGCCGCACCAGCAGATTGGGCATTGGTCAGCATCATCGCTTTCGACGCTTCGAACCCCGCCATCTGCGCAGCCGTCGCCGCCCCGTCACCCCCGCTCAGATCGAACAGCAGGCGCTCGAAATTTGATGACACCTGAATATCCATGCTCGGCGTCGCGGTCGGCGTGACGACACCGCAACTATAATCCCCGCGCGACAGGGCCCGGTAAAGAATATCGTTGACGTTGGTCGCGACGATCAGCCGCACGACCGGCAATCCCATTTTCGCCGCCACGAACCCCGCAAACACATCACCGAAATTGCCCGTCGGCACACTGAACGCCACCGGCCGGCCGGGCGCACCCAGCCGTACCGCGGCATAGAAATAATAGACCACCTGCGCCATCAACCGCGCCCAGTTGATCGAATTCACCGCCGACAATTTGACCCGCGCCATGGTCTGCGCATCGGCGAACATCGCTTTGACGATCCTTTGCGCATCATCGAAATCGCCGTCGATTGCGATATTATGGATGTTGGGCGCCAGCACCGTCGTCATCTGCCGCCGCTGCACGTCGGACACCCGCGCCGCCGGGTGGAGCATGAACACGTCGACCTTTGCGCGCCCCGCCAGTGCATCGATCGCCGCCGATCCCGTATCGCCCGACGTCGCGCCGACCACAGTCAGATGCGTGTCACGCTGGCTCAGGAAACGCTCGAACAGCAGTCCGAGCAACTGCAACGCCACATCCTTGAACGCCAGCGTCGGCCCGTGGAACAACTCCAGCAACCATTGCCGCGCATCAAGCTGGACCAGCGGCGTCACGGCATCATGGGCAAAGCGGCCATATGCCTGTGTGCACAGCGTCCGCAGATCCTCCTCGGACAGCGCATCACCGACGAACGGCATCATCACCGTGACTGCGGTCTCGACATAGGATTTGCCCGCCAGTCCCGCGATCACGTCACGGCTCAGCGTCGGCCACACGCGCGGCACATACAGCCCGCCGTCGCGCGCCAGCCCCGCCAGCGTCACATCCTCAAACCCGAGCGTCGGCGCGCTCCCCCTCGTGCTCACATAATCCATCGTGGGGAGCGCCTAATAGGTCGCCGCATTTGACGCAACCAACCCCGTCATTACGACCCGCACCAGACGAACGGAACAGAGAAAAATACCGCTGTCCTACACGAATATCACCCGCTAGAGCAGACTCGGTTTTAAGTTAATCCTGTGCTCCTGCGAAAGCAGGAGCCTTGGAGATTGAGAGCAATGCTCAAACGTCCAACGCTCCTGCTTTCGCAGGAGCACAAGATTGCTTCGGCCTAAACAGGTCAGGTTCTATCGTCTCATCTGGCTCTTTCAAACCGTCCATCCTGATTGCAAGCCCCGGCGTGGTCGAACGCATCCCGAAGTTCACACATTACAGGGGGACGTAGTGTGAACTTCCGCTCTTTTTTCACTGCCGTGGCAGTGCGCATAAGACGCGCGCTCTTGCCCGCCACCTTGCGCATCGGCCCGCGCGAGTCTAGGTCGCACGCTTCCAGGCGTTTTTGATTGCCGACCCGAGTCACGCCCGCCGCGCGGCGGCACATGATCGGAACCGGACATGCGGAGCGGTGGCCGAGTGGTCGAAGGCGCTCGCCTGGAAAGTGAGTATGGGTCAAAAGCCCATCGAGGGTTCGAATCCCTCCCGCTCCGCCAATTACGCTTAAAATCCTGATATTATTCAGCATCTTAGGCGGATTGTGCGCCAGCCGCCCCACGGCTCTACCTACATTTCTATTGCGACCGATTTTTCTATTGCGACCGATTTTGTGCAGATAGGAACGGCTAAGAACAGAAAATCTTAGGCGACGCAATCAAGGCGGTAGGCTTCCATCTCGTCGGACGTAAGAATCAATTGTTCCCCGAGCACATGCCCAGATCGGCGAACCATGCGTTCGGCGATGCGAAGATACTTCGGGAAATGCACCTCAACGGCTTTGACGCGCTCTTCGTCCACCGCATAGTTCGCGCCGTCTAGGTCGTCGATCACCTCACGCGGAACAACCGCCGAGAATTTTTGTCCCCGAAACTTCATTGGAATAATCACGTCACCGCCGCGCAGCCGAACCGATTTGGTGTATTCCAACTCCGGCTGCTTCAGGCGCACGCCGGCTCCTAGCTCGCCTTCTTCGACGAACGTCACCCCACGCGCCTCAAACGCACTGATGATCGAAAACATATTGTTTCGCACCGGATCGCGCTCGCGCCGCTCGAAGTCGGCGATCGTGGCACGGGCAACCTGTGCGTTGGTCGCAAGCTCGTCCTGGCTCCAATTCAGCATGGCTCGGGCGGCGCGGCATTGTGCAGCAGAGATCATTCGCGTATCCTCATTTTGAATGAGGTCATACTATATGTCTGACTTTTGTAGTCAAGCTGTCTGTTCGCCACTGGCCGCTTCGGCCTCATCCGGCCACGCGAGGTTGCGGGTGGCCATGATCCGGCCGCCCTCGCGAAATCTATTTAGACCCAAAACCGTTCAGGTTGAATCGGGGATTCTCTTTTTTGTATTTTTC
>CAXTTJ010000020.1:0-36824 GCA_964247235.1 uncultured Sphingomonadaceae bacterium
AAATGACCCAATGGGAATCCCCTTTGAATCAGTCAAATGTCATCCCGCTCTAAACCCCGACTCCCGCAAGGCCGGACGGCGGCACGCGTGCCGACGGACGGCATGGGCTTTGCCCATGCCTTGCCAAGTCATAGCAAGGGCGGCTCTTTACAGGGAGCCGCCTTTTTTCATTCAAGTGGAATATCGAACAGGGTCATCCAGTCCACCGAGCCATGGACGACCCGCATGATGTCAATCGAGTTGGTTTTGACTGCATAGAAAATCAGATAGCCGTGAACGGACAATTTTCGCAGTGCATAGCCGTCATACTGGCGGACGTTTGGGAAACGATTCGGGTAAGTCGCAAGACCCCGGCAGCGCTCACGCAATTCATAAACAAAGGTCGCCGCCCGGATTGGATCATCGCGTGAAATTCGGTCACCGATCTCTTCCAGATCAAATTCTGCCATCTCGGTGAAATTGACGATCACGCAGCGCGCTTTGCTGCCATCGCCTCATATTTTTTGAGCAGGCGGTCGAACACGTCCTCAGCGGGCTTCACGCGCCCCGCATCGGAGTCGGCGATCCCGCGCAAGATGGCGGCATCAAAGTCGGCGAGCCGCTCTTCCCTCTCCTCGACCAGCCGCACTCCTTCACGCAGCACTTCGCTCCGCGAGCCGTAGCGGCCGTTTTTGACGAGATTATCGACCGTCGCTTCGAGCTTGGGTCCGAGATTGACGCTGCTTGCCATGATAAGTCTCCCGAGCAGGAGACTGCATCAATCGATAATTGTTAGCAACAACAAACCCCCTTCCCATCCCCGCCTCTGCCCCCTATATGCGCATCATACGACAATCCCGACCGCCCCTCGCCACCCAGCGAACAAGGTCGCCTTCCCGCCCTCGGGACATGCCGGTTCGGCGGAACGCGGCACGACGCATTGGGGGTTATGGACAGGTATACATACGCTGGCAGTGCGGTTCCCACAGCGGGAGCGCGCACTTTTTTTCGTGGGGTTTCAAACCCTGGACGCACAAGGACTACGAACCATCATGGCAACCCAAGCGGCTCCGGCGATTTTCTCAAAGCGCATTCGCAAGGTTTTCGGCAACATCCACGAAGTCGTGGCGATGCCCAACCTGATCGAGGTTCAGCGCGAATCCTATGAGCAGTTCCTGCGCTCGGATGCGTCGATCGGCTACGTCTCGGGCCTTGAAAAAACGCTGCGCAGCGTGTTCCCGATCCGCGATTTCGCTGGCACTGCAGAGCTCGACTTCGTCCATTACGAGCTCGAAGATCCAAAGTTCGACACCGAGGAATGCCGCCAGCGCGGGATCACCTATGCCGCGCCGATGCGCGTGACCCTTCGCCTGATCGTGTTTGAGGTCGACAGCGAGACCGAAACCCGCTCCGTCCTCGATATCAAGGAGCAGGACGTCTACATGGGCGACATGCCGCTGATGACGCACAACGGCACGTTCATCATCAACGGCACCGAGCGCGTCATCGTGTCGCAGATGCACCGCAGCCCGGGCGTCCTGTTCGATCATGACCGCGGCAAGACGCACTCGTCGGGCAAATATCTGTTCGCAGCGCGCGTCATTCCGTACCGCGGTTCATGGCTCGATTTCGAATTCGATGCCAAGGACATCGTCAACGTCCGCATCGACCGCAAGCGCAAATTGCCGGTCACAGCATTGCTGTTCGCGCTGGGCCTGACGCCCGAAGAAATCCTCGCCGAATTCTACAACACCGTCACCTATGTGCGCGGTCCCGGCGGGTGGCAGGTGCCCTATGTCAGCGAAAACTGGCGCGGGCAAAAGCCGATGTACGACGTCGTCGATGCCAAATCGGGCGAAGTCGTGTTCGCCGCCGGCCAGAAGGTCAGCCCGCGTGCCGCAACGAAGGCGGCCAAGGACGGCCTCGAAATGCTGCTGATCCCGACCGAGGAAATCTTTGGCCGCTATTCGGCGGTCGACCTGATCAACGAAAGCACCGGCGAGATTTATGTCGAAGCCGGTGACGAGCTGTCGGCCGAAAACCTTGAAGCACTCGACAAGGCGGGGATTGAATCGGTCGTTCTGCTCGACATCGATCATGTCAACACCGGCCCGTGGATCCGCAACACGCTGAAAGTCGACAAGGCGGAAGACCGCGATCACGCGCTCAGCGACATTTACCGCGTCATGCGCCCCGGCGAACCGCCGACGCGCGAAACCGCCGAAGCACTGTTCGCAGGCCTATTCTTCGATGCCGACCGTTATGACTTGAGCGCGGTGGGCCGCGTCAAGCTGAACATGCGTCTCGAACTCGACGCTCCCGACGATCACACGACATTGCGCCGCGAAGACATCATGGCGGTCGTGAAAACGCTCGTCGGACTGAAAGACGGCAAGGGCGAAATCGACGATATCGACAATCTGGGCAACCGTCGTGTCCGGTCGGTCGGCGAATTGCTCGAAAATCAGTATCGCGTCGGGCTGCTCCGCATGGAGCGCGCGGTCAAGGAGCGCATGTCATCGGTCGATGTCTCGACGGTCATGCCCAACGATCTGATCAACGCCAAGCCTGCGGTGGCCGCGGTGCGCGAATTCTTCGGATCGTCGCAGTTGAGCCAGTTCATGGACCAGACCAACCCGCTGTCCGAAGTGACGCACAAGCGCCGCGTGTCCGCACTCGGGCCGGGCGGTCTGACTCGCGAACGGGCGGGCTTTGAAGTGCGCGACGTTCACCCGACGCATTATGGCCGCATCTGCCCGATCGAGACACCCGAAGGCCCGAACATCGGGCTGATCAACAGCCTCGCGTCGTTCAGCCGCGTCAACAAATATGGCTTCATCGAAACGCCCTATCGCAAGGTCGTCGATCATAAGGTGACCGACGACGTCGTCTATCTGTCGGCGATGGAAGAAGCCAAGCACACGATTGCGCAAGCCAACGCCGAACTGAACGGCACAAAAGGCTTTGTCGAAGAACTGGTATCTTCGCGCCAGGCTGGCGAATTCCTGATGGCGATTCCCGACAACATCACGCTGATGGACGTCAGCCCGAAGCAGCTTGTCTCGGTTGCCGCATCGCTCATTCCCTTCCTTGAAAATGATGACGCCAACCGCGCATTGATGGGATCGAACATGCAGCGTCAGGCCGTGCCGCTGGTGCGCGCCGAAGCGCCGTTCGTGGGCACCGGCATGGAAGAAACCGTGGCGCGCGATTCGGGTGCAGCAGTCGCGGCCAGGCGCGGCGGTATCGTCGATCAGGTCGATGCGACCCGCATCGTCATCCGCGCCACCGGCGAAGTCGATGCCGGGCATTCGGGCGTCGATATCTACACATTGCAGAAATTCCAGCGGTCGAACCAGAACACCTGCATCAACCAGCGCCCACTGGTGAAAGTGGGCGACGTGATCACGACCAAGCAGATCATCGCCGACGGTCCCTCGACCGAGTTCGGCGAACTGGCGCTGGGCCGCAACACGCTCGTCGCGTTCATGCCGTGGAATGGCTACAACTACGAAGATTCGATCCTGATCAGCGAACGCATCGTGAAGGACGATGTCTTCACCTCGATCCACATCGAAGAATTCGAAGTGATGGCGCGCGACACCAAGCTCGGGCCCGAAGACATCACGCGTGACATTCCCAACGTCGGCGAGGAAGCGCTGCGCAACCTCGACGAAGCGGGCATTGTCTATATCGGTGCCGAAGTCGAACCGGGTGACATTCTGGCAGGCAAGATCACGCCCAAGGGTGAATCACCGATGACGCCCGAGGAAAAGCTGCTCCGCGCAATTTTCGGGGAAAAGGCATCGGACGTGCGTGATACCTCGCTCCGCCTGCCACCCGGTGTTGCCGGAACCGTCGTCGAAGTGCGTGTGTTCAACCGTCACGGGATCGACATCGATGACCGCACGCGCGCCATCCAGGCCGAGGAAAAGGACCGTCTGGCAAAGGACCGCGACGACGAACGCGGCATCCTCAACCGTGCCAGCTGGTCGCGTCTGCGCGAAATGCTGCTGGGTCAGACCGTCAGTGCCGCACCGAAGGGTGTCAAGAAAGGCGCGAAGATCGACGCCACGCTGCTGGATGGCGTCGAGCATTTCGAATGGTGGAAAATCGCCGTTGAAGACGACGCCCGCCAGTCGGACCTCGAAGCGGTCAAGACGCAATATGACGACGCCGTCGGCCTCATCAATGCCAAATATCAGGACCGCGTCGAAAAGCTCGAACGTGGCGACGACCTGCCCCCCGGCGTGCTCAAGATGGTCAAGGTGTTCGTGGCGGTGAAGCGCAAGCTGCAACCCGGCGACAAGATGGCCGGCCGTCACGGCAACAAGGGCGTGATCAGCCGCATCCTGCCGAACGAGGACATGCCCTTCCTTGCCGACGGGACGCCGGTCGACATCGTCCTCAATCCGCTGGGCGTGCCGAGCCGGATGAACGTCGGGCAGATTTTCGAAACGCATCTCGGCTGGGCGGCGCGTGGTCTGGGACAGCAGATCACCGATGCTCTGGACGCGTGGCGTGAAGCGAATCCCGATGGGAAGGCTGGCAAGCCGCCTGAAGCGGTCCGGGAACGGCTGAAGACGGTATATGGGGAAAAATATCATGCCGAAATCGCCGCGCGGTCGGACGACGACATTGTCGAAATGGCGGGCCTGTTGAAAAACGGTGTGCCGATGGCAACGCCAGTGTTCGACGGCGCACGGGAAGCCGATGTGTCCGACATGCTGACGCTGGCGGGCCTCGATACGTCGGGCCAGTCGGACCTGTATGATGGCCGTACGGGCGACATGTTCGACCGCAAGGTGACCGTCGGCTATATCTACATGCTCAAGCTCCACCATCTGGTCGATGACAAGATCCACGCCCGGTCGATCGGGCCGTATAGCCTCGTCACGCAGCAGCCGCTGGGCGGCAAGGCACAGTTCGGCGGACAGCGGTTCGGCGAAATGGAAGTCTGGGCGCTCCAAGCGTACGGCGCGGCCTATACGCTTCAGGAAATGCTGACGGTGAAGTCCGACGATGTCGTCGGCCGCACCAAGGTTTACGAAGCCATCGTCAAGGGTGACGACACGTTCGAGGCCGGCATTCCGGAATCGTTCAACGTGCTGGTCAAGGAAATGCGGTCACTCGGCCTCAACGTGGAGCTGACCAGTATCGACAAGGTCGACGAGGACGAAATGCCCGCAATCGCGGCGGAGTAGCTAACAAAAGCCCCTCTCCTTCAGGGGAGGGGTTGGGGTGGGGAATGTCGTCCCCGCGCAATTTTGAGGGTGAGGACAGGCTGACCGTCCCCACCCAAACCCCTCCCCTGAAGGGGAGGGGCTAAGGAGCACCAAGATGAACGAACTGACCAATTTCGCAAATCCCGTCGCAAAGCCGGAAACATTCGACCAGATCCAGATCGGCATTGCCTCGCCAGAGCGCATCCGGTCGTGGTCATTCGGCGAGATCAAGAAGCCTGAGACCATCAACTACCGCACCTTCAAGCCCGAGCGTGACGGCCTGTTCTGCGCGCGCATCTTTGGCCCGATCAAGGATTATGAATGCCTGTGCGGCAAGTACAAGCGCATGAAGTACAAGGGCATCGTCTGCGAAAAATGCGGTGTCGAAGTGACCGTCAGCAAGGTCCGCCGCGAGCGGATGGGCCATATCGAGCTCGCCGCGCCCGTCGCGCACATCTGGTTCCTGAAGTCGTTGCCGAGCCGTATCGGCCTGCTGCTCGACATGCAGCTGAAGCAGCTTGAGCGCGTCCTCTATTTCGAAGCCTATATCGTCGTCGAACCGGGCCTGACCCCGCTCGAAAAATTCCAGCTGCTGACCGAAGATGAACTCCTCGAAGCACAGGACGAATATGGCGAAGACGCGTTCAGTGCCGGGATCGGTGCCGAAGCGGTGCGCCGCATGCTCGAAGAACTCGATCTCGTCGGCGAACGCCAGGCGCTGCTCGATGAACTCGCGGTCACCAAGTCCGAATTGAAGCCCAAGAAGATCATCAAACGGCTGAAAGTCGTCGAGAGCTTTATCGATTCTGGCAACCGTCCCGAATGGATGATCCTTGAAGTCGTGCCGGTCATCCCGCCCGAACTGCGCCCGCTGGTGCCATTGGACGGTGGCCGTTTCGCAACGTCTGATCTGAACGATCTTTATCGCCGCGTCATCAACCGCAACAATCGTCTGAAGCGGCTGATGGAATTGCGCGCACCCGACATCATCGTCCGCAATGAAAAGCGCATGTTGCAGGAATCGGTCGATGCGCTGTTCGACAATGGCCGTCGCGGCCGCACGATTACCGGCGCGAACAAGCGTCCGCTGAAGTCGCTGTCGGACATGCTCAAGGGCAAGCAGGGCCGCTTCCGCCAGAATTTGCTCGGCAAGCGCGTCGATTATTCGGGCCGCTCGGTCATCGTGACGGGTCCCGAACTCAAGCTGCACCAGTGCGGCCTGCCCAAGAAGATGGCCTTGGAACTGTTCAAGCCGTTCATCTATGCGCGGCTTGATGCCAAGGGTCTGTCGATGACGCTCAAGCAGGCCAAGAAATGGGTTGAAAAAGAGCGCAAGGAAGTCTGGGACATCCTCGACGAGGTCATCCGCGAACATCCCGTGATGCTCAACCGCGCCCCGACGCTGCACCGCCTCGGCATTCAGGCGTTCGAACCCGTCCTGATCGAGGGCAAGGCGATCCAGCTTCACCCGCTCGTCTGTTCGGCGTTCAATGCCGACTTCGATGGCGACCAGATGGCCGTGCACGTGCCGCTGAGCCTTGAGGCGCAACTCGAAGCGCGCGTCCTGATGATGTCGACCAACAACATCCTGTCCCCCGCGAACGGCAAGCCGATCATCGTCCCGTCACAGGATATGGTGCTGGGCCTTTATTATCTGTCGATGCTCAAGGAAGGCGAGCCGGGCGAAGGCATGATGATTTCCGACATGGTCGAAGTGCATCAGGCCTTGCAGGCGAAAGCGGTGACGCTCCACACCAAGATCATCAGCCGCGTGCCGCAGACGAACGAAGCCGGTGAACAAGTCATGCAGCGTTTTGAAACCACGCCCGGCCGCATGCTGCTCGGCGAATGCCTGCCGAACAACCACAAGGTGCCGTTCGATTTCGTCAACCGCCTGCTGACCAAGAAGGAAGTCGGCGACGTCATCGACATCGTCTATCGTCACGCGGGCCAGAAAGAGACGGTCCTGTTCGCCGACGCGATCATGTCATTGGGCTTCAAGCACGCGTTCCAGGCAGGCATTTCGTTCGGCAAGGACGACATGATCATCCCCGATTCGAAGGTTGCGACCGTCGACGATACCCGCGCGCTCGTGAAGGATTTCGAACAGCAATATCAGGACGGCCTGATCACGCAGCAGGAAAAATACAATAAGGTGATCGACGCATGGAGCCGGTGCGGCGACCAGGTGGCGAACGCGATGATGGACGAAATCCGCGCCGTGAAGCGATATGAAGACGGCCCCAACAAGGGCCGCGAAAAGCCGATCAACTCGATCTACATGATGGCGCATTCGGGTGCGCGTGGTTCGCAGGCGCAGATCAAGCAGCTCGCCGGCATGCGCGGCCTGATGGCCAAGCCGTCGGGCGAAATCATCGAAACGCCGATCATCTCGAACTTCAAGGAAGGGCTGACCGTCCTTGAATATTTCAACTCCACCCACGGCGCGCGCAAGGGCCTTGCCGATACGGCGTTGAAGACAGCGAATTCGGGTTACCTCACCCGCCGCCTCGTCGACGTCAGCCAGGACTGCACGATCGTCGAACTTGATTGCGGCACCGAACGCGCGCTTGAAATGAAAGCCATTGTTCAGGGCGGATCGGTCATTGCGTCGCTTGGTGAACGCATTCTCGGGCGCACGACGATGGAAAATATCGTCGACAGCAAGACCGGGGAAGTCATGATCGCGTCGGGCACGCTGCTTGACGAGGCCAATATCCTGACGATCGAGGCCATTGGCACGCAGGCGGTGAAAATCCGTTCGCCACTGATCTGCGAAAGCGTGGGCGGTGTGTGCGGGGCCTGCTATGGCCGCGATCTCGCGCGCGGAACGCCGGTCAATATCGGGGAAGCCGTCGGGGTTATCGCCGCGCAGTCGATCGGCGAACCCGGCACGCAGCTGACGATGCGCACCTTCCACATCGGTGGTGCAGCGCAGCTCAACGAGCAATCGAACGTCGATGCACTGGCCGATGGCAGCTTCGAATATCGCGATCTGCGCATCATCAAGGACAAGGCGGGTCGCCGCGTCTCGCTGTCGCGTCAGGGCGAAATCGCGATCGTCGATGCCGATGGCCGCGAACGCGCGGTGCACCGCATTCCCTACGGTGCCTATCTGCTGTTCGATGACGGTGCACAGGTGAAGCAGGGGGATCGCCTTGTCGAATGGGATCCGTTCACCATGCCGGTGATCACGGAAACCGGCGGGATCGTGAAATATCAGGATCTGGTCGAAGGACAGACACTGGTCGAACAGGTCGATGAAGCCACCGGGATCGCGCAAAAGGTCGTCACCGAATATCGTCAGGGCCGCACCAAGGAGGATCTGCGTCCGCGCCTGACTCTGCTCGGTGAGGATTCGGCGGACGCCGCGCGCTATATGCTCGCGGTCGGCGCGACATTGTCGGTGGAAGACGGCGCGACCGTCTTCGGTGGTGACGTGCTGGCCCGTGTCAGCCGCGAAGCCGCCAAGACGCGTGACATCACCGGTGGTCTGCCACGCGTTGCCGAGTTGTTCGAAGCGCGCAAGCCCAAGGAAAATGCGATCATCGCAAAGGTCAGTGGCCGGGTCGTGTTCGGCAAGGATTACAAGGCCAAGCGCAAGATCGGCATCCAGCCCGAGGATGGCAGCGACATCGTCGAATATCTCATCCCGAAATCGAAAGTCATCGATGTTCAGGAAGGCGATTATGTCAAGCGCGGTGACAATCTGATCGGCGGGTCGCCCGATCCGCATGACATCCTCGAAGTGATGGGCATCGAACCGCTCGCCGAATATCTCGTCGCGGAAATCCAGGAAGTCTACCGGCTTCAGGGCGTGAAGATCAACGACAAGCACATCGAAACGATTGTCCGCCAGATGCTGCAAAAGGTCGAGATCACCAATGGCGGCGACACGACATTGCTCGCCGGTGAACAGGTCGACCGCACCGAGATGGACGAAACCAATGCGAAGCTGACTAAGGGACAGACGCCCGCGGAAGGCAAGCCGGTCCTGCTCGGCATCACCAAGGCGAGCCTGCAAACGCGCAGCTTCATTTCGGCGGCGTCGTTCCAGGAAACCACCCGCGTGCTCACCGAAGCCTCGGTTCAGGGCAAGAAGGACACGCTGACCGGTCTGAAGGAAAACGTCATCGTCGGCCGCCTGATCCCGGCGGGGACAGGCGCGGGCCTCAACCGTCTGCGCGTGACGGCGACCAGCCGCGATGCTGCGCTCCGGGCGCAACAGCGTGACTGGCAGGCCTCGCTGATTGCGCCTGCGTCAGCGGCCGAAGAGCATGACGCCGAACTGCGCCAGCCGGTCGAAGCCGACACCGGCGACGATGCCCTGGGCGAGGTGATCACATCGGGCCGCGGCACCGATGCCGATGCAGGCGACTATCTGAACGACTAATCGCGCGCTTTCGCAAACAAAACCCCCGTCGCAGCAATGCGGCGGGGGTTTTTGTGTTAATATTTTGTGACATCGTTCCATAGCGGGACAACCTCGAAAATCCGCCAATCCGGCATTGACCGATCACGCAGCGGCGGTTAATTTCCTGTTAATGGGATCGTGTCGGTGCACAACGATGCACAAAAAATAATCGTCACAGACGTTATGAAAAAGGGTAAATTCATCATGACAATTTTCAAAAGTCTTGCCACCAGTGGCATCGCGATCATCGCCGCTGCCGTTACGCCGGCAATGGCCACACCTGTTGTCCTGACCGGCAATTATGTTCAGGTCGGCATCAGTGACCACGGCACATTTGGCAGCAACGGCAACGCCGACCCTGCATTTGTTCATGACCCCTCCGGCACGGGCACATTCAACCCGAATTTCGATTATATCGCACCGGGCAGCCCGCATGACGGATTTTCGATGATCTCGGATCAGTTCGGATTTCAGTCCAATGACAATTACGGCACACTGGGGATTGGTGGTTTCAACAATGATTTTGGCACGGCGTCACCAACGCTCCTGACCGGCGCGGCCGCCAACGGCTTCACAAATGCTGCATCGTGGACCGGCAGCAACGGGTTCGTCGAAATCACGAACAGCTATTTCTTCAATACCGGTGACCAGCGTGTTATCGTGAAGAGCAAGATTACGGCACTGACCGATCTGACCAGCCTGGCATTTGGGCGCTCGGTCGATCCCGATTCGGACAGCCGTTCCTATGGTACGGCCAATTCGAACAATCAGCGCGGCAACTCGCTGTTCAGTGCCGATGATTTCATCGGTTCGGCAGGCTCGGTCAGCGGCCTGACACTGGCACTCGTCAATCTCGACGATGGCGGATTTGCGCACACGACGTCGATCAACGGCAGCTGCTGCAGCAACATCAACCCTTATGATGTGCTGGCCCATACCGGTGGCGACCTTGGGCTGACGAGCTCGGGCGATCACGGCCTTAACCTTGCCTATAGCATCGGTCGCCTGGCAAAGGATGGGTCAGTCACGCTGAGCTATGCTTATGCTGTCGGTGACAAGATCGGATCAACGGGTGGTGACGGTGCGGTTCCCGAGCCTGCGACCTGGGCGATGATGCTGGCCGGTTTCGGCATCATCGGCGGCACGATGCGCCGTCGTCAGCGGACGGTCGTTTCGTTCGGCTGAACCGGGCATCAGAACCTGATCGTAAAACGGCCCGCCGGCGCAATCCGGCGGGCTTTTTACATGGGGTCCGGCAAAGCTGAAGCCGTGGCCCGACAACAAACGCTTGCTTTGCGCGCACATCTGCTCTGCTATCTTCCGGACGGGCCGGAGAACGTGACGCTGAACATCAATCCGCTTTATTCGATCGCAGGCGCGCTGGTCGGCATATTGGTCGGGCTGACCGGGGTTGGTGGCGGGTCGCTGATGACGCCGCTGCTGGTGCTGATGTTCGGTTTTCATCCGTCGACGGCGGTTGGCACCGACCTTTTGTTTGCATCGCTGACCAAGACTGTGGGCAGCGCGGTCCATGGCCAGCGCGGCACTGTCGACTGGTCGATCGTCGGTCGCCTGGCCAGTGGCAGCGTGCCCGCCGCCGTCGCGACCCTGCTCACGCTCAGCGCGCTTGGCAAGCCATCCGCCACGACCGAACATGTCATCATGAGCGTGCTCGGCGTCACGCTGATCCTCACCGGAATTTCGGTCTTGTTCCGGACCCAGATCGTCATCTGGGCCACGCGCCGGTTCGGCACGCGCTCCCAGGCAAAGCGCGTGGTGTCGACCATCGTGCTCGGTGCGATTCTGGGTGTGCTGGTGACGATTTCATCGGTTGGCGCGGGCGCGATCGGTGTGACGGCGCTGCTGATACTTTATCCCGGCCTGCCCGTGGCGCGCATCGTCGGGTCCGACATCGCCCACGCCGTGCCGCTGACACTGGTGGCGGGAATCGGCCACTGGCTGATCGGCACGGTCGATTTCAGCCTGCTCGCCAGCCTGCTTGTCGGATCGGTCCCCGGCATCATCATTGGCAGCCTGATCGGCAGCCGCGCGAGCGACACCGCGCTGAAGCCGATTCTGTCGGCTGTTCTGGTCATCGTCGGTGCAAAGCTGCTGTTCTGACGGGCGGTGCGATCACCATAATCATATTCCATGATGTATGGTTGCGCGGGTGCAGCGGGTCGCTATGCCGCAACCGATGCTAAAGGTCGCCAGCTATAATATTCACAAGGGTGTCGGGCTCGACCGGCTCCGGCGGCCTGACCGTATCGTCGACGTGCTGTGCGAAATCGATGCCGATATCATTGCGCTTCAGGAAGCCGACCGGCGTTTCGGCACTCGGGCGGCGGCGCTGCCCCCCGAATATCTGCTAAAGAATTCGCCCTATGTTCCGGTCGAAGTCAACACGCGCGACCACAGTATCGGCTGGCACGGCAATGCGATTCTGGTCCGTGGTGACGCCGAAATTCTGACATATGCGCATATCGATCTGCCCACGCTGGAGCCGCGCGGCGCCGTGATTGCCGAAGTGCGCGTGAACAGCGTCCGCGTCCGCATCGTCGCAATGCATCTCGACCTGTCGGGATTATGGCGGCGGCGACAGGCGCGGGTGATCATCGCCGCACTCGAACTGAGGCGGCCGCTGCCGACCATCGTGATGGGCGATCTGAACGAATGGAGCCATCACGGCGGTTGCCTGCGTGACTTTGCGCATCATTTCCGCATGGCACCGACACCGCCCAGTTTTCACACGCGTCGCCCGGTGGCGCGGCTTGACCGGATCATGGTCGACAAATCGCTGCACATCAGCGGTTGTGGCGTCCACCACAGCCTGAAATCGCGGCGCGCCAGTGATCATCTGCCAATCTGGGCGACGATCGACTTCCCATAATTCGCCTTTTGCAGACCACCCCTGTAACGACCGGCGCATGGACATTCCCGACCTCCGCATTGCGATGACCAGCGGGAATTATAATTATGTCCGCGACGGGGCGAACCGCGCACTGAACACGCTGGTCGGCTGGCTGCTCGACAAGGGGGCAGCAGTGCGCATCTATGCGCCGGTGGTCGAACATGCCGCATTTGCGCCAACGGGCGATCTGGTGGGTGTGCGGTCATTGCCGGTGCCGCTCCGTCCTGAATATCGCATTCCGCTGGGGCTGGACAAAGCGCGCGCGGACCTCGACGCGTTCCGGCCGAACATCATTCATGTCTCTTCCCCCGAAATCCTGGGCCACAGCGCCGTGCGCTATGCAAAGGCGCATGACCTGCCAGTGGTGGCGTCGGTCCACACCCGCTTTGAAACCTATCTGCGCTATTATGGGCTGGGGTTTCTCGAAAGTGCCGGCACCGCGCTTCAGCGCCGCTTTTACCGCAAATGCGATGCCATTGTCGCGCCATCCGAATCCTTTGCCGACGTGCTGCGCGCCGAACGGATGAATTTCGACATCGGCATATGGGGCCGCGGCATTGATCGTGACGTCTTCAACCCGGCCCGGCGCAGCGATGACTGGCGGCAGTCGCTCGGCATCGGAAAAGATGATTTCGTGATCCTGTTTTTCGGGCGGCTGGTGCTTGAAAAAGGGATCGATGTGTTCGCGGAAACGATTGCCGAACTGAACCGACGCGGGGTCGCGCACAAGGTTCTGGTGCTTGGCGACGGACCGGCGCGCGACGTCTTTGCCGCGCAGGTGCCCGGGGCGATTTTTGCCGGGCATCAGAACGGCACCGACCTGGGCCGTGCCGTCGCCTCGGCAGACCTGCTGTTACAACCCAGCGTCACCGAAACCTTTGGCAATGTCACGTCCGAAGCCATGGCCTGTGCCGTCCCCGTCGTCGGCGCCGACGCCACCGGAACACGCGACATGGTGATCGACGGCGTCAACGGCCGCCTGGTTCCGGCACGGGACATCGCGGCCTATGCCGATGCGATCCAGTCCTATGCAAAGGATCGCGCGGCCGCACGCAGCGCGGGCAATGCCGGCACGAAAATCGCGGAAAAATATACGTGGGATGCGGTGAACGGCATGCTTGCGGCAAAATATCTCGACGTGATCGCACGGCGGGCGGCAGTCCGCGGCAAGGCGGTTCAGGTGCGGTCGTGAGTGACCTGTTCGCCGCCCCGCCCCCGCCCCCGCCACTGGCCGACCGTCTGCGTCCGGCAACGCTCGCCATGGTCGTCGGCCAGGATCATCTGACAGGCCATGAGGGCGCGATCGGCCGCATGGTCGCGGCAAACAAGCTGTCCTCAATGATCCTGTGGGGGCCGCCCGGCACCGGCAAGACGACGATTGCCCGGCTGCTGGCCGATGCCACGGGCATGCGTTTCGAAAGCATCAGCGCAGTCTTTTCCGGCGTCGCGGACCTCAAGCGCGTCTTTGCCGCGGCGCGCGACGCCGCCACGCTCGGTCAGCGCACGCTGTTGTTCGTCGATGAGATTCACCGCTTCAACCGCGCACAGCAGGACGGTTTCCTTCCCTTTGTCGAAGACGGCACGATCACGCTGATTGGCGCGACGACCGAAAACCCGAGTTTCGAACTGAACGCCGCCCTGCTCAGCCGGGCACAGGTGCTAGTCCTTCACCGGCTCGATGACGCGGCTCTGGAGGCGCTTCTGATCCGTGCCGAAACCGCCGAAAATCGCGCGCTGCCCCTCATCCCCGACGCGCGCATCGCACTGATCACCAGCGCCGACGGCGACGGCCGCTTCCTGCTCAATCAGGCAGAGACGTTGTTTGCAGCCGACCTGTCCGACCCCCTCGACCCACCCGCGCTTGCGGCGCTCCTGCACCGTCGCATGCCGGTTTATGACAAGGATCGCGAGGGGCATTACAACCTGATCTCCGCGCTTCACAAATCACTCAGAGGGTCAGACCCGCAGGCCGCGCTTTACTGGCTCGCCCGCATGCTCGTCGCCGGGGAGGCGCCGCTGTATATCCTGCGCCGCCTCGTCCGCTTTGCCAGCGAGGATGTGGGACTCGCCGATCCGCAGGCGCTCGTCCAGTGCCTCGCCGCCAAGGATGCCTATGACTTTCTCGGGTCACCCGAAGGCGAACTCGCGATTGTCCAGGCCTGCCTCTACCTTGCCACCGCACCCAAATCGAACGCGGCGTACAAGGCGCAGAAAGCGGCGTGGCAGACAGCGCGCGACACCGGATCGCTGATGCCGCCGATGACCATCGTCAATGCCCCGACACAGATGATGAAGGACCTTGGCTATGGCAAGGGCTATACCTATGATCATGACGCCGACGACGGGTTTTCAGGCGCCAGCTACTGGCCCGACGCAATGACACACGCGACATTCTATGCCCCGGTCGATCGCGGGTTCGAGGCAAAGATTGGCGAACGGATCGCGCACTGGGACAGGCTTCGGCGCGACCGTGGCGAGGTTTGAACATTTCGTCGCGATCGACTGGTCGGGCGCAGTGGGTCCGCGGCAGCCTGGCATTGCCGTGGCCCTTGGCAACATCGGTACGGAGGCGCCCGAACTCGTGCGGCCGGGACATGTCTGGTCGCGGCGCGATGTCCTCGACTGGCTGGTCAGCGACCTTCCGCACAACAGTCTTGTCGGGCTCGACCTCTCCCCGGCGCTGCCGTTTCATGATTGCGGCGCCTATTTCCCGGGATGGAACGACACCCCGGACGACGCAAGGGCCCTTTGGGCACTGGTCGATGACATTTGTCGCGAAGACCCGCACTTCGCCGTAGGCAGCTTTGTCAATCATCCGGAGGCCAGCCGCCAGTTCCGTCGTCAGGGCACAGGCACCGGTGATCGTTTCGGTGATGACCGCAGAGGCCGGTTGCGTGTCGTGGAAGAACGCCAGAAACGTCACCGGCTGTCGCCGTACAGCTGTTTCAATCTGGTCGGCGCCGCACAGGTGGGCAAATCGAGCCTGAGCGGCATGCGCGTCCTCAACCGGCTGAACGGATGCGTGCCGGTGTGGCCATTTGATCGCGTGCCGCAAAGCGGGCCGGTGATTGTCGAAATCTATACCAGCCTGGCCGCGCGTGCCGCAGGGCTGCGCGCTGGCACTGCCAAAATGCGCGACGGACCGGCGCTCGACCTTGCCTTGCAGCGGCTGGGGAGCGCACCGCACAGGCCCATGGCCCGTTACACAGACCATGCCACCGACGCGATCCTGACCGCGGCGTGGCTGCGCACGGAGGCGGAGAACCGGGCCTGCTGGCACCCGGCCGGTCTTGACGCCGTCGCACAAACCGAGGGCTGGACGTTCGGTGTGCTCTGACACTATAGGTTCGTCAGGGCCGGCTTAGCTCAGTTGGTAGAGCACCTGATTTGTAATCAGGGGGTCACGAGTTCGAATCTTGTAGCCGGCACCACGAAACGCGTAGAGTTCAGGCCGCCAGCGGAAAGCTCAGCATCCTGTCATTGACCGCGATCAATGCGCGCGCCGTTGCCCCGACCGCACGCAGTATGGCAGGATGTCCGGCGTCGAGTCCACCGGTCAGCGCACCGAACGCGGGCAGTATCACCTTGCTGTCACTCACCACGAAGCACCGGCGCGCCACAGTGCGGCCGCGCACGGGAATGCGCAGCCTGGGGTGAAAATGGCCCGACAATTCGGGGCGGGGCTCAGCGGGGTCAGCTTCATGGCGCAGGATCACGCCGTCAATCAGCGCGTCAGGGCGCACATGTCCGCCGAACATCGCGGTCAGCCCCGCATCATGATTGCCCGTTATCCATGTCCACGCGACCTTCTCAGTCATGCCGGCCAGCATCGCCTGCGCACGGAGCGGAAGCCGGGTGATACCGGCGCTGTCATGGAAACTGTCACCAAGGCACCAGACCTCGCGCGCTGACCGTGCCGTGACCAGCGCCATCAGGTCGGACAGTGTCGCAACCGAATCATAGGGGGGCAGCATCTGCCCGGATCTGGCAAACCAGCTTGCCTTTTCAAAATGAAGGTCGGCAACGATCAGCGCGCGACGGGCGGGCCAGAACAGCGCACCCTGCGCCACGGCGTCAAACCGGTGACCGGCAAAATCAAATCCGCTCATGCCGCAGAACATGCCACGAACATCGCATGTGTGACAGCGAAAAAATCAATCGATCCGCATCGCCTCGCGTGCCAGTGCCTCGGCTTCGATCAGCAGCGCGTCGTCGACATGCGCCTGCGCCACGCTTTCGCGGCCGATCATGACAAGGACGGGCACCGCCAGCGGCGTGACGCGCGGGACGTCGATGTGAAGGATGGTCTCTGCCGCACGGTCGAGCAGGTTCGCCAGCCGCCCGACGTCCGTCATCTTTGCGCGGGCATCGGCCCACGCGGCCTTCAGCAGCAGATGTCCGGGTTCGTAACGGCGCAGGACATCGTAGATGAGGTCGGTTGAGAAGGTCACCTGCTTGCCTGATTTGCGCGTGCCGGGATGCTGGCGCTCGACAAGGCCGCCGATGACGGCGACTTCGCGAAAAGCGCGCTTGAGCATATGCGATCCTTCGATCCAGTCGACGAACTCGTCCTCCAGGATATCGGCGGAAAACAGGGCGCGCGGATCAGTGACAGGATCGAGGCTGTAGGTTGCGAGGGCATAATCATTGGCAACGAAGCCGATCGGTCTGAGCCCGCGCCTTTCCATGCGTTTTGTGAGCAGCATTCCCAGCGACTGGTGCGCGTTCCACCCTTCGAACGGATAGACGACCATATAATGGCGCCCATGATGCGGGAAAGTTTCGACGAGCAGTTCGCCGGGCGCCGGCATTTTCGACCGGCGCTGCTGCACGTCGAGCCATTCACGGACGTCAGGGGGGAAGCGGTGCCATTGCGTGTCGTCATGCAGGAAGCCACGCACCCGGCTGGCGAGGTTGGTCGACAGCGGCATGCGCGCGCCGCCATAGCTCGGGATGCGTGCGGGACGGCTGGTCGCGCGGACGATGACGTCTTCGGTGTCTATCCGTTCGACTTCAAGGCTGATCCCCGAGAAGAAAAATGTGTCGCCGGGGCTGAGCGTGGCGGCGAAGCCTTCTTCGACGCGGCCGAGCGTGCGACCGTTTTTGAAGCGGACCTTGAGCATCGCGGCTTCGACGATGATCCCGGCATTCATCCGGTGCTGCGTGATGAATTTGGGGTGTGACACGCGCCAGATGTCACCAGTCTTGGTCAGTCGCCTGAACTTGTCATAGGCGCGCAGGGCATAGCCACCGGTGGCGATGAAATCGAAGACAGCGGCGAAGGTTTCGGGCGTCAGTGCGCTGTAGACGAGTGCGGACTGCACTTCGGCGAGCATCCGCGCTTCGTCGAATGGCGCGGCGCAGGCGCAGGCCATCAGATGCTGGGCGAGAACGTCGAGGCTGCCGGTGATGAAGATGTCGGGGTCGAGTTCGCCCGCTTCGACTGCGTCGAGTGCCGCGCGCGCTTCGAGATATTCGAAGCGATTGCCGGGGACGAGGACCGCTTCGCTGGGTTCGTCGAGGCGGTGATTGGCGCGGCCGATACGCTGAAGCAGGCGCGACGACCCCTTGGGTGCACCCATCTGTACGACGCAATCGACATTGCCCCAGTCGACACCGAGATCGAGGCTCGCGGTCGCGACGAGCCCGCGCAATCTGTTGTCGGCCATTGCCGCTTCGACCTTGCGCCGCGCTTCGATGTCGAGGCTGCCGTGGTGAATGCCGATAGGGAGGCGCGCGTCGTTGACCTTCCACAAGTCCTGAAAGATCAGTTCGGCGAGCGCACGGGTGTTGCAGAAAATGAGCGTTGTATTGTGCGCCGCGATTTGCGCCATGACCTGCGGCGCGGCGTAACGGCCCGAATGTCCCGCCCATGGCACGCGCCCCTCGGGAAGGAGGATTTCGATCGACGGGTCGGCGCCCTTGTCCCCCTGCACAATCGTCACGGCATCGATGTCGCCATAAGGCGCGAGCCAGGCACAATAGGCGTCAGGGTCTGCGACCGTGGCCGACAGGGCGACGCGGCGGACAGCGGGGGCGATGCTTTGCAGGCGGGCGAGGCACAGGCTCAGCAGGTCGCCGCGCTTGCCGGTGGCGAAGGCATGGACTTCGTCGATGATGACGGTTTTCAGACCTGCAAACATCGTCAGGCTGTCGGAATGGCTGAGCAGCAGGCTCAAGGATTCGGGCGTCGTCAGCAATATGTGCGGTGGTGTCTCTCGCTGGCGTTTCTTGCGATCCGCCGGTGTGTCGCCAGTGCGCGCGTCGACTCGGATGGGAAGCTTCATGTCGTCAATCGGGGTGAGCAGGTTGCGGCGGACGTCGACGGCAAGGGCTTTGAGGGGCGAGATGTAGAGGGTGTGAAGGCCCTCACCCGGCGCCTCTATCAGCTCAACCAGCGTCGGCAGGAAACCCGCCAGCGTCTTTCCTGATCCTGTTGGCGCGACGAGCAGTGCGTGCCGTCCCGCCCGCGCCGCCGCCAGCATTTCGAGCTGGTGCCTCCGCACGGCCCAGCCTTTTGTTGCGAACCAGCCGGTCAGGACGGGGGGCATGTCAGGCCCCACCCCTTCAGGGGAGGGGTTGGGGGTGTGGAGTGTCGACATGATGCGGCGACCTTGTACGCGAGGACAGTCCCCACCCCAACCCCTCCCCTGAAGGGGAGGGGCTTCCTATATGGAGATCATGACACGATTGGGCGCATGGATCGAACCGCACAGCCACGGTATTTATATTCCCGCCGCGGACGCGTGGGTCGACCCGTCGCGGGCGGTGCCGCGTGCGCTGGTGACGCACGGCCATGCCGATCATGCGCGCGGCGGGCATGGCGCGGTGTGGGCGACGCCCGAAACGCTCAGCATCATGGACGTGCGTTACGGCGCGCAGGCGGGGCATCCGGTCGGTTATGGCGAAAGCGTGCAGGTCAGCGATGTCCGCGCGACATTCGTGCCCGCGGGGCATGTGCTGGGATCCGCGCAGATATTGCTCGAATATCGGGGCGAGCGCGTTGTCGTGTCGGGTGATTACAAGCGGCGCGCGGACCCGACGTGCGCGCCGTTCGAAGTCGTGCCCTGCGATATCTTCATTACCGAAGCGACGTTCGGGCTGCCGGTGTTCCGCCACCCCGAGACGCGCGACGAGATGGCGAAACTGCTTGCGGCGCTGGCAGCGGAGCCTGAACGCTGTGTCCTCGTCGGGGCCTATGCACTGGGCAAGGCGCAGCGGGTGATCGCCGAGCTGCGCCTGGCTGGTCATGACGCGCCGATCTATATCCACGGCGCGATGCAGCGGTTGTGCGACCTGTATCGCGACTGGGGCGTCGACCTCGGCGAGCTTCGCCCGGCACTGGTGGCGAGCAAGGAGGAGATGCGCGGGCATATTGTCATTGCGCCGCCATCCGCGCTGGGTGACCGATGGTCGCGCCGCCTGCCCGACCCGATCATGGCGATGGCGTCGGGGTGGATGCGCATCCGCCAGCGCGCGGTGCAGCGCGGCGTCGAGCTTCCGCTGATCCTGTCCGATCATGCCGACTGGGACGAGCTGACCGCGACGCTGACCGAAATTGCGCCGAGGGAAGTGTGGGTGACGCACGGCCGCGAAGATGCCCTGATGCACTGGTGCATGACCCGCCAGATCAAGGCGCGCGCGCTGGACCTCGTCGGCTATGAGGACGAGGATGACTGACTGATCATCGCGTCGCGGGGCAATATTTTTACGGTCAGGCCATGATTTCGGCGACCAGCAGCTTGTCGATCTTGCGGCCGTCCATGTCGACGACTTCGAACCGGTATCCGCCCAGCGGAAAATGATCACCGACGCTGGGCAGGCGCCTGAATTCGGCGAGCGCCAGGCCCGCGACCGTGGCATAGTCGCGGTCGTCAGGGAGGGTGATGCCGATTTTTTCCGCCAGTGTGTCCGCCGCGAGCCAGCCGGAGACCAGCAGGCTGCCGTCCTCTCGTTCGACCAGCGGGGGGTCGGTATCGATATCATGGTCCGACGCGAATTCACCGGCGATGGCGGCGAGCAGGTCAGCCGGCGTCACAATCCCTTCGAGATGGCCATATTCATCGTGCACCAGTGCCATGGGCACGTCGGCGCGGCGCAGCGCTTCGAGCGCATCCATCGCGTCGACCTGATCAGGCACGATGGGTGCGGATTTCATGAGCGCACGCAGATCGATGTCGGCGCCGTCGACAAGCCTGGCGACGATGTCGCGCGCCTGGACGACGCCGATGACTTTATCGACCGACCCTTCGGCAACCGGCATCCGACTGTGCGGCAGGTTGCGCAGGACAGTCAGCAGCGCATCATGATCGGCATCGGCATCGATCCAGTCGACTTCGGTGCGCGGCGTCATGACTTCGCGGACGGGCCGGTCGGCAAGCCGCACGACGCCTGAAATGATCGCGCGTTCGCTTTCTTCGATGATCCCCGACTTGCTCGCCTCCGCAACGATCAGGTGGAGTTCCTCCGCCGTGACATGGCTTTGCGATTCGCGGGTCATGCCCAAAAGGCGAAAGATCAGCGCGCTGGTGCGGTCGAGCAGCCAGACGAGCGGTGCCGTCGCCCTGGACAGCCAGACCATCGGCTGCGCCATTGCCGCGGCAATCGGTTCGGGCGCGCGCAGGGCGAATTGTTTGGGGACAAGTTCGCCGACGATGAGCGAAACAAATGTCGTCAGCCCGATCACGGCAATAAAGCCGGTTGTCCGCGCCGTGTCCGGCGCAAGGCCAAGCAGGGCAAGGCGGTCCCCCGCCGGTCCGCCAAGTTCGGCGCCGGAATAAGCCCCGGCGACAACGCCGATCAGGCTGATGCCGATCTGGACCGTCGACAGCAGCTTGCCAGGGTCAGCGCCGAGTTCGAGCGCCGTGCGCGCACCCGCCCGCCCCTTGCGCGCCATCGCTTCAAGCCGGGGACGGCGCGCCGAGACGATGGCAAGTTCGGACATCGAAAACACGCCATTGACCGCAATCAGCGCCACGATGATCGCAACGTCGATCCACGGAAATGGCTGAAGAGGGGCTGGTGACATGGTCGCGGGTTATGATTGGCGGGTTTCGTGCGGATACACAACCTGTGCAGACCCTGTGCGCCGCGATTCGAAAAAGGACCGCAGCAACGCCGCCGACTGCGCCGCGCCCAGACCCGATGTCACGTCGGGCCGGTGGTGGCAGGTCGGGTGCGCGAACACCCGGGCGCCATGATCGACGCCGCCGCCTTTCGGATCGGATGCGCCATAATAGAGCCTGCCGATGCGGGCATGGGCAATGGCCCCGGCGCACATTGCGCAGGGTTCGAGCGTGACCCACAGATCGCAGCCCGTCAGCCGGTCGGTGCCGAGCACGGCGCACGCCATCCGGATCGCCACGATTTCGGCATGGGCGGTCGGATCATGACCGGTGCGCGTGGCATTGGCGCCGGTTGCAATGACGTCTGGCCCGCGCATGATCACGGCGCCGACCGGCACTTCGCCACGGGCCGCGGCGCTGGCCGCAGCATCGAGCGCACGACGCATCGGCGGCGGGAGGGGAAAGGACATGGATGTCGCTTTAACCGACGACATGCGGTTGACGAAAGTCGAGATTGCAATTAGAGGACCCGCTTTCACGAAACATTCGAACATTCAGGATTTCATCGATGGCGCGCATCTGCGAATTGACCGGCAAGGGTCGCATGGTCGGCAATAATGTCAGCCACGCCAACAACAAGACCAAGCGCACGTTCCTGCCCAATCTGCAGAATGTCACGCTGATGTCGGACACGCTGGGCGAATCGGTAAAGTTGCGCGTTTCGACGCACGGCCTGCGTTCGGTCGAACATGTGGGCGGTCTCGACAACTGGCTGGGCAAGACGAACGAAGACAGGCTGAGCCTGAAGGTCCAGCGGCTGAAGCGCAAGATCGCCAAGGCACAGCAGGCCGCCGCCGCCGCTTAGGCCCAGACCCTAATTCAGGGCGAATTTGAGCAGCAGCGTGCGTTGCCAGCGCATGAAATTATCATCCGACACCATCCACACGACAGGGTTGCCGTTTTCGACGGTGACTGACAGGCCTTCAAAATTGTCGGTGATAACGGGCGCGTCGAAGCTGGCGATGACACGGCCCTGAAGCACGTCCTGCGGTCTGGCCGCGACTGCATTCATCAGGACAATCTTTGCCGTGAACAGCGACCATAAAGTAAAGCGCCGGTTGAGCACGATGATGCGTCCGTCAGGCAATTGCGCGGCATCCGTCGGGCGAAAACCGTCGGGCGGACGATAGCCCAGGTGCGTGACGATGGCAGCCGGATCGGCCGGATCGCGGTCGAACAGCAGAGCGCGACGGATGTCGCCGCCATCCGGCGCGCCTTCGGCAATGACCAGAAAGCGCCCGTCATCAAGCCGCAGCATCGTTTCGGCGCCTTGCTTGCGCGGCCATTTCGCCATCGCCGGCGGCGCCGTTACGCGCTCTCCCTTCGTAAAGTCGCCGTTCGTCCGGCATATGACATTGCGCCATTCAAAGCCGATCCACCAATGGCGGCGCGCAGGATCATGCGCGAGCGATTCAGTGTCGTTGTCGGTCTTGCGCGTGACATGGCCGCACCCTTCGGGCACGCGCACGATCGACGCGTCAGACGCATGGCCGAATCGCCCGAACCGGAATCTGACGAGAGTGCCGCCGTCACCCAGCGCCGTCACGCGGTTGCCATCCACATCAAGCGCGGACAGCCCCCCGAAACTGCGCGTATCGCTGGTCAGGTGCCACGCGCCGAGAAGCGTGAGCGCACCGACGCGGCGACGGTCGGGATGCGCGCTGTCGAGGGCGACGGGCACGCTCGCGATGGTCAGGCGCTGGTCAGCGGACGGCATTGTCAGCGCGGGCATCGAACCGTCGAGACACTGGCCCAGCAGGACGGGCAAGATAAAAATATAAGGGCGGCGCATCACCGGTCCTTTAGCGTGTCATTGCCACCTGAACATTCCCTAACAGCCATGTTCAGGAACCGGCCACGCGACTCATCCTAAAGACTCCATATCGACTTCACGGGTCAGCCAATGATGGCGCAGCAAGGAGACGTCCGATGATGAAAAATATTTTGAGCGCAGTCGCCGTCGCCAGCGTCGCACTGACCGGCATTGCCGCAACCCCTGCCTTGGCGCACGATCATTACAGCCGCGGCGATTATTATCGCAGCGGATATGACGACCGGGGTTATGACAACCGCAACTATGACAATCGCGGGTACGACAACCGGGGTTATGATGATCGCGGTTACGACAATCGCAGGTACGGCGAACGGCGCGGATATGACCAGTGCCGCCGTCGCAGTGGCACCACGGGGACCATCATCGGCGCGATTGCCGGGGGGTTGCTGGGTCGCGAAATCGGGCGCGGCGGCCGTTACAACGAACCAAGCACGACGGGCCTGATCATCGGCGCCGGTGCCGGTGCGCTGGCCGGTCGCGCCATCGACAAGAACGGCAGTTGCCGCTGACAAGATACCCTCGGGTCGCTTAGCGAGGGCTAGACGCCGGGTCTGTGTAAAAGCACAGGCCCGGCCTTGATTTATTTTGAGGGCCGGGATTTTTTCCGCAGGGCTGGCATCGCGGGCGCGTGCTCCGTATCAGGCAGCGATGGCGGTCGACACACATCCGGTTATGACACGGCGCAACCTCATGATCGGTGGCGGGGCGGGCGTCGGCCTGATCGTCGCATGGGCAATGTGGCCGCGCGTGTACCCGACCAGCCTGGTCGCGGCACCCGGCGACCATATCTTTAACAATTTCATCAAGATCGGTATCGATGGCCATGTCACCATCGTCGTCCCGCAGGTCGAAATGGGTCAGGGCGTCTATACGACATTGCCGCAGATCATTGCCGATGAAATCGGCGCCGACTGGCGGACAATCGCGGTCGAGGCCGCGCCTGCCAACCCGGCCTATGCAAACATGCTGTACAGCGAAGAGATGCGCGACGGCGCATATTTTCCCGCGCATGCCGACATGGTCACAGGTGGATCGACGTCGGTGCGCGGATATGAGGCGCGGTTGCGCGATGCCGGGGCGGCGGCACGTGCGCTGCTGTGCCTTGCTGCCGCGAAACGCTGGGATGCGAACTGGGATGCGTGTGACACGGTCGCCGGTTTTGTCGTGCGCGGCAATGACAGGATGCGCTTTGGCGACGTCGCCGCCGAAGCCGCGACGCTGAAAGTTCCCGCCAACGTCGCGTGGCGCACCGACAAGGACAACCGGCTGAGCGGACATTCGGTGCCGCGGCTCGACCTGCCGTCCAAAGTCGACGGCACGGCCAATTACGCCGCCGACATCCGCCTGCCCGACATGGTCTTTGCCGCGATTGCGCAGGGGCCACTGGGCGATACCCGGCTGAAATCGGTCGACAAGGCGGCCGCAGACAAAGTGACGGGCGTGTTGTCGGTCGTCGAGACCGAACGCTGGGTCGCCGCGGTGGCGACGAACTGGTGGGCCGCCAATCGCGCGGTAGAGGCAATGCGGCCGCGGTTCGTGACACGCGGCGGGCTGGCAAGCAATCGCAGTATCGACAAGGCCCTTGATATCGCGTTCGACGAGGGCGTGCGCGTGGCCAGCGCGGGCGATGTCGGCGCAGCGTTTCGTGGCGCGACAGTCGTCACGGCGGAGTATCGCATCGGCCTTGCCGCGCATGCCGCGATCGAGCCGATGGCTGCGACCGCACATATCGAAGGCGGCCGGATGCAATTGTGGATCGGCACGCAGGCACCGGGCCTGGCAGGCAAGGCCGCAGCGCAGGCGATCGGCATGCGCGAAGATGCGGTGACAGTGCATCCCATGATGATCGGCGGATCATTCGGGCGCAAGTTCGAGGTCGAGATTGCAGCGCAGGTCGCGGTGCTGGCCGACCGGTTGAGGCGGCCGGTCCAGCTGATGTGGAGCCGCGCCGAGGACATGCGGCAGGACCGGTTTCGCCCCGCCGCCGCCGCGCGGATGAGTGGCAGGGTCGGCCCTGCCGGACAGGTCGAGGGATGGCTGGCAAAGATTGCCGTGCCCGCATCACAGGCCGAACTGACGGCGCGCGTCTGGAATGGCGATCATGCCGACGCGGCAATGCGCGGCGCTTATGGCAAAAGCGTGCCATCCGCCGTGGCGGGTGCCGTGCCGCCTTATGCCTTTGCCAGCTATGCCATCGATCATCACCCGGCCAAGATCGGCGTGCCGACCGGCGACTGGCGCGGGCGGGCGCATGGCCTGACCGCGTTTTTCACCGAATGCTTCATCGACGAGCTGGCCAGCGTCAGCGGCGTCGACCCGTTTTCGGTGCGGATGGCGGCACTGGGCAGCAACCCGCGCCTTGCCCAGTGCCTGTCGCGCGCGGCCGCCACGGGCGGGTGGCAGGGCGGCGGCGTGGGAACGGGTCAGGGACTTGCGTGTCACAGCATGGCCGATAGCCATATCGCCGTCTTTGCCGAGGCCGACCGGGCCATGGCCGGGCGGGTGCGCGTGACGCGGCTGATCGCGGTGGTCGATTGCGGGCGCGTCATCAATCCCGATATCGTGAAACAGCAGATTGCAGGTGGATTGATGTTCGGCATGGCCGCAGCGACGGGGACAGCAGTGGACATGCGACGCGGGCTGGCCGGGCCGGTGCGGCTGGGTGCGCTGAACCTGCCGCGTCTGGCCGATGCGCCGCGGATCGAGATCGAGCTGATCAACAGCCCCAATCCGCCGGGCGGGGTGAGCGAACTGGCCGTCCCGCCAGTCGCGCCGGCGATTGCCAACGCGCTGTATGCGGGCACGGGCAAGCGGTATCGCACATTGCCGCTGGTGCGCCCGTCGACAGGATCAGGCTGGGCGGAGAGCAAGCGATGATCGTCCCGCCCGACCACCCCCCCGTTGCGCGGCGCAGGATCGGCGTGCTGATCGTCAATCTCGGCACGCCCGCCGCACCCGATGCATCAAGCGTGAAGCGGTATCTGAAGGAATTTCTGTCGGACCGGCGCGTGGTCGAACTGCCGTCGATCCTGTGGCAGCCGATCCTGCGCGCTGTCGTGCTCAATACCCGGCCCAAACAGTCGGCAGAAGCCTATGCCCAGGTCTGGACGAAAGACGGGTCACCGCTTGAGGTCATCACGCGCGATCAGGCGACAGCGCTGGCAGGCGTGTTCGGGCCGGACGTCACCGTCGATTATGCGATGCGGTACGGCACGCCGTCGATCGGCGCGCGGCTGAAGGTGATGCGGGACCAGGGGTGCGACAGGATATTGGTCGCGCCGCTCTATCCGCAATATTCGAGTGCCACGACGGGTACAGTCAACGAAAAGCTGTTCGAACAATTGCAGGACATGCGCTGGCAACCGGCGCTGCGGACGCTGCCGCCCTATCATGACGATCCGGCCTATATCGCGGCGCTGACGGCGTCGATCGCTGCGACGCTGGCCGGCCTGTCATTCACGCCCGACGCGATTGTCGCCAGTTTCCATTCGATGCCGCTGAGCACGCTGATGAAAGGCGACCCCTATCATTGCCAGTGCCAGAAGACCGCGCGGTTGCTGGGCGAGGCGCTCGGCCATGACCTGATCGTCAGTTTCCAGTCGAAGCTGGGCCGGGCAAAATGGCTGGAGCCGTCGACCGAAGCAACACTGGCGCGGCTGGCGGCGGAGGGGATGAAACACATCGTCGTTGTGACACCGGGATTTTCCGCCGACAATCTGGAAACACTGGAGGAAATCGCGATCCGGGGCCGCGAGACATTTGTCGAAGGCGGTGGCACGAACCTTGTCACGGTGCCATGCCTGAATGCGAGCGACGGCGGGATCGGCATGCTGAAAATTTTACTGGCCCGCGAACTTGAAGGCTGGGTTTTGCCTGCCTAAGCTGTCCGCTCATAAGGAGAGGGCATCATGGCAAGAATCGCAGTCGTCACTGGCGGCACCCGCGGCATTGGCGAGGCGATCAGCCTTGCACTCAAGGATATGGGGATGATCGTTGCCGCGAATTACGCCGGCAATGACGACAAGGCAGCCGCCTTTTCAATGGCGACCGGGATTGCCGTATACAAATGGGATGTCGGTGACCATCAGGCGTGCATCGATGGCTGTGCGCAGGTGGAGGCCGCGCTTGGCCCCGTCGACGTCGTCGTCAACAATGCCGGGATCACCCGCGACGGCGTGCTTGCCCGGATGAGCTTCGACGACTGGAACGACGTGATGCGGGTCAACCTGGGCGGATGTTTCAACATGGCGAAAGCGACGTTCGGCGGCATGGTCGCGCGCGGATGGGGCCGGATCGTCAACATCGGATCGATCAACGGACAGGCGGGCCAATATGGCCAGGTCAATTATGCCGCCGCCAAATCGGGCATTCACGGTTTTACCAAGGCGCTGGCGCAGGAAGGCGCGAAGAAAGGCGTGACCGTCAACGCGATCGCGCCGGGCTATATCGACACTGACATGGTCGCCGCCGTGCCCGCCGACGTGCTGGCCAAGATCGTCGCGAAAATTCCGGTCGGGCGGCTGGGCCAGGCCAATGAGATCGCGCGCGGCGTCGCGTTCCTCGTATCCGAAGACGGAGGGTTCGTGACGGGTTCGACATTGAGCCTGAACGGCGGGCAGCATATGTATTGAGGGGATGCCCGTTCCCTATCACCCGCCCGTCAAACGATCGGTCACGATAGCGGGGCATGAGACCTCGATCAGCCTTGAGCCGGCGTTCTGGACGGCGCTGTCCGTGGCGGCCGCACGTGCCGGACTGCCGCTGAACGCACTGATCGCACGCGTCGATGCGGAACGGATCGGCGTTGCCAGACCGCCCAATCTTGCGAGTGCATTGCGGGTATGGGTGCTGGCGCAGACGGAGTCCGACTCTGGCGCATGAACAGTTTTAGCGCTTGATCTGTTCAGGCTGAAGCAATCCTGTGCTCCTGCGAAAGCAGGAGCGCTGGAGCGCGGGACGGAGTCCGACTCCGAAGTCAGGACAGGGGGAGGGTAATGACCGGCGCGTCCTTGCCACGTGCATCCGGGCTGGACGACTTTGGAAGTCGAAGACAAGAAAGCGTCCAGGCTTTCGGTTGGCATATCGTTGGGTCCGTTTGCCTGTGTTCACAGGCTTTGGTGTAGCACCTGTCCGTTGCCGGACAGCCCGATCCGTCGTTGCCGACATCGCGGGAGACCCCGTTTTTGCGATCTGCCGTTTGGTTACGAAGCTCCGTTTTCTATCCGGATGGCTTCGCGCCGGTCATTGGTCCATCCGTGTGTGTGCATCTGGCCAGACTGCAACGGACGAATGCGCATATAACCGGTGTGGTTTGTTTTGTCAAGAAGTTTTATCCTGTCACTTCACGGCTTGCATTCACCGGCCCCCCACCCCCATCATGGCGCGATGCTGAGGCAATATGAACTGGTCGAGCGGGTCAAAAGCTATGACCCGGACGCAGACGAAGCGCTGCTCAACCGTGCCTATGTGTTTTCGATGCAGATGCACGGGGCGCAATTGCGCGCATCGGGCGACCCGTATTTCAGCCATCCCATTGAAGTTGCAGGTATATTGACAGATCTGCATCTGGATGATGAAACGATTGCGACGGCAATCCTGCACGACACCATCGAAGACACGCTGACCACGCAGGATGAAATCGTCGCCAAGTTCGGTCCTTCGGTCGGGCGGCTGGTCGATGGCGTGACCAAGCTGTCCAAGATCGAGGCGCAGACCGAGAATGAACGCGCGGCGGAAAACCTGCGCAAGTTCCTGCTGGCGATGTCGGACGATATCCGCGTGCTGCTCGTCAAGCTGGCCGACCGGCTGCACAATATGCGCACGCTGCATTTCATCGGCGATCCGGCAAAGCGGCGGCGCATCGCCCGCGAAACAATGGATATTTATGCGCCGCTCGCCGAACGGATCGGCATGTACGAGTTCATGAACGAGATGCAGACACTGGCGTTTCGCGAACTGGAACCCGATGCCTATGCGTCGATCACCAAACGGCTCGACCAGTTGCATGAAGGCGGTGGCGACCAGATTGCCCGGATCGGTTCGGGCCTGAAGCTGCTGCTGAGCCGGGCAGGCGTCGACGCCGATGTCTCTGGCCGCGAAAAACATCCCTATTCGATCTGGAAGAAAATGGCCGAACGCCACATCAGTTTCGAGCAGTTGTCCGACGTCATGGCGTTTCGGGCGATCGTCCCCGATGCGGCCAGTTGCTATACCGCGCTGGGCACCATCCACCAGCGCTGGCCAATGGTGCCGGGGCGATTCAAGGATTATG
Source organism: uncultured Sphingomonadaceae bacterium (assembly GCA_964247235.1). Lineage (GTDB taxonomy): Bacteria > Pseudomonadota > Alphaproteobacteria > Sphingomonadales > Sphingomonadaceae > Sphingomonas_O. Next base: position 29,760 of record CAXTTJ010000020.1, read on the forward strand.
TCTCCACACCAAAGCGCAACGGCTATCGCAGCCTTCACACGTCGGTCATTCATTCGGAAAAGATGCGCATCGAAATTCAGCTGCGTTCGTCCGAAATGCATGCGCAGGCCGAATATGGGCTGGCGTCGCACTGGACATACAAGCAAGGCGCAAAGCGTCCCGACGTGCCGTCGCGCTGGATCGACGACCTCGTCGAAATTCTCGACAATGCCGACACCGCCGAAGAGCTGCTCGAACATACGCGCATGGCGATGTATCAGGACCGCATCTTTGCCTTCACGCCCAAGGGTGAGCTGTTCCAGTTGCCAAAAGGATCCACACCGGTTGATTTTGCCTATGCGGTCCACACCAAATTGGGCAATGAAGCGGTCGGAGCCAAGGTCAACGGCCGGGTCGTGCCGCTGCGCACCCAGATTGAAAATGGTGATCAGGTCCAGATATTGAAATCGAAAGCGCAGGAACCACAGCCGGCGTGGCTGAATTTCGTGGCGACGGGCAAGGCGCGATCGGCGATCCGGCGGTTCGTGCGCAACAAGGAACTGGGCGAAAATGTCGCGCTGGGGCGCAAGATCTATGACGAGATCGTCACCCGCCTGCCCGCGCAACTGGGCAGCGGGGCCATGGCAGCGGCGCTCAAGCGGCTCAAGCTGGCCGACGAAAGTGCCCTGATGGAATCGGTGGCGCGCCAGAAGCTGACCGATGCGCAAGTGATGGAAGCGCTGATGCCGGGGTCGGGCAGTGGCGATGTCGCCGCAATGCCCCCGCAGCGCGAGGCGATTTCGATCCGCGGGCTGACCCCGGGCGTGGCGTTCAACCTTGCCACCTGCTGCCATCCTGTGCCCGGCGACCGGATCGTCGGGCTGCGTCGTGCGGATGAGGCCATTGTCGTTCATGCAATCGATTGCGCGGCGCTGGCCGACGGGATCGATGCCGACTGGGTCGACCTGGCATGGGGCGATGGATCCGACGGAGCATCGGCGCAACTGTGTGTCGTTTTGAAAAACGAACCCGGCGCGCTGGGCGTGATGGCGGGAATTTTCGGCAGCCATCAGGCCAATATCCTGAACCTGAAGCTGGAAAACCGCGACGCCAGTTTCCACACGTTCCGCGTCGACCTCGAAGTGCATGACGTCCAGCATCTGATGCGGATCATTGCCGCCCTGCGGTCTGCTGACGTGGTGAGTTCGGCGGAGCGGATTTGAGTCACACGGGTGCAATCATGGCGGCCTATCATGCCACTGGGCAGGAGAGACTTGCATGATCCGTATCGACCGCCGCCAGTTGATCACAACCGCCGCATTGGGTGTCGGCGGCCTGATGTTTCCGGGGGGACGATCGGCCGCGCAGGCGCTGACCGCGGCACGCGGGTTCACGCATGATGTGGCCAGTGGCGACCCGGGCAGTGACTCGGTCCTGCTCTGGACACGGTTTGTCAGTGACGGACACAGCGCGCATGTCCGGGCCGAAATTTCCGAAAGCGCCGATTTTGCAAAGGTCGTCGCGGGCAATGCGATGATCACCGGGCCGTGGCGCGACTGGACCGTCAAGATCACGCTCGACGGTCTGATCCCGGGGCGGCGTTACCATTACCGGTTCATCGGCGAGGACGGGTCGATCTCTCCGGTGGGCCGCACGAAGACCCTGCCGGCCGGGGATGCGCGCCAGTTCAGCGTGGCGATATTTTCATGTTCGAACCTGCCCGTCGGCCTGTTCAACGCTTACGGCCATGCAGCCGCGCGCGACGACATCGACCTGACGATGCACCTGGGCGATTATTTTTACGAATATAAGCGCGGGGGCTATCCCGATGACACGCCGCGATGGGACCTGGTCCAGCCGCAGAGCGAAGTGGTCCACCTGGCCGATTACCGGTTGCGCTATGCCAGTTACCGGGCCGATCCCGATTTGCAGGCGCTGCACAATCGCCATCCGATGATCGCATCGATGGACGACCATGAATCCGCCAATGACAGCTGGGAAGGCGGTGCGCAGAACCACCAGCCCGCCGAGGAAGGCGACTGGACATTGCGCAAGATCGCCGCCGTTCAGGCATATCGTGAATGGATGCCGGTCGACGATACGCCGTATAAAGCCTATGACCTGGGTGACCTTGGCACCTTGTTCTGCACGGACACGCGGTTGCTGATGCGATCAGCACAGCCCGCGCTGGACAGCCTGTTCGCCGCACCCGATGTTCAGGCCGCGCTGCTGGCGTTCAAACGCGGGCGCTGGACCGATCCGGCAGTGACGATGATGGGGACGACACAGGAAAGCTGGCTCGCGCATGGCCTGAACGCATCGGTTCGCGCCAAAAAGCGCTGGCAGGTGGTTGGCACCGGCACGATCATGGGTGAAACGTTCATGCCCGCCGATGCTGCCAGCTGGCTGGCAAAGGACGCGTCCGACCGCAGCAAGCGCTACACGCTGGACGGGATCAGACTGGCAAAAGCGGGATTGCCGTTCAACTTTGACAATTGGGGCGGATATCCAGCGGCGCGCGCCCGGTTGCTGGGCGCGGCGCAGGCGGCATCGGCCAACCTCATCATGCTGTCAGGCGACAGTCATAATGCCTGGGCCTATGAATTGTCGAACAGGGGCAAGGCCGCAGGCGTCGAGTTTGCAGGGCACGCCGTGACATCGCCGGGATATGAATCATCGACGCAGGGCACTGACCCGAAGCAGGTCGCGGCGGCGCTGGTAAAGTCATCGCCCGAGCTGACATGGTGCGACACGTCGCGGCGCGGTTATATGCGCCTCTCGCTCACCCCGGCAGCAGCGACGAACGAATGGGTGTTCATGGACACGATCAAGACGAAATCACTTGCGGTGAGCGAGACGCACCGGATGCGCGTCAAGCCGGGCGTGGCGAAGCTGGCGACGGTTTGATCTTCGCGGCAAACACGCTAATGGCTGTCACGTGATCAAAGACCCTATCGTCATTTGTGGCTATGCCCGGACGCCGATGGGTGGGTTTCAGGGCTGTCTGGCCAGTGTCAGTGCGACGGCGCTGGGTGCGGCGGCGGTGAAAGCTGCGGTCGACCGGTCGGGTGTGGCGCGCGATGCGATTGACCAGATCATCATGGGCTGCGTCCTGCCTGCCGGCCTCGGCCAGGCGCCCGCGCGGCAGGCGGCACTGGGTGCGGGGCTGCCGCAATCGGTCGCGGCGACGACGGTCAACAAGATGTGCGGTTCGGGGATGCAGGCCGCGATCATGGCGCATGATGCGATTGTTGCCGGGACCGCCGACGTGATCGTTGCGGGTGGCATGGAGTCGATGTCGAATGCGCCCTATCTCCTGTCCAAACACCGCAGCGGGGCGCGCATGGGCCATGATGTCGTCAGGGATTCGATGTTTCTCGACGGGCTTGAAGATGCCTATGACCCCGGCAAGCTGATGGGGGCTTTTGCCGAAGAGGCCGCGCAGGCCTATCAGTTCACCCGCACGGCACAGGATGATTATGCGCTGCGGTCACTGGCGCGGGCGGTCGACGCCATCGAGAGCGGCGCGTTCGACGGCGAAGTGGTCGGCGTCGAAGTGCCGGGACGCGGCGGCACGACACTGGTCGACCGCGACGAACAGCCCGGCAAGGCGAGGCCCGACAAGATCGCGACATTGAAACCGGCATTTGCAAAGGACGGCACGATCACGGCGGCCAATGCCTCATCGATTTCAGACGGGGCGGCGGCACTGGTCATGACACGCCAGAGCATTGCGACGGCACGAGGAATGCCGATAATCGCGCGCGTGGTTGCCCATGCCGCCCATGCGCACGCACCCGGATTGTTCACGACGGCACCAGTGCCTGCGATTCGCAAACTGCTCGACAAGGCGGGATGGAACATCAGCGACGTCGACGTGTTTGAGGTCAACGAAGCGTTCGCGGTCGTCGCGATGATCGCAGCAAAGGAACTGGGCATTTCCGACGACAGGCTGAACGTGAACGGCGGCGCGACCGCTCTGGGGCATCCGATCGGCGCGTCGGGCGCGCGGATCATGGTGACATTGATCGCGGCGCTTCGGGCGCTCGGGCTGACGCGTGGCATCGCGGCATTATGCATTGGCGGTGGTGAAGCGACGGCGATGGCAGTGGAGCTGTTCTGACGCAACCACGTGCCCCTGATGACAGTGCCGGGCACGAGCGCGCGGCGCTGATCGCCGCATTGCAGCGCGTTGCCGAAGGCGACCGTGCGGCGTTGCAGGACGTGTACCGGCGGACTTCTGCGAAACTTTACGGCATAGCGTTGCGTATCTTTCCCGATGGCAATGAGGCCGAGGACGTATTGCAGGACGCATTCATCAATATCTGGCAGAAAGCGGGCTCGTTCGATCCGGCGCGCGCAAGCCCGATCACATGGCTGGTCGCACTGACGCGCAACCGTGCGATCGACCGGTTGCGGGCACAGGGCAAACGGGTGATGGCGCCACTTGAACTGGCGGCGGACGTGCCCGATGACCGGCCCGATGCCGAACAATGCCTGATCGCGCACGAAGCCGACGCCCGCATTCTGGATTGTATCGAAACGCTGACAAAGGATGATGCGACACTGATCCGCACGGCATTTTTCGATGGCGCGACCTATGCCGACATATCCGAACGTGCATCGACACCGCTCGGCACGGTGAAAAGCCGTATCCGCCGTGCGCTGATAAAATTGAAATCGTGCCTGGCATGACCGACGACGACGATATCCTGGCCGGCGAATATGCACTGGGCGTGCTCGACACGGCCGAGGCGGCGCGTGTCGAGGCACGGGCGCGCAGCGATGCCGCCCTGAGCCTGCGTATCGCATGGTGGCGCGACCAGTTTGCCCCGCTTGTCAGCGAAGTCGAAACCCCTGCCCCCGCCGGTGTGTGGAAACGGATCGAAGCGCAGTTGCCGGGCAACGACAATAGCGTGACGATGATGCAGCGGTGGCGGGTGGCCGCGGTTACGGCGATGTCGATCGCTGCGGCGCTGATACTTTACATCGGACTGCGCCCGCTGCCCGTACCTGTTGTCCGGCCCGATCCGGTGCCGATGATGGCCGCGCTTTCGGGTGACAAGGGCGCGGTGGTCGCGATCAGCTATAATGCGGTGTCGGGCGCATTGACTGTCGCGCCAACGACGCTCGATCCCGGCAAAGGGGATGCCGAATTGTGGGTCATTCCCGAAGACGGCAAGCCGCGTTCCATGGGTGTGGTCAACGCGAAACAGGTCGAATCGCATATTGTTCCGCAGGCGAACCGCGGCTTTGTTCATGCCGGTGCGACGCTCGCGATATCGCAGGAAGCCAAGGGCGGATCATCGTCTGGCCAGCCCGCCGGGCCTATTGTGGCGGCCGGAAAAATAATCCGGACCTGATTGCATCCGGCGCAGTTATCCCTGCGTAACTTTGCAAGCAACGGCCAACCGCTGTTGTTCAGATAACTGGAGACCCCCTATGAAGAAATTTGCTCTTGTCGCAGCAATGGCGCTGACCGCGATCGCGAGTCCCGTGCTGGCGAAAAACCCGATGGTCGGTGGTGCGGCGATGTACCCGACCAAGAACATCATCGAAAACGCGGTGAATTCGAAAGATCACACGACACTGGTCGCCGCTGTCAAGGCGGCCGGGCTTGTCGACACATTGTCCGGCCCGGGTCCGTTCACGGTGTTTGCGCCCACCAACGCCGCATTCGGCAAATTGCCCGCCGGGACCGTCGACACGCTGGTCAAGCCCGAAAACAAGGACACGCTGACCGGCATATTGACTTATCATGTCGTTGCCGGGCGCATGACCAGCGCCGACATCGCCAAAGCGATCAAGGCGGGGCGTGGCCGTGCCGTGCTGACCACTGTGAACGGTGGCGCACTGACCGCAACGATGACGGGATCAAAGCTGATCCTGACTGATGCCAAGGGCGGCAAGTCGACGGTGACCATTGCCAATGTGATGCAGTCAAATGGCGTGATCCACGTCGTCAACACGGTGCTGATGCCGTAACCATAAGCGACGGCCCTCTCCCGCGTGGGAGGGGGCCATTGTTCATGGTTGAAATCTGACGAATCCGGTGCTATCAGGACCGACTTTCGCCACCGCTTCGTGCGTGTGGCGTTTATTTTTATCTCGGAGCTGACGACTTTATGCAAATCATGGTGCGCGACAACAATGTCGACCAGGCGCTGCGCGCGCTCAAGAAAAAGCTGCAGCGCGAAGGCGTCTACCGTGAAATGAAGCTGCGCCGTCATTATGAAAAGCCGTCGGAAAAGCGTGCGCGCGAACGTGCCGCCGCTGTCCGTCGTGCGCGCAAGATGGACCGCAAGCGCCTTGAACGTGACGGCGTGAAATAAATTCATGTCCGAAATTACGGCAGTGCCGCTGCGCCCGATCAGGAAAGGATCGCTGACACGACTGTGGCTCGGCATCGGCGCCGCCTGTCTTGCCGCCGGTGCAATGGCCTGGGCGGGAACGTCCAAAGTGGTTTCGACGGCATGCAGCGTCCGCGATTTCAAGGGGGCCAAACCCGTGGTCACCCCGACGGGCGTCATGATCCAGACCGTCAAGAGCGGATCAGGGGCAAGCCCGACCGATAGCGACGTGACGCTGGTCGATTACAAGGGGACATTGCGCGGCGGCAAACAGTTTGACGCAAACCAGCGCACGCCCTTTCCCGTGACAGGTGTCATCCCCGGATTTACCGAAGCGCTGAAAATGATGCAGGTCGGCGGCAGTTATAAAATCTGCATCCCGCCCGCGCTTGGCTATGGCCCGGTCGCAAGCGGCCCGATTCCGGCCAATTCGGTTTTGTTTTTCGATGTGAACCTGCTCGATTTCCGCAGTCAGGCCGAAATTCAGGCGATGCAGCAGCAGATGCAGCAATTGCAGGCGCAGGGCAAACTCCCTCCCGGTGTCCAGCCGGGGCCGCCGCCGTCGGGGTCTGTTCCAGCGCAATGATGCGGCCGGTGTTCGGTTATGATGCGTCCCGGATCCAGAACTTGATCTGTTCAGGCTGAAACAATCTGTGCTCCTGCGAAAGCAGGAGTACGGGATTCACTTAGACTCAGATTCGATCAGGTTTGCACATATCCTGAGTGTTTGAGGTAA
>CAXTTJ010000021.1:0-34893 GCA_964247235.1 uncultured Sphingomonadaceae bacterium
AAATGACCCAATGGGAATCCCCTTTGAATCAGTCAAATGTCATCCCGCTCTAGCCCCGCGCCAGTTGCCGGCCGAGGCCAAGGGGCTGAAATCCGGTTGCCCGGGCAGTGGTGTCGTCGCCATCCGCTGCGGGTTTGATGTCAGCATCGCCAGCGATGACCCCGCGCTGTGACAGAAGTGTGGCCCGCGTCCCCGACCCGTCCGGGTCAAAATCGGGACCATGCCCGCCACGACGCGCCAGGCCATCCTCAAGCCGCCGGACAAGCGCCGCAATTGACTGATCGGGCTGGGCCGCGGCTGTCATCACCGGCTGAAGATCTTCGACGGCCAGCGGCGCCGCCAGATCGGGTTCGGCAGTGAAAATTGCTTCGGCATCGACAAGCGGCGACGCAATTGCCGCGTCGGACATCAATGGCGCACCAAGTTCATCGGGCGCAAAAATCGGTCGACGTGGTGGCAGGGGGTCGACACCGGTGCCATCGGCATAGCCATCATAACCGGCATCGCGCCACGGAATGCGCGGCCGCGCCTTTGCCTCGAACAGACGAATGGCTGGTACAAGCACGATCATGATCAGGCCAGCGACCGCCCCAAATGCCAGCGCGATTGCCAGCACGCGCGCAAACACACCCAGTGGCGGTGCCGCGGCGGCAATAAAGCCAGGCAGTCCGCTTGCGACGACGGCGGATTCGAACATCCACTGCGGAACGGCGGCCACCAATATTGCAGCAGTCGTACCAAACAAGACGGCAACAACCGGCGCAAACGGAATGCGCTGGACGCGGCGTGCTAATGTAACCATCGACTATCATCCTTTACCGCCGATGCCGCTTACCCCCGGCAATCAGCTTACGGTAAACAGGGTCGTAACGTGAAATGTTTGACGACCAGTTACGATCTTTGTCGACAAAGTCGCGGGCGACACGCCGCCGCTCGGCCCAGCTTGAACGGTCGGCCAGCAAATCGCACAGCGCCCGGGCGATCGCGACCGGGTCACCCGCCGCAAACAGGGTGCCGGTCACCCCATGTTCGATCAGCTCGCGGTGCCCTCCCACATCCGACGCCGCGACCAGCTTTCCCTGTGCCATGGCTTCGAGCGGTTTCAACGGCGTGACAAGATCGGTCAGCCGCATTTTCTTGCGTGGATAGGCGAGCACGTCGATCAGGCTGTAATAACGTTCGACCTCATCATGGGACACGCGCCCGATAAAATGGATCCGGTCCGCCGCCGGAGACGCCGCGGCCTGAGCGCGCAACGCCGGCTCCATCGGTCCGCCACCGACCAGAAGCAGCTGTGCCTCGACCGCGGGCATGGCACGGATCAGATCGTCGATCCCCTCATAATCGTAAAAGCTGCCGATAAAACCGACGACATCACCACTGCCCAGCCCAAGTTCGGCGGCAAGCCGGTCATCACGCGGCAGCGGATCGCCGAACATGTGCATATCGACCCCGTTGGGTGACACCATGATCTTGTCGGCATCAATCCCGCGCGCGACGAGATCATTGCGCAACCCCTCACAGATCACTGCCACGGCATCCGCACGGCGCACGGCCCAGGTTTCAAGTGCTCTTGTCGCGCGAAACCGCATGGAGCCTTCGCGGCCGGTACCGTTACCGACAGCAGCATCTTCCCAGAACGCACGGATTTCGTAAATCATCGGCACTTTGTAACGATACGCCACGCGCAACGCCGCCAGCGCACCCAGCACCGGCGAATGCGCATGGATGATATCAGGCCCGAACGCCGCCGCCACCGTGTCGATCTTTTTCGCAAAGCCGCGCACTTCGTTCAGTTCGGACAGTGGCCCCGGCAACCGACCGACCGGCGGCGTGCGGTGAAAGATCAGATCGTCCACTGTTTCGATCGGCGCTGCGCTCACGCCCTGCCGCACGCCGGTCACGGCCATCACCTGCCAGCCAAGCGCCTGTTGCGCGCGCATGATCGCACGGGTGCGAAAAGTGTAGCCGCTGTGCAGCGGCAAACTATGATCAAGGATGTGGAGGATGCGCATGATGATCCGTCCCTGCCACACCGAAACTTAAGGCGACGTCAACCGGATTATTCTAATGACGGCGCGATGATCGACAATTTCTCGCTGGGCCTGACGCATTTCCTGCTGCTCTATGCGGCATGGCGGCTGCTGTCGCGGCCCGATCTCGACAGTGAGGACGGGCACGCAAGACCTGGCTGGGGTCGCACAGACCGGGGCCGCAGATAAATGCGCGATCTTGCGTTCGTGGCGTTCCTTATGGCGCTTGTCGGCATGGGCTTTCGCCGGCCGTTCCTGCTTGTCCTCGGCTATGTCTATGTCGACATCGTGTCGCCACAGCGGCTGACCTATTTGTTGCTCAACAGCATCCCGATCTCACTCATCATGGTGCTGTTTGCCGTCGGCGGATGGGCATTGTTCGATGACAAGAAAGACACGCGTGTCGTCCCGCGCCAGTTTCTGCTCGCGCTGCTGCTCGTCTATTGCGGGGTCACGACGACACAGGCCGATTTCCCGATCGAGGCGGCGGCAAAATGGGACTGGGTGTGGAAAGCGCTTGCCTTCGCCATCTTCCTGCCACTGACGCTGCGCACGCGCCTGCGGATCGAAGCACTGACGATGTTCATGGTCGTATCCGCTGCATCGATCATCATCGTCGGCGGTATCAAGACGCTTGTTTCGGGCGGCGGCTATGGCGCGCTCAACCTGATGGTTTCGAACAACAGCGGCCTGTATGAAGGCAGCATCATTTCCACTGTTGCTATCGCGATCATTCCGCTGATCCTGTGGATTGCCCAGTACGGCACGATTTATCCGCCCGGCTGGCGGGTAAAGCTGGTGGCCTATGCGCTGATTTTCGCCTGTCTGCTCATTCCCGTCGGGACGCAGGCACGCACCGGCCTTATCTGCATCGGCGTGCTCGGCATCATGATGCTGCGATCGACCAGGCGGCGTCTGCTCTATATCACGCTGGTGGCGATGGCATCACTGATTACGATCCCGCTGCTGCCGTCAAGCTTTACGCAGCGCATGGACACGATCAAGGGATATCAGGCCGACACGTCGGCGGGCACGCGCCTCGCGGTGTGGGCATGGACATGGGACTATGTGAAGGATCATCCGTTCGGTGGCGGCTTTGATGCCTATCGCCAGAACAAGATAAAAGTCATCACGACCAATACCGACACGTCGTCGGGCAATGGTCCGGTGTCCGTCGAATATGATCAGGCGCGCGCCTATCACTCCGCTTATTTCGAAATGCTCGGCGAACAGGGGTTTGCCGGACTCGCCATATGGCTGATGATCCACGTCGGCGGTCTGATCCGGATGGAGGTTCTGCGCGCACGATACCGCAAAAATGTCGGTGATGCGTGGATCGGCGACCTCGCCAATGCGCTGCAACAGGCGCATCTGCTTTATCTGATCGGCTCGCTGTTTGTCGGAATCGCATTCCAGCCATTTGTCTACATGCTCGTCGGTTTGCAGGTCGGTCTCGATACATATGCCGCGCGCAAAACACAAAGGGCCGAATTTCGTCCCTTTGGCCGCAAGGCGCCGCTCGCAACGGCTTGACGGCGGCGTCACGCTTGTGTCGAAGGCGGCGGCATGATGCCCTCGCACCCCGATTTGCCCATGCGCCTCGATTCGCTGTGGACCGATACGACCGACTGGATAACTGTCCATTCGGCGCAGATCGTCATTGCCGCGGTTCTTGCCACTGTCATTGCGGCGATCCTGCTCGGTGCCAAATGGCTTGGTCGTCACCTGTCGCGCAAACATAGCGACCATAATCACTGGCGGCGGATCATCGGCGGCGCACTTGCCAAGATCAGGCTGTGGTTCGTTGTCGCGGTCGCCTTGCAGGTGGTGGCCAATTACTCGCACGCGCCCGATGACCTGGCAAAGACCGTCTATTTCCTGTTCGTCATCGCCGTTACGCTCCAAGCGGCCGTCTTTGCGCGGGAGATCATTCTCGGCATCGTCGAATATCGTGCACAAAGCTCGGATGCGCACATCGGTCTGGCCAGTGCGCTCGGTATCATCCGGCTGCTGGTGACAGTCGTCCTGTTCGCGGTCGCCGCAATTTTGATCCTGTCGAACCTGGGCGTGAATGTCACCGGCCTGATCGCGGGGCTGGGCGTCGGCGGCATTGCCATCGGTCTGGCGGCACAGGGCATTTTCGCCGACCTTTTCGCCGCCCTCGCCATTCTGTTCGACCGGCCGTTCCGCAAGGGCGATTCGATCCGCGTCGATGCCATGTCGGGCACAGTCGAGGATATCGGCCTGAAATCGACCCGCATCCGCGCGCTGACCGGTGAACAGGTCATCCTGGCGAACAAGCAATTGCTCGAAAAGGAAATCCACAACCTCGCACGGCTTGACCGGCGGCGGATCGTGCGCACATTGGGCCTGACTTATCAGACCCGTGTCGAGTTGCTTGACCAGTTGCCCACGATCCTGCGTGGTATCGTCGAAGCCTGTGACAATGTGACACTGGTGCGATGCGGCCTCGTCAATTTCGGCAATTCGACACTTGACGTCGAACTTCAATATGATGTGCATTCGGAAATTTACGATGTCGTTTTCGCGACCCAGCATCAGGTCAACATCGCCATCCTGAAACGCTTTGCCGAACTCGGCATCGACTTTGGCTATCCGACACAGACGTCATTTACCGCTGCCCCCGATGGTCGCCTCATCATGCCTTATGCCGATGCATCGAAATCAGACCTAATGCCGCGATAAACGACACGCTTTTGACTCTTAGGTTTACGCGGACGTAAAGCACCGCAATCAGGAGTCGCGCCGCGGCTTTCATCAGTGCGCAGGAAATGACATGGCCATCGTCACGTTCGATGAAATGACCGCATTGACGGGCACGATCGTGGGCGTGACGCCATGGTTGACAGTCGACCAGGCAATGATCGACAAATTCGCCGACGCAACCGGCGACCATCAGTTCATTCATGTGAAACCCGCACTGGCGGCGCAAACCCCGTTCGGCGGCACGATCGCCCATGGTTTTCTGTTATTGTCGCTGATGCCGATGATGATGGCACAAGCCGACATGCCGCGCATGGACGGCGTCAGGATGGGCGTGAACTATGGCGGCAACAAAGTCCGCTTCCTTGTCCCCGTCCGCAGCGGCAAACGCGTACGCGGCCATTTCAAATTGATCGAAATCGCCGAAAAGCGACCCGGCCAGTATCAGCAGACACTCGAATACACCCTCGAAATCGACGGTGAGGACAAACCCGCCCTGATCGCCGAATGGATCGGCCAGTTTTTCATTTAAGGAGTTCATCATGCGTGACGCCGTCATTGTCGCAACCGCCCGCACGCCCATCGGCCGCGCTTATCGCGGGGCATTCAACGCCCTGCCCGCACCGACGCTGGCCAGCCACGCGATCAGGGCTGCGGTCGAACGTGCCGGGATCGATGGCGCCGAAGTCCAGGATGTCGTCATTGGCGCAGCGTTGCAACAAGGCGTGCAGGGTGGAAATATCGCCCGCAACGCACTTTTGCGCGCGGGCCTTCCTGTCAGTGTCAGCGGCATGTCGCTCGACCGTCAGTGTGCGTCGGGCCTGATGGCCATCGCCACTGCCGCCAAACAGGTCATCACCGACAATATGGATATATGCATTGGCGGCGGTGTCGAATCGATCAGCATGGTCCAGACACCGCAGATGCGCGTCGGCGGTGATCCCGAACTGATCGCAATGGTACCCGACATCTACATGCCGATGCTGCAAACAGCCGAAATCGTTGCCAGCCGCTATGGCATCAGCCGCGATCGCCAGGACGCCTATGCGCTCCAGTCGCAGCAGCGCACGGCGGCGGCGCAGGCCGCGGGCAAGTTCGATGACGAAATCGTGCCCGTCACCGCATCCATGGCCGTCACCAACAAGGAAACGAAGGAAATCACATATAAGGACGTGACCCTGACCCGGGATGAGGGGAACCGCGCCGACACGACGATCGAAGGGCTGACGTCGCTTCAGCCGGTGCTCGGACCCGACAAGGTCATCACTGCGGGTAACGCCTCGCAGCTCAGCGACGGGGCGTCGGCATCCGTCATCATGGAATCCTCGGTTGCGTCACGCAAAGGCCTGACGCCGCTCGGCCGTTATGTCGGCATGGCCGTGGCAGGGACAGCGCCCGACGAAATGGGCATCGGACCCGTCTTTGCAATTCCCAGGCTGCTCGAACGCTTCAACCTGAAAATGGACGATATCGGTTTGTGGGAACTCAACGAAGCCTTTGCCGTACAAGTGCTTTATTGCGCCGACACGCTCGGCATTCCGATGGACTTGCTCAACGTCAACGGCGGCGCGATTTCGGTTGGCCATCCTTATGGCATGTCGGGCGCGCGGATGACGGGTCATGCCCTGATCGAAGGGAAGCGCCGCGGTGCAAAATATGTCGTCGTCACAATGTGTGTCGGCGGCGGCATGGGCGCAGCAGGTCTGTTCGAGGTTTTGTAAACGCGATTTTTTTCAGGCGGAAACCGCTCAGGTCCCGGTCCGGTCAATCATGTGCGGCGATCCAGTCCTCGACAACCGGGGCAACGCCGTTGCGCCATTTCGATCCGTTGAAAATGCCGTAATGACCTGCGCCTTTGGCCATATGATATTTCTTCATTGCCGTCGGCAACGCAGTTGAAATCTTCAGTGCGGCCTGTGTCTGGCCAATGCCGGAAATATCGTCACGTTCCCCTTCGATGGCGAGTATGGCAATATCGGTAATCGCGGCCGGATCGACGCGCATGCCACGATGCATCATCGTTCCCTTGGGCAGCGCATGATCCTGAAACACCGTGCTGATCGTCTGAAGATAAAATTCGGCCGTCATGTCGCAGACGCTGCGATATTCTTCATAAAAATCCTTGGTCGCATCGGCGGCGTCATCGTCGCCTTTCACCAGGTCCTTGAACATTGCGAAATGGCTTTGCATGTGACTGCCCAGATTCATGGCAAGGAACCCGGTGAGCTGAAGAAACCCCGGATAAACCCGCCGTCCTGCGCCAGGATACATGAACGGAACGGTCTGAATAGCATTTTGCGCGAACCAGGCATGCGGCCGCGCCGTCGCCACGTCATTCACGCTGGTCGGCATTTCGCGCGTGTCGATCGGCCCGCCCATCATCGTCAGCGTTCTGGGCCGTGACGGGTGAGTCTTTGCCGACATCAGGCAGGCGAGCGCATAACAGGGCACCGAAGGCTGGCACACCGCCAGCATGTGCGCGCCCGGGCCGATCCGTTCGAGAAAGGCCTCAAGATAATCGATATAGTCGTCAAGATCGAACAGCCCGTCAGCCAAGGGCACTTGCCGCGCATCGCGCCAGTCGGTGATATACACGTCATGCCCGGGCAGCATCCGTTCGACCGTCCCGCGCAACAACGTGGCATAATGGCCCGACATCGGCGCCACGATCAAAAGGCGCGGCGCCGACTCCACGCCGTCCTTAACAAAGCGCTTCAGCTGCCCGAACGGCATTTTCAGGACGATTTCCTCGCGAACGGCGACCGTCACGCCATCGACCACCGTTGACGTCAGGCCGAATGCCGGCTTTCCCCGTGGCGCTGCCGCATGGGCAAAGACTTCGAGCGCCGACGCAAGCACTGGCCCACCGCCGAAATAGCTTGCCGGATGACCCGGAGACTGGAGCAGTTCCGCGCTCATATTGGCAAATGCACTTGCGCCCGCCAGCAGGCTGCGCTGCATTTCATAGGCATTATATAACACGCCGGTCGCCCCTGTTTGCATCTGATTGTCGCCAGAATAGGCCTGAAACCGCTTATGTTGCAACGCATCATTTGCGCAGCCGATTGCCGCCCCTTTGCATTGGTGATAGGCGACTGCCGTGGCCAGCACTCCTTCAAAGCCCAACGGCAATCGCAAAATCGGCAATCTTCGTCTCGTGTGGCAATTCGCTGCCCGCTATCCGGGGCGGATCATCTGCGCGCTGATCGCGCTGGCACTGGCGTCAGGCACGACTGTGGCGATCCCGATGGGATTTCACACCGTCATCGACGAAGGGTTCACACGCGGCGGCGGCAATATTGGCGTTGGTTTCCGCCTGTTGCTGGGCGTGGTTCTCGTGCTGGCACTGGCCACGGCCTGCCGTTTTTACTTCGTGTCATGGCTCGGCGAGCGGGTGGTTGCCGATTTCCGCATCGCCGTTCAGGAAAACCTTCTGCGTCTGTCCCCCAGTTATTTTGAGGAAAACCGCCCCTCTGAAATTTCCTCGCGGCTGACCGCCGATACCTCGATCATCGAACAGATTGTCGGCACGACGCTGTCAGTGGCTTTACGCAACATGCTGACCGGGATCGCCGGGCTGGTCTATATGTTCACGCTTTCGCCAAAGCTGGCGGGGCTGCTCGTCGTCGGTATCCCCGTCGTCATCCTCCCAATTGTTTTCATCGGCAGCAAATTGCGCACTTTGTCGCGCAAGTCGCAGGACCGTATTGCCGATGTCGGATCGACAGCCAGCGAAATTCTGGGCGCGATGAAAGTCGTTCAGGCCTTCGGACAGGAAACCCGCGAAGCCGGCCGTATCCGTGCCGCCGCCGAAGCGACCTTTGATACGGCACAGCGCCGCATTCGCCTGCGCTCAATCATGACCGCGGCGGTAATCCTGATGCTGTTCGGCTCGGTCGTCCTGATCCTGTGGGAAGGCGCAATCGACGTTCAGGCGGGCAAGATGACCGGCGGCGCGATTGCGGCCTTCGTCATCACCAGCGGGCTGGTCGCAGGCGCGTTCGGCTCTCTGACCGAAGTCTATGGCGACCTCTTGCGGGGGGCCGGGGCTGCCGCGCGGCTGGGTGAGCTTTTGCAGGAACAGCCGACGATCGCCGCCCCGGCCAGTCCCGTCGCACTGCCCGAACCGGCACAGGGGCGTGTCGCCTTTGATCATGTCGTCTTCAAATATCCGACGCGGCAGGACGTCAGCGCTCTCACCGATTTCACGCTCCACATCGCGCCCGGCGAAACCGTTGCCGTCGTCGGCCCGTCGGGCGCCGGCAAATCGACCTTGTTTCAACTGATCCAGCGCTTTTACGATCCGACATCGGGCTCGGTCAGCATTGACGGAATCGCCCTGCCCACGACGGATCCCAAATGGGTGCGACAGCGCATCGCGATGGTGCCGCAGGAAACGGTAATCTTTGCAGCCTCTGCCCGCGACAATCTGCGCTACGGCCATTGGGACAGCAGCGACGAAGCCTTATGGGCAGCGGCCGACGCCGCCAACGCCACCGAATTCCTGCGCAAGCTCCCTGACGGCCTCGACACGTTCATGGGCGAAAGCGGTGCGCGCTTGTCAGGCGGGCAGCGCCAGCGCATGGCAATCGCTCGTGCCATCCTTCGCGATGCCCCCATCTTGTTGCTCGACGAAGCCACCTCGGCGCTCGATGCCGAAAGCGAACGACTTGTCCAGGACGCGCTCGAACGGCTGATGGCCAACCGCACGACAATCGTCATCGCCCACCGCCTCGCCACTGTCCGCGCCGCCGACCGGATCATCGTGATGGAAGAAGGCCGCATCGTCGAAGAAGGCACGCATGACAGCCTCAGCCGGTCCGGCGGCACCTATCAGCGCCTCGCCCGCCTCCAGTTCGAAGGCCTCACCTCTTAACCCATTTCAGGGACACTATACTTAATTATCCGGCGAGTTTTTGTGCACCCGCCTTTCGCAGATAATTAAGTATAGTGTCCCCGAAATGGGTGAAGTATAGTGTCCCCGAATTAGGCGAATCACTTTACAACGTCAATTGCCGTTCCCACGCCACCGCATCCTTCACGATGCCATCGAGATCGGCGTATTTCGGCGTCCAGTCGAGCGTCGCCAGCAGCCGCGAAGTATCAGCAACAAGCGCGTCGGGATCGCCCGGGCGGCGTGGTTCGATGCGGCGGTCAAGTGTCATGTTGGTCACCCGGTCGACCGCATCGAGCACTTCACGGACACTGAACCCGCGATTATAACCGGCATTCATGATATGACATTGCGTTGGCGATGCAATCAGCTTTTCAAGCATGGCGACGTGGATGTCGGCCAGATCGCTGACATGGATATAGTCGCGCACGCCCGTGCCGTCGGGTGTATCATAATCGGTTCCGAACATGCTGACATGCGCACGCTTGCCAGTGGCGGCCTCCGCAGCGATCTTGATCAGGTGCGTCGCCCCCGCGGTCGATTGCCCCGCGCGTCCGGCAGGGTCTGCCCCTGCGACATTGAAATAACGCAGCGCGGCATAATTCATCGGATAGGCAGCCGCGATATCGCGCAGCATCGCTTCGCTCATCAGTTTCGACATGCCATAAGGATTGATCGGCACCGTGGCGCTTTCCTCGCGCACAGGGATCATGTCGGGAATGCCATAGGTCGCGGCTGTCGACGAAAAGAGAAAATGTGCGATACCCGCCGTGACAGCCGCGTCCAGCAGCGCGCGCGTGCGCACTGTATTGTTCAGATAATATTTGAGCGGATCGACCATTGATTCCGGCACGACCACCGACCCGGCGAAATGGACGATCGCACGGATGCCATGCGTCTGGATGATGCGGGCGACAAGTGGGCCGTCATCGATATTGCCGTCATAGAAGGGCACGCCATCGGGCACGGCGGAGCGGAACCCCGTGACCAGATTGTCGATGACCACGACGGGCCAGCCGGCATCCCTGAAAGCGAGCACGGCGTGGCTGCCGATATAGCCGGCCCCGCCGGTGACAAGGACAGGCAAAGTCATTTGGGGTCCCCTGCAAACATGGCGGCATTGCTGCGAAAGACGGCATCGAGAAATGCTTTCGGCTTTTTCATCAGACTTTGCGGGAACGAAACATTCAGCCCCGCGACGATCGCCGCCTGCCCCGCAAAATGCACGCAATTGGCGTAACTCAGGCTATAGCCCTTGGGTCCGCGCGCACGCCAGGTCGCGACCATCGCCATCAGCCGGTCATATGTCGCATCGGACACTGTCACCGAGAAATGGCGATGACTGCGCGCGACATAGGCCGTATCCTTGGTTTCGACATCACCCTGTGTCGCGCTGGAAAACAGCGCTGCATCGGTCGACCGCGGGGTAAAGCCATAGTTGGTGTCGATCGGCGGCCCGCCCCGTGCCAGCGTGCCCTTCACCGTGAAGAAGGCGTGGGGAAAGGCCCTCATGCCCAGCGCTTCCATGTCGTGCGAATAAAAACCGATGATGACATCGGCACGCGCTACCTTCGGCGAAAACGACGCGAACGCCAGCCATGTCAGAAGGAAAAACCGTTTCATTGCCGCGCTCTATTGCGTTCCTGATCGTGCGCTGTCGAGCCATTTTGCGGCGACATCTGGCGATAATTTCTGACCATCAACCATAAGGTTGGCATGCCGCATGGCCTCGACCCGCACCGCGCCGATCAGCGGTCGCAATGCCGAGACCAGCCGCGTGTCGCGCGATGCGTTTGGCCCGATCAGCAACAGGGCGTCATAGCCGGGAATGACCCCCTTCGGATCGGTCAGCACCACCAGTCCGTCCGCGGCAATCCGCCCGTCCGAGGAAAAGGCGGAAATCACGTCGGCATCGCCCGATTTCAGCGCTTCGTACATGAACGTCGGGCTGAACGCGCGCGTCTTTGCAAAGCTCAGGCCATAGTTCTGGCGGATCGACGCCCATTCGGGCCGGTCAAGAAATTCGAGATCACCACCCAAAGTGAGCGATGGCGCGACATGGGCAAGGTCATCGAGAGTCGTGACGCCAAGCGCCCGCGCCACATCGCCGCGCATGGCCAGTGCATAGGCATTTTCAAACCCCAGCGACCCCAGCGTCGTGACGCCGTGCCGCCGCTTTGTCCATTCGGCGATCTCGCCATTCATCCGTTCGCGCGGCGGCACGTCTGTCCGCTTCATTTCATTGGCCCATAATGTGCCCGAATAGTCGACATAGACATCGACATCATTGCCGCTCAGCGCAGAAAATATGACCGCAGAGCCAAGATTTTCCTTGTACCGCACCCGGTATCCGACCGCCTCCAGCCGCCGCCCGATGACGCGCGCCAGTATATATTGTTCGGAAAAACTCTTGGCGCCGATCGTGATCGTCGGCGGCGCACGCGACTGGCTGGCAACGATCGCCACCGGCAACAGCAGCGCCAGCGCCAGCGGACCCGCCCATAACCAGCGCCGTCGCGTTTCGATGCCCAGGCTCACCGTCGCCAGCAACGCATCGACGATCAGCGCCAGCCCCGCCGCCGTCACGCACCCGGTCAGCACCAGCACCCAGTTCTGTGTCTGGAGCCCCGAAAAAATAATATCGCCAAGGCTCGGCTGGCCCACCGTGGTCGACAATGTCGCCGCACCGATCGTCCAGACAGCGGCCGTCCGCACTCCGCCCATCATTGTCGTCAGCGCGAGCGGTGCCTCGACGATCGACAGTTTTTGCCAGCGCGTCATGCCAATGCCATCGGCGGCTTCGATGACGGCCGGGTCAATCGCGTTCAGCCCGATCACCGTGTTCCGCAGGATCGGCAGCAAGGCATAAAGCGCGAGCGCAAGCAGCGACGGCAGAAACCCCAGCGCCTGCACCGACAAGGCCAGCAGCAACGGGTAAAAAAGCGCCAGCAACGCCAGCGACGGGATCGTCTGAATGATGCTCGCAACCCCCAGTGCGATGCGCCCGAACCGCGGATGCCGCGCCGCAAACACACCCAGCGGCAAAGCGATCACCGCACCCAGCGCCATCGCCGACGCCGCCAGGACAATATGTGACGCCAGCAATGGGGGCACGCGCGCCATCGCGTCCGCCCACGTCATGCGCTCAACGCCGCCAGCCGCGCCGCCTGATCGCGCGGGATCGCCACCATGGCTTGCGCCTGCGCACCCCCCGATCCTTTCAGCAGGGCGACCGGCGTCTCGTCCGCAACCACCCGCCCCTCGTCAATCACGACCACGCGGTCCGCAAGCAACAGCGCCTCGGCCATGTCATGTGTCACGATGATGCTGGTCAGGCCCAGCCGGTCATGCAGCGCGCGGTAACTCCGCCCCAGCGTATCGCGCGTGACAGGGTCCAGCGCGCCGAACGGCTCGTCCATCAGCATCAATCCGGGGGACATCGCCAACGCGCGCGCAAATCCCACCCGCTGCCGCTGCCCACCCGACAATGTCGCGGGCAGGCGATGCGCAAAATCCTGTGGCAGGTCGACCAGATCGAGCAGTTCACGCACCCGGCCGGCCATGCCTTTGCCTGCTATGCGCAGCGGCATCGCAATGTTTGCGGCCACGCTCAGATGCGGAAACAGGCCGACGCCCTGAATGACATAACCGATCCGGCGGCGCAGATCGTGCGCGTCAATTTTTGAAACGTCCGCGCCACCCACATGCACCGTGCCATGATCGGGCACGACCAGCCGGTTAATCGATTTGAGCAACGTCGATTTGCCCGAACCCGATGCCCCGACCAGTGCGACACACTGCCCGCCGCTCACCCTCAAGGTAACGTCGCCGATCCCGTCACTGTCCGCATAGCGCTTTGTCACTGATGTCAGGATGACGGCGGGGCCGTGGTCTGTCGTGGCATCACGCATGAGTGCAGCAGTGGTCAGCGCGTCGGAACCGGCGTCAGCGCGGGCACCGCCCTTGCCGCATCAGCGGGATCGATACCGGGTGGCGGGGCAGCCACGATCGCCGCGTTTCCCGCCAGTGCACGCACCGCATGACGGATCGCGCGGCGGATGCGATTATATGTGCCGCAGCGGCAGATGTTGGTGATCGCCGCGTCAATTTCGGCGTCGCTCGGATCATGACGGGCTTTCAAAAGCGACGCGACCGCCATGATCATGCCGGGCTGGCAATATCCGCATTGCGGCACCTGTTCGGCAACCCACGCCTGCTGCACCGGGTGCGAGCGATCACGCGACAAGGCTTCGATCGTGGTCACGAACGCGCCTTCGGCCTGCGCGATGCTCATCTGGCACGAGCGGACGGCACGGCCATCGATGTCGACGGTGCACGCGCCGCAATCACCCGTGCCACAGCCATATTTGGTGCCTGTCAGGTTCGACGCATCACGCAACGCCCACAACAGCGGCGTCTGCGGGTCCATCCGGTATTTGACGGGCTGATTGTTGACTGTCAGGCTAGTCACGCCAGCTCCGGTCGATCTGATCGACGCGGCGGACCATCGCGTCGAATTCGGCGCGGCCCGCGCCACCGGGAAGGGCGACCTTGCCCAGATCACGCTGGTGAACGGCAATCACATCTGCCGGAACCTGAATCGCCGTGCCCATCGACAATGTCGCCAGCTGATGTTCGCATGCGCGTTGCAGCGCCCAATATCTGACGAAGGCATCAGGCAGGCTTTTGCCCATCACCACGGGGCCGTGGTTACGCAGCATCAGGATTCGCTTGTCACCCAGGCTGTGGAGCAATGCCGGTCCCTCTTCGTCACGCACGGTAATGCCTTCGAAGTCGTGATACGCAATCTGTCCCATGAAATTACAGGCATAGAAATTGACAGGTTGCAGCCCCCCTTCCAGCGAACAGACCGCAACCGTCGCGGTCGTATGCGTATGGATGATGGCATGCGCATCGGGCAGATGGCGGTGGAACAGGCTGTGCTGGACAAAACCGGCGCGGTTCACATGCCAGGGATTGCCGGTATCGAGCTTGTTGCCATCGATGTCGACCTTGATCAGGCTTGACGCGGTGATTTCACCAAAATACATGCCGAACGGGTTGATGAGGAATGCGCCGTCTTCTTCAAGCTTGACGGTGATATGATTGAAAATCAGCTCGTCCCACCCGAACATCGCAAAAATCCGGTACGCGGCGGCCAGTTCCTGCCGCGCCGCCCATTCGGAATCGGGCATGATCTCAGTCTTGATTGCAGTCGCCATTGTCGTCTCCCGTCATATCCATACTAGACAGGTGACGTGCATTGGGCAAACCATGTCGACAGAGACTCTGGAGAGCCCATGATAAATCCCAAGGGTTTGATGCTGGCGGTGCTGGCCTTGTTTGCGCTCCCGATTGCAGCGGTGAGCAGCGGCGCACCGCAAGTCGTCCTCGCCACGCCCGGATCAGCGGGCAGCAACGGCGGCGCGATCGAACGCTTCACCATGCGGTTTTCGGAAAGCATGGTCGCCCTCGGCGATCCGCGCGCGACGGCGCCAGCGACACTGAAATGCCCCGTCGGCGCGACCGGGCGCTGGGTCGATCCGCAGACATTCGTGTTCGACTTTGAAAAGGCGTTACCCGGCGGGATAAGCTGCACTGTCGATCTTGCGCCAAAACTTGCCAGCGCGCGTGGCATGATGATCGAAGGGGCGCGCAGTTTTACGATCGATACCGGCGGTCCCTCGGCACGCGCTGTCCTGCCCGGCGGCTATGGCGACGCGATCGAAGAGGGGCAGGTGTTCCTCGTCGCCACCAATGTTGCACCCTCCCCTGCGTCGGTCGCAGCAAATGGCTATTGCGCGGTCGACGGCATCGGCGAGAAAATCGCGCTCGACGTCCTGAAGCCCGAAATCGTCACAAAGCTCATCGACGGGCTGGGACCCGACGACTGGAATCTGCGCAACTTTCTGGAAAGTGCCGGACTGCCACAGCAAATGACTGCGAATGCAAGCGACAAGGCGAAAGCGCTTTCGACCGTCATCGCGGTCAAGTGCCGTCGCCCGCTCGCGCCTGGGCACGACATGGCGCTGGTCTGGGACGCGCATATTGCCGCCCCGGATGGCCGGGCAGCCGCGCGCGACCAGCGTTTCGACTTTACGGTGCGCAAGGCATTTGCAGCACGGTGGGAATGTTCGCGCGTCAATCCGCAGGCGGGGTGCAACCCGGTCAGCGATGCCAGTGTCCGCTTTTCCGCTGACATTGCAATGGCACAGGCGATGGCCATCCGCCTGACCTTTGCCGACGGAACCGTGCGCGAACCGGTGGTGGACAAGGACAGCAAAAGCAATCCCGCCGTCAGCGACCTGACATTCAAGGGGCCATTCCCCGCGGCGATGGCGGCCACGCTGAGCCTGCCCGCCGGGATCAGGGACGCCAGCGGACGCGTGCTCGAAAACGCCGAACGCTTTCCCCTGGCCGTCACATTCGACGTCGCGCCGCCGCTCGTCAAATTCGCGGCTTCGTTCGGCATCATCGAAGCCCGCGAAGGCGGCATTCTGCCCGTCACTGTCCGCGCGGTCGAACCGCAACTGGCGCAACGCGTCGTCGGTGTCAGCGGCACGAGCCTGAAAGTCGATGGCGCCGATGGTCAGGTCGCCGACTGGCTGCGCAAGCTCGACGATGCCGATGACAGCGACTTCCGCGAAGAACCGACCGGCAGGACAGATGAGACCAAAACGGTCAACTACACCGGTGCGACGTCCCTGCTTGACGGGCATGGAAAGGCGCTGACACTCGCTCTGCCCGCTGCGGGCAAGGATTTCGAAGTCGTCGGCATTCCGCTGACCAGGCCCGGATTCTATATCGTCGAACTGGCCAGCCCGGTGCTGGGCAACGCGCTGCTCGGGCGTCGGGCACCGCGCTATGTTGCGGCCGGCGCGCTCGTCACCAACATGGCGGTGCATTTCAAATGGGGACACGAATCGTCACTGGCGTGGGTGACCGCGCTGGACAGTGGCAAACCCGTTGCCGGGGCCGCCGTGCGTATCACCGACAGCTGCGACGGCAAGACGCTGGCGACCGGGACCAGCGATGCGCAGGGCCGCGTGCCAGTGCCATCGGGGCTGCCCGACCCTGAAACCTATGGCAGTTGCGATGGCGACACCCACCCGCTGATGGTGTCGGCGCGCGCGGGCGATGATTACAGCTTCACACTGACTGACTGGGGCCAGGGTATCCGCCCTTATGATTTCGATCTGCCTTATGGCTATGCAGCACCGGATGATATCGTCCATACCATCTTTGACCGCAGCCTGATCCGCGCGGGAGAGACCGTGAACATGAAACATGTCCTGCGCCATCCCGTCGGCGCGGGCTTTGCGTTTGCGGGCGGTATCGACGGCATCTTGCGCCTGACGCACCGGGGGTCGGACACGCAGTTCGACATGCCGGTGAAAATCGGCGGCGACGGCATTGGTGAAACCTCATGGACAGCACCGGCGGGCGCACCCATGGGCGATTACGACCTGAGCTTTATTGCCGGTGAGCGGACGATAGCAACAACCCAGTCGATCCGTGTCGACGAATTCCGCCTGCCAACGATGAAGGCGACGATCAGTGGTCCGAGGGACGCCGTGGTGCGCCCGACTGTCGTGCCGCTCAGCCTGTTCGTCGGCTATCTGTCGGGCGGTGGCGCCGCGAACCTGCCGGTCGCAATCCGCACCGCCTTTGCAACCGACGACCGCACGCCCGAGGGCTGGGACGGCTGGACCTTTGGCGGTGACGATGTGAAGGAAGGCACCACCCCGCTCGACGGCGACGGCAATGCCCCGGGCAAGCCGATCCCGCTGTCGCAGACGCTGCCGGTCACGCTGAAGAACGATGGCACCGCGCAGACATCGGTTGAGATCAACCAGACGATCGATGCCACCACTGCGATGACTGTCGAAATGGATTATCAGGATGCCAACGGCGAAACCCTGACCGCGAGCCAGACGGTTCAGCTCAATCCGTCCGCCGTCCGTCTCGGCATAAAGACCGATGGCTGGCTGATGCGCGACAGCGACCTCCGCCTGAAATTCGCCGCCATCGGCGTCGATGGCAGCGTGAGGCGCAACCAGCATATCTCGGTCGCGCTGTACAGTCGCGAGACGATCACCGCACGGCGGCGGCTGATTGGCGGATTTTATGCCTATGACAATCAGGAAAAGGTCACGAAACTGGCCGCCGGTTGCGCAACGTCGACGGATGCGCAGGGCCTGGCCGGATGCGCGATCGATCCCGGCGTGTCGGGCAATGTCACGGTCGTTGCGACCACCACCGACGACAATGGCAATGTCGCGCGTGCGGTCAGGTCTGTCTGGCTTGCCGGAGAGGACGACTGGTGGTTCGGCGGCGACAATGGCGACCGGATGGATATCATTCCCGAAGCCAGATCCTATAAAGCGGGCGAAACCGCGCGGTTGCAGGTGCGCATGCCGTTCCGGTCCGCCACCGCCCTCGTGACTGTCGAACGCGAAGGAGTATTGTCGAGTTTCGTCACGTCCTTGTCGGGCAAGGATCCCGTGATCGAGGTGCCGATGCCCGCGACCTACGCGCCCGATGTCTATGTCTCGGTCATGGCCGTGCGCGGGCGGATCGGCGGGTGGAGCCTGTGGCTGGCCGATTTTGCCCGGCGCTGGCACCTGCCCTTTTTCAGCCGTGAAGGCGCACAGCCGACGGCGCTCGTCGACCTGTCGAAACCAAGTTACCGGCTCGGGATCGCCAAAGTTCAGGTCGGCTGGGAAGGGCACAGACTGGGCGTCACCGTAAAAGCCGACAAGACGAAATATGCCGTGCGTGACACCGCACAGGTCGATGTCACCGTGACGCAGCCCGACGGCAAACCGGCACGATCGGCAGAAATCGCCTTTGCCGCCGTTGACGAAGCCCTGCTCCAACTCAAACCGAACGACAGCTGGAAACTGCTCGACGCGATGATGGGCGAACGCCCGCTCGCCGTGCTGACGGCGACTGCGCAAACGCAGGTCGTCGGCAAACGCCATTATGGCAGGAAAGCCGTTGCTGCGGGTGGCGACGGTGGCGGCGATTCCTCGGCCGTCACACGCGACGATTTCCGCCCCATGCTGTTGTGGAAGGGCCGTGTCACCCTCGATGCCAGCGGCCATGCCCACATTCCGGTGGCGCTGTCTGACTCGCTGTCCGCGTTCAAGCTGGTCGCCATTGCAACGCAGGGCGCACAACTGTTCGGGACGGGCGACACCAGCGTGCGGACCGCGCAGGATCTGACGGTCTATTCCGCCCTGCCCCAACTTGTCCGCACCGGCGATTATTATGGCGCAAGCTTCACGCTGCGCAACGGGTCCGATCACCCGATGCGGGTGACGGCAACGGTCAAGGTCAACCCGTCCGTCGCCGTCGGGCGGCCGCTGACCGTGACCATTCCGGCAGGCGGCGCCGTTCCTGTCGCCTGGAACCTGCCGGCGCCAGCTGGCATCGGCAAGCTCGACTGGACGATCGACGCGCGCGCGGCCGATGGCAGGGCAGTCGACCGGCTGTCGGTCTCGCAGGACGTCGTTCCGTCGGTCCCGATCGACATCTGGGCCGCAACACTGACGCGTGTCGGCGCGACCATCGCGATTGCCCCGCCCGCTGGCGCACTGCCCGGCGGATATGTCGATGTGAAGCTGTCGGACAGTCTTGCCCCGCCGCTTGCGGGAGTGCGTGCCTATATGACCGCCTATCCCTATGATTGCTTCGAACAGCAATTGAGCCGTGCCGTCGTGCTGAACGATGCCGGGGCATGGAGCACGCTGGCGGGTGCGATCCCGACCTATATGGATGGCGACGGACTGCTCCGCTATTTCCCGTTCGAACGCCTGAAAGGGTCCGAGGCGCTGACCGCTTATGCAGTGTCGATGACGGCCGAAGCCGGCTTCCCGGTGCCCGCAGCCGCCAGAGCGCGCATGATCGCAGCACTGAAAGCCGTTGTCGAAGGGCGGCTGAAGCGCGCTGGCGATGGCCCGGCCGATGCACGCCTGCTGAAAGTGGCCGCGCTGGCCGCACTTGCCCGCAACGGTGAATCAAATCCTGTGCTGGTCGGTGCAATCGACATTGCCCCTGCCGACATGCCGACGGCAACACTCGCCGACTGGATCGTTGCGATCGACCGCACAGCGGGCCTGCCCGGTGCCGCCAGCCTGCGCGGTCTTGCCGAACAAACCCTGCGCCGCCGCATCGTCTATGAAGGATCACGCGTCGACCTCACCGATGCCGGCACCGCGCCGTGGTGGATGATGGTCGGCAGCGATGAATCGACCATTCGCGCGCTCGGTGTCATCCTTGGCCGCCCCGGCTGGAACAATGACGGACCAAAGATGATGGTCGGCGTCGCCCTGCGTCAGCGCCGCGGCCACTGGGACACGACACCCGCCAATGCCTGGGGCAGCATTGTCGCCCGGCGGTTCGCGGCGCTTTATCCCGCCAGCGCGGTGACCGGCATCACCACAGCCAGCCTTGGCCCCGCCGCCCGTACGCAAGGATGGCCAATGGCGAGTGGTACGGCTCCCTTGCGGCTGCCACTGGTCACCGCACCCCTCACCCTGTCGCAGACAGGCGGCGCAGGGCCGTGGGCTGCCGTGTCGGTGGCGGCGGCCGTACCGCTCGTCCAGCCGCTCTTTGCGGGCTACAGGATGACCAAATCGATCAGTGTCGTGTCGCGCAAGAACAAGGGCTGGCTGACGCGCGGGGACGTGATCAGGGTGACACTCACAGTCGATGCAACGGCGGAACGCAACTGGGTCGTCGTCAGCGATCCGGTTCCGCCGGGGGCAACGATCATCGGCGATCTGGGCGGGCAGTCGGGCATATTGGCGGCGGCAGGGGCGACGGGCAGCGACGGCGTTTCGCCCGCCTACGTCGAACGCGGACGCGATGCGTGGCGCGGCTATTTCGACTGGGTGCCTGCGGGTCGATTTACGGTAAGCTACACCGTGCGGCTCAATGGCACGGGACGCTTCAACCTGCCCCCCACGCGCGTCGAGGCCATGTATTCGCCCGACATTCGTGCCCAGGTGCCGAACAAGGGGATCGAGGTGCGGATGTGACGTACCGCCCCCTCTCTGAAAGGGAGGGGTTGGGGGTGAGTGTCGCCGAAGGCGGTCATATCCCTGGCCTTCCCTTATGATCTCGTGGCGCTCGAAACCAACCCCTGAGCCCTCCCGTCCAGGGCGTGGAAAGGTTTTTGCACTGCCGATATTTGTTGCAGTGCTCACCCTCTACATCGCCACATTCCCGCCACTCCTCCCCAGCCATGCCCGCGTGGTGGCGGGGTGGCATCCCAGCGAGTCCTGGCTTTACGACCGCAACGGCGCGCTGATCGACAGCGAACGCGTTGATTTCACGGCGCGGCGGCTGGGGTGGGTCAAGCTCGCCGATATCGCACCTGTCGTCACTGACACGGCCATCGCTGCCGAGGACAAGCGGTTCCGCGCGCATGGCGGTGTCGACTGGCTGGCCATCGGCAATGCAATCCGGGCGCGTTTTAGCGGCGAAACGTCGCGCGGTGCCTCGACGATTTCGATGCAGGTTGCGGCGTTTCTTTCTCCCGATCTTGCGCGCCCGGGACGACGAAGCTGGCGCGACAAGATCCGCCAGATGCGCGCCGGGGTGGCGCTTGAAGCAAGCTGGTCAAAGGATGACATCCTCGAAGCCTATCTCAACCTTGCCGGCTTTCGCGGCGAAGCGCAGGGCATCGGTGCGGCGTCGCGCGCGCTGTTCGGCAAAACACCCGCCGCGCTCGGCAAACAGGATGCGCTTATCATTGCCGCACTCCTTCCCGATCCGCGCGCCAGTGTCGGCGAGGTGGCGGCGCGGGCCTGTCGGCTCGGGCGGACCGACTGCGGTCGTCTTAACCAGGCGACGGCGACCGCGCTTTCTGTCGAACGCGCGCGGGCGCTTGACCCCGGTCTGGCCCCGCATCTCGCTGCCCGCCTGCTCGACAAGCCCGGCCTGCGCATCACGACGACAATCGACGCCCGGATACAGGCCGTTGCCGTCACGGCGCTCAAGCGGCAGTTGCAGGGCCTTGGTGCGGCGCGCGCCCGCGACGGCGCGGTGGTCGTGCTCGATAACAGGACCGGGGACGTCCTCGCCTATGTCGGCGGTGTCGGCCTCGGATCGACCGCAGCGGCCGTC
Organism: uncultured Sphingomonadaceae bacterium; assembly: GCA_964247235.1. Taxonomy (GTDB): domain Bacteria; phylum Pseudomonadota; class Alphaproteobacteria; order Sphingomonadales; family Sphingomonadaceae; genus Sphingomonas_O. Next base: position 21,787 of record CAXTTJ010000021.1, read on the forward strand.
GATGGCGCAAATGCCTATCGCCAGGCCGGTTCGACGCTGAAGCCGTTCCTTTATGGGCAGGTCATCGAAAAAGGCTGGCTGACGACCACGTCGATCCTTGATGATTCGCCTGTCCAGCTTGACACGGCGTCGGGCCTTTATGTGCCGCAAAATTATGATCATGGGTTCAAGGGGCCGGTGTCGGTGCGGTCGGCACTGGCGGGGTCGCTCAACGTGCCTGCCGTGCGGACGCTGCTGGTCGATGGGGTCGACAGTTTCCGCGACCGCTTGTGGGATACGGGGTACAAGGGCCTGACCCAGGACGGCCAATATTACGGGTTCAGCCTTGCCCTCGGGTCCGCAGAAGTCACTCTGCTCGAACAGGCCAATGCTTATCGCAGTCTTGCCAACGGGGGCCGGTTTGCGCCGTTGCGGTTGCGCCTGACCGACCCGATTGCACGACCCCGTGCGGTCCTCAGCTCGCAGGCAGCATGGATTGTCGCCGATATCATGGCAGACCCGTCCGCACGCGCAGGCACCTTTGGTGTCGATTCCGCTTTGCGCCTGCCTTACTGGGCCGCCGCCAAGACAGGTACGTCAAAGGGCATGCGCGACAATTGGTGCATCGGCTTTACCGATCGCTACACGGTCGCCGTGTGGGTTGGCAATCTGGAAGGCGATCCGATGCGGTCGGTGTCGGGTACCAGCGGCGCGGCACCGGTATGGCGCGACGTGATGATGGCACTCAACGAGGAAACACCGGGACGGGCACCGTCGCGTCCGGTGGGAATAGAGGCAAAACGCGTGGTTTTCGCCAATGATGTCGAGCCGCCACGCAGCGACTGGTTTCTGGCGGGCACCGCGCAACCGGCCCAGGCGTTCGCGCCCGCCACCGCCCGCCGTCCGCACATCACAAATCCCGTGTCGGGCAGCGTGTTTGCGCTCGATCCCGACATTCCCATTCACCGTCAGCGCATCGCTGTTGCCGTAACGGGGGCGGTTGCGGGGCATCGGCTGATGCTCGATCATGTCGATCTTGGGGATGCGGATGCCCGACCACAGGTTCTGGCAGGCCCCGGCATGCATCAGCTGGCCCTGCTCGACCCCGGCGGGAGGGTGAGCGACCGGATTCGCTTCACCGTCCGCTGAACGCGGTGTAACGCATCATCATCATGCTTCGCCGCCTCACCCATCGCCCCCGCTCAGCGATGCGCCAGTTTCTGGCGTTGGAAAGTGCGGGTGGCCTGTCGCTGATCGGTGCGGCGATATTGGCGATGATCGTGGCGAACTCGCCACTGGCAAAAACATATTTTGACCTCCTGCATCGCGAGACCGGTCCCGTGCTGACGCCGCGGATCGGCCGCATGACGCTCGACCTCTGGATCAACGACGGGTTGATGAGCCTGTTCTTTCTGCTCGTCGGGCTTGAGATCAAACGTGAATTTCTCGATGGCCATCTGGCAAGCTGGGCCGATCGCCGCCTGCCCTTCATTGCGGCGGCCGCGGGCATGGCGGTGCCAGCGCTCATCTATCTCGCCGTGATCGGCGACAATGCCGCCCTGACCCGCGGCTGGGCAATACCCGCCGCGACGGACATCGCGTTCGCACTTGGCCTGCTGGCAGTTATGGGCAAGCGGGCACCGACGTCGCTCAAATTGTTCCTGACCACCGTCGCCATTGTCGACGATGTCGGCGCCGTTGTGATCATTGCCCTGTTTTACACCGCATCGCTTGACGCAGCAGCAGTGATGGCATCGGTCGCGGTCTTTGGCGGCATGGTTGCAATGAACCGGCTCGGTATAAAACATCCCGCCTGGTATTTTGCCGGGTTCGGTGGCCTGTGGTATTTCACGCTTCTGTCAGGCGTTCACGCGACGGTTGCCGGGGTGCTTACCGCTGTGACTGTGCCCATCAAGACGACGCCGGGCGCACCCGAGGATAGGGAATCAACGCTCCACCGGCTCGAACATGGGCTTCAGCCATGGGTTGCCTTTGCCATCGTGCCGTTGTTCGGTTTTGCCAATGCAGGCGTCGATCTGCATGCGGGCCTTTCTGTATTTGCGCCGCTGCCGCTTGCCATTGCGCTCGGATTGCTGATCGGCAAGCAGGTCGGCGTGTTCGGCAGCGTCTGGCTGGCCGTGACACTTCGCCTCGCGGCACGCCCTGCCGGTGCAAGCTGGCCACAGATTTACGGCATTGCCCTGTTGTGCGGCATCGGCTTTACAATGAGCCTTTTCATCGGCGGGCTGGCCTTTCCGGCGCAGCCCGCGGCCGACGCCGTCAAGGTTGGCGTGCTCCTCGGGTCGCTGTTATCCGCCATGGCCGGAGTCGTCGTCTTGCGATTCAATCGTCAGCACCTCGATCCGCACACGCCATGAATCGTCAGCACGCGTCACATCGACAAGCCGCACATCCGCAACAAAATGCCCGCGCATCGGCAAATCGACATCAGGCAGAGCATCGATAAAGACGGGCAATGCCCTGACCGTAAACGCCAGTTGATGCTGCATGCCCGTAAAGGTTGCACTCGACCAGTCACGGCCTGTGGCTGTCAGATCCCCGATCGGACCAAGATAGTCAGTCAGCGCGCGCACCAGTTCATGACACGGGTCGACGCTCATCGTCCGTCCTCCAGATAGGCCATGATTCGCGTGCGCAGTGCGACCCCGATTTCACGTCCCAGACGCATGTCACGAACCAGTCGCGGATCGCGCACGGCCTCGCGCCCGAACCGCGTCGCGGGCATTCCGGTCTGACGCAGATGACGTTCGATTTTTCCGAGTAGGTTCATGCCATGCCTCCTTCGACTCACGTAATAGGGTTTTTCCTATTTCATTGGCAATTTCCTACTTGTCTAGGAGTTTTCCTATCGTTATGTCATTTTTATGGTTGACGCGCGTGATACCCTCGAACGGCTGATGAACGAACGTGGCGACAGCAGTGTCGCGCTGTCCCGCCTGCTCGGGCGCAATGCGGCCTATGTGCAGCAGTTCATCAAGCGCGGGGTGCCGCGCAAACTCGATGAGGATGACCGCCGTATCCTCGCCCGCTATTTCGGGGTTGCAGAGGCTTTGCTCGGGGGACCGGTCGATATCACTCCTGTCATGAAACGGGCAAAGGCGCGCAACGCCTTCATTACAGTGCCGCATTTGTCGGTTGCGGCATCAGCGGGGCCGGGCGCACTCACTGATGCCGAACAGATCGAAGCGCGCTTCGGTTTCGATGCGACATGGCTGCGGCGGCTGACAACCAATCCGTCACAGGTCTCGGCAATTCGCGTGGAGGGCGATTCGATGATGCCGACGCTGGCCGACGGCGACGACATATTGGTTGATCGTGGAGATGCCGCCGACCGGCTGCGCGACGGTATCTACATCCTGCGGATTGACGACGCCCTCAACGTAAAGCGCATTGCCGTCAATCCGGCGGGTCGCAGCATCGCAGTGCGCAGCGACAATCCCGCCTATCCAAGCTGGCCCGATGTTCCCGCCGCCCGCATCGACATCATCGGCCGCGTCATCTGGGTCGGGCGCAAGGTCGTCTAATAATCTTTCGAAACACGCACGGTCGCGCTTTGCCGCCCGATCGTTGAAATCGTCGACAGCAATGACAGCCAGCGCGTCACCTGAAACTCGATACGCGTCGCCGAATAACCCTGTCCGTCGCTGATCACTTCGACATAGGTGCGGCGGGTGATATATTTGCCGGCTGCGACCGCTGTTTTTGATCCGGTGGTCGCATCGGCGGCAAGGATGCGCAGCCGGTCGAGGCCGATCGCGCGGCGCACGGCATTGATCGGATCAAGTCCCCCGCCGCCGCCACGCAGGGATGTGACGGCAGCGGCAAGCTGCAACGCCTCGGGCGCCGACAGATTCGTGATCGACGTGCCGAACAACAATCGGGACAGCAGCTCATCCTGTGGCAACGCCGGCACGCTGGCAAAGGTGATTTCGGGTTTCGACGCCGTGCCGATGACCTTGATCGTTGCGGCGATCGACTGGATGTTCGCATTGGCCTGAATATCGAGCACCGGATCGGGCGGCGACGTCCCCTGAAACCTGATTGTCCCGCGATCGAGGTCAAACCGCCGTCCGGCAAATTCATATCCGCCGCGCACCACGTCGAGCCGCCCCGAAATCCGCATCGCGTCGAGCGTGCCGCCCAGGACGATATCACCCGCCCATTCGCTGTCGAGGCCAAGGCCCGTGACGGCAAGCTGATTCTGCGCCCGCGCCTTGATATCCAGCGCCCACCGCATCGGGGGCGTCGCGGGATCGTCACGGTCAGCCGGACGGTTTATTTCGCGCACCTTCAGGCGGGGAATCGCTGCGGTTGCATTGGCCTGTCCCAGACGAAACGCGCTGCGGACCAGATCGACATTGCCCGCGATCATCCCGCTCGCGCCGTCCGATTTTATCGTCAGGGGGCCGGTAATCGTTGCCGACACATCGTCGCGACGAATGAGTTCGGCATTGGTGGCGGTCGCCGCGATGTCGATGCCAAAGCCATTGGCTGCCGCAAGGTCGAAGGCCGCACGTCCCGTCAGCGTGCCGCGTCCGGCGACGGCCGTAAAGCTGTCGATGACGAGTTTCGATCCGCCAAACGCCCCGCGCGCCTGCACACCCGTCAGCACAGTGCCACTGAGCGGACTTTCCAGCCGCAGCGCCTGCGTGGCAAAGGACCCGCGAATCTGCGGGTTGTTCATCGTCCCGCTGACATCGGCGCCAACCGCAACCGGGCCGGACAGGTCAAAACTTTCCACGCCCGTCAACCGCCACAATGTGTCGGCCGGACCGTTATAGCGGACTTGTGCAAACAAGGGTGCATTGACCAGCCGGCTGACCAGCGCACCGCCGCCACCCAAGGGCGCGATCCGCAACTGTGCGCGACCAACCGTCTGGCCGCCGCTCGCCGCAACTGCCCGCACGACAAGGCCATTGCCCGATAATAGTGCGGCAACACCCGCGTCGACGGGCTTTGATGACAGCACCAGCCCCGAACGCGTCAGGTTGCGCACGCGAAGGTCGGCGCGACCTGTTGGCGTGCCACCTCCGGCCGGCTGATTGAAACTGACCGTCCCGCTTGCATTGCCGCCAAGGCCAAGCGTCGGATTGACGATATCGAGCACGGTCAGCGGCATCTGGTCGACCGTCGCGTCCAGCGCGGTGGCAGCGCCCCCGAAACGTCCTGACAGACGTGCGCTCCCGCCAGCGAAGCGGACGGCGGTCGGTGCCAGTGTCCAGTCCGCACCGTTGCGCGTGAAGACGGCGGCGCTGTCGAGCTTGATCGGACGGCGGTCGATGGTGCCCGATCCGATGACACTGATCTGATCCGGCGAGATCCGTGCCACGGTCTGTAAATCAAAGGTCCGTCCCCGTGATCCCGCAAATGCTGCGCGGACGTCACCCGTGCCGTTGCGAAGTTTCGCATTCGCCGCCAGCGTGGCGAGCACGAAGCTGCCATAGCGCAAGCCCTGCCCGTTGACGGTCGCGTCGATTGTCGTGCCCCTCGGGTCGAGCAGCATCACGGCATCAAGCTGTCCGCGTCGTGCAGCAATGACGGGAGGGCCGCTCAATCTGGCATCGCGCGCTGCAATATGCGCGTCGAGTCGCTGGACACCCGCGGGGGCCGACAGATCAAGCGTGCCCGAAATGCCGCTGCCATCGATCACAAGGCGTCCGCCGAACCCGCCGGTCAGCGCAGCCAGCGCGCCTGATGCATGCACGCCAGACACGTCGAGCGCCGCAATCTGAAGAGTGGCCGCCCCCGCTCTGGGAAGCAGGATCGCACCATAGCCACCAAAAGGACCAGCCGCAGACGTCCCCGCCGCGCGCCACGCAAAACCGCTGGCCGTCGGGTCGAGCATGAGCTGCACATCGCGCAGACCCAGCGACTCCATCGGGCGCGCCAGATAAAGTTTGACACGTGGCCGGTCGATCCGCCCGTCGAGCGTCAGGCGAACCGGGCCATAGCGCGCCTGACGCCCGGTTCCTTCGAAATAAAATGTCCCGTCATTGCGGCGATAGCCATTGCCAAGCATCTGCAATGCCGGAGATCGCAATTTCAGGCCGATAAAGCGCAATATCCCGTCGCCGCCGCGTTCCAGCCCGGTTTCGATAGAGGGCAGCCCGCCGGTCAGGCTGGCAAGAAAGCCATTGTCGAGGCGGCGAACCCACGCTTCGCCCCGCCCGATGATGCGCGTCCCCTGTCCGTTCACGCCCGGCACGATTTTAAGCTGCGATTTGACATCAACTATGCCAAGACCCGCGACCAGATATCGTCCGATCTGACCGGCAAGCGCGATGTCGTACCGGCCACTGACAATGTCGAACAGCAACGTCACCCGGCTGGTCAGCTTGTCGGAGGACAAGCGCAGGTTTTCACCCGTGACAAGCTGCGCAGTGACTTTCAGAACGCCGTCGACCTTCAGATTGCGCAGGATGCCGCCAGCAACATCGCCGACCCCGGTGACGCGCGCGACGCTGAGGCGAAGGGGCACGTTCGCCGGGGTTGCCCCCAGACGCCCCTGTCCCGATGCGCGTACGGCCTCAAACCCTGTCACGCCAACGCCCGCGCGGTCTGCGGTCAGCAGATAATCGAACCGCGCGGTCGCAAATGGTCCATCGAATCGTGCCTTCAGGGCGATGTTCTGACCAGCCATCGTATCGAGCAGCGCGGCGGGACGCAGCAGTCTGGCCTCGATCCGCATCGCCTCAAAACTGCTGTCGGACAGGTCGACGATGCCGTTGGCGCTGACCGCCAGCGCGTCCGAAGCCAGCGCGACATGCGTGTCGAGGCGACGATCGGTCAGTGTCGCATTGCCCTTCACGCGCACCACCGGGGATGTCAGGCGCATCAGCTTACCCTGTGTGATCAGCGACGGCGCAATCTGTCCCGACACGTCATAACGCCCGCCGTGCGCCGTCAGGTCGAGTGAGATCACGCGCGCCCCCGATGCGGTTGCCGCCAGCATCCCTTTCCAGTTCTGCCAGCTCCCGTCACCGTCGAGTTTTGCAGTCACAGGTCGCTGCGTGCCGAGCATCGCACCGAACAGGCCGCCCGCCGGTGCATTGAGTGCACCTGCCACATCGAACTTGTTCCGGTCGGGTTCGGCATCGAGTGTCAGCGACAGGACATCACCGCCCGTCGTTTTCACGGACGCATCGACCAGCGCGCGGCCGTCATGAATATCGGCTCTGGCATCCAGCCGGCCACTGCGCGCCTTGCCCGACACACCCGTCCCAATCGTCAGCCGTTCGATCGCCAGCCGTCCGGTGTGGATATCGAAACCGGGCAATATCGCGCCTTGTTTCCCGGATGGCGTCAGCTTTGGCAAACGCGACAATGTCGCCGCCTCGGCCACAAGGCTGGTAATGTCGAGCCGGTTGCTCAAATAAGCGCGCGGGGTCCAGTCGAGGTCAACGCCAGGACTTTCAAAGAAAATACCTGTGCGATCCGCCACGCGAAAATCACGAAGCGTGGCGCGGGTCCAGATCGACCCGTCGATCCGTCCGATTTCAAAACGCAGCCCCGACGCCGGGCGCAAGGCTTCGATCCGGTCGATCAGATACCGGTGTCCGACACTGCTGTCCGCCGCCACCACCAGCGCCCCCGACACAAGGACAAGCGCCAGAAAAATCCCACCGATCCAGCGGAGCAGTTTCAAAACGCCTGACCCAGCGACACTTGCACGGACACGATCGATTCACCCGGGCGCCGGCCAATCGGCGTGCCGACGTCGATACGGATCGGTCCGAAATTCGAATAATAACGCAGTCCCAGGCCTGCACCGATGCGAAGGCCGGAAAATCTTGGGATCGAACTGCTGTAGATATTCCCGGCATCGACAAAGGGAACCACCCCAAAATTGCCGCCAAACATCGGCAGGCGGACCCGCGCTTCCAGCGAGAATTCGGCTAGGCTGCGGCCCCCGATCGGCTGGTCGAGCACGTTGCGCGGGCCGATTTCCTGATAGCCATAGCCACGCACGGACCCGCCGCCGCCGGAATAGAACAGCCGCGACGGTGCAATGTCGTCGCGCCCTGCCCCCGCCGTCATGCCGATCCGCGCGCGTCCGGCGATAACAGTGCGCCCGCCGACCGGCACATAGCCGCTCGCGTCGAATTGTGACCGGACATAACCGAACGTCTTGCCCGACAAGGACAATTCGGGAGAGACGCGCCCCGAAAGGCGAAAGCCCCGCTTTGGATCGAGCAGATCGTCAGACCCGTCATAGCCGAGCGTGACCGGCAATCCGCCGATGAAATACGTCCGCCGCTGGGCAATCCCCGCGGTCGGCACGAAATCCTTTTCGTCGGACGCGATCAGTTCGAACCCGAAACTATATGTCCATTTTTTCTGCCAGATGATATTTGTCTGCCGTTCCAGGCTGGCCGCAATGTCGAAACTGGTCGCGTCATACGCCGCACGGACTTCATGCAACGCGATCAGTGAGGCGTTCAGAACCTGATCACGCCGCCGGAAATTGCCCATCCGCAGCAACGCACCGCCCAGTTGCTCACGCGTGCCGGCAACGCCGCGAAACGTCACTGCGCCCTCAGGTCGAATGAAGTTGCGATGCTGCCAGCTTCCTTCCACCCGGAATCCTTCGCCTGCGCCATAACCGATTTCCCCCGCAATCGTGCGGACCGGGGCCGGTTCGATCGTCGTGACGATATCGACGGTCCCGGCGGTGGTCCCTTCAACCGGTTCCAGCCTGACGGTCGTTACCAGTCCGGTGGCGATGAGCGCACGGCGCAGATCGTCGATCATCGCCTGATCATAAAGTTCACCCGGACGAAAGCGTGCAATCGTCTGGACATGCTTTGCACCAAAGGGGGCGCGGTCACCGATGATGTGAATCGCGCCGATTTTTCGCTCTCCGCCCGAATCGACATTCAGATTGAGCGTCGCGATCCGCGTATCATGATTGATCAGGATTTCCGGCTCTGCGACTTTGGCGAAGGGAAACCCTTCGCGACCCAGTTTTTCGCGCAGGGCAAGTTCACCTGACTGGACGGCATCCGCATTGACCGGATCGGCGGTCCTGACCCCGAACGCTGTCTCGACGGCAGGATTTGGCACGCCCGCAACGTCGACATCGCCAAATTTGTATAACGGACCCGGCTCGACCGTAAGTGTCACGACCAGCCGCCCGTCCTTCGGCATGACCTCCGTGTCGATATTCGAATCATAATAGCCCTCTGCCCGCAAAATCGTGTTCAGCAGCTCGCTGTCATCGCGGGCGCGCCGGTCGATCTGCGCGACGTTCGCCGATTTGCCCTCTCCCTCCTTCAGGACAGACAGCTCGCCGAACCGCATCTTTACCGCTGGTGGCAGATCATCGATGCCTGCAACAACGACCGCGTAGCGCTGATCGTCCGGCGTTGCTGTCTGGACAGGTGCCGTCTCGGGCGCTGGCGATATCGGATCCGTCTTGTTCAGATCGGGCCATTCGATGCCCAGGTCGGGCAACGGCGCCATTGGCGATTCGGGGTCGAGCGGCACTGTTTGCGCGTGTGCCTGTGCATGCGCAAGCGATGCGAGCAGCAAGACGGCCATCACACGCACAGCCGGTTGCCGCACAATTTTGAAACTCATGGCGCCTCGCTAACGGCTTCGCGCCGCGATCGCCATAACTAATCGATTAGTGGAGTGTTCCGCCCGGTTGCGGGTGCGCGAGCACGACGATCATCCGCTCGATCTGCCGCCACCGGCAAAAGCTCGTCACATTGCCCCGGTTGCGGCTGGCGTCCGCACGCGCCGCGGCCTCAAATCCGGCATCATCGCCAAACCGCGCCATCAACTCATGCGCATCGGTTACCGACCCCCGATCAGCAACAAATGGAAAATCATTCAACGCCAACGCTCCCGTGCCCGTTCGCATATCATCAAACTACGTGCCATTTTACGGGTTTGGCGGTGGCAGCGGCGGACGATGCTGAACTGCCGGTTTACCAGGTGCCAATGCGGGACAGCCGTCCCGGCGCGGGACGCACTGGCGCTCCATTTCAGGACGTGGCAGGGCCGCGCCATGAGTCTCAAACCCAACAGCCCGTCCGGTGGCGGCGTCTTCATCGCACTCGGGGCCGCGGCCGGCGTCATCATCGGGCGCCTCTATGCCCAGACATCGATCGGACTTGTCGCCGGTGTGGCCGCTGGCGCTGTTCTTGCGCTGCTGATGTGGTGGCGCGACGCCCGGACGCGCTAGAATCAGGTCCTGACCCTAGATCGTGCGATTGCGCGGAACGAACAAGTGCCCGCTCTCCGTCACCAGGACAATGATCAGGGCGATTGTCGCAACCGTCATGAAACCGATCGTGACCGGCAACGTCGTGCCGTCGAAAGACTGGCCGATGATAATGCCGATGATCGCACCACCGACGGTTGAGATAAATCCCTGAACCGACGACGCCGTCCCCGCAATATGGCCGACCGGTTCCATCGCCATCGCCGAAAAATTCGATCCCGTCAGGCCAAAACAGGCCATCGTCATGGCTTGCAGGATCAGATAGTTGGTCAATGTCTGAAACCCTGTCAGCTCGACCGCGACGTGGATCGTCGAAATCGCGATCAGCACGAGCAGCGCCATATGCGACAGGCGGCGCGTCCCGAAGCGTTCGACGAGCTGGGCATTGGCAAAGGTCATTGCCCCCATCGACCCCGCCGTAATGCCAAACGCGAGCGGGAAGATATCGGGACGACGAAACACATTGGCAAATAATTGCTGTGACGAATTCACATAGCCCAAAAGCGATCCGAACATGGCCGTCGACGCCAGCGCATAGCCCAGCGAAAACCGGTTGGTCAGCGTCTGGCGCCAGGCCATTTTCAGCGACTCAAGCGAAATCATCCGGCGATTTTCAACGGCCAGCGTTTCCGGAAGCCGGATCGCCGCCCACCCCGCGACGACCGTGGCAAAAATTGCCAGAAACCAGAATATCCAGCGCCACGGGCCAATCAACAGGATGGCCGAACCCACGGTCGGCGCAAGGACCGGAACGATAAAGAACAGCATCTGCGCCAGACTCATGATCCGCGCCATCGTCCGCCCGGTATAGCAATCGCGGACGATCGACGTCGTCAGGACGCGCGTCGAAGATGACATTGTGCCCTGCAGGACACGCGCGGCGAGGAGGAGCGGAAAGGTGGCGGCAACGCTCGCGATGATACTGGCAAGAATAAATCCGGTCATTGTGACCAGCAACACGGGCCGCCGCCCATAACGATCCGCCAGTGGTCCATAGACAAGCTGCATCGTGCCGAATCCGAAGACATAGGACGCGATGATCCACTGCGTGTTGTTTTCGGACATGACATGAAGTGTCTTGCCGATCGCCGGCAATGCCGGAAGCATGGCATCCACGCCAAGCGCCTGAAGCGACATGAGCGCTGCGATCAGAACGATGAATTCGCGCTGACCGATCGGCGCATGGGGTGCGGGGGGAGTCGTCATGCCCCCCGCCTAGTCCTCAATGCTGCACTGCGAAAGGCTCTATTGCGCTGGGGCGCCAATGACCGATTTCATTTCCATGAATTCGCGCAAGCCATAAACGCCCATCTCGCGTCCGTTCCCGGATTGTTTGTACCCGCCAAAGGGCGCGTTCGAATCAGGACCCCAGCTGTTGATCGTGACAATGCCGGCGCGCAGACGCGGGGCAATCTCCGCGGCTTTGGCGGGGTCGCCCGAAATGGTCTGGCTCAACCCGTAGGGCGTATCGTTCGCGATCCGTACGGCATCATCGGTGTCGGTATAGGTCATGATGGTGGCAACGGGGCCAAAGACCTCCTCCTGCGCTATACGCATGCCGGGGGTGACGCCGCTGAACACGGTCGGACGGACGTAATAACCACGGTTCAAATTCGCGGGCCGCCCCACGCCGCCCGTCTCAAGCGTGGCACCCTCATCGATCGCTGACTGGATCAGGCCCTGAATCTTGTCGAATTGCGTGCGGTTCACGACCGGGCCGATATGCGGACCCTCGCTCATCGGGTCGCCAACCGGCGTGGCCTCAAACATGGTTTTGATGAAAGCGACGGCTTCCTGCTCGCGGTCACTGGTGACGAGGATGCGCGTCGGCGCAATGCAGCTTTGCCCCGAATTTGCGAGCACACCCTGCACCGTCGGGGGCAAGACTGCCGCAAAATCCGCATCAGGCAAAACCAGATTGGCCGCTTTCCCGCCCAGTTCGGTATGGACCCGTTTCACGGTATCGGCCGCCGCCTTGGCAATCAATATTCCGGCGCGGGTTGACCCGGTAAAGCTGACCATCTCGATGTCGGGGTGCGATGAAATCGCATTGCCGGTCAGCGGGCCATTTCCCTGGACCAGATTGAACACTCCTGCCGGAACGCCCGCCGCATCAAGGACTTCGGCCAGGATGGCCGCGTTGCCCGGACATTCCTCCGACGGTTTCAGCACCATGGTATTGCCCGCAGCCAGCGCCGGCGCAATCTTGAGCGCGATCTGGTTCAGTGGCCAGTTCCACGGCGTGATCATGCCAACCACGCCAATCGGTTCATAGACGACTCGCGTCGTCCCGACCATTTCGGTAAAGGAAAAATCCCTCAGCGCCTGTGCCGCCAACCCGAAATGGGCAAATCCGGCATAAACCTGCGCGGTCGACGCAAATGACAGCGGCGCACCCATTTCCATTGCGATCGACCGGGCCAGGTCGGGGATCCGCTTCTTATATTCTTCTGCAATCCGGTCGAGCAACGCGATGCGCGCGTCGACGGTCGTCCGTGAAAACGTGGCAAATGCCGTCCGTGCCGCACGCACAGCCGCATCGACATCAGCGTGTGTGCCGATCACGATTTCAGCGCATGGCTCTTCGGTTGACGGACTGATGACTGCATAGCGTTCCCCGCCAAGGCTATCGACCCACATGCCATTGATAAAATGCTTCAGATAGCTGTCCATTATAGTCTCTCCGATAGAATCGGGCAGTGATGTCCGTCCCCGACCTCATACGCAGACATGCAGACGCAAACCAGCACCAAAACCTTGAAACCCGATCGGCATCCCGCTAACGGCGACGAACTGTCGCATCCTGCGATGCGCGCATTCACATGGTCGGGGAATAGCTCAGCCCGGTAGAGCACTGCCTTCGGGAGGCAGGGGCCGGA
>CAXTTJ010000022.1:0-34294 GCA_964247235.1 uncultured Sphingomonadaceae bacterium
GCGAAATCGAAATCCATCTGCGCATCGGCCTTGCGCGTCAGCATCGTGAAGCGGACGACATCCTTGCCGACTTCCTCGACGACATCGGCAAGTGTCACGAAATTACCCGATCGTTTGGACATCTTGACCGGCTCGCCGTTACGAAGAAGCCGGACCATCTGGATCAGCTTCACGTCGAACGGCTTCCCGCCCGTCAACGCGGAAACCGCCGCCCGGATGCGTTTCACGGTCCCCGCATGATCCGCGCCCCAGATGTCGATCAGCGCGTCGGCGGTTTCGGATTTCTGGAAATGATAGGCCATGTCGGCCCCGAAATAGGTCCAGCTTCCGTCTGATTTACGGATCGGCCGGTCCTGATCATCCCCGAACTGCTTCGACCGGAACAGCGGCAATGTCACCGGTTCCCAATCGGGATCGACCTCGCCTTTGGGCGCTTCCAGCTGTCCGTCATACACCAGATTGGCCGCACGCAGCACCGCTTCTGCGGCTTCGGGTTTCTTTGCAGCCTGCACCGCCGCCTCGGACGAAAATACGTCATGATGAATGCCGAGCAGCGCCAGATCGGCTTTGATGAGAGCGAGCATCGCCGCGACCGCACGCGCGCGGAACAGCGCCAGCCAGTCGCCTTCGGGCTTGCCGACATAGGTGTCGCCGAATTCACCAGAGAGCGCCTGCCCCACGGGAACAAGATATGCCCCCGGATACAGGCCCTCAGGAATTTCGACCGCCTCGCCCAGCGCCTCCCGATAGCGCAGATACACCGACCGCGCGAGCACATCGACCTGCCCGCCTGCATCATTGACATAATATTCGCGGATCACCCTGTACCCGGCAAATTCGAGCAGCGTCGCGAGCGCATCACCGACCACCGCCCCGCGACAATGGCCCATGTGCATCGGCCCCGTTGGATTGGCAGAGACATATTCGATGTTCACACTCTTGCCCGCGCCGATTTCCAGGCGCCCATAGTCGCTACCCGCCGCGTGAATCGCCGCCAGCTCGTTCCGCCATACGTCCTCGTCCAGCCGCAGATTGATGAAGCCCGGCCCCGCAATCTCGACCGCGCGCACGCCCGGCACATCTTCAAGCAGCGGCTTCAACGCGTCGGCCAGCGCGCGCGGGGCCGTGCCCGCCCCCTTGGCCAGAACCATCGCCGCATTCGTCGCCAGGTCGCCATGCGCCGGATCGCGGGGCGGCTCGACAGCGACATTGGCGCGGTCCAGCCCGGCAACGGCGGGACATCGGTCAAGCGCGGCATGCAAATGCGCGGTATATGTGGCGTAAACTGTCATCGCTGCGCCTTTAGAAGGCTTTGCGCACAAACGAAACCGTCGGGATGGCGAGTTCTCCCTGACGTCATCCCGCTCTAAAATCCGTCGGGCAAATCGATCGGCCCGAGCAGGTCACGATAGCGCGCAATGGCATAACGATCGGTCATGCCCGCAATGAAATCGCCGATATGGCGGTTGCGGTCCGGCTCTTCGGCCGGCAGCGATGCGCGCCAGCCCTCTGGTAAAGCGCCGGGATCGGCAAGATAGGCTGCGAACAGGTCGCGGATGATCCTTGCGGCAAGATCGGCCGCTTCGATCTGGCGCGGATGATGATAAAGATTGGCGTACATGAACGCCTTCACGGCACGTTCCTCGGCATGCATCGCGTCGGAAAATCCGGCAATCGCATGTCCCGCCGCGCGGACCTCATCAACGCGCGTGATATTTTCAATGGCGATCCGGGCGCGCGTTTCGACCAGGACATCGTTGACCATCACCCCGATCTGCGTCCGGATAAGTTCGGGCAGCAACCGGGTTTCGGGCACATCGCGGTAACGACGCCGGACATCGTCCCACCGCTTCGCCACGAAAGGCAGGGCGAGCAGGGCATCCCGATCCAATATGCCCGCGCGCAAACCGTCGTCGATGTCATGATTGTCATAAGCGATATCGTCGGCAATCGAGGCAATCTGCGCCTCAAGCGATGCATGGCTGGTCAGGTCGAGTGGATAGGCCCTGTCCGCCGCCGCCAGTGCCCAGCCCGGCGCGACGACCGGACCATTATGCTTGGCCAGTCCTTCGAGCATTTCCCAGCTAAGGTTCAGCCCCGTCCAGCGTGGATAGGGCGACTCGATCACTGTCAGCGCCCGCAACGTCTGGGCATTATGATCGAACCCGCCAACACCGGCCATTGCGGTTTGCAGCGCATCTTCACCGGCATGACCAAAAGGCGGATGGCCGATGTCATGCGCAAGGGCCAGCGCCTCGGTCAGATCCTCGTCCAGCCCCAGTGCCCGCGCCAGTGTGCGCGCAATCTGGGCCACTTCGAGACTGTGAGTCAGGCGGACACGGAAATGATCACCGTCCGGCGAGACAAAGACCTGCGTCTTGTGCCGCAACCGGCGAAAACTGATCGAATGGATGATCCGGTCGCGGTCGCGCTGAAAGGCGGTGCGCGGCCCGCGCAATTCGCCAAGCGTTTCGAAGTACCTGCGACCCCGGCTTACCGCAGGATCGCAGGCATAGGCCGCGCGGGGCATCATTTCGACCCGATCTTGACAACCTCCTGTCCTGCCTCGCTGCTATATGTCGTGGCTGAAACACCGGCTTTGCCCAATGCCGTGATCAGCGCGCGCGCCGCCGCCGCTGATCTGACCGGCCCGGCAAGAATGCGATTGGTGGCCTTATAGGCGACGCTATACCCCCCGTAAGATTTGAACAGATCGGCATTTGCCCCGCGAATCTTCTGCCATGTGCTGTCGAGGCCACGGGCGTTGCTTCCCGTCGCAACCTGGACCCACAGCCGTGCGGGACTGGCTTTTGCCGCAGCGGCGGATTTCGCTTTTTCGTCTCTGGCTTCCTGTTCGGCGGCGGCGGCCGCTGCGGCGGCGGCCGTCTTTCGCGCGGCGGCACGCTGTGCGGCACGCACTTCGGCGATTGTGGGAAGGGCGACGGGCACTGATTCTTCCTCTGTCTGAAGGCCCGACAAAATCGACGCAAGACGGTTTTGCGCAGGCGCTTTAACCGGTTTGGCGGCAACCTCATGCACTGGCACCGGCGCGGTCCCCGGCGCGGCGTCTGCGGGCGGCCCGATGACTACCGGTGTCCGTCTGGCAATCCCGGCATCGGTCTCAACAGGCGGTGGGGGCGGCAATGGCGATGTCAATGTCTCGGGTCGCGCGACGGGCCGGGGTGGCACCGGCGCGACCGGATCGGGCGCGGGCAGCGACGTCATCGACGTCACGCGCACCACCTTGCCAGGGCTACCGGCAAAATCACCCCGCGCCTCGGGCGGAAGCTTGGCCGGGTCAATCGCCGCAATCCGGGTGTCGATACGTGTCCCGACGCGCATTGAACTGTTGCGGACAGTGGCGGCTGTCGAACCCGGTGCGGGCGCGGATGGCACAGGTGGCGATGGTTTTGCCGCTGCCGCAAGCGTCACACGACCAAGTGGCGCCCCCGCCGGGATCAGCGCATCAGCGGCGCTGCGCACCCGCTTGCCGCTGTCGGCCGGGCGGAACGAATCATCCGTCTGTACGGCGGCAAAGCTTTGTCCATCCGACGGAATCGTGCCAAAATTAACCGCATGCGCACGTTCGGCTGGGTTCAGTTTTGCCAGTCGCGCTAAAAATGGCGACATCGTGCTGGCAAGACTCACCGGCATCACCTGTCGCGCGATGGCATTTGCCCCCGAAACATCATTGTTCATGGCCATGATGAAAGCGCGCGCACGCCATGCCCCCTGATCCTGCCTGCGCAACAGCGGATCGAGCATCGCCAGCGCCTGCGACCGGTCGCCCGATATGCCGAGTGACAGCGCATAACGCCGGATGACTTCGTCGTCGGTACCGTCCCGCAACACAGTGGCATAATCACGCTGCGCCCGGCGATTGTCACCGCGCAGATCATAGGCAAGGCCGCGATCCTTTGCGATCACGCGCTCTGAAACACCCAAGGACACCGCTTCGCCAAAGACACGCAACGCATCCTCCGGCTTTTCAAGCAGTGTCAGTGCCGACCCCAGACCCGCTTTTGCCGCACCGCTGCGCGGATCGATTTCTTCGGCCCGGGCAAAGAAACCGACGGCCGCATTGGGATCTCCGACATCGATCGCAGACTGGCCCGCACCCAGCAAAGCCGACAGGTTGCGCGGATTTGCCGACAGCGTGCGCAGGTGCATCGACAACATGTCGACCGGGTCATTCGACGTGACTCCCGGGATCGGCTGCACCATCTGCGCCACGGTCGGGAACGGCCAGACGGCCAGAGCGAAAGCACACAGCCAATGTCGGCGCGACCGGTAAAGGGCCGATCCCCGCAGTGGCAGGTGTGACGCGGGCATGCTGAACAAACTCATCACCCCCTGAAATAGGGTCGTCGGTCGATGGGACAAGTCAAAGCGGGCTGGCCCGCGCCGAACGGACGCACTGCTTCGACAAAACCAGGCCCCCGGCATGCACCGGGGGTCTCGTCCTTATTGATTGTTCTGGCGATTCAAAAAGCGCGGAATGTCGAGCGGATCCTTGGCCTCGGTGTCCGGGTCCACTTTTGCGGCGCCACGGGCGATGTTCGACATGCGTTCGAACAATGTGCCGCCGCCCGGTGTGGCGGGCTTCACCTCTTCGACGACCGGCTCGGGCGTCAGCCAGCGGCTGCCGACCGACGGGTTGGTGTCGTCAAACGATATCGCTGGCGCAGGCGCTGCCTCTGCATCAAGCAGAAGTTCATCGCCGGCATCAGGCGTCGCTGCATGCGCGACAGTGTCGGGCATCGCAGTATCGGCGACCGCCTCTGCGGGAACGAGATCGGCGTCGGCCACCGGCTCGGGCGGCGTCAGCACGAGCGGCGCCTCTTCGGTGACCAGCGCGTCAGGGACGGCGACCGGCGCAGGCGCAGGCGTCTCGACGGTCTTTGCCTTGAACCCCGGAAACGCAAACACGCGCGCCGGTTCGGGCATCGTCGATTCTTCGGCTTCGATGCCGGTCGCGACGACTGACACACGGATGCGCCCTTCAAGGTCGTTGTTGAACGCCGATCCCCAGATGATGTTCGCATCGGGATCGACCAGTTCCTTGATGTGGCTGGCGGCTTCGTCGACTTCCATCAGGCGCATGTCCTCGCCCCCGACGATAGAGACGATCACACCCTTGGCGCCCTTCATCGACACACCGTCGAGCAGCGGATTGGCAATCGCCTTTTCCGCCGCTTCGATCGCGCGATTTTCGCCCGATGCTTCCCCCGTGCCCATCATCGCCTTGCCCATTTCGCTCATCACCGAACGGACGTCGGCAAAGTCGAGATTGATGAGGCCGGGCATGACCATCAGGTCAGTGATGCCGCGCACGCCCTGTTGCAGGACCTCGTCGGCCATCTGGAACGCTTCCTTGAACGTGGTCGACGGATTGGCGATCAGGAACAGGTTCTGGTTCGGAATCACGATCAGCGTGTCGACATGCTTCTGCAATTCGGCAATGCCCGCATCGGCTGATTTCTGGCGCCGCGATCCTTCGAAGCTGAACGGCTTGGTGACGACGCCCACGGTCAGGATGCCGCGATCACGCGCCGCCTTGGCGATGACCGGGGCAGCCCCCGTGCCCGTGCCGCCGCCCATGCCCGCCGCGATGAAGCACATATGCGCACCTTCGAGTGCGCGCTCGACCTGATCGATCGTTTCTTCAGCGGCCGCTTTGCCGATTTCGGGACGTGATCCGGCGCCAAGGCCCTGTGTGATCTTGAGGCCCAGCTGGATGCGCCGTTCCGCCGAACTCGTGTTCAGCGCCTGCGCATCGGTATTGGCGACGATGAAGTCGACCCCCTGCACGTTCGATGATATCATGTTGGCGATGGCGTTGCCGCCCGCGCCGCCGACGCCGATCACGCTGATCCGCGGCCGCAGTTCGTCCACCTCTGGTGCAAGAAATTCGATGCTCATCCTCATGTCCCCTTCGACATTGCAAGCGGGCGTGACCTGCCCCCTTGACCGTATTGCACTATTCGATTCGCCGATTCACTAGAAAAATTAACGAATCGGATATTTTCTCAATATCCCGACCGGAACGCGGCCATCATGCGCGACATAAACCCGCTGACCGGCATCCGCGTCACCATCTGTCCTTCACCGACAATGGCACGCAGATCGACCGGGTCCGACGCGGCATAGTGGATCAGACCTGCGAGTGTTGCGAAACCCGGCCCGCTATGCGCATCGGGCAGACCGGCCATATTTCGCGGTCGCCCGATGCGGACTGCGCGTCCCAATGTCCCTTGCGCATAATCGGCCAGCCCTTTCAGCTCGGCACCGCCCCCGGTCAGCACGACCTGACGCCCGACCGGACCGGTAAACCCAAGGTCCTTCAGCGCCTTTGCAACGTCCCCCATCAGATGCTCCAGCCGCTGGCGGATCACTGCGATCAGCGCCGCCCGCGTGATCCGTGCTGTTTCCCCCGGCTCCTCATCAGTCGACAAGGGCGCGACTTCGATCATGTCATGATTGTCGCGCGGCGATGCCGTCGCTGACCCGAAAAAGCATTTCATCCGCTCCGCCTGATTGCGCCGGGTCCCGAACGCAGACGCAATATCGTCGGTAATGTCGGCGCTGCCGAACGGAATTGAGGTCAGCCCGACCAGCAACCCGCCCGCAAACAGCGACACGTTCGTCACGCCCGCCCCGATCTCGACCAGCGCCACGCCCAGCTCGCGCTCTTCATCCGACAGGCACGCCATGCCCGTCGCCACCGGCGATGCCACGATCGACTTCACTTCAAGATGCGCCGAACGGACACACAGATCGAGGTTGCGCACCGGCGATCCGTCCGCCGCCACGACATGAATATCCACGCCCAGTGTGTCGGCATGCAGCCCCAGCGGCTTTTTCACGCCCTTCAGCCCGTCGAGCGTATACAGCGTCGGCTGCGCATGCAGCACCATCCGTCCTTCGGGATCGATCGAGCTGCGCCCCGCTGCCAGCAGTTCGTCGATATCATCCTGTTCGATCCGGTGCCCGCCCAGCTCGACCTCGACCGAGGCGATGTCGCTGACCAGGCCACCTGCCGAAAAACTGACCCACACATCCTCGATGTTGATGCCTGCAATCCGTTCGGCCTGCTCCACGGCCTCGCGCACCGCTTTTTCGGTCAGGTCCATGTCGGCGATATAACCGCGCCGCACCCCTTTGCTCTCGCGCTGGCCGGTGCCAAGCACGGTCAGCTCACCCTGCTCGCTGCGTTCGGCAATCAGGGCAGAGACTTTCCACGATCCGATATCAAGCGCCGTAATCAGATTTTCCCGCCGCGGTGCCGCCATTATGGTTGTCCTCCAATAATCTCGTCATTCCCGCGAAGGCCGGAATCCAGCTCCCGAACTTTCAGCATTGGGCGTTGGGCCCCCGCCTTCGCGGGGGTGATGAAAAAGGAATAGCGGCCACCACGCATCACGCATCCCCCCCATTGTCCGTCTCGGCATTTTCGGTCGGCGTGTCGATCGCCGGCCGGTTCCGGCCCACCCGCACGAACATCTTTGCCGGATCACGCATGTCGAACCGCACGAATCCGCGGCCGAGCAACCGGTCGACCCCGTCCATCGCCGCAAATTTGTTGAGTGCGGCCGCCGACGGCGTCTCACCCTCGGGCAGCGCCAGCACTTCACCCGACTGGAATTTCAAATCCCAGCGCCGCCCGCCGACCCATGTCGCACCCGCCAGCATCGGTTTTAACCGCGGCGCATGCGCAATCAGCTCGGTCAGTGCGGTTGCCTGAATATTCGCATCAGGGCCGATCACCAGCGGCAGGTCGGGCATCGCATTGATCGCCACCGGTTCCAGCACGATCCCGTGCGCGTCGATCAGCGACAATTGCCCGCCATGCTGCCACACCGCCGCTGGCGTGCGCTCGACAATGTCGACCACCAGCGTATCGGGCAACCGCCGCGACACCCGCGCATCGGCGATCCAGCCATATTGCAGCAATTGCGACCGCACCCGGTTCAGGTCGACCAGCGGCATCGCCCGGCTGTTCTGGTCCAGCGCGACGGCATAAACCGTCAACCGCTCCATCCGGTCGATGCCCGTCACTTCGACGCGCTTCACGGCAAATCCGGCGCGCCCCACGCCCTCTGCCATCTGGGTGCCAAGGTAATTGGGAATGCCCAGCATCACCGCAATCACGACCACCGCAAAACCGATCGTCATAAGGATCGTCCACGTCGCCATGCGCTGCCACACGGCGGCACTGATCGGGATCGCACCGATTGCCCGTGTCAGCATCGATGGCGGCGATTTGCCTCTCCGCGCCTTGGGTCGTGCCCTCGACCGTGACATGTGCGTGCTGCGCTTGATGGTTGCGGCGGCGGTCATAACGCGTCTTCCAATATCGTCTGGACAAGCTGGTCATAGGAAATGCCAAGATATTTCGCCTGTTCGGGGACCAGGCTCAGTGGCGTCATGCCCGGCTGGGTATTGACCTCAAGCAGGAACAGTCCCTCGATACCCTGCTGATCGTCCCAGCGGAAATCTGACCGTGACGTGCCCCTGCACCCCAGCACCCGGTGCGCCTTCAGCGCCATGTCGCGGCACGCCTGCGCGATCGCCTCGGGAATCTGCGCCGGGCAGACATGGTCGGTCATGCCATCGGTATATTTCGCGTCATAATCGTAAAACCCGCTCTTGGGCTGCAATTCGGTGACGGCGAGCGCGCGCGCGGCCGCTCCGGTCCCCAGAACCGCCGTCGTCAGTTCGCGCCCGCGGATGAACGGTTCGGCCAGAAGCGCATCGAAATCCTGCCACGGCCCGGCACCATCACGGCTGATAGGCGACCCGTAATTTCCCCCGTCCGTAACAATGGCCACCCCCACCGACGATCCTTCGTTGACCGGTTTCAACACATAGGGGCGCGGCAGCGGATCGCCCTCGAATATGCTTTCAGACGTCACAACCTGCCCCCCCGGCATCCGAATCCCATGCGGCACAAGATAAGTTTTGGTTAGGACTTTGTCAATAGAAATAACCGAAGTGGTTTGTCCACTATGCGTGTAACGCACACCCATCAGGTCAAGCATGCCCTGCACTGATCCGTCTTCGCCCGGTGTGCCGTGCAGGGCGTTGAACACGACATCGGGGCGGATAGCGGCAATCACCTGTGCGACATCGCGCCCCATGTCGACACGCACGGTATCATGGCCCAGCCGCACGCACGCATCCGCCACGCCCCCGCCGCTGCTCAGCGAAACCGCCCGTTCGGCGGACCACCCGCCCATAAGCACTGCGACTTTCATAAAACTTGCCCCGCACCAGTCTGATTCACGCGAAGCCGCGAAGCCGCGAAGTCAGTGTGGTTGTTAACGATGCGCTTGATCCCGTCCTTGAAACTGGCGCTACCAAAGTTGATCAGCAGCCCAAGCGGCTGTTTGGTCAAACGCAGATACGTCAGCAATTGTTTGGCATGCGCCTTCGTCAGTAACGCCACCGACTTGATTTCAATGATCACCGTGCTGTCGACCAGCAGGTCGAGCCGGAACGCTTCGGGGAATTCCATACCGTCGTAGCGCAGCATGACGGGTCGCTGACGTTCGACATTCAACCCCGCGCGCTCAAGCGCGCCTGTCAGAATCGTTTCGTAGACACTTTCCAGCATGCCAGGCCCAAGGTCTTCATGAATGTGAAATGCACAATCGACCACGATGCGTGCAACATCCTCAATGGATCGCGTCGATCCTGATCCAGGGGCTTCGCGGCTTCGCGGCTTCGCGTGAGTCATCTGTGCACTCATCCCGCGCTCCCCACGCGCTGAATTTCCCAGTCCAGCCTGACGCCCGAATGCGCCAGCACGCGGTCCCGCACCGCTTTGCCCAGAGCCTCGATATCGGTGCTTGTCGCCGCGCCAAGGTTCAGCAGGAAATTGCAGTGTTTTTCGGACACCTGCGCATCGCCGCGCCGCATCCCGCGACATCCCGCCGCATCGATCAGCGCCCACGCCTTGTGCCCCGGCGGGTTCTTGAATGTCGATCCGCCAGTCCGCGATCTCAGCGGCTGCGATGCCTCGCGCTCTGCCGCAATCCGGTCCATCTCCGCCCCGATGATCGCTGGCGCTCCAGGCACTCCGGAAAAAATTGCCGCCACCACAATCGCCCCTTCGGGCAATGCGGAATGACGATAAGTGTAACCAATCCGGTTAACCGCTACTGTCTGCAATTCACCAGAGCGCAGGACGACATCGGCACTGACCAGTATGTCGGCAACCTCGCGGCCATAAGCGCCGGCATTCATGCGCACCGCGCCGCCGACCGTGCCCGGAATCCCGCGCAGAAATTCAAGCCCCGCCACTCCTGCGTCACGCGCTGCGCTCGCCACCGAAATCCCCGGCGCACCCGCACCACAGATCAGGCGATTGCCGTCAACGCCGATCCCCGCAAACGCCTTGCCCAGCCGCACCGTGACCCCGCGCACGCCCCCGTCACGCACGATCAGGTTCGATCCAAGGCCAAGCGGCCAGACGGGGTAGTCGGGATTAGCACGGAGAAAGTCCTGCAAGTCTGGCACGTCGGCGGGTTCGAAAAGCTGATCCGTGGGACCACCAGTCTTGAACCACACGAGCGGCGCGAGGGGGGCGTTCGCCGTGAGTTTGCCGCGAAAGATGCCCCCCTCCACGCCTTCGTGGAGGGGTTGGGGGTGGCCCCCTTTGTCAGAACTTTGCGGTGGTTGGACGGAGGCGCCACCCCCGACCCCTCCAGCAAGGGCTGGAGGGGGGTTGGATTGAGCGGCCATCACCCCCGCACTCCCGCAATCCCCGCGGCCAGCCCTGCCGCCCATTTGGTGATATCGCCTGCCCCCAGACAAACCACCATGTCGCCCGCCACGGCCTCGTCCGCCAGCATCTGCGCCAGCGCATCCGCATCGGCAATCTCTGCGGCCGCCCGGTGACCGCGCGCCTTGAGCCGATCGACCAGCGCCGCCGCACTCACACCCGCGACCGCCATTTCGCCCGCCGCATAGACCGGCGCGACATAGACCAGGTCGGCATCGTTGAAGGCTTGCGCAAATTCATCCATCAGCCCGCCGAGCCGCGAATATCGGTGCGGCTGCACAACCGCGATCACTCGCCCTTCGACCCCTTCACGCGCCGCTGACAGTACTGCCTTGATCTCGACCGGATGATGCCCATAATCGTCGATGATCGTGACCCCGCCCACGTCGCCGACTTTGGTAAACCGCCGCTTGACCCCGCCGAACGCGCCAAAACCCTTCTGGATCGTCGCATCGTCAAGGCCCAGCTCGATCGCGACCGCAATTGCCGCCAGCGCATTCTGGACATTGTGGCGACCCGCCATCGGCAGCGAGACATCCTCGATGCTGCGTGTCGATCCGTCGCGGTGCCGTATGATCACTTCGAACCGGTTGCCCCCTGCCCCCGGCACGACGTTCACGCCGCGCACATCGGCTTGCGCTGAAAATCCGTACGTCACGATCCGCCGGTCGCGCACCCGGGGGAGCAGCGCCTGCACTTCGGGGTGATCAAGGCACAGCACCGCGGCACCATAAAAAGGGACGTTCTCGATAAATTCGACAAACGCGTCCTTCACTGCGTCGAACGATCCGTAATGATCGAGATGTTCGGGATCGATGTTGGTCACGACCGCGACCGTCCCGTCAAGGCGAAGGAATGACCCGTCGCTTTCGTCCGCCTCGACCACCATCCAGTCGCTCGCCCCCAGCCGCGCGTTCGATCCGTAGGAATTGATGATTCCGCCATTGATGACTGTCGGGTCAACGCCGCCGGCATCGAGCATCGCGGCGATCATGCTTGTCGTTGTCGTCTTGCCGTGCGTGCCCGCCACCGCGACGGTCGATTTCAGCCGCATCAGTTCGGCGAGCATTTCGGCGCGCCGCACCACGGGAATGCGCCGTTCATACGCACTGGCGACTTCAGGATTGGCGCGCTTGATCGCGGTCGACGTCACCACCACCGCCGCATCGCCCAGATTGCCCGCGTCATGCCCGATCGCAACCGATATCCCGCGCGACCGCAATCCTTCGATGACATAGCCTTCGGCAACATCGGATCCCTGCACCTTGTAACCCAGATTGTGCATCACTTCGGCAATGCCCGACATGCCGATACCGCCGATGCCGACAAAATGGATCGTGCCGATGTCGGTCGCGACACCCCTCATGACGCATAGGCCGGTCTGAAACTGGCCGGCTGCATTCCGATCGGCGCCGGTCCGATGCTTTCGATCAGATCGGCGAGGTCGCGCGTCGCCTCGGGCCGGCCACAGCCCCAGGCGCGCTTTGCCGCATTGGCCAGACCGACCGCATCAAGGCCCAGTTTCTGCATCTGCTTGGCCAGTTCCACCGGTGTGAAGTCGCTTTCCGCAATCGCCCGCGCGCCACCCGCATCGACCATTTCACGGACATTGGCGGTCTGGTGATCGTCGGTCGCACTGGGCAGCGGGATCAGGATCGCCGGACGCCCCGCCGCCGTCAGCTCGGCAATCGTCGACGCGCCCGCCCGCGCAATAACAAGATGCGCCCAGCTTAACCGCTCGGGCAGGTCGGCCATGTAGGTGTTCAGGTCGGCGGGAATGCCAAGCTGCGCATAACGGTCGCGCACACTCTCGATGTCTTCGGCGCGGCATTGCTGCGTCACTTGCAACCGCCGCCTTAAATTCAGCGGGAGCAGCCCAAGCCCGTCGGGCACGACGCGCGACAGCACGCTTGCGCCCTGCGACCCGCCTGTCACCAATATGCGGAATATGCCATTGTCGTCGATCGGCGGAAAATCCTGTTCCCGGATTTTGATGATTTCGGCGCGCACCGGATTGCCGACAAGATGCGTCTTTTCACGCCACCCATCCTTCATCCGCGCGACATCGGGATAGCTTGTGGCAATGGCACTGACCCAGCCGCCGACCAGCCGGTTGACCCGGCCAAGCACGGCATTCTGCTCGTGCACCACGGTCGGCACGCCGCCGCGCTTTGCCCCGAGCAAGGCCGGAAATGCCGGATACCCGCCAAAGCCGATGACGGCCGATGGCCCGAATTCACGGAATATGTCATAGCTCATCATCCGCCCCTTGCGGATCGCCTGCCATCCCGGAATCCACGACAACGGGGTTTTGGTGATGCGTCCGGCGGGAAGCGCGTGGGTCTCCACCCCGTCGAAAAGCCCGGGAATCTTCGCCCCGCGCGCGTCGGTGATCAACGCGACATGATGCCCGCGCCGCATCAGTTCGGCCGCCAGCGCATGCGCCGGCACCATATGCCCGCCCGTACCGCCTGCGGCGAGAACGAAATGTTTCGAAATGCTCACCGCTTGCTCCATCGCACCACATAAGGCGAACGGCGAAGATACGGGTTTCGCCGCGTGAATGCCAGCAACAGCCCGAACCCCATTGACAGCGCGAGCATCGACGATCCGCCATAGCTGATGAACGGCAGCGTCATTCCCTTCGACGGGGCAAGGTTCACGTTGACCGCCATGTTGATCAGCGCCTGCACCGCAAATTGCGTGGTGAGGCCAGCCGCGGCAAGCACGATGAACGGATCATCCTCGTCGAGCAGTTTGACGAACACCCGCACGACGATCGCAAGGAACAGGCACGCAAGGGCGATACAGGCGAACAGGCCGAACTCCTCCCCGATCACCGAAAAAATATAATCGGTATGCGCTTCGGGCAGATGGAATTTCGCTTCGCCACCGCCCGGACCCGTCCCGAAAAAACCGCCCGCGGTCAGCGTGGCACGAGCCGTGTCGACCTGATAGGTATCGCCCGCCTGAAACAGGAAATTGTTGATCCGCTGCGTCGCGACGGGATAAAAAAGATAGGCAGCGACAATGCCGACCGCACCACATCCCGCCAGCGCGCCCATGATCCGGTATGAAATACCCGTCAGCATCAGCATCGCGAGCCACACCGAACAGAAAATGATCGTCTGGCCAAAATCGGGCTGCTTCATCAGAAAAAACGAAATCAGCGCCACCAGCACAAATGAAACCGGCACGACCGGAAGCGATTTGTCCTGCGCCTTGAGGCTCAGCAGCCACGCTAGGCTGACCACGAAAAACGGCTTGAGGAACTCGGACGGCTCAAGTCCCGCGACGCCCAGTCCAACCCAGCGCTGCGCCCCGTTCTTCTCATGCCCGATCAGCGGGACCAGCGCGAGCAGGATACTGAACATCCCCGCGCCGAACATCGCAAAACGGCGGGCCTGAAGAACCGGCAGCATCGAAACGGCAAGCATGACGGGAATGCCGACAATCACCCAACCCAGTTGCCGCCAGAAATAATACAGCGGCGCAACCGTGACATTCCCGCCCGAATACCGCGACGCAGCCGATGGCGATGCCGCCGCAACCGCAATCAGCCCGACCGAAATCAGAACGAACACGAGCAGCAAGAGGACGCGGTCGATTTCCCAGAACCACAGGCCGAAGGCCGAACGGTCCGACCGCCCAAGGCGGTTTGAGACTCTGGCCGCCACCGAATTCTTCACCCGCGCGGTGCCGCGCGAAATTGCGGTTGTCATAGTGCCCCCACCAGTGCCCGGAACTGGTCGCCCCGGTCTTCAAAATTCTTGAACTGATCGAACGACGCGCAGGCGGGGGACAACAGCACTGTCTCGCCCGGCTTTGCAGCCGCTGCTGCCGATGTGACGGCCTTGGCGAGCGTCCCGCTTTCGGTGACCGGCATGTATGGACGCAGTAGATCGGCAAACATCGCCCCCGCCTCACCAATCGTATAGGCCACCCGCACATGCGAAAAATGCGGCACGCACGCGTCAAGCTCGTTGGTCTTCGCCTGCCCGCCCAATATCCAGTGGATCGCAGGGTAAGCCGCCAGCGCTGGCGCAGTTGAGGTCGGGTTGGTCGCCTTGCTGTCATTGACGAACAGGACGCCATCCACCTCACGGATCCGCTCCATGCGGTGCGGAAGGCCGGGGTAAGTCATCCAGCCATGTTCGATAGACTCCATCGAAAGGCCGAGTGCACGACACACATCGGCAGCAGCGGCAGCATTTTGGGCATTATGAGGCCCTTGCAGTGCGAACGACAAGGGGAGTGGGCCGATGTCCGTCCGACCCTCGACATGCGTGCCTGACGACATCGCAAACAACCGCGCCTTGCTCGCCGCATAGGCCTCGAACCCGTCATACCGGTCGAGATGATCGGCCGTGATATTGAGCAGCACCGCGACATCGCAGTCGAGCGTGAAGGTCAGGTCGATCTGATAGCTCGACAGTTCGAGCACATAGACGCCCCCCGCCGAAAGCGGTTCCTGCCCCAAAATCGGCAGGCCGATATTGCCACCCATCGTCACCGGCACGCCTGCGGTCTTCAGGATATGATGCACCAGCGCGGTCGTCGTCGATTTGCCGTTGGTGCCCGTAATCCCGACAAGCTTGTGCGGCGGGAGTTCGGCGCGGGCTTGGGCGAAGAGCTCGATGTCGCCGATGACGGGCACACCATATTTCGCGGCATGCGCGGCAATCGGGTGACGGTTAAGCGGGACGCCAGGCGAAACGACGACGGCGGTGAAGCCGGAGAGGTCGAGGGTGAGGGGGTCGGCGAAACTCATGTGCTCCTGCGAAAGCAGGAGCTCTGGCGTCCCGGGCTCCTGCTTTCGCAGGAGCGCAGTGCATTTGTCGGGATCACTATCCCACGCCAATACCTCCGCCCCGCTCGCCAGCAGCGCGCGCACCGTCGCCTGTCCCGAACGTGCCAGCCCGAGCACGGCATAGCGTTTCCCGCGCCAGAGCGACGACGTGATCACCGGATCTTCAACGTGCTCAAACCGGCGAGCGCAAGTACCAGCGCAATGATCCAGAAGCGGATCACCACTGTCGATTCCGCCCAGCCCAATTGTTCGAAATGATGATGGATAGGCGCCATCTTGAACACGCGCCTGCCGGTGCGTTTGTAATAACCGACCTGAATGATCACGCTCATCGCCTCGACCACGAAGAGCCCGCCGATGATGCCGAGCACAATCTCATGATGCGCCGTCACCGCAATCGCGCCCAGTGCCCCGCCCAGCGCCAGGCTCCCGGTATCGCCCATGAACACCGCAGCAGGCGGCGCATTGAACCACAGGAACGCCAGCCCTGCCCCCGCAATCGCACCACAGAAAATCGCAAGGTCGCCTGCGCCTTTCACGAAGGGGATGCCGAGATAGCTCGCAAATTTCGCGTTGCCGACGAGGTAGACGATGATCATGAACGCGACACTGGCAATGATCACCGGCATCGTCGCGAGACCATCAAGCCCGTCGGTCAGGTTCACCGCATTGCCGAACGCCACGATCGTGAATGCGGCGAACGCGATATAGGCCGGGCCAAGATCGATCCTGAACTTGCTGACAAACGGCAGATAAAGTTCGGTCCCGTTGTACGACGTGATCAGCCATGCGGCAAAAAGGGCGATCGCAAACTCACTCAGAAGTCGCACCCGCCCCGACACGCCCTTGTGGCTTGCCTTGCGAACCTTGTCGAGGTCATCGAGAAATCCGATCAGCCCGAACCCGAATGTCACGACGATGCACGCCCAGACGTACGGATTGCGCAAATCCATCCACAGCAGGCTCGACACGCCAAGCGACGTCAGGATCAGCAGCCCGCCCATCGTCGGCGTGCCACGTTTGGCGAGGTGCGATTGCGGGCCATCCTCGCGGATCGGCTGCCCCTTGCCCTGTCGTAACCGCAACCAGCCAATGACCTTCGGGCCAATCAGCAACCCCAGAAACAACGCCGTTGCCACAGCGCCCCCGGTGCGAAAGCTGAGGTAGCGCAACAGATTCGAAACACCTGGAAACCCGAACGATTCTGCCAGGAGATAAAGCATCAGGCGGTCCTCAAAACAGCGACAAGAGCAGACAGGCCGACAGCATTTGAACCTTTGATCAGGATCACATCCCCGCCGCACAGCAGCGAGGGCAGGATCGCAACTGCCGCGGCAACATCGCCAACATGGCGGACATCGACCCTGCCTTCGATAGCCTTTGCCAGCGGCGCCATCGCCGGACCGACGAGCAGCGCGAAATCCACATTCGCAGCCAGCAACGGCCTGGCAATGTCGGCGTGAAGGGCATCGCTGTCATCCCCCAGTTCGCGCATCTCGCCAAGAACAGCGATGCGCCGGGTCGCCGGTTCGTCAGCCAGCACCTGAAGCGTTGCCGCGATCGATGCCGCATTCGCGTTGTAACTTTCGTCGATCACCAGCGCACCCGATGACAAGGCAAAGCGCGCGCCGCGCCCTGTCATGCTTTCAAGTTCAGCCAGCGCCAGTCCTGCAATCGCCAGATCACCGCCCAGTGCCGACACCGCCGCAAGCACCGCAAGCGCATTTGAGACCCAGTGCGCGCCATGCTGACCGATCGTAAAGCACAGTTCGGCATCAGGCAGCGTTGCCGTGACAAGCGTGCCGCGTGGCGATGCAACCGCCTGCGTCGCGCGCACGTCGGCACCCTCACCCGATCCGAACGTCAGAACATGGGCAGCATGCGGCCTGGCATGCGCGATCAGCCGATCGCGCTGCGGGCTGTCAAACGGGACAATTGCAGTGCCGCCGGGGACAAGGCCTGCAAATATTTCACCCTTTGCATCGGCAATGCCATCGATCCCGCTTGGAAAATATTCGATGTGGGCAGGGGCGATCGCAGTCACCACCGCAACATGCGGACGCACCATCGCCGTCAATGCTGCAATTTCGCCTTTATGGTTCATTCCCAATTCAAACACCGCGTAATCGCTGTCAGCAGGCATCCGCGCAAGGCTGAGCGGCACGCCGGTATGGTTATTGTAACTTTTCACTGACCGGTGAACCTTGGTGTCGGGCGTGCGCGACAATGCTGCGGCAAGGGCTTCCTTGGTTCCGGTCTTTCCGACAGATCCGGTAACCCCGGCGACCCTTGCCGCCGTACGCGCCCTGCTTTCGACACCGAGGGCATTCAGCGCTGCCGCCGTATCGGCGACCAGAACATGGGGATAGGAAGCGGGTCGGGCCACGATGGCACCCGCCGCGCCGCGTGCGAACGCACTGTCGACAAAGCGGTGCCCGTCATCCGTGTCACCCGTCAAGGCAATGAACAGATCACCGGCGCCGATCTCGCGACTGTCGAACGCGATGCCGCGCACGGCGAAGTCGGCCGACGCTGTGCCACCCGTTGCGATCGCGATGTCGGCTGCGGTCCATAACGCGGTCATGCGGCGCATTCCCGCGCGACGATCACATCGTCAAAGGGCAAAATGCGATCTCCGGTTATTTGCCCGGTTTCATGTCCCTTCCCGGCAATCAGGACAATGTCGTCTGCCCCGGCTTCGGATATGGCAGCGGCAATGGCATCCCGCCGGTCGCCGATCTCGGTGGCTTCGGGTGCTTTGGACAGAATCGCGGCGCGGATCATCGCCGGATCTTCATTGCGCGGGTTGTCATCGGTGACGATGACACGATCCGCCATCGCCTCGGCAATCAGTCCCATTTCGGGTCGCTTGCCCCCATCGCGATCACCACCGGCCCCCATGACAAGGATCAACCGCCCGACAGCATGAGGCTTCAGCGCCGAAATCGCGGCGGCCAGGGCATCGGGCGTGTGGGCATAATCGACATAAACGGGTGCGCCCGTCCGGCTGATGACAGCGCGTTCCAGCCGTCCGCGCACGCCTTGAAGTCTGGCAAGACTGGCAAGCGTCACTGCAACATCACCACCGGTTGCAATCACAAGCCCTGCTGCAACCAGGGCATTCGCTGCCTGATACGCACCGATCAGCGGCAGGTCGATCATATGCGCCTGGCCTTCATGCACAACGACCAGTTTTTGTCCGAGCTGGGTCGGCACACGTGACTGGAGGCGGAGTGTGCCGCCGCGCGTCCCTACACCGACCAGCTTCATCCCGCGTTCGCGTGCCAAATCGATCACCCGGTCTGACGCTTCGTCATCCTGCCACACCACAACAGTGCCGTCGGCATCGACGACCTCGGAAAACAGGCGCAATTTCGCCGTGAAATATGCGGCCATGTCGCCATGATAATCCAGATGATCACGGCTGAGATTGGTGAAAGCCGCCGCCTGAACCGGCAGCCCTTCGGTGCGATACTGGTCAAGGCCGTGGCTTGATGCTTCGAACGCGGCATGGGTGACGCCTTCACGCTGCAAGCCGGCCATATTCGACAAAAAGGTGACGATGTCGGGCGTCGTCAATCCTGTGACGACATGGTCGTCCGCCGTCGTCACACCCAGCGTCCCGATGCTGGCGGCGCGAAAGCCCGCCATCCGCCACAGCTGGCGGGTCAGCTCAACCGTCGACGTCTTGCCGTTCGTACCGGTGACCGCAACGGTCGTCGCTGGAAAGGGGGCGAAATACTGCGCCGCCAGCAACGCAAATGCGCGCCGCGGATCATCCGACGCAAGATGCACCGCCCCTGTGACGACTGGCCCGTGACACGACATGATGGCAACCGCGCCCGCTTGCACCGCATCGGGAATGAAGTCCTCGCCATTGAACCGTGCGCCTCTGAAGGCACCGAATATCGTTCCCGGTGCAACCTTGCGATGGTCGATGGCAAAACCGGTCACTTCCGTCGGATCATCCGTTCCGCAGAGCGCACCCAGTCGCATCAGCGTTCGCCCTTTGGTTTCCACAGCAGCGCATTAAGGTCGCTGACATCGATATCACGGGAAAGATCGGGAGTGACGTTCAACAGCGGTCCGATGCGCGCAATGACCTTGTTCGCGACAGGCGCAACCGTCCACGCAGCCGTGCGCTGACCCGAAGACTCGGCACTGCCGCGCGGATCGTCGAGCATGGCGACCACGACATAACGCGGCGCATCCATCGGAAACGCGCTGGCAAATGTGGATATGGTGGAATGCTTTGCATAGCCGCCACCCGTTGCCTTGTCGGCTGTGCCCGTCTTTCCGCCGACCCGGAGCCCCGCGACATCGGCTTTGCGTCCGGTGCCATCAAGGACGATCATCCGCAGCATCTGACGCAGCCGGTCGCTTGTCGCCTGGCTGAAAACACGGCTCCCCTGCGGCGCCTTGCCCGGTGCAATCTTCAACAAAGTCGACGGTCGCCAGATGCCGCCATTGACCAGAGCAGCGTAAGCAGCAGCCAGATGCAGCGGCGTGACGGCAATGCCATGACCATAACCAACGGTCATCACGGTGGTCCGCCCCCAATATGTCGGCCAGATCGGGCGCCCCCTTTCCTTGATCTCGATGTCGGGCGCAGTATCGAAATGGAGCTTTCGGAAAAGCGCGGCGGTCCGCGCTTCGCCAAGTTCGTCGGCAATCCGCGCTGTGGCGATGTTGGACGAATGAATCAGCGTCTCCGCCGCGTTCAGCCAGCGACCGGCGGAATGTTCGTCATGGATCGTATAACCACCGACTTTCAGTGGCGCCGTGGCGTCGAAACGTCGCGACATCGACCCCAATGTACCCGAATCGATCGCGTTGGCGACCGTGATCGGCTTGAATGTCGATCCCAGCTCATACACGCTTTGCGTCACATTGTTGCGGCGTGACTCGTCGCTCGCCTCACCTGGCTTGTTCGGGTTGTAGACGGGCAGCGACACCATCGCGAGCAGCTCGCCGGTATGCACATCGAGGACAAGGCCCGTTGCCCCCTTCGCCTGCTGGTCGACCATGGCCGCGGACAATTCGCTTTCCATGGCCGCCTGCACCCGCGCGTCGATCGACAGCGCAACCGGAACACCGCGCGTTTGCGGATTGGTCAGCTGGCCATTCAGCACGCGCTCCATTCCCGTCACACCGCGCCCGTCGAAATCGGTATAGCCGAGCACATGCGCCGCCAGCGTCGTTTGCGGATAAAGCCGTTCAGGCTCACGCGCATAGGCCATTGCCGGTTCGCCAAGCGCATTAATCTGCGCCACCAGATCGGGCATTGCCCGCCGCCGCAGATAGACAAAGCGCACCTTTGACTGCAAAATCGCAAGATACTCGGCTTCGCTTCGTTCGGGCATCAGCACAGCCAGTTTCGGCGCCAGATCCTCGGGATCATTCAGCAAGCGGTTGGCATGAATACCGATCGACCACGCATCAATGGTGCGTGCCAGCACCTGGCCGTTGCGATCGGTAATGTCGCCGCGTTTGGGCAGCAGGCTGATGGCGGCACCCTGCGCATTCCCGTCGGTCGACACGGTCAGCCACAACAGGCGCAGCGCGATCATCGTCACGGCCGCGACGAACAACAGCATGAGGATCATCAGCCGCTGATGCGCAACGACCAGCGACGCCTGCCGCTGGCCCTGAGCGCGGATCCGCGGCGGTTGAGCGATCAGCGTGGTCACGGGCGCTTGCGACTCTCCATCTCCGCAATGCGCGCGATATCGCGCGCAACGACCGTATCGATCATCGCGACGCGCTGTGGTTTTGGCTTTATCGACACCATTGCCGATTCCACAGGCGGCTGGACAGGGTCGCTGGATATTGGCGGAACCGTCACGTCAACCGGCTTGGGGACAGCCACCGATGCCATCATGGGCGGCGGTGCGTTTGGGGTGCCCCGCGGCGCTGACAAATCGAGCGCCACCAGCTGTGCCCCGGTCTGCACGAACTGGCTGGCCTTGGGTGCGGACAGGGCCAGCACATCCCCGTTCCAGCGTTCCAGCTGACGCATCGATGCGCGCGTGCCCATTTCGGTCTGCAACTGGCGCACTTCGCGTTGCGCCTGCGCAATCTGCACTTCGACCGCTTCGAGCTTGCCGCGTTCGGCGGCGACCTGCAACGAAATCAGATAAAGCCCGGTTGCGGCACTGGCAACGACAGCAACCCAGCCAACGGCGCGGAAACGGTGAGCAATCATGACAATCCACCTTTTGTGACAGGCCAGCTGGGCGCCGGCGTACGGCGCGCAGAACGCAAGGTTGCAGACCGCGCGCGCGGGTTGCGCAAAATCTCCGCTGCGGACGCACGCACCGGCTTAGCCACACGCTCGAACGTCGGCTGCGGTCCGCTGGCACGCAGGGGCAGATGGCGCGATCCGCCGGGATCACTTCCCGAACGCCGCCGCATGAAGTTCTTGACCAGCCGGTCTTCCAGACTGTGAAACGTCACAACAGCCAGCCGACCGCCGGGTTTCAGCGCCCGCTCGGCAGCATTCAGCCCGTCTTCAAGCTCGCCAAGTTCGCGGTTGATGTGCATGCGGATGGCCTGGAACGTCCGCGTCGCCGGATCTTTCTTGTCATGCGCCTTATGGCCCAGGGCGCGGCGAACGACATGCGCAAGCTGCCCGGTCGTGGTCAGCGGGCGTGCCGCCACGATCGCACGGGCAACCCGCCGCGATTTGGGTTCGTCACCCAGGGCATAGATCACGTCGGCAATCTCGTCTTCATCGGCGGTGTTGACGAAATCTGCGGCGCTCGGCCCGGCCTGTTCCATGCGCATGTCGAGCGGCCCATCCGACTGGAACGAAAACCCCCGCTCGGGCCGGTCAAGCTGCATCGACGACACGCCGATATCAAGGACGACGCCGTCCGCAGGCGCCGCCCGGTCGAGCCGCGAAAAACATTCTTCGATCAACGTCAGCCGTGCGTGCGCAGGGGCACCGGCAATGGCATCAGGATCACGGTCGAAGGCCACCACCTCGGCACCCGCGTCCAGCATCGCCTGCGAATATCCCCCTGCGCCATAAGTGCCGTCGACATGCCGCTCACCCGGGACGATGCTGAGTGCCGACAGCACCTCGTCGAGCAAAACGGGACTATGCAATGCTGTCATGCCACGCCCCGTTCGGCCATCAACCATGCACAGCGCTCTTTCTTGCCCGGATCGGCAGCCGGGTCGGCAAGCAATGTTTCCGGGTTCCAGATTTCAATCGAATCCCCCGCCCCCCAGAAAAATGCGAGCGTCGTCAGCTTGCCCTTGCCACGCAGGAACGGTGGCAGGATAAACCGGCCCGAGGCGTCGAACGGCACATCATCAAGATGGCCGAGCGCATTCGAACCGATTTCGTCACGATCGATATCGCGCCCGGCATCCAGCGCGCGTTCGGCATCCGCACTCAGGCGGTCGTAAAGCCGGTCTGACCACCCCTGGTCGCTGGCGCGCAGGCAACCCCGCCTGGTATCGTCGGTCAGCAACAGGTTGCGTTCGCCCTTTTGACTTTCGACGATCAGGCGCATCGGCGCGGGCAGGGCAACACGGCCTTTGCCGTCGATGCCCTGCAACGCATAGCCTTTGAATACCGCCCGGTCCGCCAATATCTCGCCCTTGTCCCCATAGGCAAAGCTTCGGCGCTCACCGGCAACGCAACGCCCGGTGTTTCAAAAACGAATCGCGTCGAGATGACCCCGCCTCTTGTCGAGATCAGGGCGTATCAGGGGATATAGCGGTTCACAACGGTTTTTCACGGGTGATGTGGGGATTTTATGCTTATTTCGGAACAGGTTCCATTTATGTTCTCACAAACTGCCGGTAAATAAAGCCCAGCATAATCAGGAGTGCCGTCGCAACAGCAGCAACCACGCCATTAGGAAAGCGAGTCGAATCAGAAGGCGCGGTGCCATTCAGCATCTGCAATTGACGCACGATCCATGCCGGATTGTCGGCATTGCGCGCGTGCCACAGCCGTTTGTCAAGAACATCGGCATCACCGACGAGCAGCACCCGCCCCTTGCCGATCGGGCAATCGAGCACATAGGTGCCGGTTCCCGAACACCCCGCCGGCCCGGTCCATGTCCCTCCAGCCAGTAAAGTCAAGTACGCCCCGTGCACCCAGATGCGGTGCTCCGCATGATCGCTGTCACCCAGCATGACACCCCAATGGGCGAACAACGGGTCGAGCAACGTCACTGGCGGCGCGCGCCGTCTGTCACCCGGTGGATAGGCACTTGGCCAGACCAGCTCGGGATCGGCAAAAATCATCGCTCGTCCACCCGATCGCAGCCATGCATCGAAATTGGCCAGTTCGCGTGGGGTCAGCCGGCGCGGTTGCGCGATCATGGCAATGTCGGACCCCAGCGTCGCCGCGGTCACCGTGTCGATGGCGCGAAGGTCAATGCTGGCCTCGATCCGCGTCAGCGTGTCCGACCGCTTCACCCGGCCAGCAAGAATATCGGACGGATCCCCTTCACCCCACATCAGCGGCAAGCTGGTCAGCAATGACGCATGTGGCCGGTCGGTGGCACCGGTCAGAAGCACTGCCAGCAGCAGCGGCAGTCCCCATATGCGCACATGTTTCAGTTGGAATGCCGGTCGGGCGATGCCGGTCTGTCCTTGGCATCAGGGGCAACCCCCAATTGGGCCAGCGGTTCGGATTTCGCGTCGTCAGATTTCGTATCGCTGGCCTGGTTGACGCCCGGCAAGGTCGCAACGACGCCCGGGGGACCTGCCGCAGCGGCATTCTGTGTCGCGGTTCGCCTGACACTCGTCGCCACTGCGGTCGCGACCATGATTACCAGGCCGACTGCTGCCAGTCCGGTCAGGCCGACACGGACCCGCTGCATCCGTTCACGCGTTTCACCGGCTGTCGGCGGGCGTTCGGGGAACCTGATCTGCATGCGTGAAATATAGGCCTCAGGCCACGGCAAGCCAAGGGAACACCGGCAATCCCTTTGCGCGCAGCCATTCGGCATTGTAAAGCGATGACAAATAACGAAAACCTGTGTCGCACAATATCGTCACGACCGTTTTACCGGGTCCCAGATCGCGCGCCAGCATCATTGCGCCCGCCACATTGATCCCCGACGAAAGGCCAAGGCAGAGCCCTTCATCACGCAGCAAAGCCGCCACCTGGACAAGTCCTTCCTCGTCCGAAATCCGGTATTGCCGATCAATCGGCGCGCCTTCGAGATTGGCGGTGATCCGTCCCTGCCCGATCCCTTCCGCAACAGAAATGCCTTCGGCTTTCAATTCGCCATGTTCATAAAAGTTGAACAGCGCTGCACCATGCGGGTCGGACAATGCAATCGTCACAGCCTCAGTCTTCGCTTTCAGGCCAAGCCCGACACCGGCCAGCGTCCCGCCGGTTCCGACAGCGCAGGTAAAGCCGTCGACCTTGCCATCGGTCTGCGTCCAGATTTCCTCTGCTGTGCCCACAATATGGGCGCGCCGGTTGGCAATATTGTCAAACTGGTTGGCCCACACCGCGCCCGGTGTTTCTTCGGCAATCCGCCGCGACGTATGCACGAAATGACCGGGGTTCGAAAACGGCGCGGCGGGCACGAGGACAAGCTCGGCACCCAGCGCGCGCAGGGTGTCCATCTTTTCACGACTTTGCGTTTCAGGCATGACGATGATCGTCTTGTAGCCCTTGGCATTGGCGACCAGAGCAAGCCCGATACCGGTATTGCCCGCCGTCCCCTCGACGATTGTTCCACCGGGTTTAAGCGTGCCGTTCGCTTCGGCATCATCGACGATATACAGCGCCGCGCGATCCTTGACCGAGGCCCCCGGATTGGCAAATTCACACTTGCCTAGAATGTTGCATCCTGTCGCGTCCGAAGGTCCGGCAAGGCGGACAAGCGGAGTATTGCCGATAAGCGCGAGAGGGTTGGTCACAATGGTCATCGGCAAGGACCTAGCGCTGTGGCTGCGTCACAGCAAATCATGAAGGCATGCCCCGTGATATTTTCAAACCGGCCGCCGCCTACAGCTTTGCCGTCAGCTCCGGCACGATCTTGAACAGGTCGCCGACAAGGCCGATGTCAGCCACCTGAAATATCGGTGCGTCCTCGTCCTTGTTGATCGCGATGATCGTTTTTGAATCCTTCATGCCCGCCAGATGCTGGATCGCACCGCTGATACCGACGGCGATATAGACCTCGGGCGCGACGATCTTGCCGGTCTGACCGACCTGGTAATCATTGGGGACATAGCCAGCGTCGACCGCGGCACGGCTGGCACCCACCCCCGCGCCGAGTTTGTCGGCAAGCGGTTCGATCAGGCTGTGAAAATTCTCGCTGTTTTGCAGCGCGCGACCGCCCGAAACGATGATCTTGGCACTCGCCAGCTCGGGCCGGTCCGATTTCGACAGGTCGGCACTCACAAATGAGGACACGCCCTTGTCGCCGGTCGATGCAACGGCCTCGATCGTGCCGCTTCCGCCACTGCGTTCGGCTTTCGCAAATGATGTCGCGCGCACGGTGATGACTTTCTTTGCATCGCTCGACTGGACGGTCGCAATGGCGTTGCCGGCATAAGTCGGTCGCGTGAACGTGTTGGCGTCTTCGACAGACAGGATTTCGCTGATCTGCATCACGTCGAGCAAGGCGGCGACGCGCGGAGCGATGTTCTTGCCGTTCGCCGTCGCGGGCGCGACGAAGGCGTCATGATGGCCCATCAGTTCGACGATCAGCGGCGCGATATTTTCCGCAAGCGCGTGGTCGAATGCGGCATCGTCGGCCACATGAACCTTGCCCACGCCCGCGATTTTCGCCGCCTCGGCACCAACAGCAGCAACGTCTTTGCCTGCGACGATCAGATGGACGTCGCCCAGTTGCGACGCGGCGGTGATCGCCGACAATGTGGCGTCCTTGATACCAGCGGCATCATATTCGACCCAGACTAGTGTTTTCATGTCCATCTGCCTTCTTGTGCTCCTGCGAAAGCAGGAGTCCTGCCAACGCGTGCTGCCTTTCTTGCTCCAAAGCTCCTGCTTTCGCAGGAGCGAAGGTTAAGCCGCCACGCCCATATCCTTGAGTTTGGCGACCAGCGCGTCGACATCGGCGACCTTGATCCCCGCACTGCGCTTGGCGGGTTCGACGACTTTTACCGTAGTCAGGCGCGCAGTCACATCGACGCCGTAATCAGCGGGCGTTTTCTGCGCCATCGGCTTGGTCTTCGCCTTCATTATATTGGGCAGCGAAGCATAGCGCGGCTCGTTGAGGCGCAGGTCGGTGGTGATGATGGCGGGCGTTTTCAGGCTCACGGTCTCAAGCCCCCCATCAACTTCGCGGGTGACGGTGACGGTGTCACCCGACACGTCGACTTTCGACGCAAAAGTGCCCTGCGGCCGACCAAGCAATGCCGCAAGCATCTGGCCGGTCTGGTTGCTGTCATCATCGATCGCCTGCTTGCCAAGGATGACGAGGCCGGGTTGTTCTTCCTCGACGACTTTGGCGAGCAATTTGGCCACGCCCAGCGGCTCGACCTCGGTTTCGCTGACAATCAGGATCGCGCGGTCGGCACCCATCGCGAGCGCGGTACGCAGCGTTTCCTGGCACTTCTGCTCACCGATGCTGATCGCAATGATCTCGGTCGCAACGCCTTTTTCCTTGAGGCGAATGGCTTCCTCGACCGCGATTTCGTCAAACGGGTTCATGCTCATCTTGACATTGGCAAGGTCCACGCCCGAGCCGTCCGCCTTCACGCGCGGCTTTACGTTGTAATCGATGACCCGCTTCACGGGTACGAGGATCTTCATGTCTGCTCCTGCGACTCGGTTTACGTTAACGTCAATTAGGATTGTAGATGGCTGATGTCGGCGTTGTTTTCAAGGGCAATGACTGCAACGTGTAGTGCATCGACCAGCACAATTTATTTGCCATCACTAGGCATTCATTCGCGCCGTGCTCAATTCGAACTAAGGCAGAGTCAATTTTCGCCATTCGTTCGAGAATCTCGCATTGCTTGCTCGTCATGCAGCCCGCACTTCCGCCACAATCTTCTTCGCGGCATCGCCCAGGTCGTTTGCCGCCACGATTGGCAGGCCCGAACCCGCGAGGATGGCCTTGCCCTCTGCCACATTCGTGCCTTCGAGCCGGACAACCAGCGGCACTGACAGGTTCACGTCCTTGGCCGCGGCCACAATGCCGTCGGCGATGATGTCGCATTTCATGATCCCGCCGAAAATATTGACGAGAATGCCTTTCACCGCCGGGTCTTTCAGAATGATCTTGAACGCCGCCGTCACTTTTTCCTTCGACGCGCCACCGCCGACGTCGAGGAAATTCGCGGGGAATTCTCCGTTCAGCTTGATGATGTCCATCGTCGCCATCGCAAGGCCAGCGCCATTGACCATGCAACCGATATTGCCGTCGAGCTTGATATAAGCGAGGTCATAATTCGACGCTTCGACTTCGGCAGCGTCTTCCTCGGTCAGGTCGCGCAGTTCGGCCAAATCCTTGTGGCGGAACATCGCGTTGCCATCGAACGCGACCTTGGCATCGAGGACCAGCAGTTTCCCGTCATTCGTCACGGCGAGCGGATTGATTTCGATCTGTTCGGCATCGGTGCCGAGGAAAGCATCATAAAGCTTCGACGCAACATTCGCCGCCTGCTTGGCGAGGTCGCCGGTCAGGCCCAGCGCCGCTGCCACAGCGCGGCCGTGATGCGCCATGAACCCCGTCGCCGGATCGATATCGAGTGTTTCGATCTTTTCGGGCGTGTCGTGGGCGACGGCCTCGATATCCATGCCGCCTTCGGTCGAAACGACCATGCCGATCCGGCCCGAGGCGCGGTTGACGAGGAGCGCGAGGTAGAACTCGCTGGCAATATCAACGCCGTCGGTCACGTAAAGCCGGTTTACCTGCTTGCCCGCGTCACCCGTCTGAATCGTGACCAGCGTGTTGCCCAGCATGTCAGTCGCCGCCGCGCGAACCTCATCGGCGGTTTTCGCAAGGCGGACACCGCCCTTGGCATCGGGCGCGAGCTCCTTGAACTTGCCCTTGCCGCGGCCACCGGCATGGATCTGCGCCTTCACGACATACAGCGGTCCGGGGAGTTTCGCCGCAGCGGCGACGGCCTCATCAACAGACATAGCGGCAAAACCGGCGGGGATGGGCACGCCGAATCTGGCGAGCAATTCTTTCGCTTGATATTCGTGGATGTTCACCTGGCGCGCGTTCCCTGTTGCGATGCGGCACCCTTAAGCACGGGGGATGCTAAGACGCAATCGCGCAGCCAAGGCCCGCCGTCGTTACCACTTCCAAAATTCGGGGATCGCCCAGCGCACGCGTCGTGCGAAGAAATTCGCCAACGCTCAGGTCACCGATCCGGCGGCTGCTCAGATCGGACAGGCGCGACAATTTCTGCAACTGACCCAGACTCAACCGGTCCACCATGCGCTGTGCCATGCATGTCGAAATGGGCCGTGACAGGCCCGCGCTCATCAACGCGCTCCGCACGCGCGACTCGGGCGTCGCGCAGGCGGACAGGGCAAAAATCGGCAGCAAAATAAGGGCAAAGCGCATGACAACTCCTATCACTGCGGCTTTTTTGACGGAATTAGGGTGACGGAAAGCTGAACACGCGACTATATGCAATCCATGTCAATCGCGTCCGGCGTCCTTCTTTTCCTTGCAACCGTCGCTTTCATGGAAGGCGTGGCCTATGTCTCCCATCGCTGGGTCATGCACGGCTTTGGCTGGTTCCTGCACAAAAGCCATCATGAGGCACGCACCGGTTTCTGGGAACTGAATGACTGGTATTTCGTGTTTTATGCCACCCCGTCGATCGCGCTGCTGATTGCGGGAACAGCGGGATACTGGGACAGCTGGGCGATCTGGACCGGTGCCGGCATTGCTGCCTATGGCGCCATTTATCTCGGGTTTCATGACATCATCGTGCACAAGCGCTGGGACAGCGGCTACGTCGCGCGATGGTCGTACATGAAACGCATCGTGCAGGCGCATCGCATCCACCACATCGTCGAAACCAGGGACGGGACCGTCAGCTTCGGATTCCTGATTGCGCCGTCCCCTGAATCGCTGAAGGCCGAGCTTCAGTCGCGCGGCCGGGCGGGAGTGCGCGCACCACGCGGCGC
This sequence comes from uncultured Sphingomonadaceae bacterium, assembly GCA_964247235.1. Classification (GTDB taxonomy): domain Bacteria; phylum Pseudomonadota; class Alphaproteobacteria; order Sphingomonadales; family Sphingomonadaceae; genus Sphingomonas_O. The sequence goes on from CAXTTJ010000022.1 coordinate 29,701, forward strand.
CACGCCTTCATAAACGCGTGACGTCAGGGCATGTTGAACACGATCATCGTGCACAGTCTTTCAGAAAGCATGTCGCACCGCATGTCTGAAACCGACTGTACCGGAACCATCGCGCCATCGGACTGAAACAGATGCGCGCCCTGCCTGTCGATCGTCAATATGGTCGGCGATCTTATCGCTGCTGCGGCCATCGCGCGCGCGGATGGCTGTGCCAGTCCGGATATCGAGTTCTGTTCGCCAGGCTGGGCAATGGCGCCTGTCGGCAATCCCAGACCTGATATAAAAAACAAAGTTACTGCTATGCATACCCTGATGCCGCGACCCGCACCACGCAGATAAAGGACGGTTTGAGCGACGACGTCATGCATGACAACAAAGTATCGGGATGAACCGTGATCCCGCGTAAAGATTGTCATCGTAATTATACCATCGAAAATGGATGTAATCATTTGACTGTGCGGGGCGGCACATCATCGCCCGATATCTATATCGCCCTGTATCTATGACATCGTAGTTTTGCGGCATGACTAGGCGTCAATTGATTAAGCTGCGCATCCTTATTCAAAGCATGTCGGCGGCTGGTCCCCATCGACGGGGCGGCATATCATGACCCCACTCATGATCTGCCGCCACCTCATCGGTCACCGGCATCGGATCGCATCGCCGCCAACCTGAGGACAGGCCAGAGGGAGCACAGAAACATGCAAACGGCCGCAGCAAAAGATCCGGATGTGAGTGTCACAGCGATGACATCACCCATGCGAGATCGTCGCAGCGCCGAACGCCAGCTCACGACCTTCCGGACGGGGCGACTGACGCGTGACTGTGGCGACGAGCTGTGCATCATCCGCAATATTTCACCTGGTGGCGCGATGGTTCATGTCGGCGACCAGTATGCGGTGGATGAGACCGTCAAACTCGACCTTCGGTTCAATGAACAATTATCGGCAGCAGTCGCGTGGGTGCGTGATCGCACGATCGGACTGAGATTCGAACGGGCAGTCGATCTTGCGGATTTGTTTGTGTCTCGCGCGTCCAACGGCGCACGGGCGCGCGCACCGCGTTTGGTGGTCCCGGCAAGCGGACGGTTGCAAGTGAGCCATGACATGTTTCAGGTGGTCACGGCCGATGTGTCCCAGGGGGGTGCAAAGATTTATGCGGGCATAACCCTGAACCCCGGCACGATGGGACGTCTGTGGCTCGACGAATTTTGTTCGCGGACCTGCACGATCCGCTGGTGTCACGGCGGCGCCGCAGGTGTTGCGTTCGATCAGGCGCTGTGCGTGACCGATTTGTCGGCGTGGGCCAGACATCAGCGCGCGAATTATTTCAGGATGATGTCGCACGCGACCACATATTATTCTTGTTAGGGCAATGCCAAAGCCACTACGGACTGCACAGGTGACGGATTTTCTGGACTGATATTTTCAGCAATGATTGCTTTGCCCGGATCAATCTGCGGAACAATACCGGGATAGTCAGTGTAAATGATGATGGTCCGCAAACTCATACAGTCATTTTCGCCGGTCCGCGTCCCGCTGAGCATTGTCGCCCTGGCGGTCGTGTTCGGGGTATTGGCCTATGCCGAAGTCGCCCTGACCCGCGAGTCCGGGCGCATCGCCGCCTTGTGGATACCAAATGCTTTGCTCGTATCGGCCATATTGCTGAGCCGCGGCGACAGGGACGGCTGGCTGCTCATCGCATGTTTTTCAACCAACGTCATCGCCAACGTCACGGTCGGAGACAGGCTGTTCGACGCAGTCGGGCTGAGCATTTGCAACACACTGGAAGTCACCGTCGTGTGTGTGCTCATGCGGCGCTGGTGCGGTGCAACCGTTGATTTGTCGGACATGCGCGCTCTTGCGCGTTTTGCATTTGCCGGCGGTGTCGCGGGACCCGGTGTTGCCGGACTGTTCGCAACGATGCTGGTCAGCTGGCGTGTCGGACATTTTGATCCGGGCACATGGTTGTCGTGGAGTGTTACCGATGCGCTGGGTTTGCTGATCTGCACCCCTGCCACCATGATTCTGGCCCGTCATGGCGACAGCGTGGCGCGGGTGTCGGCAAAGCGTCTGTTCGAATTTCTTCTCGTCCTTGCCATCGGCAGCGGTGTGACGGCGCTGGTTTTCGGACAGTCGCAATATCCTTATCTTTTCCTCGTTTCGCCTTTTGTTGTCGTTGCAGCGTTTCGCCTAGGTTCGGTTGGCACCGCAGTCGCGACAATCTTGATCGCCATCGTTTCGTCGATCGCGACGTCGCTGGGCAGCGGCCCGATCCAGCTTGTGCATGGCGACCTGTCGACAAAGCTCCTTGTCCTCCAGCTTTTTCTGGCCACGAATTTCGGCATGGGGCTGCCGATCGCCGCCGCGCTTGAAGGGCGTGAACGTCTTCGTGCCGAACTGGGGCAAAGCCGTGATGTCGTGCAATCGATCATCGAAACGATGAACGAAATCATTTTCATGACAGATGCCCGTGGCAACTGGACATTCCTCAATCCCGCATGGCAGGCGATACTGGGCTTTTCGGTCGAACAGTCGCTCGGACACAACGCCATTGATTTCCTCCATCCTGACGAAATGTCCTCTGGGCAGCAAAGCCTTGCCGCACTCGCCGCAGCTAAGGTTTCATCTGGACGGAGCCGCCGGCGATTCCTGAACATAAGCGGCGCTGTCCGTCAGATGGAAGTCAGCTTTCGTGCGCTTTATGACGCAGAGGGCACGTATCTTGGCACGACCGGCAATATGCGCGACGTGACCGAACGCGAATCCGCAGAAGCAGACCTGAAACAGGCACAGGCCGAACTGATTCATGTGTCGCGGCTCAGCGCAATGGGGGCAATGGCGTCGACGCTGGCGCATGAACTTAACCAGCCGCTTGGCGCAGTGGCAAACTATGTCCGTGGTTTGCGCAGACTGCTTGCAAGGGACGGGTGGGACGCACCCCCGGTCTTTGCCCAGACCCTGATCGACATCGACGAAGGTGTCGTTCGTGCCGGAGAGATCGTCCGGCGACTTCGTGCCCTCGTCGAGCGGGGCGAGGTTGATCGCAAGGTCGAAAACGTCGCCCAGCTCATCCGGGAATCATGTGGCATCGGCCTTGTCGATGCGACCTTGCGCGGCGTCCGCCATCGCTTTGATTTCGATCCGGCCACAGATTCGATATTTGTCGACCGCATTCAGGTGCAGCAGGTCCTCGTCAATCTGCTGCGCAACGCCGTGGAGGCAATGGACCAAAGCCCGACCCGCCAGATCGTCATATCAACTCTTGTTCAGGACGCATTCTGCGAAATCGGCGTTCATGATACCGGTCCGGGCGTATCAGGCGCGGCGCGCGACCGTTTGTTCGTGCCCTTCAACACGTCGAAGGACTCAGGCCTCGGCATCGGATTGTCGATCAGCCGCACGATTGTCGAAGCGCATGGCGGTCAGATCTGGTATGAACCGGGCATTCTCGGCGGCGGCACGTTCAGGCTGACTCTGCCGACTGCGGACAGCAGTGATAAAATACGCTCAATTTGACTTTAACCATGTCAATATCGTAATTTTACTGTAACCCGTTGCGCCGTGGAACAAAGCAAGTTACGCATTGTTCAAATTTAGAACCATGGTTGTGTGAGTGCTGGCGATGAGCAACATAGTCTATGTTGTCGATGACGACAGCCTCGTGCGTCGGTCGACAATTTTTTTCCTCACCTCGACCGACATCGCGGCGCGACCGTTTGCCAGCGGCAGCGATTTTCTGGACACGATCAGCGACCTTGCGCCGGGCTGCGTCCTTCTCGACCTGCGCATGCCCGATATTGACGGCATGCAGATGCTCGAACGTATCGGGCTGCAAAAGCTTCAGCGTTTTCCCACGATCATGATCACCGGTCACGGGGATATCTCGACGGCCGTGCAGGCGATGCAGCTCGGTGCGATTGATTTTCTCGAAAAACCTTATTCCGAAGACGCGCTCGTTGCGGCGCTTGAACGTGCGTTTGCCCATTTGTCCCGGACTGCCGGGGCCGCAAGCGAACGCGAGCGCGCACAGCGCCTTGCCGCCAAATTGTCGCCGCGTGAAGCCGAAGTCCTTCGCGGGCTGATTTCAGGACGACCGAACAAGGTCATCGCCCATGAACTTAATCTCAGCGTTCGCACCGTGGAAATGCATCGGGGCAAAGTCATGGAACGACTGGGCGTAAGTACATTCAGCGAGGCGATGCGGATCGCATTCCTGAGCGGGATGGACGCCAATGTCTCACTCCCCGATGACCTGCGCCCCAGGCAAAGCTAGAGCGGGATGACGTCAGATTGCACCACCGTGACGGAGCGGATTTTGGTGCAGGGTGAGGAGTAAGGAGGCGAGCGGGGCTTTGCCCCCGCGACCGACGCACGACGACGCCCTGCACCAAAAGGCGCCCGCCCCGAAGGGGTTGCCCTGTGACGCCCTCCGGGCGCGTCGCGACGCTTGCACGGGCCACAAGCCCGCGCTGCGCGCCGCTCCTCCCCAGAGACCATCACAGGGCAATCACGGTGGTGAAATCTGACGTCATCCCGCTCTAGAGCGGGATGACATTTGACTGATTCAAAGGGGATTCCCATTGGGTCATTTT
>CAXTTJ010000023.1:0-34142 GCA_964247235.1 uncultured Sphingomonadaceae bacterium
CTTCGCATTCGCAATGGTGCCCACAAATTTCGGTCCCGGCAGCTGCCGCCAACAAAGCCGTCGTTTGACACCGCGTTGTGGCCAGTCGAAACCCGCCGTCCATTCAGCATCCGCTTGTCGGCGACTTTTTGGTGGAAAGCCGACCGGCAGGTTTCAGACGGCGATAGTCATTAGTTGCCGTCGCCAATATCCCCGGCCTCCTCGAAAAGGATGGCAATCTAGGAAAGCTGAATCAGTCCGTCTGCATGATCGCCAGCTCAAGCCCGTTGGGATCGAGGAAGTGAAAGCGTCGGCCACCCGGAAAGGCAAAGACCGGCTTGCTGATGGTCCCCCCGGCTTCGACGACATCGGTTTGCGCCGCTTCGATGTCGTCCACAAGCACCACTGGCAGGGGCATCCTTGGGGCTTCGTTCATGTCTCCCTGTAGCCCGAGGTCGACGTTGCCGGTCATGGTGCACGAGTAGCTGGGGCCGAAGTCGTCAGTTCCCACCCGAATACGGTCGAGTAGAAGGTCCGTGCCGCGCCGAGGTCGCGCGCGGGTAGCTCGATGAAATTGATGCGGGCCGTGAGCGATCTCCTATGCTTTCTTCCGAACGTCCTTAGCGGGGAGGCCGGAAACGCTGGGGATTACCCCGTGCGCTGCCCGCCCGCGTCAGCGTCAACGCCGCAAACCGGGAGAGCTTGCCGGCACGATCCTCGTCAATGGTCCAAGTCCAACCCTTCGTTGCCGGGTTGTAGGTCATAGTTGTTCGCGTAAAGCTACCGTCCGGGTTAGTGAACACAAAGGGGAGCTGGTCGCCAACTTTAGAAGCAAGTCCGATAGATTGTGTAGACAGTCCGCCAAAGTCGTCCATCCACACAATGCCGTATTTAGCAGTTGGCTGATTCCACCCAATGTAAACCGTCGCCTCATACCTTGGTCGGCCGTTCGGCCTCCGATCGCGTGAAATCTCATGTAATCGAAGATACTGGTGCTGATTCACCCATTCAACGTCGAGGTCATCGGTAGTCTCCTCGCCCGCTATGGTCCCGGTAATAACCCAAGAACCTTGAAGCTTATCAAGTAGCGCGTCCTGCAAAGTCGGCTGCTCTGCCTCGGTTGGACCGGCAAAAGCCAGCGTAACGACGGCCAAACAAAGCATCTTAACGGATTTGACGATCATTGATTTTCTATCCCTGTCAGAGTGCTTCCACATTGTGTAATCGGTTGGAACGGCAAAAAGTAAGGTTTTTGATGATGGTGCTTGCCGGAGCAGGATGGGCGCGGGCACCCCGCGAGCGGTTTACCAGCAATGCGGCTGTCTCGAGAACGAACGTGGCGCGCGAAACCCCGGGTGTGAGGGTGGTATCGTCACCGCATGAAAAAGCCGCTTTCCAAAAACCTGTTCCCGATTGAGTTTCCCCGAAATTGCCTGCCGGAAATGGAAAAACGAGAGTCCTACAATTGGCCCGAATGGCCGGTTTCGGGCTCGTGCTCCGACAGACTGAACAACCGGGAACGGCGCGAAAGCCGACCGGCTGCCTGCGCCCCACTTCCAGACATTTTATCTACGACCGACGATCACCTGCTCAGGCGCAACTCAAAGCTTGACATTAAATCTATCTAGATAGAGTTATTGGTTATGTCAAAAACCCGCGCACTCTCACCGCATGCCCGGATGGTGCTTGCCGTCTTGCTCAATGCCGAAGGCAAATGGTCCCACGGCTACGAACTGGCCCGGCTTGCCGACGTGAAATCCGGGACGCTCTATCCGCTCCTGATCCGCCTGGAAGCGCAGGGCTATCTTGAGGCCGAGTGGCAACAGCCGCTCGAAGGGGGTCGGCCGCCCCGGCACTCCTATCGGCTGACAGCCAATGGCGTGCAGTTCGCGCGCGCCAATCCCCCTGGCCAGCCAGCGACGCCAGCCGTTCGGCGCCGGGAGGCAACCATATGAGCGGCGGGTTACGACGCGGCCTTGCCGATCTCACCTGTCGTGCACTGCAAGCGACGCTGCCGCCTTCGTTACAGTCTTGGGGGTGGGCGGTCCGCTGCGAGACGGCCGGTATCCCAGACGACACCCAAGCCCTCCTGTTCGCGCTCGACAGCGTGCGCGGACTCGCGCCGCGCGCCGTCGCACCGCGCCTGCTCCATCCCTTCGCCGCTCTGATCGGCGCTGTCACGCTCGGCCTTGCCTATATGGCAATCGCCGACGCGCCGACGCGCTACCTCGGGATCAACATTTGTGCGTTGGTTATCGGGCTGACCGTGCTGGCGCTGTTTAGCCGCACTGTGGTCGCAGAGCGACAATGGGGCAGTGAGGCGATCACGACAATGGCAGGCGCACTGCTGGCAACCGCTCTGTTGGGAAATAAGGTCGACGGCATCGCACGCTGGGTGAACCTTGGCGGTTTGTCCGTCCAACCGAGCCTGATTCTGCTTCCTGTCATGCTCGTCGCGTTCGCGCAGACCCGTAACTTGCTCTCGACAATAGGTATCATTGTTGCCGCTGCTGCAATGGCGATTCAGCCCGACCGGGCGATGGCCGGGATGCTCGTAGCGGGTCTTGCGGTCCTCGCGCTTAGCCTTCCGCGCTTTTCGCGTTGAAAAGCACGCCATTGCCGTTGCTGTCATTACCGTTGAGCTGGATATTATCGACGGTGTAGTAAAAGCCGGTCAGGTTGAAGTGGGCATTGTTGTCGGCAAAGGCCGATTTCAACCCGGCTTCATAGCTTGTGCTGGTTTCCGAATTGGCCGTCGTGAAGGGCGAATTGAATACCGCAGATCGGCCCTGAATCGTCGGACCCCGGAAGCCGCGCGCGACGCGGGCGTAAAGGCTCAGATCGGGGTTGACGCGGTAAAGCAGGCTCGCGTCCCAGCTGGGCTTGGTGTCGGGCAATTTCACATATTTCGCGCCAGTGAAGGTCGAGACATTGGCGACGGTGTTCGCGGTCTTGAGCAGCGTCGTTTCGCGGCTGTCATGCGTGATGCGGACGCCGCCGGTCGCAGTCAGCGCGTCGGTCAACTGGTAGCTGGCCTGTCCAAACACGGCATAAGATGTGTTGACGTTGTGGAGCAGCACCCAGTTGTTCGGGTTCGGCGTCGTTCCGAGCGCGTTGCTGGTCAGGAAAAAGGCGCGCTGGTCAAACTCGGTCATGTCGCGCGAGTCGAAGTAAATGCCACCGAACTGCCACTTGAACGGGCCGGTGTCGGGGCTCGCGAGGCGGAGTTCCTGACTCCACTGGTCGAGGCCGCGCAAGCGTCCCTGCGACTCGCCGCAACCGACCGCGCAGATGTTCGGGATCACGCCGCCGAAGTTTGCTGCCGCGCCGCCATCGGTGTCGCCGCGGCTGAAGCCGGAGGAGTGTTCCAATGCCGTGATCGACGTGATCGTCGCGGCGTTAAAGTCATAGTCGACCTTAAGCGAAACGCCGTGGGTCTTGTACGCCTGCGGGTTATTCTGCGCTTCGTCATAAGCAACGACAGCCCGGTTCAGGGTCGGCGACGAGGCGTGGACACTCGGCAGGATGGAACCGCGATAGAAGATCGAGGCGGTGCCGTCATAGTCGCGGTAATGCCCGGACAGGCGGATGCTGAGGGCATCGCTCGGCTGCGCCAGAAGCTGCAACCGGACGTCGCGTTCGTTATAGCCGCCCATGACATTGGTGCCGGGCACGGTGCCGTCGTCCGACGGGCCGGTATAGACGTTGCTGATCCAGTTATCGCGGTGCTGGTAAAGTCCCGACAAACGGAAAGCGATGCTGCCGTCGCTGGTCAGCGGACCGCCGACGCCTGCATCGACGTTTACGCTGTTGAAGCGGCCATAGCTGGCCGAGGCTTGGCCTTGAAATGTCTTACTCGGCTGTACGGTATCGAACTTGACGATCCCAGCGGTCGTATTGCGGCCGAACAGCGAACCCTGCGGGCCCTTCAGAACTTCGACCTGGGCAATGTCGAAAGCTGGATTGGACTTCAGCACGACATGCTCTTCGACGACATCGTCCTGGATCAGCGTGACCGGCTGCGACGCGCCGAGGTAAAAGTCGATATTGCCGAGGCCGCGGATGTAGAAGCGCGGGAAGATGCGGCCGGTGGTCGATTCAATGTACAGGCTCGGTACTTTGCCCGAAAGCGAGAGGAGCGTGTCGGCGCCAGCGGCTTGATATTCGCGCAGCGCATCGGTCTTCAGCACGGACACCGCAACGGGAACTGCGAGCGTGTTTTCGCTGCGGCGCTGCGCGGTGACAACGATCGTGTCAGCCGCCTCATTTCCTGCCGCCGCTGAAGCCCATGCAGGGACAAGCGCGGTGGACGCAATTGAAGCAACGAGAATCTTTTTTGCAGACGCGAATTTCGTCACGGAAAATACCTTTGTCGTAAGTGCGGTCACGCCAATTGTTGTCCGCAACGCTTGTGGTTGCGCCGCTATGCCAGCGGTATGACGATTTTGTTGCAGTGCAAGATAATTGGGAGCACGTGGCTCTTTAGCAACATAGCGTTACGACTTAGGCCATTCGAAAACCATGGGCCGTGCTGCTCGTTTGGCAATTTCATCACCACGCCAACGTGGTGGCAAGATGGCCATTCTGCCAGGAGCAAGTGGGGTTTAAAAAAAGCAGATTCCCAAATCTGCTATTTTTTGTCGCTGACGATATTTCAATTAGTTTCCATTGCGGCTTTCAAGAAGGGCCAACATAGGTGTGACGTTTTCGCCAACAAAGCTGCCGTGCCTGGCCGTAGTCGGTCCTTGGGCTTGTCGCGAACGAGGCCGTAATGTTGCGGAACGCGACATTCCAACGAGTGCTTCTCGACGCTGATTTGGACGATTCGGACGGTCGCATGTCGAAAGCAGAAATGCGTTAGGCCGTCGTTGGTTCGGCGTGAGACTTGCGCTTCCTCTTCGCGGCAACAAGACCTTGTCGTGTCACCTCATTTCAACGCCACCAACCACCTGGCGAAACCGAAGGATGAGCGCGGGGAGCAGGATTAAGCTCATGACCGTTGAGGTCACGAGCCCGCCCAGAATAACAATTGCCATTGGTCCCTGCACTTCGCGTCCGGCCTGACCCGCTTCGAACGCCAGCGGCGCAAGACCCAAGGCCGTGACCAATGCAGTCACCAGAATTGGCGTCACACGCTCGCGCGCGGCGCGCATGATGGTTGCGGCACACCACGACGCACCTTCCGCGCTCACCAGGTGATCGACGTGCGACACGAGCAGGATCGCATTGCGTGCGGCGATGCCGAACAGTGTGACGAAACCAACCAACGCCCCAAGCGACAGCACGCCACCGGTGAATGCGACCGCGATGACGCCGCCCGCCAGCGCAAAGGGGGTGCCTGCCAAAATCAGTCCCGCTGCACGGCCTCCACCAAATGCGAGGATCAGAAGCGCGACAATAGCAATCGCGGCCACGGCGACGTTCTGGCCGAGCTGACGGCTTGCTGCTTTCTGACCCTCGGCGACGCCGCCGAACGCAAGCGACACGCCGGGTGGCAGTTTGACCCGCTTGGCGATCGCGGTGCGTGCATCGGCAACAAAGCCCGCGACATCGGCGCGCGTCGGATTGGCAGTGACGACTTGCCGACGCTGTCCGCCCTCCCGCGAAATCAGCGCGCGGCCCTCGGTCAGGCGGATCGATGCGATATCGCCCAGGCGCACGGTCGCGCCGTCCGCCGCACGCACCAGCACATCGGCGACACTTTCAGGATCGCGGCGGAGTTCGGGTGGGAGCGTCACCGCAACCTCGGTGACGCGATCGGCCGTGGGCACCTGCGCCACGACACGCCCCTGAAATGTCGCTTCGATGGCGTCATAGGCGTCGGTTGGCGTCACCCCGCGTAAGCCCATGCGCGCGCTGTCGAGCGTGATGCGCAGCACTGGCGTCCCCGGTGGCGCTTTGACCTGGACGTCTGCAGAACCGGGCACTTTTGCCAGAACCGTCGCGATGCCTGCCGCGCTGCGGTCGAGCACGTCAAGATCCGCCCCATAAATGTTGATCGCCACCTTCGCGGTTTCGCCCGACAGCGACTCACTGATCCGGTCGCCCAGAAAAGTCAGCGTTTCGCTTCGGATGCCCGGATAGCTGGCCAGCACGGCGCGGATGCTTTTCAGGACCGCATCTTCATCAACCCCGCCCTGTCGTTTGAGTGCGATGTGAAACTCGCTACGATTGGGGCCGAACGTGTCTTCGCCCGCTTCGGCCCGCCCGATCTGTTCCTCGACCGTTGCGACGCCCGGAATTGCCATCAGGTCGCGCGACATCCGCCCGCCGACATCGCGCATCCAATTGATTGAGGCACCGCTGGGGCCGCTTGCCTGCACGACATAATGGCGCTCGCGGAACTGCGACAGCAGCTCGGACCCGAAAGACAGGAATGTAACGATTCCGATCAAAGCCACCGCCAGCGTCGCCACAACAACAGCCCAGGGCCGGTGAAACAGCGGCGCAAGCCAGCGGGCATGAACCGACTTGATCCGGTCGAGCATGGTCGATTCTTCGACCGGCCCGATGCGGGCAAGCAGGACGGAAGCGAGCGCCGGCGTCACGGTCATCGCCACGGCAAGCGACGCCAGCACTGCGAACAGAAAGGCGAGTGCGAGCGGCGCGAAAAATGCCCCCTGCAACCCGGTCAGGAACAGGATCGGCGCGATTGTGAAGGCGAGGACATAGGTCGCATAAACGACGGGCGCACGCACTTCGACCGCCGCGGCTTCGATGATTGCGATCCGGTCACCCCCTTGGCTTTCGCGCAGGCGGCGCACGATATTCTCGATATCGACAATGGCGTCGTCGACGACGACACCGAGCGCAACCGCCAACCCGCCGAGCGTCATCGTGTTGATCGTAAAGCCAAGCCGGTCGAGCAGGATGAGCGCAGTCAGCAACGACAGCGGGATCGACAGAAAGGCAATGATCGCAATCCGCACATTGCGAAGGAAGGCAAGCAGCACGAACGCAATCATCGCCGCCCCGATCAGCAGGTCGCGTGCAATCCCCGACAAAGCCGCTTCGATGAAATTGGCCGGACGATGGAGCGCGGGATAGAGTTTGACCCCTTGCGCTTCGAGCGTCGGCCGCAGATCGGTAAGCGTCGCTTCGACCGCGCGGGTCGCATCGAGTGTATTGGTACCAAATTGGCTCGACATGGCGACAAGCACGCCGGGCCGACCCATGATCAGCGCATCGCCAAATTGCGGGCTGGGCACGTCGACGACGTCGGCAAGCGCCTGAACCGTCAGCGCGGTGCCCGACCCCGTGACCACGGGGGCTGCGGCAAGCGTCTCAGCCGTCACCACACCCGCAACCGGTTCGACTAGAATGCGCTGGTTCGCCGTTTCGGCAAAGCCACCACCGCGCACGCTGGCGAGCGCAGAGACGGCATTGGCCACATCACTCATCGAGGCACCGCTGGCGATAAGGGCGCTGGGCCGCACCCGCACTTCGATCCGGCGTAGCGCACCGCCGAACACAATGGCACGCGCCACGCCCGGCGTTGCAAGCAGGCGCGGGCGCACCGTCCATTGCACAAGATCGCGCAACGCCGCCGGATCGAGCTTGTCGCTGACAAATCCGACCTTCAGGAGGTCCATGGTCGACGATGTCAGCGGGCTAAGGCGCGGCGCAGCTGCAATCGTTGGGAGCTTGGTTGCGGCTTCCCCAATCGCTTCGGCAATCACCTGGCGCGTACGATAGGGATCGCTGCCTTCGCGAAAGGCGATGTTGATCACCGAAAGCCCTTGCGCCGACTCCGAACGCACGGACTCCACGCCGTTCGCCCCGTTGATCGCATCTTCAAGGGGGCGAGTGACAAGCGCTTCCACCTGCTCGGCAACCAGTCCGGGGGCTTCGGTCTGGATCGTCGCCTGCGCGGGGACAAATTCGGGAAAGACATCATATTTTGCGCGATCGACCGTCGCGATGCCAAGCGCCATCAGGATTGCCGCTGCTCCCAGGACAATCCACGGCTGCAACAGACAGAAGCGAACTATGGCTCTCAGCACGACAAATTCATTCGTCGTCGCCTGCATCGCCGCCATGTTCCACGGCCAAAAGCGATTCCGCACCCGCGACCGCAACCTGCGTGCCCGCCGCAAGGCCCGATGGCACGAACCAGCCATCGGCCACCGCGCGCGCATTGGTCAGTTCGACACGCTCAAAACTTTTGTCGGGCTTTTGGGCATAGACCCACAGGCCGCCCTGATAGCGGACGATGGCATCACGCGGAACGACAACGCCCGTTTGCACGGCGCTGCTATCGGCGGCAGCAGGGAGAACCCGACCGGCAAGCAAGCCCTGCGCTGCGCCACCACGGACAATAGTGAGAACACCCGCCGTTTGAAGCTTTGCATCGGTCGCCGCCGCCGCACCGAGCACGCGCACGCTCAGCGCCTGCGCGCCATCGCCAACGCGCACTGCATTGCCGGGGAGCAGCGAAACACCCGCAATGTCGATCCGCACCAGCGCCGCGCGTCCTGCGGCGACATCGCTGACCAAGGCCGAAATGCCGCCCCGTCCCAAGCGCATCAGGCCGGGACCGAATTCGAGTCCGACCCGACGCATTGCCAGTTGCGCGCGCGCTGCATCGGACTGCGCCTGCGCTTGCGCCGCCTCAACCGACCGGCGCGAGGCGCTTTGATCCTGAACATAGAGCATTGCCAGTCGCGCCGCCTCGGCGCGCGACGCTGCGGCGGTTGCTTCTGCAGCCTTTGCTTCGGCGTCGATGGCGGCGAGCGCGCCGACGTCCAGAGCGCGCGCGAAGCCCGTCTTCTCCGCCGTCGCTTGCGATGCCAGAACCGGCGCGACGCGGACATTCGCGTGGGCCAGTGCGGTCGGGGCTAGCTTCAATTCGCCTGCGGCAGGAACAGCTGGCGTTTCTGCCGGTGCGTCATCGCCGTCTGGTGCCATTGCTTTCGGTGACAGTCCGACGACGGCCAGCGCACAAAGGCCGGCGCCGAGTGCGGCCCACGCAACCGGCGCGAATTTGTTCATTGATTGCCCCCAGCTGTCTTCACGATCGCCAACTCCGGCCCGCTAAGCGGGCGGCGCAGCGCAAGTTCAAGGGCAGTTTCTGCCGAATGCACACGGGCCAAGGCGTCGAGTTCGGCCAGTCGGGCCACCCATACGCCTTCCTGTGCCGCCGCCCAATCAGCCCGGTCAATAGCGCCGGCCCGCAATTCGCGGTCGGCCTGTGCCGCCAATCGACGCGCTGCAGGCAATTCGTCGCGCCGCAAGGTCAGCAGCGCGGTTCGGGCAGCGCCAACCTCGACATCCGCAGCATCGATTGCGGCCGATGCATTGGCGACAGCAGCTTCGAGCACGCGCCCGGCTTCCGCGCGCTTGGCTTCCGCCGCTTCAATGGCGCGGCGGTTGAGATCGAGCGGCGGCAAAACGAGACCCAGCGTAAAGGGCAGCTTCACAAGGCCGCGTTCCCACGTAAACCCCGGCCCGACGCTGATCGCCGGATATTGCCGCGCCACTTCGCCGCGCAAATTGGCTTCGCTCTCATCATATCCCGCAACCGCACGCAGGATGTCAGCGCGGGCCACCAAGGCGGACTGCCGCGCAACGGGATCGGGCGCGGCGTCGACAAATTGATCGTCAAAGCCATCCCAGACCAGTGCACTGGCCGAAAGCATGGTCGCGGGAACGCCCGTCAACGCGGATATTGCCCGTGTCTCGGCGGCGATGCGCGCCTCGGCATCGGCGGTGCGCCGCTGTGTGTCACCCAGATCGGCGCGCACCCGTTCAAGATCGGCGCGCGTTGCTTCACCCGTTGCAACCCGGCGCGAAACCGCAGCAAAATGCCGCTCGCGCAGGGCGGTCAATGCTCGGCCAGCGCCAGCCTGTCGCACCGCAATCATCAGGTTGATCAACGACGTCTGCAATGACTGCCGCGCGGACCAGACAGCTTCGACATAGTCATAACGCGCCATCGCCGTCTTGAGGCTCGCCGTATCAAGCCGTGCGCCACGCCGTCCACCGATGTCGAGCGGCACATCGACCGCGCCGCCGAACAGCCAGGGCGACGCCTCCGGCGCGGCACCGGCATATTCGGTCGTCAATGTCAGTGTCGGTCCAGTCGGTGCGCGGGCGGCGCGTTCTTCGGCCTGTGCACGGATGACCGATGCACGCGCGGCGGCAATGTCCGCATTGCCGTCAATCAGCGCGGCAAACAGCGCCAGGCGATCCAGCCGCGCGGGATCAAACGTTGCTTCGGGAGCAAGCGCCTTTACGCGCGCCGCCAGGACCACCGGATCAAACCCGCGCGTCGCCCGTTCCGTCGCAATAACAGCAGGCGAAACGGGCTGCGGCACATATCGCACGCAGCCCGCCAAGCCGGAAAGCGACAGCATCAGCGCCGAAACATGAACCAACCCGCGTCGCATCTGCCTGCGGCTTAAGCGCATTTAGCCGCAGGTGACATCATATATTCCAATTCGACGCAGCTGGGCACTGCGCGGTCAGAATTTCAGCCGCACACTTACCTGCGCCGAACGCGGCGGCAAGTAAGAGAAGTTGTCGGCCTGTCCATAGCCGGATTGGAGCGCAACGCCGTTGACCAGCGTTGTCGGCGCGCCTGTCCCGCTGGTGCCGATCGCCGTAACAGCACGACTGTTGAACACGTTCGAAACGGTCATGCCAATCCGGAAATGCGGGCCGACCTCCTGACTGATCGAGAAGTCACCGACGCTATAGGGCTGGATGCGATACAGTCGCGTTCCGGGGATGCCATTATACTCGTTGGCATAAGCGGGCCCCGTGAACTTCTGCGTGAAGCTGACCCGGAACCCGTTGGTGCTGGCATAAAACAGGCCGAGTCCGGCGTTATACTTCGCCGCACGCTGGATCTGGGCGTTCGTGGTCAGGTTCTTCGCTTCGTTCAGGCCGCCATTGGCAAACAGCGTCAAACCGGAGATCGGCACGACACTGATCTGCGCTTCGGCACCCTTGTAGCGAATTTTGCCAATGTTCACGAGCGTGCCCGCCAGTGCGCCACCGACAGTGCCAATTGTGGGATCGGCAGCGATCTTGTTGCTGACCTCGATAAGATAGATGTCCGCGTCGAGGGACACCCTGCCGCCATGCCAAACGCCACCGAGCTGATAGTTGGTCGTTGTTTGCGGTTGGAGCGTTGCAAGCGTCTGGGCCTGCGTCGCCTGTTCGGTCGCGCTCGTCGAGGGCGAGTAGAAGCTCGACAAATCAGGGACGTACATGCCCTGCGCATATTGGCCGTAAACCGCAAATGATGGCGTTATGGCCCAATTCACTGTCGCGAACGGGAGCGTCTTGGTCCAGGTCGCCTGACTTTTGTTGGGCGAACGCGCGGCATTCTGGTTGACGATCGCGTCGATCGACCGGGTGAAGTGGACATATTTAACGCCTGGCGTAATCGAAAGTCCCTCAAAGGGGTGGAATTCGAATTCACCGAACAGCTGATACTGACGCCATCCCGAGTGCTGGAGATAGCGGATGTTCGCCAAGGCAGATGACGGGATCAGCGCCTGCGTAGCAAGACCACTGCCATTGTTGAAGTTTTCGCGATAGTTGGGTAGGCCCGTCGTCATGTTGAGGTCGAACAGGCGGCGGTCCGTCACGGCGCTTTCGTACCAACCGCCCGCCCGAATCTTGCCCATGCCGAATTCGTAGGTCAGCTGGCCGATATAGCCGATCGTGCGATATTTATTGCCTTTGTCATACCCAGACACATTGCCCGCCGTCGTCGGGATGACGACCGGCGTGATGACGACGCCATTGGGGTTCGTCGCCGAAACAGGAACGTTCCGGTTGATGAAACCGGTGACGATGTTCCCGGTTGCAGCCGCCCCTGCCGCATTGACGCCTGTGATGGTGGTGTTCGCCTGACCCGACAGCGTGTTGTTTGTATAGGCATACATATAGACGCGATTGTCGAGCGTCAGGCCCTTGGCGAGTTCGCTCTGCAAGCGAATGATCGAGAAATCGGTCGTCTTGTCGGTGCGGTTGAACTTGTAATAGTCCTGACGCGTGGGATCATTGCTCAGGCTGTAGTTTTTGCCGAACGAGCCAACCAGTGACGTCGCGGCGCAATTGTCGCCGGTGAGCTGAGTCAGCAACTGCCCACCCGCATCGAGCGCCGCATTGGCGAAGGCCACGCCGCCGACAGTTGCGCCCCGCGTCACGCTGCCGCAGGTCAGGCCGGTCACGGTATCCGACTGGTAATAGAAATTGCGGTTGTAGGTCGAAAGGATCGTCAGCGTGTTGCTTGATCCGATGGGAATGACCGCCTTCGCGAAGATATTCTTCGAATTGACCGGCGAATTGGTCAGCGCGCCATCGGAGCGCAGGAACTGGCCGGCGATCACGAACTGAGCATCGCCTAGGCTGGCAATCTTGCCGCTCTGATATTCGGCGCGCGCGATCAACGTATTCCAATTGCCCAAAACTGCTTCGACCTGACCGCCCTGCCTATCGGACACGGCACGCGAATAGATGTTCAGATTGCCGCCATAGGTAGCCTGGCCAAGCTGGCTCGCATTGCCGGGACCGCGATCAACGACAATCGTTTCAATCGTGTTCGACGGGAAAAATGCCGTGGAGTGATGCGTCGGGTTGTTGGTGTCTGCAAACGGCACCGAGTCGTAAGTGACGTTATATTCGCCGTCCTGAAAGCCTCGAATCTGTGCTTTCGACTCTGTGAAACCAACGCCGTTCGCCGTGCCAGTAATCGTCACACCCGGCGTCAGCGCGACAATCTGGTTGAAGTCGGCTGTGGCGACCGCATTGTCGATATAGTCGCGGCTGACGGCAGATTGTGGCTGGGTCGTTGTGAGCGAAGCGGTGATAGGCGCGTCCTGCGCCGCTTTCGAACCTGTCACGATAATGTCCGATGTGGTCAGCGCACCAGCATCGTTGGCCTGCCCCTTGCTCCCCTTCGTCGATGATCCAGTGGCGGTTCCGTCTTCGGCGTCATTGCTCGCCGCTGCCTCGGTGCCGGCCGCTGCTGCATGCGTCGCCACGGGAAGGATTGGCGCGATTGCGCAGACAGTGCACAAAAGCGCGCGGCGGAGGATGGTCGTGGTCGTCATAAAGGGCCCCTTCGGAAATTATTGATTCTGGCTGATGGCTCAGGATTTGGTGAAGCCAGCGGTCTTGAGCTCGGCGCGCGCGGCAGAGATTTTCGCTTGCAGTGTGGGCATCTGGAACAATTTAGCCGCAACCACTGTCGCCAGAACGTGACTGGCGGCCGTGTCTGATGCAAAGTGGACGCCGCAGATTTCGCGGCTCAGCGCATAGTCCTGCGCGCGCGTCAGGATGATAGTGGCCTTTTCCGGCAGCAATTGCGCCAAGGCATAGCCAACTGAAAAGCCCAGCGTCGAATGCCCGCTCGGATAGGAACCCACCGGCTGCTTTCCTTTTCCGGCATCACAGTTCGGCAAGGTCGGATCGACGCCCCAAGGGCGTGTCCGGGCAAAATGCTTCTTTGCTAAATTGGTCGTAACGCTGGCGTCATTGTGGACGATCGAAAGCAATTCCCATGTGGCCGAAAGCTTCTTGGCTTCAAAACCGTCGCCGATGGCGCTGTCGAAGATCGACGGATCTTCATGCGTATCATCCCATCTGGCTTGCTCCATGCGCGCCGGTGTTGTTGCCGCGATCAGTTTGCGCAACGATGCAAGCTCTGCGTTTTCCGCAGCCGATCCCCGCGCCGGCGGCGGCGGGAGTATTTGGCCGGGCAGAACATCCGCTTCGTTGAGGTATTTGAGCGTCTTGACCGGCTTTGCCATGGTAGCGGGCGTGGTTTGCGCCAGTGCAAACGCAGGCATGGCGAAAACAACCAGCGCGGCAATGCCGTTTGTCCGGAAAATGGTCATTACATGCTCCCTGAATTTGAGGCTGAGGTCGGGCTGACCACGAGAATGGCGAAGCTGCCGGGCATCGGCTTGCCGCGTTTCGCGCCGGGTTCGGGCGGCAACATTCGGGCTGACGGCAGATAGATTTTGCCGGTGCGCGGATCGAGGGCGCCGGTCTTTGCGCTGATGCGTGTTGCGATTTGGCCGATCTTGCGGATCGCCTGCGGACGGTCGGCGGCAATGATTTCGAGAACGCCGTTGCCGCCACAGGGTATGAACGCCAAGCTACGCTTCGCATCATACAGGACGGCATCGGGGCCATCGCCAATGGCAAGTTTGCCAGTCACTTTCTTTGTCTTGGGATCCGTGACAACGGCCACGCCATTCGCGCATGCCGACAGCAACCGCTTTCCATTCGCGACAAAGGCAAGGCCAGTAGGGCCATCGCACCCGGTCAACGCAACGCGTGCGGTGACGGCGCGCTTGGCAAGGTCGATGGCGACCAGTTCGTTCTTGTCTTCGACATTGACCCAGATCGTGCCGCGCCCGTCGGATACGCCGAACTCCAATACGCCACCCACCATGACGTGCCCGACAAGCGTACGCGTTACCGGGTCGATCACCGCCACGGTGCCGTCGCCGCCGTTCATGACGGCGACCATGCCCGTTGCAGCATCGAACAGCGCGGCATCCGGCTTCACCCCGGTCTTGATTTCGGCGAGGACAGCGCCGGTTGTCGTGTCAATGATGCGCGCCAGACCTGTATTGCCGTCAGTCTCGAGTACCTCCTGACCATTTTTCAATGGGACGACACCATGCCCGCGATCCGCGCCCGCCAGACGATCGGTCACCGCGCCTGTGGCCAGATCGACGGCCATCACGGCGTTGCTGCGCGCGACATAAAGCTTTCCGTGCACGGGATCGACGCTGGCGAAATCCCACCCGCCATCAGCGCCGGAAATTTCAGATTCCAGATGATAGGCGGGCGACGCAGCGAGCGCGGTGCTGGCGAGCGCAAGCGAAATCATGCCGCCCAGACGGGCGACACCCATTAGTTTTGCCAACTGCTTTCCCCGACAGACGGATGATCAGTGCGATCCCGCCGATGACCTAGGGCGTTAGGAACGCAATGTGACAGTTTGGTGATAAATTTTCCGGGACCCACCCGGAAATGTTAAACATTACCAATATGTAATCTTTGGCGGACAAATCTGTTGTTATGACCGTCGTGGGTTGATTGTCACATTAACTTCACAATATATTTCTCTCCAAGGTGTCTGATGTTTCTTTTTGGCCGAAACTGCCTGTGCGCAGCCATTCATGACTTCATCGGATCCCGGTGATCTTTTTGTCTGATCGAAAATCACGACTGCTATGGATGTCCGTCGGCCTCATCCTGCCCGGCACAATGGCGTCTGCAGCAGATGCAGTGGGCGAATCCGCTGACGCCAACGCCAACACGATAGTGGTTACCGCACAGAAAGAGCGCGGCGCTGCCGTCGGTGACATTCCCCCGCTGGTCAGCTTGACGACCGGCGATATCCAGGCACTGGGTGCGAGCACCGTTGCCGAAATGATCGGCCTTTTGTCGGCGCAAACGCGCAGCGGCCAAGGGCGCGGCGGGGAAGCGCCGGTCATCTTGCTTGGGGGACGACGAATCTCCGGCTTTGCGGAAGTGCGCGACCTGCCGCCCGAAGCGGTCGCACGCGTCGAGATTTTGCCCGAGGAAGTTGCCCTCAAATATGGCTATGCCGCCACGCAGCGCGTTGTAAACATTGTGCTTGTCGACAATTTCAACGCAATAACAGGCGAGCTCGAGCCCCGCTTTGCGACAGGCACCAAACGCAACGACTTCAACACCGAATTCGCGCTGATCAAGATCAAGGACGGCGGCCGGTTCACCCTCGACCTGCAACGCCAAACGGCCGAATCGCTCACCGAAGCGCGGCGCGGCCTTATGGGGACCGAGGCGACCCATCGAACATTAATCCCCGAAACACAGCAATTTACCGCCAATGCCGTTTTCAGCCGCGCCGCCTTTGCATCGACAATGGTCACTGTGAACGGACGGCTCGATATTGCGGACAGTCTGGCCGGTATCGGCATCGCAGGCGCGACCCCATTGCAACAGCGAAGCCGCATCATCACGAGTCGCGCCGGATTGACGCTCGGCGGGGATGCTGCAGGCTGGCGCTGGTCGTTCACCACTGGCTATGACCGCATCGACGGACGCACGCTGACCGACACAAGCGCGCCCACGGTGGACGTCGGACAATCGTTGGCAACAACTGCAAGTGCGAACTTCACGGCAAACGGCGCGCTGTTTTCGCTGCCGGGCGGCAATGTTTCGGCAAGCGTCAGCGTCGATGCTCAAACGATCCGCCTCAACAGCAGGACACGGCGGGTTGGCGCAACGGTTGTTGGGCGCGCAGCCCGCGACATTGGTGATGCCCGTGTCAACGTCGACATTCCTATTGCCAGCCGTCGCCAAGGCTTTCTCGCGGCGCTTGGCGAGCTTTCGGTCAACGCAAATTATCTCCACCAAAAGCTTTCCGATTTCGGCACATTGACGACGCGCGGCATTGGGGCACACTGGGAGCCGGTCAAGCCACTGTCGTTCCTTGTGTCCTTGACCGACGAAGACGGTGCGCCGACACCGCAACAACTCGCTGCCCCGATCATATCGACGCCCAATGTTCGCTTTTTTGATTATGTGCGCGGCGAAACCGCCACCGCAGCGCGCCTTGATGGCGGCAATCGGACATTGGGCGGTGACACGCGCCATGTGTTCAAGGCCGAACTGTCGCTTAAACCGCTTAAGGAAACCGACCTGTCGCTGACGACGACGTATGTCCGCAGCCGCATCGACAATCCAACCGCAGCATTCCCCGCAATTACGGCGCGCGTTGAGGCTGCCTTTCCCGGGCGCGTCGAGCGCGATGCGACGGGGCGCCTCCTTCGTGTCGACGCGCGTCCGGTCAATTTTGCCAGTACCGAACGGTCCGAACTGCGCTGGGGGCTGAGCTATGGGCGCGGCCTAGGCAGGGATCGCGGGCCGTCAACGCCTCGTGTGCCCGGCGGCGGTGCATTCGGGGGCGGACATTCGTTCGGCGCAACGGGCAGCCGCGTGCAGGTCTCGCTATTTCATACCATTCACCTGAGCGACCGCCTGACGATCCGTAACGGCATCACGCCGCTCGATCTGCTTAACGGCGACGCAATTGGCAACCGCGGGGGTCAGCCGCCGCACGAAATCGACCTCAGCGGCAATGCGACGCGCAACGGATTTGGCCTTCGCTTCAGCGCCAACTGGCAAAGCGCAACGACCGTCAACAGTCCGGATGGCGTTCCGGCAAAAGTTCTGCATTTTGGCGCCATTGGCACGCTCAATCTTCGCCTCTTCGCCTTCCCGGCGCAGCGTCCGAGCGTGGCTGCACGTGTGCCATGGTTGCGCGGTGTGCGGTTTCTCATTGCCGTCGACAATATGTTTGATGCCCGCCAGCACATCGCTGATGGCAACGGCATGACGCCCTTTAACTATCAACCGGCCTATCTCGACCCGCTGGGACGGACGATACGCGTCAGCATCCGCAAAACCTTTTTCTGAACAGGATATTTTGAATGCGCGCATGGCACCGATGGACCGGCCTTATGCTGGGGCTCGTCCTCTTATTTGTGGGAGCGACAGGCATATTGATTCAGGGCTTTGCGCTCTATGGTGACCTTGGGGCAAACAAGGCTGCTGCCGTCACACCGGCCCCTATTGCCAAAGCCGATTGCAAACGAGCCGATCCACCGCGCAGTCCCGCCAAGAGCTGGGAAGGCTGGTTTAAACATCTCCATTCAGGCGAAACTTTTGGTCCTGTCGGTACGGTGATCAGCATCCTGTCGGGGTTCGCCCTGATGTTCTTCGCCGTGTCCGGGCTGTGGATGTACTGGCAAATGTGGCGTCGCCGCGTTGCCGGTGGGCGGCGCGAGGTCCTCTGGCGCCGGTAGCGCGACACTGAACCGCAGTCCCGGACGATTGTCGGCCAGCGTAATCGAACCATCGTGCAGTCGCGCAATTGCCGAAACCAGCGCAAGGCCGAGGCCATGTCCCGCTTTCGAACGACTTGACTCAAGCCGCGTAAATCGACGCAGGACGAGCGCATAATCGGTCGGCGGGATACCGGGTCCATTGTCGGTAACGGTCAGCACAATTTGCTCACCGTCGCGCTTCACCGACACGGAAACCGTGGTGCCAACCGGGGTATGCCGGGCCGCATTTTCGACGACGTTAATGACCATCTGGGTCAGCAACTCTTGGTCGCCCCGAATCGTTGCCGACGCCGGCGCGGAAAAGCGGAGCGTGCGGCCCGCGTCTTCGATTGCAGGCGCGAACGTTTCGGCAATGTCGGCAACCAGCGCGACGAAGTCGATGCGCCCAAACTGACTTTTGCGTTTGCCGGCTTCGATCTCGGATATTCGCAAGAGGGCCGAAAATAGCGACAGAAGCTCGTCAGCCTGGACGATGGCCGACTTGACGCCGACGCGTAATGCGGCCTTGTCACCATCCAGCGCGGATTCAAGATCATTGCGCAATCGCGCCAGCGGCGTACGCAAATCATGGGCAAGATCGTTCGACACTTGCTGAAGATTGACCAGCAGTTCGCTTATCCGGTCGAGCATCTGGTTCAGCGTTTCGGCCTGACGGTCGAACTCGCTGCCCGATCCATCCAAGGGAATGCGTCTTGTCAGATCGCCCGCAATAATCGCCTGCGCCGTCGACTGCACGGCGCGCATCCGTCGTCCGATTGTTGCGCTCAGCGCGTAGCCGCCACCGACGCCCGCAAGAACCGCCGCGCCAAGCGCAATCATCAAGATCCGGGTAAACAGATCGCGGAAATCTTCGGCACCCTCATTTTCCGCAACGACCGCAAGCCACGCGCCACCGCCAAGCGGCGTCATCAAGGCACGCCCGCGATGCAATCGCGTCGAACCGTCGGTGAACTGCACATCGGCATAGCCAAACCCGGTCGGGCGGAAACCAAGCCGTCCCGCCCGTCGCCGCCCATCGGCATCGACGAGAATAAATCCCGTTTCAGTTATGCTGCGCTCGCCACCACGCGCTTTCACGCGCGCAGTGACCGCATCGATATCGATTGGCCGTGCCGGGCCGATCAGCCGCGCCGCTGTCCGGGCGATTCGCGCATCGATCATCGCATTGAGGGCGATCTCAGTGCCGAAATAAACGGCGACGCCCGTTCCGGCCACAAGCGCCGCAAAGACCAGCCCATATGTCGTGGCAATATCGCGGAGGCTGCCCTTGCGCATCCTAGCTGCCGTCAAGGATCATATAACCGCCGCCACGCACCGTGACGATCGGATCATCCTCGCAGCCTTCATTCAGCTTGGCACGCAAGCGGCTGATATGGGCTTCGACGATGTTCGTCTGAGGGTCGAAATTATAGTTCCAGACCCGCTCCAGCAGCATCGTTCGCGTCACCGCCCGGTCCGCATTGCGCACAAGTTCGGTCAGAAGCCCGAATTCGCGGCGCTGGAGCGGGATAACGCGATTGCCCCGACGGACCTGATGGCGAACCAAATCCAGCTCGATGTCACCCGCCCGCATCTTTTCGGTTTCTTGGTCCCGCGTGCTTCGCCGTCTCAACGCGTTGAGCCGCGCGATCAGTTCACTGATCGCGAAGGGTTTGACCAGATAATCATCGGCACCCGCTTCCAGCCCCTCGATACGCGCATCGAGGCTCCCCAGCGCCGTCAGCATCAAGACTGGGGTGCGCATGCGGTTTGATCGGATTTCCCGCAAAACCCCCATTCCGTCGAGCTTTGGCAGCATGCGATCCAGCACCATCGCGTCGAAATTGTTCGTTGCGATGGCATCGACCGCGGCGCGACCGTCTTGCGCGATTGTGACGTTGGAGAATGCGCGCGACAATCCATCACGAATCGATGTTGCAAGTCCGGGATCGTCCTCGACCAAAAGGATACGCATCGGCCCTTCCCTCCAAGCGCGCGATGACGCCCTGTTCGAAAAAGCCAAAGACGCATAGTTTTGTTGCATAATCGCGTCAGGACCGCATCGCGTGATACGATTGCGATGTCCAAACGCCTATCTTGGATCGGAAAGAAGCCGGAGAGATGGTCCACGCACCGTCTAGATTGCCAAACATCGAAAAGGCACGAGGCCATGTCGGTACCCACATTGATACGATGTCCTGAAACGCGCCAAGCAAATTGACGTTGGAGCGCAGCGGTGCGTTGTCGCTGCAGGAATACAACGAGGAGCATGTGAAAAGGGGGCTGGTACTGGCTTTGTCGAGGTGGACACCGAGCCACCGAGTAGCGGCAAAAGCAATTGCTTGACAGCGCCGCAAAGTGAGCAGCTCTCAACGTCGCCTTTGGAGCATCCGGCCTACGCATGCTAACGTCGCGAAAGGCTCAGGGTTTGCCGTTGCACTGGAATGAACGAATGTCAGCTTTGACCTGTTTGATCGACAAAAGCTGCCTGTCGGGATTGTCCAACGAAGCCGCCGAAAACGGAATGCTAAACGGTCCAGCTCAGCCGACGATGGCCATCTACGAAATCTCCGGCCCACCACGCCCGCGACCGACACGCCAATTGATCCCGTCGGTGCGCATGATCCCACCGACCTGCTTGCCGATCTGGCGTTCGAGCACCTTCGCCCAAGGCACCAACGTAAACTCACGCGACTTTTCGACGAGTGCGAACCGCCCGCTCAGCATCTCGATCCTGCGCGCAAGTTTGCCGTCAACCTGAGTCCCGATCTGGGTTTCGACGAACGGCTTGCCGATTTCGGTTGATAGCTCGCCCGCAACGCGCAACAATTCCCGGCGCTGGAGGATCGCAAGCGCATCCCTGCGAAGCCGGATGCCACCGGGCTGTTCATCGGCCAATTCCTGTTCGACCAGCCATTGCCCCCGCAGCGTCATCGCGCCGCGCACCTCGCGCCCGAACCCGCCGTCGCGCAACGGCGCTGGCGTATCCGAAGCCAGCTCGCGATCGAGCCAGGTCGCGGCATTTGCGCGCGTCAGTTTGTCGAGCGGGACGCGCGACAGCGTTTCGATTTCGACTGGGCGGTCGCGCACCTGTCGTGCTTCATGAGCACCCACATTTTCGAGATGATCTTGGCCGATGCGCCAGCTGCCATCAGCGTCGCGTTCGACACCGCCGACGCTGCGCCGGATCGCTTCGAGACGGCGCACATGTGTTTCGGCAAAGGCGTCGCTCGCTGAGGGATCATGACGAAGATGCAGATCGACCGAATAGCGTCCATTGTTCGCCGCCGCGATCGCTACCACGGTCCGATCAGCCTCGCGCACGCCGCTACTGCGCGCCGATACGCGGACGATCGCGCCTTCGGGCAACGGCTCGACCGCATCCCCGCGCCCGATATCGACATAATGCGCCCGGCCATCAACGCCATCGACCAGCAGGTAATGGCGGTCACGATGCTCGTCAGCCAGACCACGCGAAATCACCATGCCGACCACCGGCTCTGATGCTTGTTTACTAGCGCCGAACACGACGCGCTCGTCGCCAGCGCGGTCGAGCTTACGCGCGGTCAGTTCGCGCTGCATGGTGCGGATGATGTCGCCGCGCTCGCCGATATCGCGAAGCGTCGTTTCGAGATCGGCGGCAAGCTGCCAGCGCCCGCCGCCGATGTCGCGCGCCAACCCCATGTCGCCGAGCTTCTGCAATCGCCCCGCACGAAGCGATTGCTGGAACGTGTCAAGTTTCACTGGCGTGACGATGCGGTCAACATCACTGTCGCGGACCAGTCGCCGATCAGTTGAAGTCAGTCTTTCGGCGCCGATGTCGTGGCGCAAGCGCAGCTCGATTTCCTGGGTGGTGCGCGGTCCGAGGTCGAGCGTCACCAGTTCGGCGGCGCGTGTCCGCAATCCCTGCGATATATACTCGCGCGCGATGACCAGATTCTTGCCGCGATCATCGACGCCGCGCAGCATGATATGGGAATGCGGATGGCCGGTGTTGAAATGGTCGACCGCCACCCAGTCGAGCTTGGTTCCGAGATCGGTTTCGACCTGCGCGATCAGCCGCCGCGTGAAGGGTTTCAGATCGTCATATTGGTCGCCGTCCTCCGCCGAGACGATGAAGCGGAACTGATGACGATCACCATCGCAACGTTCGAGGAATGCCTTGCCATCGGCTCCGTCCGCGTCGCGCGAATATAGCTGACCTGGCTCGCCTTCGCGCGTGACGCCATCGCGCTGGATATAGCGCAGATGCGCCCGCGCACCCGACAGACCCTTGCCGCTCAGGCGCACGAGGCGGGTTTTGACTATGGCACGCCGACCGCGAAGTCCTGCCAAGCGGTCGCGGCTGCCGAGCACCCGCGCTATGCTGGCACCGCGCCCGATGCGGCTGCCGTCGAAGCGGCGATTGCGGACACCGCCGGCTGACCCCGCACGTGCCGCTGCCGCCGTGACCAGCGCGATATAGCGCTGCGACTTCTTGCCGCCGCCGCTCCGCATCTTGCCGATCTTCGGCTTGAACTCATCGTCCTCACTCATAGGCAAAGCCAGCGAGAATGGCCTGTCTCGCGGGTGAAAAGCCCGTCTCGCGAAAAACCGATGTGCAGACAAACACATAGCACCCGAAGCGAGCGGGTGCCTTTATCTTGCATTCCGCTCCTCCCCCGACTTCCCCGCCCCAAATACCGATATTCAGCAGCAAGTGCTGCGATCGCCGCCACAATTTTACCAAAGGCTGTCGCGCAGAAAAAAGGGAGAAGCGCCGTGGATGTCACGCCGCTCCTCCCGCGATGAAAACAGTCGCTCATCGTGTGACTGCAAGCGCTATTTGCGCAGCCTTGGCGCTCCCGAACGTGCGTTTTCCGAGCATCCCATGCGCATTGCCATCGCCATCGACGATCATTGTCGCCATGAAATGCCTGCCGTCCAATCGTCCGCAAATCGCAATCCGATCCAGCGTCACATCGTCGTCGCCGTCGCTCTCATAGGAGCCCAGCCAGCGCTCCGACATCCGTGCATCCCAGCAAAAGTCGCTCTCTTCAGCTTCGAGAAACCGCGCTGCCAAAGCCTCGCCAGCCCCACGTCCGAACTCCAGTTCCAGCCCTGAAACCAGCGCTGCCATCACTCGGTCTGCGCCCGCGCCCATCGTTTGAACCTGTGCCATGATCAATCTCCAACTTCCGTTCGCACCATCGCGAACATCGGTTGTGGGACGGGTGGCGGAGCGGCTGTCAGGGCTGGCGGAGCATCGCGGAGCCACCGCGTAGCGGCGGTGGAGGAACCGATTTTGTTGGCGGGAACAACAAAAACGCCCGCGAAGCGGACTTTGGCCCGCCGGGAAAATTGGAGGGGCCACCGGCCTTGCACAGCCGCTGCGCCGCCCGTCATGCTGGGCCTGTCGAGACGAGCCCCCACCCATCACCGTTCAACGGGCATCGTTACGCACGGCAAACAAGCCGTCGCCACCGGTCGGTACGAGCGGCGTTTCGTTGACGGGTGAAGCTTGGCGCACAACAAAGAGGCGGTCGGGAGGGGGTGAGATCGATGTACGTTCCATCTGCTGAATCGTGCCGGACACGCCCGACAGATAGGCGATCGTTTCGCCGGGAAGCGCCGCGCCGGTTGCCAGATGGTCGGCATAGCGCTTGGGACCGGCATTATACGCCCCGAACAATCCCGGATAGCCGAACTGGTCATACATCGCGCGTAGATAGGCCGTGCCTGCCAGGATATTGTCGCGGGGATCGTCTGGGTCGAGGCCCAAACCATGTTGCACACGCATGTCGGCCCAGGTCTTGGGCATCAGTTGCATGAGGCCTATTGCGCCAACACGGCTGCGGATCGGTTTGTCGTTGAGCGTGGTGCGTCCGGCGCTTTCGGCGCGCATCACGCGCTCGATCCATGCACTTGGGATGCCAAACCTGCCCGACGCTTCGATGACAAAGGCGCGCCAGCGCCAAACCTCATCGGCGTGCGCGGGGACTGCCATGAGCAGCGCACTCACCGCGATCAGACGGATCAACGCGCCCATAGCAGCCGCGCTTTGCCGATAATGTCGGCAGGGTCGGTGATCCCGAAATAGCGCCCATCGAATGAGTCCGGCGCATCCATCAGGAGGAAAACCTGACCCCCGCGCAGGATATGGCACCCTTGCCAGCGGGGCATCGTGCGACCTTTGCCATCGACCATTTTGCGCACTGCGATCCAGCGACCATCGCGGTAGATACTGGTCCCGAGCGCGCAGACTTCGTCGCCAGCGATGGCCACGACGCGCTTCACCAGTGGCACATTGAGGGGCAAATAGTGACGCGAGGCCGCGAGATCGCGCGTCCGCAAAGGAAGCCGCGCAACGACCATGTCACCCGATTCAATTTGTGCGCCGGGGGTGATCAAATAAAGGCCAATGGGTGCGCTAGCGCTGGCATTCCAGACGAGGCGCGGGATCGGCGGCGCGATGATCGTCGCACCCAGAAGCACCGCGCCGAGCGCGAGTCCGACGGCGCGAAGCCGCAGCCTATCGCGGCGGACGCGCGCTGCGCGCAGCGCATCGCCCCAGGCGCGGCGCGGCGCGTCGTCGGGCGAAGCATTGCGCTTAGCCACGGCCGCTCTCGCGCCTGGCGTGGTTCTGCGACCATGAAGCCAGATCGTCGATATGATATTGGACACGGCGGCTGTGGAAGCGAAAGACGGGTCCGTCGCCGCTGCCGCGCAGATTTTGCAAAGTGCGCAGCGACAGACCGAGCCACGCTGCAGCCTGATCGGAATTCAGGAACGGTGTCCCGCGCTTGGCAATCTGCGCGCGTTCATATTCGTCGTCGGCGTCCATACTGCCATCCCGTGATCGACGCTGCGGCCCGGTGCCGCCCCGTTCGCGGTGATGACGGCATTGTCGGCGTCGGTGCAGGGTCGAAAACGAGAGTGGCGAAATTCGACCCCCTCCGGCAATTCTTCTTAAAAGAGGCTCCCGCGCCGGGTGACGCGGGAGCCGGTTGGTTCAGTCCGCCGGATTCCAGATGATGGCGAACGCATCGTCATCGTCCTGACCCGCCGCACGTCCGAGATTGGCGTAGAGCTTGCGCGGTCCGAATTCGGGCGCGGCCAGGCTCAGCGAGACATAGTCCTTGCCCGAGGATTCGCTCTTCTTGACCCAGCCCGCGCCGACTTCGACGCCGCCCGACAGCACCCGATAATCGGGGTGCGTGTCGCTCGACTTACGCGGGTTGCGCGAAATCTCGATCTCGGCGCGGATCGAAAGCGTGCGCAGCTGGCCCTTGAAGCCGTCGCCGTCGCGGGTGACATAACCGATTGCAGCCATTGTTCGTCTCCTTCGTAAATCGCCGTCGCGGACCATTCCGCTGGGCGATGCGGGACCAAGGCCAGCGCGGTTTTCGGGCACACCCGAAGGGCCGCAGTGCAACGAAGGACCGGAGCGGCGGGCTGATTTGGAGCGAAGCGGGCGCGAGGAGCGCCGGTTCACCGGCGCAGGGAAATCAGTCGGTCCGCGATGGTTGTGCGCGTAGGCGGCGCTGGCAGGACCACGCACATCGCCTCTGCCGAATTGGTTCGGCGCTGCGATTGAGGGATGAATGCGCCAACGGTGCTGCACCCCGACAGGCACGATTCACGGCGCAACGCCACCTTGCGACCGGTCGTATCGCGTTTGCACCCCCGCTCATGTCGAACGACAGCCGCCCCGCGCGAGCGCGGGGCGGTGCGGTGGCGAAGTCGGCAGGGCGCTGCCGGTCAGCGCGTCAGAACCAAGGGTGCAATACTGTCCTCGGCTGCTTTGAGATAGCGCCGGATCGCGCGCATCGACTCCAATTGCTCGACGGTATGGACGTGGATAACGGCATGATCGTCCTCATCGACATCATAAATGAGCGCGCCGGATGTCGCGTCAAACACGACGCGCTCGGCCCCGAAACTGCCCGGCCTTGGGCCCGAGTAGCGGGTGAAGGCGTCCGATCATCGCAGCAATATTGTTCGAGGGCGTCGAACATACCCCACGGTGTTTCATGCGCGTGGAGGCGTAAAGGCTCGCCGTCGACACGCTGATCGGGCGTGAAGGCGGTGCCGTCCCACTCGGCGGCAAGCCCTCCGTTGGCGATCAAATCGAGCAAGGTCTGCTACTGGTCGGGCTTCACCCGTCCGCCGATGACGATGCTCGCCGAAACACGGTCGGCCATTGTCGTTCTCCTTTTGAAAATCCCGCGCGCCGGTGCCGGAACGGCAGCGGCGCGCGGCCCGATTTTCGGATGACAAAAAGGCGGGCGGCGCTGATCGCCGCCCGCTTGGGGTCAGGCCGCGAGCCGTTCCTCCTCCTCGTCGTCGGGCATTGCGACCGCTTTGGCCGGTGCTGTTGGGTCCGGTTCGTCATCGCTCGCCCGCGCGATCTCGCGCGCGGCCTCGACCAATTTATGGGCCATGACTGTGCCGACGCCGCCGCGCGACGTGTAGGTTGTCGGCGGAAACGCCATCCAGCGCGGCACCCAGTTTTCGACACGCGGACGCCCGTTGCTGCCGCCAAGATGATCGGCGATGATCGTTTTCATCGTCTTGGTCTTTTCGGTGGCATTAGCGCTGGCGACGCCCTCGCCCGCGACCTCGGCGACGAGCCGCGTCAGCACCTCGCGGTCGCGGACAAGCGCGAAAAACGCGTCGTCGGCTTGCCAGTAGCCTGCCATATCGACGCCGATATGCGCGCCGGTCGCCTCGACCGCCGCGCTTCCCGACGCCAAGGTTTCGCCGATGACGACGGCGATCACGTCCATGACGCAGGGGTCGGGGATTTCGAGCAAGCGCAGGAACACCGCAACGGTGCCGAAATCGTCGCCGTTGCCGCCAGTGACGGTCGGCCCCTCGGCGTCGAAACCGAGCACCGCAATCACCGCGCGCCGCCGCTCGTCGAAATCGGCTTCGGCCTTGCAGGTTTCGACGCTTTCCCTGATCGCGTCGTTGCGCGTCGTCTGCGGTTCGGGCTTGACCGTCCACAGCGGCGAGCCGGTGATGGCATGGGCGACCATCAAGCGCAGCGCGACATAGGGATGGCTGCACAAGGTAGCGCGAACGGCGGCGTGACGATGCAGGTCGATATAGGTCGCCATCGGTCCCGACACTTCGGGCCGGACGACCTTGGGGCTAGCCTCGGGCCGTTCGCCGCTTTCGATGCGCCGCGCTTCCTTGCGCGTCACATAGCCCTCGTGGACGACGACCTCGCCGGTCGCGCGCACGTCGATATAGACGCGCCCACCCTTGCGCTTGCCCGCCTTCTCATGTTCCCATGTCGAGAACTGCTCGGACGGGAGAACGACCACGACGTCGGGCCATCCGGCGTCGAGATAGTCGCACCTTTTCGCCTCGATCGCGTCGCCTTGCGCGGCCCAGAACGCATCCGCATCGGCGAAATAGCTGTCCGGCTCGAACAGATTGCCGATGGTCTGACCCGTATAGCTGTCGAGGTCGAACAGCGCGACCTTGGTCGAGATCGACGCGCCGCCGAACAGCCAGGCCTTCAACTGATGGCCGGTCGGGACATAGCTTTCGGGGTCGTCGTGCAGTGCCAGCCACGCCTTTTGCTGGCTCTTGCTCGCCAAGGTCAGGTGGCGGACCGTGGCCGCGTCGATCTTTTCGGCGCGGTAAAGGTCGCGGACTGCGGGGAGTAAATTGCCGAGAGCCAGCACGCGTTTGACGGTCAATTCGGGCAAGCCGAAGGTCGCGGCAATGTCATCGACGCTGCGGCCTTCCTTGACCAACCGGACGAAGTTTTCCCATTGCGTCACTTCGTCGGGGTCGAGCCGCGCCAAGTTTTCGATCATCGACGCCTCGATAGCATCGGCGTCGTCGCCCGCGTCGAGGATGGCGCAGGGGACAGGATCGGCGTCGCCGGTTTCGTTGGCGACGATCTGCGCGGCGTGGAAACGCCTGCGTCCGGCGACGATCTCGAAGGCGTCGGGGCCGCAATTGGGCCGGACGATCAAGGGTTGCAGGATGCCGCGCTTGCGGATGGTCGGCAACAGGTCCGATACGTCGGGGGCTTTCCGGCCGTGGCGCATATTGGCCTTGCTGATCGACAGCTTGCCAAGCGGGATAAAGTCGAGTTTCATCGGTCATACTCCAATCGGAGTGCCGGTCCGTGTTTCATTGCGGGAGTGCGGACCGGCTACTCAAAAGCGGCGTTACGCGCCGCACGTCATCCGCCAGCTTCCCGAATGGAAGGCTTGGGAAGCGGGTCGCTGCGCGACGTCGCGCGGCACAGGATGGTTTCGGCGGCGCTGATCGACCCGTGCGCGCGGGCAATCTCGGCCCAGACCGACAACGGAACGTCGCTCGCAAAATACAGGTCGCGCTTGATGGACAGGCCTCCGGCCAAGCGCAGCTGCGCAATTTCGCGCGCGCTGAAGCTGCCGAGTTCGGGACAGCCGAAGCCGAGATCGGCCAGACCGAACAGCGTATCGCCATCGGCGTCGAGTTCGGTCGCCAGCCAAGCCTGTCCTGAGCGCAGTCGAAGGGTCGCTGCGCCGACAGGATTGAAGAATTTGACGACCGGCGCGGGGTCGGGTTCGCGCGCCCCCGCTTGCATCGCGTCATGGTGTGTGCGGGCATTCGCGCGCAGAACCGCGTGAAGTTCGGGGGTGAGCAAGCTCATGCCGCCCTCCGTTCGTCGCTTGCTCGTGCGGCGTCGGCCTCGCGATGGCGCGCCAGCAACCAGTCGGCGGCTTTGCTCGCCGCGCTCGCGGCGCGGAAGATCGCGCGATTGTCCTCGCGCAACACGTCGAGCCAACTGCCAAGATAATCGGCGTGGCGCACGGTCGGTTCGATGCCGAGCGCCGCGCAGAGGAATGCGCTGCCCATTTCCGCAATCAGTTCTTCGCGCGCATAGTCCTTGGTGCCAAAACTGGCGGTCTGGTCACGGTTCAACCGGCCATGACGGCCGGTCGCGTGAGTGAGTTCGTGCAGCGCGGTGCGATAGTAATCGACTTGCGCGAAGAATGCCGGTTGTGGCGGCACATGGACAATATCGAGTGCGGGGGCGTAGCAGGCGCGCGATCCGCCGATGCGAAAATCGACACCACTTGCGGCGATGACGGCCTCGGCCACCGGCACAATCTCGCGCTCTGGCAGCGGCACGGGGTCGCGCGCCAAGCCTTCGCGCAAGCCCTCGCACTGCGCAACATTGAATACGGTAAAGCGTTTAAGGAAGGGAATCGCCTTGGCGGTATCGCTGCTTTCACGCGCGCGCGCCTTTTCTGCCTCGGGCGTGAAGCGGTCGGCATAAACGACAGTTGTGCCGTGCTCGCCCTTGATGACCGCGCCGCCCGCCTCGCGGGCTTGTTTGAAAGTCAGCCAGCTTTGCGAGGGGTAGTCGTGTGCGATCATCGCACCCCATAAGATGAGCACATTGACCCCCGAATAGGGCCGCGCGCTAAGCGCGTTGCGCGGCAGTGCGGGGCCGCTCGCCGACGCGCTCCATGGCTGCACCCAAGGGACGCGGCCCGCCTCGAGTTCGAGGACGATACGGCGGGTCACGTCGTCATAAAGCGACATGCGCGGCTCAATCGCGCGCGCGGTAGCGCGCGTCGCTTCGCGTCCGCGCGATTTGCGCTGCGGCTTGTCTAAATGTGCCATGCTGCAACCTCCTCGCTGCCAAAAACCGCCACGACCTCCCCTGAAGCGGGGGTGGGCGGCACCCAAGCGACCAAAAGGGGCAGCGCGCGACGGGCGCACCCGCAGGGCTGGAACGTCAGTGGAAGACCCCCAAAGGGGGTTGCGCTCCCGGCGTGCGCTGCCCCTAGCCGGGAGCGCCGCCCACTCCCGCGCTCAGGGAGAGGTCACAACAACGCCGCCGCGCAGGCGCGGCGACCATCAAGATGGAGCCATCAGGCTCCAAACCTGCGCCACGCGATCGTCACCGTCAGGCCGAGACCCGGCACGGGGCTCGGCGGCAAGGCACCCGCGCAGACGGTGGCGCGCCGTAGAGCGCGATCGCGCGGGGACCGCGCGAGGCGCCGGAGACAAGCAACACCGTCACCTATATCGAGATCGCGACTGATGGCACCGCGCGTCGCTGACGCCATTGTCGCTTCGTGCGCCACGATGCCTGGACGATTCAGCCGGGTGCAGACCGATCCGGCGACGCCAGATAGTCGCGATATCCATGATCCCGCATCCAGATGGCGCGTGCGAGATGCGCGGACCAGATCGCCTTTGCCCGATCAGGATCCATCGCGGCGTCGAGTCCGAGAACGAGCGTTGCTACCTCGCGCCAGTCGGCGCCATCCGCCGCGGCGTCAAGGAGGCGCAAATACGCAATCCGGTGTGCCCAGTCATAGTCGGTCGGCTGCGGTGACTCTGGCGGCACGTCATGAAGCGTTGCGGGCATAAATTCGCTCATTCGCCACGCATATTCGTTGTGACGAATAAACTCGACCGCGCGAATGCACGACAGTTGCGCATATGGATATTCGCGCGCTGGTCGGACGCAATGTCGCGCGCCTCCGGATCGAGCGCGCGATGACGCAGGAGGACTTGTCCGAGACATCGGGCATCACCCAATCCTATCTTAGTCAGATTGAAAACGGACACATCAATTTGACCTTGTTGCATGTCCACGATCTTTCGCACGCGCTCGGCGTTCATCCGTGCTTCCTGTTTAGCGATGATGTCAATCTGCCGGGCTGATCTTAATTTGACCAGTGCAAACTAGCCATTTCCGCTCAAAATTCGGCGATAGCCGCCTGCCACATTCGCTCGGGCAACTCGCAGCAGGCGGCGGACCATCGAGCGAACTGCGCTGTTGCGATCCTGCAGCGCGACCGGCGTCGCAAGTGCCGGAAACAAGGTTTGCGCAATTTCGCGCATGGTCGCGCCTGCCATCGCGCCATCATAGGCTCGGAGCTGGCGCACCCAGATCGGTGCCCGATTCTCAGGTTTCGCAATCAACGTCAAATCCCAGCCATTGCGGAAAATTTGCCATTTTCGCAACGTGTTGAGCTGAGCGGACAGTGTCGGCCCATCGGTAAGGTTGAAGTGCAAAGCGACCGGCCCTGCGAGCAGCGTTCCCTGAACAACGTCCAAGCGGATATGTTGCAAGCCATCGCTCAACAATAGCTGCTCATGCCCCGTACGAGTTCTCACAATGGTTGCTAGTTCCATGAACTGCTTGATGTCGAATGCATTCGACACGGTCGCGCGGCTAGCGCTGACGGCGACGACGCTGGTATCTACGGCGCGATCCCAGATCGGTCTCGCCTTGGTCGCATCGAGATTGCCTGCTTCCGCGAAATCGCAACCCCCATAGATCGAGCGGTTCGGGAAGATCGACGACCAAGTCCGGAACTGGATCGCTCAACTCCCGCGATGTCCACGCCAAGCCGGCTTGCGCGCGGAATTCGGGATTGCGGCGAAGATATTCCCAGGCAAATCCCTGTCGCCCAACCGCGAGCAATGGCGAATAGGCTTCTGCGTCGCGCCAATCGGGCAGCCCGGAAACAAGGCGTACGCCTGTCATCGGCGCACCACCCAATGTCGGCACCATGCCGATACGTTTGACGGGACAACACGCCCTGCCCAACGCGTGCGGATCCTTCGTTCAGTAATCGTCCATGCATTGGCATTGCACACGCGATTTGCCTTAAAAGTCGGGATTGACATCATGATTCTCGACGGGGTGCCAACCGCCAAGAAGAATCATCAAATATATTCCGTAAAACGAATATTCCTGTTTGAAAACAATTCCGCGACGTCTCTAACCCGAAAACATAGTTGAGTTTTGGGACCGCGAGCTGCCCGCATGGGACGAAAAGCGACCCATGCGGGGAAACGAATCGACAAAACAGGTTTTTGTTCATCCCCGATGTTGTTGTGCTCACACCGAGTATTTTTGGCTACTACTTGCATTCCAGCAGCACGGTGGGTCGCACCTATGCGTAATCAAAGGGTCTACCAAAGCATTTTGTGGCGATTAGTGCTTTTCCCTCACATTTATGGCATGACCGTACCTATGGCGTCAGCTAGCGAGAATATTGATACCC
This sequence comes from uncultured Sphingomonadaceae bacterium, assembly GCA_964247235.1. Classification (GTDB taxonomy): domain Bacteria; phylum Pseudomonadota; class Alphaproteobacteria; order Sphingomonadales; family Sphingomonadaceae; genus Sphingomonas_O. Next base: position 31,856 of record CAXTTJ010000023.1, read on the forward strand.
GCGATCCTCGACGCCGCACGACGGCTTATGTCACACTGATGGTTTCTATCTGGCAGCGACGTGGCGTTTCCTTCCGAGAGATGGAACGGATTACCGGCATCACCCGCAAACGTCTTGCCGCAATTCATCATGGTGCGCCGACGACGACGCCAGAAGCCGAAGCGCTGTTCGACGCGCTTGAAATTAACCGACTTCAGGCCTTTCTGGCTGCGGACCAGTTTGGCGACCCTGACGAATATTTTACGCCGGTCGCACAAATCGTTGCTACGTTCGGTGGCGAATTTGCGTTTGCCCTTCGCAAAGCCGTTGCGGAAAGCGGTATCGAGCTCGAACTCGTCGCCAGATCGCTGCTGACTTCGCTGGCCCAGAATGTGGCCGATCGGATCATCAAACATCAGGAACTGATCGATGCAAAACGCAACGCGCCGATCGACTGAGTCGACCTTTTTTGCCGTGGCGACCTGCCAGCAATCCACGCCAGAAGCGTTAGTGACATGCCCTTGGATAACGCATCGGCGTTTGCGAAAGGGTGTTCGTAGGATTCACGTGCTGTGCGGCACGCTGGCCCTTGCTCAGCCCGACTCACAAAGCTGGAGTCGTCGCCCTTTTTCGATGCTTGGCAAGAGGTCGAGGTGACCACTTTGTGCGTATTTTCGCTGTCCTACACAAAACCAAATGGATTATTCTAGTCGCCGGGTAGATTCGATATGCCGATGATTGATGCGACGTTGATTACCGCGCTGGCGGCGCTTGTTACCAGTGTTGCCGGCCTGATCTGGTCGCTGCGGCGCAAGGTTTGAGTTGTGTCGTCGGCCGTGGTTTAAGACGTCGCCGAACTGCGGCCCTTCGCCGGCTCACCCAGAAGCATGTGCTTCTTGGACCGGGCATTTTCTGGCTAAGAAATGCCAGTGAATGTTTTTTGGGGGTATCCAAGGGGGTAGCCAAGAAATGGTACTCCAACAAATTGGCGCAAATCCCGCAATTGTGGCTATCGGTTCGGCGGAAGCCCTGTCCACCATTTTTCGGCGCAAACACGTCATCATGAAATATGCACTCTGCCGATTGCGCCAGAGTTTAGTATAGTGTCCCCGAAATAGGGGCCGGAATAAGGGAAGGAAGGGAAAGATTGCCCCCTACCCATGGGGCTGTACTTTCGTTAATCGGCGGACATGCCCGACCAGACACCGCTCGAAGCTTTCAAGGCTGTGCTGACCGGCACGGCGCGGGCGATGGCGCATGAGGCCGAGGTCGAGCTGGCGTTTACGGCCGATGCGCCGACACAGGTGGGCAAAAATATCAAAGTGCCGATGCCGGGCCGTGCCCTGCCGCCTGATCAGGTCGCCGAAGCGCGGGGCTTTGCCGACGGCTTTGCCCTGCGCTTGCGGCATCATGATGCAAATCTTCACGCGCGGCTGGCGCCGGCGCCAGTGATTGCCCGGGCCGTGTTCGATGCAGTCGAATCAGCGCGGGTCGAGGCACTGGGCGCGCGGGGAATGGCAGGGGTCCGCGCGAACCTGAATACCGCGTTCGAAATGCGGATGCGGTCCGACGCGATCGTCAGGGCAAAAGCGCGCGACGAAGTGCCCATGTCGACGGCGGTTGCGCTGTTGCTGCGTGAGCGGCTGACGGGGTATCCGCCCCCTCTGGCTACTCAATCCGGTCTGTCGCTGGTGCGGGACTGGATCGAGGACGCGGGCGGCGCGGATATGGACGCGCTTGGCCTGGTGCTTGACGATCAGGCGGCGTTCGCATCGCTTGCGACGAAGCTGCTTGAGGATTTGCAACTGATCGACGGTGACATGGTTCCCGATGACCAGAGCGATGATGGCGATGAGGATGGCGAGGACGAAGGTCAGGACGACACGGAGGGTGACGACGAAGACAGCGACGGTGCGGGGCAGGTCGAGCAGCGTGGCGAGACTGAGACGTCCGAAGATTCAGACGGTGAGGGCGAAACCGACGGACAGGAGAGCGCCGACGATGACATGGCAGATGGCGGTGATGACGCGCAGGAGGCGATGCTTCCTGTCCGGCCCAATCGCCCGCCTGCCGACCTGACGCCGGGCTTCGATTACAAGGCGTGGACGACCGCGCATGACGAAGTGATTGCCGCAGACGAACTGTGCGATCCCGACGAATTGTTGCGTCTGCGCCAGTATCTCGACCAGCAGCTGGTGCATTTGCAGGGGGCTGTGACCAAACTCGCCAACCGCCTGCAACGCAAGCTGATGGCGCAGCAGAACCGGTCGTGGGATTTCGATCAGGAAGAAGGGATGCTCGACGCGGC
>CAXTTJ010000024.1:0-32444 GCA_964247235.1 uncultured Sphingomonadaceae bacterium
GACAGGAATTCGCCGTGATAGCCGATCATGCCGCGCGACGGCGCGCTGAAGGTGATGCGCGTCTTGCCGCCACCACTGGGGCGCATGTCGGTCATTTCAGCTTTGCGGATGTTCATTTTCTCGACGACCGTCCCCGAATATTCCTCATCGACGTCGATGATGACCGTTTCATAGGGTTCGGTCTTGCCGCCGCTTTCGTCTTCGGCAAACAACACGCGCGGACGGCTGATACCCAGTTCAAAGCCTTCGCGGCGCATTGTCTCGATCAGGACACCCAATTGCAATTCGCCGCGCCCCGCGACTTCGAAACTGTCCTTGTCGGCAGCTTCGGTGATCTTGATCGCGACGTTCGATTCGCCTTCGCGGAGCAGGCGATCGCGGATCATCCGGCTGGTGACCTTTGACCCTTCGCGCCCTGCCATCGGGCTGTCATTCACGGCAAAGCGCATCGACAATGTCGGCGGATCGATCGGCTGGGCATGCAGTGGTTCGGTCACGCTCGGGTCACAGATCGTGTTCGCAACCGTCGCCACGGTCAATCCGGCAATCGAGATGATATCACCTGCGCCTGCCTCGTCGACCGGCACGCGTTCCAGCCCGCGGAACGCCATGATCTTTGACGCGCGGCCCGTCTCCACAACCTTGCCATCGGGATCGAGTGCATGGATCGGCATGTTGGTCTTGACCGATCCGCTGAACACCAGACCCGTCAGGATGCGCCCCACGAAATTGTCACGGTCGAGCAGCGTCACGAGGAACTTGAACGGCCCGTCCGGATCGGCCGACGGTTCGTGCACATGCGAAATGATCGTTTCGAACAGCGGGGCCAGCGTTCCTTCCATCTTGTCGGGTTCAAGATTGGCGTAGCCATTGCGGCCCGACGCATAAAGCACCGGGAAATCGAGCTGTTCGTCAGTCGCCTCAAGCGAAACGAACAGGTCGAACACTTCGTCAAGCACTTCCTGAATCCGCGCGTCCTGCCGGTCGATCTTGTTGACGACGACAATCGGACGCAGACCAAGTGCGAGTGCTTTGCCCGTCACGAACTTGGTCTGCGGCATTGCGCCTTCGGCCGCGTCGACCAAAAGGATCACGCCGTCGACCATGCTCAGGATGCGTTCGACTTCGCCGCCGAAATCGGCGTGACCCGGCGTATCGACGATATTGATCCGCGTATCGACGCCATTTCCATGCCATTCGACGCTGGTACATTTGGCAAGAATCGTGATCCCGCGTTCCTTTTCCAGGTCGTTCGAATCCATCGCACGTTCTTCGATGCGCTGATTTTCGCGGAAGGTGCCGGACTGGCGGAACAACTGGTCGACCAGAGTCGTTTTGCCATGATCGACGTGCGCGATGATGGCCACATTGCGGAGGCTCATTGAAAATCCTGAGGTCAGAGCGGGAATTTGAAGGCGCGCCTACGCGATTTTGTGCGATGCGGCAAGGCAGGTGAACGCGTCTCACTTGAATAACACACCCATAGCCGCCTATCTTGTCTGCGACGACAACAGGAACCAACGCGCATGGCTACCCAGATTGCCGAACCGACCGACCTCGTGCTGACGCCGCCGGTCCCCGTCGCTACTGTTGCGCCCGAAAAGGCAAGCGGCCTTGTCCCGCTTGACGAGGCACAGCGGACCGCACTGGAGGCAAAGGCCGACAGCTTTGTCGAAGATCTCGCTGCGCAGGACGTGAACTCGCCCGAATTCGGCAAGCGCGTCGATCAGATCAGCGACATGGGCCGTCGCGAAATCGCCGACGCTGCGGGGCAATCGAACCGATTCCTCGACCGTCCGGTGCGTGCGATGGACAACGACGGCGGCGTCGGCACCGACCTTGCCGAACTGCGCCGTACGATCGAGGATCTCGATCCCGGCAAACAGGGCGATCTGCTTGCGCCCCGAAAGCTGTTCGGCATCATCCCGTTCGGCAACAAGATGCGCAATTATTTCGACGGTTATAAATCGTCACAGTCGCATATCGCATCGATTCTGACACGCCTTGGCAGCGGCAAGGACGAATTGCTGAGGGACAATGCCGCGATCTCGGTCGAACGGCAAAGCCTGTGGGCGGCAATGGGCCGCCTGGAACAGATGATCCATGTCTCGAAAACGCTCGACGTCAAGCTCGAAGCCAAGGCGGCCGAACTCGAAGCGTCGGACCCTGCCAAGGCAAAGGCGATCCGCGAAACCGCCTTGTTCTACGTTCGCCAGCGCACAACGGATCTGCTCACCCAGATGGCCGTCACGGTGCAGGGCTATCTCGCGCTCGATCTCGTCAAGAAAAACAATGTCGAACTGGTCAAGGGCGTCAACCGCGCCTCGACGACGACAGTTGCGGCACTGCGCACCGCGGTAACGGTGGCACAGGCGATGACCAACCAGCGACTGGTCCTCGAACAGATTACCGCGCTGAACACGACGACGGCGACCATCATCGATACAACCGGCGCGTTGCTGAAACAGAATACGGCCGCGATCCACGAACAGGCCGCAGGATCGACGATCCCGCTCGACACGTTGAAACGCGCGTTCCAGAATATCTATGACACGATGGATGCGATCGACACGTTCAAGGCAAAGTCGCTCGTCTCGATGAAGACCACAGTCGACGCGCTCTCGGGCGAAGTCGAGCGGTCGAAAGGCTATATCGCGCGCGCCGAGGGGGCTGCACAAGCGCGCATCGGTGCGAGTGAAAGTGCCAATCCGTTCGCGCCGGTGTGATGACGACGCCTGACGACATCATTGCACGCGCCGACGAAACGCTGCGCCGTGTCACCCGTCCGCCGACCATGTCGGCGCGCATCCGGGCATCGCAGCGTCGATCTGCGCTGCGCAAGGCAAAGCTGGTGGCGGGCGCGGTGCTGGGCATCATGATCGTGATGTTCATCATCGGCCTGATCCTGCCGATCGGCACCACCGGCGTGATGATCGGGGTGCTGCTGATGCTGCTGGCATCCATCGGCATTGTCATGCTGCCCGGCGGGGAGGCGATACCCGATGCCGCTGCCCTGCCAACGGCCCCTCTGGCACTGCTACCGCTCAAAACCGAAAGCTGGCTGGTAAGCCAGCGCGCGATGCTGCCCGCGCCTGCGCAACGCCTTGCCGACGGGATTGGCGTCAGGCTCGAAACGCTCGCCCCGCAATTGCAGGCGTTGCACGAAAACGAGCCCGCAGCCATGGCGATCCGCCGCCTGATTGCCGATGAACTGCCCGAACTCGTCCGTGGCTATGGCCGCGTTCCGGAATTGATGCGCCGTGCCAGCACCGACGGGCTGATTCCCGAAAAGCAACTGGTCGATGGCCTGTCGGTCGTCGACAGCGAACTGGCGCGGATGAGCGAACAGCTGGCGCGCGGTGATCTTGAAAAACTGGCGACGCAGGGCAAATATCTCGAACTGAAATATCGTGGCGATGCCTTAGCTTGAACAAACCCTGATCGCGCCTGGCGCTGGCCGCAGACCCGATGGTTCGAACGCGGCAAGATAGCCCCCCGCCGATGGCATGTCCTGAAAATCGACCTGCCTGTACCCGACAGCCGCGAATTCGCATTTGAGCAGGGCGGGTGGCGTGCCATGCTGATTCGTCGCGCGATTGGCATCGACGACAATGACACGCCCGCCCGCTTTGGTGGCAGGCCGCAGGTTCCACAAGAACGCGTAGGGACTGGCAATTTCATGATACATGTGAATCAGGAATATGCGGTCAAAACTATGTTGGGGAAGGCCGGGATCATCCGGCGTGCCGAGTTTGACGGTCACGCTTTCCAGCTTTTCGCGCTGAACCCGATCCGCCAGCCTGTTGCGAACGTCGGGCACGATGTCCTGGGCAAGCACCCGACCTTGTTTGCCGACACGATTGGCAAGGCGGATCGTGTAATAGCCTTCGCCCGCGCCGATATCGGCGACCGTCATTCCGGCGGTGACACCCGCGCGATCCATCACCTCGACCGATTCACCTGCCTTGTCGCGGCTATTTTCATCGGACCAGCGCGGTGAGACGATCGACGCAACCGGACGCGCCGCAGCGGGAAATTGCGACGCTTTGGAGTCATGCGCGGCGATGCCATTGTTACAGGCAGTGAGGAAAAGCGCAAAGACGAGCGCAGTCCTCAATCCACATCCTCCACAACCACCTTTTCTCCGGTGACGCGCTGCGACAGGGCCGCCGCCATGAAGCGGTCGAGATCGCCATCAAGAACATCGCTTGGCGAGCTTGACACGACCCCCGTCCGCAGGTCCTTCACCATCTGGTACGGCTGCATGACATAGGACCGGATCTGGTGCCCCCAGCCGATATCTGTCTTTGACGCCGCACTCGCATTCGCTTCGGCTTCGCGTTTTTGCAGTTCGTTTTCATACAGACGGGCACGAAGCTGATTCATCGCTTCGGCCTTGTTCTTGTGCTGGCTGCGCTGGTTCTGGCACTGGACGACGATGTTTGTCGGAATATGCGTGATGCGCACTGCGCTGTCCGTTGTGTTGATGTGCTGCCCGCCGGCGCCCGATGCACGATAAGTATCGATGCGCAGATCGCTTTCGACGATGTCGATGTCGATATTCTCGTCGACCACCGGATAGACCCAGACGCTGGCGAAACTTGTCTGGCGCTTGTCGCCGCTGCCGAACGGGCTGATCCGGACGAGCCGGTGGACGCCGCTTTCGGTTTTGGCATAGCCGTAAGCGTTTTCGCCCTTGAGCAGATAAGTGACCGATTTGATCCCCGCCTGATCCCCCGCATGATAGTCGATCGTCTCGACCTTCATGCGGTGCCGTTCGGCCCAGCGCATGTACATCCGCCCGAGCATTTCGGCCCAGTCGTTGCTTTCGGTCCCGCCCGCACCCGCATTGACTTCGATATAGGTATCATTGGCGTCGGCCTCTCCCGCCAGAAGCGCAGCGACTTTGTCGCGTTCGGCACGTTCGGCCATGGCGGCAAGCTGGGCGGCGCCGTCATTGACCATGGCGTCGTCACCCTCAGCCTCCGCCATTTCCATCAGCGCGACCGTATCGTCGAGTTCGGACTGGATTGCGCGCGTCGCCCCGATTGCCTCCTCAAGCCGTCGCCGCTCGCGCATCACGACCTGCGCCGCCTTGGGATCGTTCCAAAGCGCCGAATCCTCGACCATCGCATTCAATGCATCGAGCCGCGCCAGCGCACGGTCCCAGTCGATGAACCGGCGCAAAAGCGCAAGCGCGGCATTGATCTGATTGATATGGGCTTGCGCTTCGGCGCGCATCGTCTGTTCCTCAATTAGTGCGCAGAGCGTTAGTAAATCCCGCCCTGCCTTTGCAAGAAGTCGCTGGCGGAATTGCTCTTTGGTGTTGCCTTCGGCGCGACTGTGCGGGGCTTTGCAGCTTGCGGCACGGCATCCCGACCAATCGACCGGCGCGGTTCGCTTTCAGGTTTGAACGCCTCCCATATGACCGAAGACAGCGGATCACTGTCGTTGGGAAAGGCGCCATACACACGCTTGCCCGAATGCCGATCGATACGCACCATGCGCACACCGCCTGCGGCCTTGAACGGAATGACCGGCATGTCCTTCATCGCAGGTGCGGCAAAGGCCTTGAAAATCGGGGCGGCGATCACGCCCCCTTGCGCGCCGCCGCCCATCGACCGCGGCGTATCATAGCCAAGATAGACACCCGCCACCAAATCCTGCGAGCCGCCGACGAACCAGACGTTGGTCGGCCCGGTCGTTGTCCCCGTCTTGCCAAAAATCGGTCGTTCGAGCGAACGGAGAACCGTGGCGGTGCCGCGCTGGATAACGCCTTCGGTAATGTGAACGATCTGATATGCGGTCATCGGATCGAGTATCTGTTTGGTACGCGATGGCGGACGCGGCATCGGCTTGCCGTCATACACTGCCATGTTGCAATGATCGCACGGCCGCGTATCGGCGCGAAAGATGACTTTTCCACGCCGGTCCTGCACGAAATCGACGAGTGTCTGCGTCAGTGCCCGGCCATTGTTGGCAAGGATGGAATAGGCGTTGACCATCCGCGCCACTGTCGTGTCCCCGGCCCCCAGCGCAACTGCCAGAACCGCGGGATAGGGTTTGCCGGGTTCGCTGATGCCCATGTCCGCGGCAAGCTTCACGACATTTTTCATGCCGGTCTGGCTGGCCGCGCGCACAGTCATCAGGTTGCGCGACTGTTCGACGCCCCAGCGCATCGTCTGCGGTCCCGCACCACCGGCACCGCCAAAGTTACGGAAACATTTCTGGCCGAGCCGTGGCCCCTGATACACGCAGAACGGGCCGTCGACGATGATCGACGCGGGCGTCATGCCGTGATCGAGCGCAGAGGCATAGACGAACGGCTTGAAGCTCGATCCCGGCTGACGCAGCGCCTGTGTCGCGCGGTTGAACGACTGCACGCGGGCATCGAAACCGCCCTGCATCGCCAGCACTTGTCCCGTATGCGGATTTTCCGCGACCATCCCGCCTGAAATTTCGGGCACTCCGCGCAACGACCAGCCCTTGCCGTCGGGCGCGACGGCGATGACATCGCCGGGTGTCAGCGCGGCAAACGCTGTACCGCCGCCGCGTTTGACATTTTGCGCAGCATAGGACGGCAGGGTGCCCGTCGTACTGTCGGCAAAGCCAAGCTGCGCCGATCCGTCATCCTTCGTCAGGATGACGGCCGCTTTCCAGTCCTTGTACCCGACGCCGATATTGGCGGCGGCAAAGGCCTGCTGCCAGTTGCCGCTGATATCGACCTTGCCGATCGGCCCGTTCCAGCCATGTCCGCGATCAAAGCGCAACAACCCGTCGCGCAGGGCATCCTGCATGTACACCTGCAATCGGGGATCGAGCGAAGTGCGCACCCACAGGCCGCCCGAATATACCGAATGCGGGCCGTCCTTTTCCGTTTCGCCGAATTTGCCGATCAGCTGCCGGCGCACTTCTTCAAGGAAATAATCGCCCGCGCTTTCATCCCTGGGCAAGGATCGTGACACGAGCACAAGCGGGGTGGCGACTGCCGCATCATGTTCGGCCTGACCGATAAATCCGTTCTTGAGCATTTCGCCCAGCACCCAGTTGCGCCGGTCAAGCGCGCGTCCGGCAAATTTTGCCCGGCTATAAGTCTCTGGCGCCTTGGGCAGGATCGCCAGAAACGCCATTTGCGCCAGCGCCAGTTCGTTCACATCCTTGTCGAAATAGGCACGCGACGCTGCCTGGACGCCGAATGCATTGCGCCCCAGCGCAATCTGGTTGAGGTACAGTTCCATGATCTGCTGCTTGGTCAGCACGGCTTCGATGCGATAGGCGAGCAGCGCTTCCTTGGCCTTGCGCGAATAGCTTGCCTCGTTCCCGATCAGCAGATTCTTGGCGACCTGCTGCGTGATCGTCGATGCCCCCTGCGGTCGTCCGGACCGCGTCAGGTTGGTGACGACAGCACGGATGATGCCGGGATAATCGACGCCGCCATGTTCGAAAAACGTCTTGTCCTCGGCCGCCATATAGGCACGCACGAGCAGCGGCGGGAATTCGTTAAAGGCCAGCTCGACGCGCCGTTCGCGGGCATAGGACTGGATCGGCACGCCGTCATAGCCACGGACATTGGTCGGCAGTGGGGGTTCGTACGCGAGCAATTGCCGCGCATCGGGCAGGTTGCGCGCGAACAGCAGCCAGATGATCAGCCAGACGATCAGGATCAATCCGACGGCGATTACCGCAAGCTTTGCCCAGCGGCTGGCCCACAGCTGCGCCAGCCAGCCAAGATCACGCCTGAGACTGAGTTTCAGATTTTCGGTTTCGGGCGCGACCATGATGGTCGTGCTCTAGCGATCTGTTACCGCGATGCAAAGCGCCGTGCGAATTGAATATCGACGGCGCGGCGGATGCCCGTGGCGATGGCTGCCCTGCCCTGTGCAGAGGTGATTCTGTCGACGTCGGTCGTATTGGTGACATAGCCGACTTCAAGAAGGATTGCGGGCGTATCGGGCGCTTTCAGGACAGCAAAGCCTGCCATCTGGTGATACGCCGTCTTGAACGGCAGGTCGCGCGCCTCTCGCCGCAGCAAATCGGCAAAACGCGACGAGGCCGTCATTGTTTCGCGCTGCGCCAGATCGATCAGGATCGACGATACGTCGGCACCCTCGCGGCTCAGGTTGACGCCATTTATGATGTCGGCCTTGTTCTCACGCGCGGCAAGCTGGGCGGCTTTGCGATCCGACGCGACTTCGGACAGGGTATAGATCGTCGCCCCGCTGGCATCGGGCACCGGTGCCGCATCGGCGTGGACCGAAATGAACAGGTCCGCCTTTAGCCCGCGCGCGATTTCGGCGCGTTCCTGCAGGACCAGAAACATGTCGTCATCGCGGGTGAGCGCCACCCGCACCCGCCCCCCTTTCAACAGTTCGTCGCGGATTGCGCGCGCCACCGCCAGCGTCACATCCTTTTCGCGCGTGCCCGTTTGCGGCGAAATCGCGCCCGGATCATGGCCGCCATGTCCGGCATCGATCACGACCAGCGGACGGTCGGGCCGACCGGATATGCGCGGTCTGGGCAGCCCGGGCGCAGGCGGATCGAGCGGGATCGTGATGTTGTAACGGCTGCGCGGTGGCGTGGACGACCGGGCAATCGGCACATGAAAAACGGGCTCGCTGATTGCCGGCTCTGCACGCGTCACAATGTCGACGCCCGTCACGGCCGGCGTTGCCATGTCAACAATCATGCGCGGACGCACGGTCGCCGTCGCCACCGCAGGCGACCCGATCGAAATCATCGCAGCAAATGTCAGTGCCACTGGCATGTCTGCTCTTTGCCGTCGTCGGGGCCTCCGGGTCCAGTGGTTTAACATGGTAAGGCGCCGATACACTTGCATGTTGCCGCATCGTGACACTGGTGCTAGCATCATTACACATCGCCGGAGGGAACCCGTCCGGTCCGATGTTTCTTACACGGCTGCGCACCCTTGCGGCAGCCGATCAGGTTGACGCTCGCATGATTCATGGCTTTCCGATTTCCGCTTTTCTGCCCCGACATGGGGCCGGGGCGCGTCGCGGAACAGTTTTTCCGGCACTGTTGCCCGGACATGACTATCGAGCAGACACGACTTTACCATCAACCCCGACGAAACCGGCGCGCGGGTTCGCAGCCATTATTTCGTCCTCACCAGCGGCGCCACGCCTCATGAAGCGGCGCGCCCGGAGAAATTTACATGACAATGCGTATGCTCATCGATGCGCGCCACCGGGAAGAAACCCGTGTCGCGGTCGTCAAGGGTAACAGAATCGAAGAATTTGATTTCGAATCCGCCGAACATCTCCAGTTAAAAGGCAATATCTATCTCGCCAAGGTAACCCGGGTCGAACCATCGCTGCAGGCGGCGTTTATCGATTATGGCGGCGGTCGTCACGGGTTTCTCGCGTTCAGCGAAATCCACCCTGACTATTATCAGATTCCAAAGGAAGACCGCGAAGCGCTGCTCCGCGAAGAAGCCGAACATGCCGCCGAGGAAGAGCGTCTGCGCGCGGCCGAAGATCATTTTGATGACGATGATCATCCCAATGATGACGCCAGTGATGACGATGTCGACGCACCGCAAGACAGGGATGATAGCGACGATAGCGATGATGCGCCGCCCCCGCCCGCATCGACGGCATCGGGCAACGGCATCGACGAAGGGGCTGCCGAAAACCTTCGCCAAAAGCGGATGAACCTGCGTCGCCGCTACAAGATTCAGGACGTGATCCGCCGTCGCCAGGTCCTGCTGATCCAGGTGGTCAAGGAAGAACGCGGCAACAAGGGTGCGGCGATGACGACCTATTTGTCACTCGCCGGCCGCTATTGCGTGCTGATGCCCAACACGTCGCACGGCGGCGGGATCAGCCGCAAGATTTCGAACGGCGCAGACCGCAAGCGGTTGAAGGTCATCATGGCCGAACTCAACCTGCCCCGGACAATGGGCTGCATCGTCCGCACTGCGGGGCTGCAACGCACCAAGGTCGAGATTCGCCGTGATTTCGATTATCTTGCGCGGCTGTGGGACGAAATCCGCGAAAAGACGCTGTCGTCGGCTGCGCCCGCGCTCGTCTATCAGGACAGCGACCTTATCAAGCGCGCGATCCGCGATCTGTATAACAAGGACATTGACGAAGTTATCGTCGAGGGCGACGAAGGCTATCGCCACGCCAAGGAGTTCATGAAGCTCCTGATGCCGAGCCATGCGCGCCGCGTGCAGCCCTATGCCGACCCGGTGCCGCTGTTCCAGCGCAACCATGTCGAAGAACAGTTGCAGGCAATGTATCAGCCGGTTGTCCAGCTCAAATCGGGTGGTTATCTCGTCATCAACCCGACCGAAGCGCTGGTGTCGATCGACATCAACTCGGGCCGCTCGACCCGCGAACATGGCATCGAAGCCACGGCGGTGGGCACCAACCTCGAAGCCGCACATGAAATCGCGCGGCAGTTGCGCCTGCGCGATATGGCCGGCCTTGTCGTCATCGACTTCATCGACATGGAGAACAACTCCAACATTCGTAAGGTCGAAAAGGCAATTAAAGCCGCACTGGCCGATGACCGCGCGCGGATTCAGGTCGGTCGCATCTCGTCGTTCGGTCTCATGGAAATGAGTCGCCAGCGCTTGCGGACGGGTGTGCTCGAAGCTTCGACGCGGCCCTGCCCGCATTGCGAAGGATCGGGCTTTGTCCGTACGGCGTCGTCGGCCGGATTGTCGGCGTTGCGTCTGATCGAGGATGAAGCGGGTCGCGGACGTGGCAGCGTTCTCACGCTGCGGTGCAGTGCCGAAGCTGCCTTCTACGTCCTCAATCGCAAGCGTCATGAACTGGCCGAAATCGAGGAACGCTTTGGCGTCCGTGTCGAAGTCGCAAGCGACGGCGAAGTCGAAGGGGCGCGGATGGCGGTCGAGGCAAGTGGCCCGCCACCGGCCTTCACGCCCACGTTCGACGCACCGGTCGTCCATGAAGATGACGACGATATTGTCGAGGACGAAGATGACGACGGCGGCGACAATGTCCGTGACACCCGCGGCGAACATCCGCGCGAGAATCAGGCGCGCGAGAATCAGGCGCGCGACGACCGGGGCGAGAGCGAAACCGGTCCGCGTCGCCGCCGCCGCCGCGGCCGTCGCGGCCGCCGTGAAGATGGCGAAGGCACAGACGCCGAATCAGGCACAGACGCAAACGTCGACACCGGAGCCGAGCCGCGCGAACCCCGCGAACCGCGAACCGAAACTGACGAAGACGGCGAGGCGCGTCGCAGCCGCAGGGGCCGTCGTGGCGGTCGGCGGCGGCGTGGACGCGACGGCGCTGCCAACGGTGCCAGCGATAGCGCAGGCGAAGCAACCGGAGCAGGGGTGGATGACGTTGAATCGACCCCTCTGCCTGCGCCAGACGCTTTGCCCAATGCCGCAGAAGCGCCCAAGCGCACCCGCAAGCGCCCGGGCGCACGCGATGCGGCCGAACCTGCGCCCGCACCGGTACCGGTTGATGACGCGCCCGTTGCCGAAAAACCGAAACGCGCCAGCCGTGCCAGGGCCAGGCCTGTCGTTGACGCGTCGCCTGTCGTGGCACCTGTCGTTGCCATCGTCGGCGAACCAGCCGCCAAGCCCAAGCGCGCCAGCCGCGCCAAGGCAAAGGTTGCGACCGAAGATGCCCCAGCTCCGGAGCCTGCCTCTACGAACGCCCCGGCCGAACCACGCCGCGGCGGCTGGTGGCAACGAACGTTCGGCGCGACCGAGTAACCGGATAGGCCACCCCAGCCCTCGCCAAAGGGTATGGGGTGGCCTATCTTTGCCCCGTCAATGTCCGCAACAGATCATGCCGCTTCACCCGCCGTTCAGCCCGCACCGGCAACATCATTGCCGATGAAGTCTGTTTTCCGCATCGCCATGACTGCGCTTTCGGTGTTTGCCTTCACGGTACAACCCGTCGCTGCGCAATCGATCCTGCGCGATGCCGAAACCGAAGCGCTGTTCAACGACATGGCGGCACCGCTGATCCGCGCGGCGGGACTTGATCCGAAAAATGTCGACATCGTCCTGATCGGCGATCCTGAGATCAATGCATTCGTGGCGGGTGGTCAGGTCGTCTATGTTCATTCGGGGCTGATCCAGGCAGCCGACAATGCCAATGAAGTGCAGGGCGTCATCGCGCATGAACTCGGCCATCTGGCGGCGGGCGACGTCCTGCGCGGATCCGAAGGCGCAAAAGCGGCGACCGGCATCACGATTTTGTCGCTGATCCTGGGCGCTGCCGCTATCGCCGCCGGCGCAGGGGAAGCGGGCGCTGGCATTCTTGCCGCCGGACAGCAGGCAGCGATGGGCAAATATCTCGCCTTTTCGCGCACACAGGAATCCGCAGCAGACCAATCGGGTCGCCGTTACCTGACAAGTGCGGGGATCAGCGGCAAGGGGATGGTGAGCTTTTTTCAAAAGCTTCAGGGCCAGGAATTCCGCCTCGCGATCAGTCAGGACAATGCCTATGATCGCACGCACCCGCTGACCGGTGACCGCATTCAGGTGCTGCGTGACAGCCTGTCGGTGGCGCCAGCGTGGAACAGGCCGACCGACCCTGCGCTCGAAGCGCGATTCCAGCGGGTGAAGGCCAAGCTGTTCGGATTCATCAACGATCCGAAAGATACGCTGTATCGCTATCCCGTGACGGACATGTCGGTCCCCGCGCGCTATGCCCGGGCCTATGCGTGGCACAAATCGGCTTATCCCGAGAAGGCCGTCGCTGAATCCGACGCACTGATCCTGACGGCGCCGCACGACCCCTATTTTCAGGAACTGAAAGGCCAGATATTGCTTGAATCCGGCAAGCCTGCTGCGGCCCTGCCCGTGCTGCGCGAAGCTGTGCAGGGCACACATTACAATCCCCTGATCGCAGCATTGTTCGGCCATGCGCTGATCGCAACCGAAAATCCCGCAAACTTCGCCGAAGCCAAGACTATTCTTCGCACCGCCATTCAGCGCGACAATCAGAATCCCTTTGCCTGGTATCAGCTCGGTACGATTTACGCGCAGGAAGGCGATCAGCCGCGCGCTGCGCTCGCCACCGCAGAGCGTTTCAATCTTGAAGGGGACGCAATGCCGGCGTTCACCAATGCGCAGATGGCGATGCGCGGCCTGCCCAAGGGCAGCAACGACTGGATCCGCGCGCAGGACATCGTCCTCGTCTCTCGCACCGCGATCGAAGACGATCCGCGCCTTCGCAAACAGGCCAAGAAATTGCCACCCGCAGATCAATGACGAACGACAGGGGTCACGCATCATGATCGGGCTGCTTGCACTGGCGACGGGAACCGCCGCGACGCTGGGTGTGACAGCCCACGCGATGCCCGTGGCGACTGCCGACCGGGTGCAGATCGAAAAGATCATCCACGATTATATTCTGTCGCACCCCGAAATCCTGCCCGAAGCCATGGACATTCTGCGCGCCCGCGACGTCGCCATGGCGATTGCCGCCCACCGGGCGCACATCACCACGCCTTTTGCCAGTGCGTGGGAGGGGGCCGCCGACGCCGATGTCACGCTGGTCGAATTTTTCGATTATGATTGCGGCTTTTGCCGTGCCACCCTGCCCGACATCGACCGGCTGCTGCGCGAGGACAATCGTCTGCGGATCGTCTACCGCGAATTCCCGGTCCTCGGCCCGCACAGCGATCATGCCGCCAGGATCAGCCTTGCTGCGGCCAGAGCAGGCATATATGCCGCGTTCCACCGCGCCGTCTATGCCCTCGGGCACCTGGAGCCGCGCGCCGTCGACCGCATCGCCAGGAACATGGGCATTGATACAAAACTTGCCGCAGACTCCGCCTTCGAAGTCGAGATCGCGGCAAATCTTGACCTCGCGCGCCCCCTGGCAATGACGGGCACACCAAGCTGGGTCATCGGCGACAAGGTTCTGATCGGTGCGATCGGCTATGATGCGCTCAAAGACGCAGTCGCAGCGGCTCGCGCACAACCACCCTCAGCCCGCTCTAAAGATTGAAGCGGACACCGGCATAAGCAGCCCGGCCGGGTGTGCCATAGCTCGATATCGTCTCATATTTCTCATCGAACAGATTTTCCACCCGGGCATAGACCGACACGCCGCGCATGACCGGAATGCTGGCGCGCACGTCGACCAGCACATAGCCCTGTAGCGCGCGACTGTTGGATGCATCGTCAAAGCTCTTGCCGACATGAGTCACTGTCACGCCGGTCTCAAGCCCGAACGCCCAGCGGTAATCGAGCGCGCCGTTGATGCTCTGGCTCGGGCGGCGGGCAAGTTTCTTGCCCGACAAGGCGCCAACCGACGTGTTCGTTGCATCGAGATAGCCATAATTCATCTGGACCGTCAGCGCCTCAACCGGTGTCAGCGTCAGACTGGCTTCAATACCCTGCGCGCGTGCCTGTTTGACGTTGTCATAGGTCCCATCGGGCCGGCTGGTGCAGATGCCAGACAGTGGCGCCAGGCATGAAATAAAATCGATCAGATTGCGCGTATCACGGTGGAACCATGTCACGCCCAGCGCGATCCGGCCGTCGACGAGAGTCTGCGTGACCCCGGCATCCCAGCTTGCCGATGTTTCGGGACGCAACCGCAAATTGCCATAGTCACTCGAAAGCTGAAATAAGGTAGGGGCCTTGAATCCTTCGCCATAGCTCGCACGGACAGTCGTTTTCCCGTCGTTGGGACTGTACACGGCACTGGCGGCGAAACTGGTGTTGCCGCCGAATGTCGAATGATCGTCACGACGAACCCCGGCCGTCGCTGTAAACCCCGTCACGGGGGTTATGCTGACCTGTCCGTAACCGCTGGTCAGACGCGCACGGGCAACGGATGCAGGCCCGCCAAAACTGGCAACCCGGTAACGCGATGTTTCGGTTTCTGCACCGAACGTCGCCTGCCAGCCGTCGGCAATGTCGACAATGCCCTGATATTCGAAACGCTCGTTTTCGCCTTTGCCATCGAATGTCTGGACGGGTGCGCCATCCGGATCGAAATTCTCGCGCTTTGTGTTGGTATAGGCAAACCCGAACCGGTTCCGGAAACGTCCGCCGAGCAGCGCGACATTCAGTCCGCCATAGCCCACGAATTCGCGGGTTCTGGCATATTCGCGCGTATCGCCAAAGGCAAAGGTCGGCGGCGCGAACCCGTCGATCCCGGTTTTTCCTTCCGAATACCAGCCGCGCAGATCGACCGAAATGGCGTCTGACAAGGCAATATTGACTTTGCCGTTGGCACCATAGTTGCTGTAGCCATCGCGTTCTTTTCCGCCCAGCGCTTCGTCAAAGGCGGAGATCCCGTCGGAACGGACATAACCCGCACCGACACTGGCCGAAACCGGTCCGGCCTTGCCCGAAATATTGGCCACTGCCTGAGCAGTGTTGCGCCAGCCATATTCGGCACGGGCATTGACCGACACGGTTTCACCCGGTTCGCGGGTGATGATGTTGATGACGCCGCCGATCGCCTGGCTTCCCCACAAAACCGATTGCGATCCGCGCAGCACTTCGATGCGCGCGATGCTGCCCGTCAGCAGATTGCCAAAGTTGAAGCCTCCTCCGGGTGAAGAGGGGTCGTTGATCTTGACACCATCGATGAGTGCCACGGTCTGATCGCTTTCGCCGCCGCGAATATAGACAAAGGCTGTCGTGCCGACGCCGCCATTGCGCGTGAACGTGACGCCGGGAACGCTGCGCAACAGGTCGGCGACCGCCACGCTCTGCCGCGTGACAATTTCCTTTTGCGTGATCACGGTGATGGACTGCCCCACTTGCGACAGGGGTTTTTCACTCCGGCTTGCGGTCACGACGATTGCATCGCGTTCGCTGACCGCTTCACTGGCCTCGGCAATTGTCGGCAACAGGAGTGTTGCCGCATACAGGCTTGTCTGGAAAATACGCATAGGGTGACCTTCTTGAACAACATCAAAAAGAGCCGCACACAGCGTTCGCGTCAGGACGATTCCCGACCGCGTGCGACTCCACTCAAGTCATCACGCGAGGTTTCCCCCGATCATCATCCGGCACACCCCGTCCAAATGATAGAACGACCGCAACAGGCAGGTCTCCTGGCTCTCGGGTCAATACCAGATGTCTCACCTTCCCGGACCCATTACGGGTCCAGTGGCATATGGAGGCACCAGCTCACCGATCACAGTTGCGGGGGCAGCCCCGGATCATGGACAAGCCACTTCCGGGTTCCCTTTTCATCCCATCTCTGGAAACCTGTTGCACGTTGGCCTATGTCGCAACGCAGCACGAAACGCAAGCCTGCCCTCAATCCCCCAGCGCACCCAGCCGTGCCGCCTCATCTTCCGAAACCAGGGCGCCGATCAGTTCTTCCATTGCGCCCTCCAATATTTCGGGCAACCGGTGCAGCGTCAGGTTGATCCGGTGATCCGTCACGCGCCCTTGCGGAAAATTATAGGTGCGGATGCGTTCGCTGCGGTCACCCGATCCGACCATTGCCTTGCGGGCACCCGAACGGGCGTCGGCCAGACGGTTGCGTTCCAGCTCATACAGCCGCGTCCGCAACACTTTCAATGCCTTGGCCTTGTTCTTGTGCTGCGACTTTTCATCCTGCTGGATCACGACAAGGCCCGACGGCAGATGCGTGATCCGGACAGCGCTGTCCGTGGTGTTGACTGACTGCCCCCCCGGTCCGGAACTGCGATACACGTCGATCCGCAAGTCGGCATCGTTGATCTGGACATCGACATCTTCGGCTTCGGGCAGCACAGCCACTGTCGCGGCCGACGTATGAATTCGCCCGCCGCTTTCGGTTGCGGGCACGCGCTGGACACGGTGCACGCCGCTTTCGAACTTCAGGCGCGCGAACACCCCCTGACCGGTTACCGAAGCAACGACTTCCTTGTACCCGCCAACATCGGCCTCGCTTGCAGAAATCGTCTCGACCTTCCACCCGCGCAGTTCGGCATAACGCTGATACATGCGGAACAAATCCCCCGCGAACAGCGCCGCTTCATCGCCGCCCGTCCCCGCGCGGATTTCGAGCATCGCCGCACGTTCGTCCGCCGCATCCTTCGGCAAAAGCTGTAGCGCCAGCGCCCGCTCGGCTGCCGGAAGCGCGTCGCGGATGTCCTGCAACTCCTCCTGCGCCATCGCGCAGATTTCGGGATCGGCATCAGTCAGCATTACGCCCATGACGACATATTCGGCACGCAGGCGACGCAGCTCTGCGGCAGACTTCGCAACCGGCTCAAGGTCTGAATATTCCTTCGACAGCGCAATCAGCCGGTCCGTCGCAAGATCACCTGCCGACAACTGCCCCTGCAAAACCTCACGCCGCGCTTCGATCGCGGCGATGCGTTCGTCGGAAATACGCGCAGTCATGCCAGTGCCGCGCTGCTTTGAAGAGGATAAATCTTTCCGGCGGACCCCGCATCCGTCGCCATCGGCCCGAACGACGGCAGGGCCGCTGTGTCATATTTATTTTCGTTGATAAACATCGACATAACTTGTCCGTGCAGGAACCATGTGGAATATATTAAAGTCCCGTGCAGATTGTCACCGCGTGAACGTGCCCGCGATGTGACAGCGCGTGTGCGTTTTGTCCATCATTTCATTGATTGCGCAAGAAGCTCATCGGATCAACCCTCGCGCAAAACGCGCTTGCGCGTGACGCCGGAACGCGTAATTGCATGCCGAACTTTACGTTTACGTCAAAGGACAGGACATGGCCGAAGCTTTTATCGTCGACGCCGTGCGGACCGCGGGTGGCAAGCGCGGCGGCAAGCTTTCCGGATGGCACCCGGTCGATATGGCCGCAGCAGTGCTCGACGCCATCGTTGCGCGCACGGGGATAGACGGCGCAGCGGTCGACGACATTATCATGGGCTGTGTCATGCAGGGCGGACAGCAGGCGGGTCAGGTGGGCCGCAACGCCGTGCTCGCTGCGCGCAACTTGCCCGACAGCGTGCCCGCCGTGTCGATCGACCGGCAATGCGGATCATCGCAACAGTCGATACAATTCGCCGCGCAAGCGGTGATGTCGAGCACGCAGGACATCGTGATTGCGGCAGGTGTCGAAAGCATGACACGCGTGCCGATGGGGTCGACAATGACTCTTTACATGAAGGAAAACATGGGCACGTACAAATCGCCGCGCCTTGAGGCGAAATATCCCGGCATCATGTTCAGCCAGTTCATGGGCGCCGAAATGATCGTGAAAAAGCATGGCTTCACCCGCGACATGCTCGACCAGTTTGCGTATCAAAGTCATGTTCGCGCCGCCGCTGCAACAACTGACGGCGCATTTGACGATGAAATCATCGGGCTCGAAATCGAAACGCCCGAAGGCACCGAACAGCACGTCAGGGACGAAGGCATCCGTTATGACGCCACGGCAGAGAGTATCGGATCGGTCAAGCTGTTGCAGGACGGCGGCACCATTTCCGCTGCCAACGCCAGCCAGATCTGCGATGGCGCGTCGGCGGTGATGATCGTCAGTGCGGCCGCGCTGAAAGCCCATGGACTGTCCCCGCTGGCGCGCATCCACAATGTCACGGTCACAGCGGGCGATCCGGTGATCATGCTCGAAGAACCCTTGTTCGCAACCGACCGCGCGTTGCAGCGGGCGGGGATGAAAATCGGCGACATCGACCTGTATGAAGTCAACGAAGCCTTTGCGCCGGTACCGCTGGCGTGGTTAAGACACACCGGCGCGGACCCGGCCAGGCTCAACGTGAACGGCGGCGCGATTGCACTCGGCCATCCGCTGGGCGCGTCGGGTACGAAACTGATGGCGACACTGGTCCATGCGCTCAGGGCGCGCGGCGGGCGCTACGGGCTTCAGACGATGTGCGAAGGCGGTGGCATTGCCAATGTAACGATTGTGGAGCGGCTTTAATTTCTTCGCCCCTCCCCTGAAAGGGAGCGGCTAATAGGAGGTCCAATGAAACTCGACACGACCATCTCAGCTGTCGTCACAGGCGGCGCATCCGGCCTTGGCGCCGCCACGGCCCGCGCACTGTCGGCAAAGGGTGTCAGGGTCGCCGTCTTTGACCTCCAGCGCGACAGGGGCGAGGCATTCGCCTCGGAAATCGGCGGCATATTCTGCGACGTGAACGTAACCGATGACGCCAGCGTCGATGCCGGTTTCGCCAGAGCACGCGCCGCGCATGGCCAGGAACGCATCCTCGTCAACTGTGCGGGTATCGGCAACGCGATGAAAACGGTCAGTCGCTCGAAAGAAGATGGCAGCATCCGTCACTTTCCGCTCGATGCGTTCAATTTCGTGATCCAGGTCAATCTGGTCGGCACCTTCCGCTGCATCGCCAAATCGGTGGCGGGCATGCTGACTCTCGACGTGATGGCCGAGGGCGACCGAGGGGTGATCATCAACACTGCGAGCGTCGCCGCCGAAGATGGCCAGATCGGCCAGGCGGCCTATTCCGCGTCAAAGGGTGGCGTGGTCGGCATGACCCTGCCCATTGCGCGCGACCTGATGAACGAACAGATTCGCGTGAACACGCTTCTGCCGGGCATTTTCGAAACGCCATTGCTCGCCGCGCTGCCGCAGCCTGCGCAGGATTCGCTTGCGTTGCAGGTGCCGCATCCCAAACGACTTGGCCGTCCGTCCGAATATGCGCATCTGGCGATGACAATGATCGAAAACAGCTATTTCAATGGAGAAGACGTGCGCCTGGACGGGGCAATCCGCATGGCACCCCGATAAAAACCGGCGTTAAAGACGAGCGTTACAGGTCATTTTCAACAAACCGCTCGGCCACATCGTTCGGTACGCGCAATAATCGTCCGCTATCCTTGTGCAGGATCGCCCATGTCGTCTTGGCGCGGACGATCACCTTGCCGTCGCGCAAGAATTCGACATGCCGGTCGAACTTTGCACCGCGCGGGGCGTCCCCGACCCAGGTGCGTCCCTCGACGCTCTGCCCCGCTTCGATATTGCCAAGGAAGTCGATCTCGTGCCGCACGACGACCCAGACATAGGCGGCAATATGTTCGGGCAGCGCCGCCGCTTGCCAGTGCGCGGTTGCCAGATCCTGAATCCACCGCACCCAGACGCTGTTGTTGACATGGCCAAGTGCGTCGATGTCGGCGGGCTGCGCCATGATCTTGGCCGTAAAGCATGTCATCGCGACACTCTTGCAGTCCGCTGCGGACTGGCGCAACAGTTTCCCCTATGTCCAGCTACGCCGACCGTCTTGCCGCGCTCCGTGCGCATCTTGCCGACCATCATCTCGACGGCTTTGTCGTGCCCCTGACCGACGAGCATATGAGCGAATATGTCGGCGATTATGCCAAGCGTCTGGAATGGCTGACCGGGTTCAAGGGATCGGCAGGCGCAGCGGTGGTCCTGCCACAAGACGCCGCGATTTTCACCGACGGGCGCTACACATTGCAGGTTCGCGCAGAGGTGTCCGCAGACCAATGGGAGTATTGCGGCATCCCGCAGCGAAGCATTGCGGACTGGCTGCGCGAGCATGCGCCCGAAAATGGCCGGATCGGCTATGACCCGTGGCTGCACACGCGCGACTGGGTGGCGGCGGCGACGCAGACTCTTGCGGCAAAGGGGGCCGATCTCGTGCCGGTCGCGGTTAACCCTGTCGACGCCGTGTGGACCGAACGGCCGGCGCAGTCGCATGCGAAAATCCTGGTTCAGCCGACCGACCTCGCGGGGCGTTCGTCGCCTGAAAAGCGCGCCGAAATTGCCGACTGGCTTACAAGGGAAGGCCTCGACGCAACCGTGATGACCGCGCTCGATTCAATCGCGTGGACGTTCAACCTGCGCGGCACTGATGTGGCGCACACGCCGGTCGGACTGGCATTTGCAGTTTTGCATGCGGATGCAACGGCCGACCTATTCATTGCGCCGGACAAGATCGACGACGCCGTGCGTGCGCATCTCGGCAATGGGGTCCGCCTGCACGACCGCGACGCCTTTGCACCAATGCTCGCCACCCTGACCGGCAAGCATATTGCCGCTGATCCCGAACGTGCCGTCGCCGCCGTGTTCGATGCGCTCGACAAAGCGGGTGCAAAGCTCGTGCCCGTCCGCGACCCTGCCGTGCTCGCCAAAGCAATCAAGAACCACACCGAACAGGCCGGATCGCGCGCCGCGCATGCCCGCGACGGGGCGGCATTGTCGCGTTATCTCCATTGGCTGTCGGTCGAAGCACCCAAGGGCGGGCTGACCGAAATCTCCGCGTCGGACCAGCTCCGCGCGTTCCGCAACGAAACCGGCAAGCTGCTCGACCTGAGCTTCGACACAATCTCGGGTGCGGGGCCGAACGGCGCCATCATGCATTACAAGGCGAGTGCTGAAACCAACCGCCCCATCGAACCGTCCTCAGTCTATCTCTGCGATTCAGGCGGCCAATATGCCGATGGGACGACGGACGTCACCCGCACGATCTGGGTCGGGCCGGGCGCTGCCCCTGACGAAGTGCGCGACCGGTTCACCCGTGTGCTCAAGGGGCACATCGCGCTCGCCACGTCGGTTTTCCCCGAAGGAACGAGTGGCGGGCAAATCGATGCACTGGCCCGCCAGTTCCTGTGGTCGGCGGGCCTCGACTATGCCCACGGCACCGGCCACGGCGTCGGCAGCTTCCTCGCGGTCCACGAGGGGCCGCAACGCATCGCCAAGCCCGGCGGCGGCCAGCCCGGCACCGACGAGCCGCTGCGTGCGGGCATGTTCCTGTCAAACGAACCAGGCTATTACAAACCCGACGCCTACGGCATCCGTATCGAAAATCTCGTGCTGGTCGAAGAGCGCACGATTCTCGGCGGCGAGGCGCCGATGCTCGGCTTCGAAACACTGACCTTCGCGCCCATCGACAAGGCGATGATCGACGCCACGCTGCTCACTGCGACGGAACGGACCTGGCTCGACCGCTATCATGCCCGCGTGCGGGACGTCATTGCGCCTCAGCTTGACGGTGACGCGTTACTATGGCTGAACGCCGCCTGCGCGCCGCTCGGATAAGGGGGCGTCGCCTTCCTCATCGGTGCCATGCGATGGCTGCGCGACATGCGCCCGCGCCTGTTCCTTGCGCTTCTTCAAATTTTCGCGAAGCGCCGCGGCAAGGCGGTCGGGGTCGGATCTGGCCATCCCGCAACAATAAGCGCGCACGCCTTGACCCGTCCACATGCTTTCTTCATAGGCGCAGTCCTACCCATACACCCGTGCTGCCGTAGCTCAGTGGTAGAGCGCATCCTTGGTAAGGCTGAGGTCAAGGGTTCGATCCCCTTCGGCAGCACCATTCTTTCCGGCATTTGCAGCAGCTTAATTTCCCCCTTCGGGGACCACGGCTTATTACGCCGACAATCAGGAAGCCAAACGTAATAACGACGTAAGTTCCGCCTTTCGTAGCACGAACGGCGTAATTTAGGCTGTTCCACAAAAGCTCCTTCCTTCGCCGCCGCGCCTAGGTCGCGGCAGAACCGACTCGCAGCCGGGATCCCCTCACCGCCCGGAAAGTCAGAGGTGGCTTGGACCCCGCGGGAGGCTCGCAGTCGACCTAGTGCGGAGATTTTCGACAACAATTGATCAGGCTCTGCGGGGTCTGACCGCTGCCCGACGGATTCATCGAGAGAGACAGAGGGAGGCGGGAAGTCTCGTGACGGGCTGAAGGCCGAGAGAGAGTCTCCCGGTTGCCCGTCATGGAGATTCCCCATGACCATGACTGTCCTTCCTGCGGCCAGCCCCGCCGCTTCGCGACCTGGTCCGCTACCATCCGCCGGCTACAAGGTCGATATCAGCCGCGGCGAGCGGATCGGCCGCGTCTCGTCCGAGTGGTTCAGCCGCCCCGATGACGAGCGTTTCCTTTCGTTGGGTGCGCTGCACGCGGCGGTCCGCACGCGCGCCGAGCGGGCAACCGCCCGCACCGTCGAGACCAAGGCGCTGCGCGTAGAAGCGAGCCGCGACGATGCCGAGCGATTGGCGCTGATCGTGCCGGGTCAGGACGCGCCGATCGCGCCGACGCACTGGTCCTATGGCCAGCTCTGCAGCTTGGTCGGTGCGCCCGCCAGCTACATGCGCCAGTTGCCCGCCCCACTCGCCGGTATCAACCTTCAGCACGGGCTGCTCTCGCACCGCGCCGAACTGGTCAAAACACTGGAAGCCGACGACGGGCGGATCGAACTGCGCGCGGTGACCGGGCCGGACTATGGCCGCATCTGGGATCACGAGCTGGTCGAGGCAGTGATGCGTATTGCCGGCGATGGCACCGGCGACACGCGCTGGAAGGTGCCGGGCCTGCTCGACTGACCGACGCGATCGGCTGCGCCCGGCCCATCCACGGCTCAGGGCGGATCGTGCGCACCCAGTCGGCGAAGCTCGGCACGAATCCGAGATCCTCGATGACGTGCTGCTCCCCGATCAGCCGCACCGGCACGACGCGCCCGGTGCCGATGGTGATCGTAACCCCGAAGAACCGTTCGAGCATAAAGATGCCCTCGGCATGATGGCGCAGCGCACGATGCCGAAAGTCGGCGGTGATGCTTTTGCTCTCGTCGAACCAGCTATGGAGCGCGATATAGTCGTCGGCGACCCCACCCCATTTGCGGACCGAGGACAGCGCGTGGTGATAACAGTGTCCCATCGTCGCCTCCTCAAAACGCGTGAGTGTAGTTGTCGGTGGTCTCGTAGCGCTCGTGATATTCGAGACTGATCGTTCCGGCCGCGACGTCGAATATGAAGTCGCGAAAGGCGCCCTCGTTGTTCTCCCAGCCACCGTGGACCGATTCGAGTAGCGCGTAGGCGAGCGTTTCGATTGCCTCGGCGAGCGGCAGCGAGAGTTCGACCGGCTCGGTCATGCCGAAGTCGAGCCGGCGCAGTTCGATGACCGTCTCCGGGATCGCGCGTGCGGAGCGATCTTCCGCAACGGCGTCTATGTCTTCGATCTGGCCGCTGTCGCCATAGCCGTCAAAATGGACCAGCACCGAGGCGATCCCGGCATTGCGCAGGGCCGCGAACAGAGCCGCCTTGTTAGAAGGGTGTAGTTCGGCCGCGCGCGCTTCATGGGCGTGATAGCGTTCCAGGAAGTCGTCCATGCTCGGCTGTGCTGGAGTTTGAGATTCATTCGACATGTCGCATCTCCGCGACGGCCACGCCGAGAGCCTCTCTCTCGACATCTCGAACCGTCACGGGCCTGCGGGGTCGCCGTTCGGGAGGCGACCAGCTTCGATCGGATTGGCATCGTCGACCAGGAACAGAAAGACATCGCGATCCGAGGCGTAGAGCGTGGTTGTATCCTTCGTCACCTCGACGAAGGGGTTGTGGGTCATGGTCGACCAGCCCCAAGTTGCTCGACGTCTATGCAGAAGATGGCATGACGCTCGATCAGCTGATGGCGTTCACGGTCAATGCCGACCATGCGCGCCAGGAGCAGGTGTTCGAGCGGATCGCGGGAAGCTACGACAAACAGCCCTACGCAATCCGGCGGATGCTGACCGAGGGCGCGGTCAAAGCGACCGACAAGCGCGCGCTGTTCGTTGGACTCGACGCCTATGCCGAGGCTGGCGGCACCATCCTGCGCGATCTATTCGAGCAGGATCATGGCGGGTGGCTGCAGGATGCTGGGCTTCTCGACATGCTCGTCGCCGAGAGGCTGCGCGATGAGGCCGAGGCAATCGGTGCCGAAGGCTGGAAGTGGACCGAGGTCGCACCCGACTTCGCCTACGGCCATACGCAAGCGCGCCCGCGCCGGATGCAGCGGTTAAAAAATAAACAGGAGGTCGGGCGAGGTTGATCGGTCGTGCATCTTTATCCGTCGCCCTCCCGTAAATGGAAACAATGCATGCACGCGCACAGATTTCTCGCGGGGGGACCAGATGGCCTTGAAATGCGTCGCGTGCGTACTGGCGGCGACCTTGTCCTGCGGGGTTCTGACTGCATTTGCCCACGCATCGCCGAACGACGATGGCGACGTCGAAAAAACCAGACCCAACGACATCATCGTCACCGGTCGCGCGATCGATCTGGTCGGCATTGCCGGGTCGGCTTCCGAAGGGCTGGTCGGTCGTGCGGATCTGCAGGACCGGCCGATCCAGCGCGTCGGCGAACTGCTCGAAACCATCCCCGGCTTCATCGCCACGCAACATTCGGGCGGGGGCAAGGCCAACCAATATTTCCTGCGCGGCTTCAACCTCGATCATGGCACTGATTTTGCGGTGTTCGAAGACGGCGTACCGCTGAACATGCGGACGCACGGACATGGTCAGGGTTATCTCGACCTCAACTTCATCATCCCCGAACTGGTCGACACGATCAGCTTTACCAAGGGCCCCTATCGTGCCGAAAACGGCGATTTCGCCACTGCCGGCGCGGCACGCTTCCGCACGGTCGACACGCTCGACGCGCCGTTCGTGAAGGCCGAAATCGGGACCAGCAACTATTATCGCATCGTGGCAGCGGGATCGACAAAACTCGGTGGCGGCGACCTGCTGCTCGGCGTCGAGACGCGCTATGATGATGGCCCGTTCGACCTGGCGCAGGATTTGCGGCTCGTCAGTGGCTTTGCCAAATGGACAGGGCCGCTCGGCGGGGGGACGTTGCGGGCCAGCGCGACCGGTTATCATGTCAAGTTCCGCTCGCCCGAGCAGGTGCCGTTACGCGCCATCCAGAGCGGGCTGATCGACCGGCTCGGATTTCTTGACAGCGATCTGGGTGGCGAAACGACGCGGATCGGCGGCGTGCTGAACTGGACCGACGACAACAAGACACCGCTGAACATTCTGGCCTATGCGCATTATTATAACTTCATCCTGACCTCGAACTTCACTTATTTTCTCGACAATCCGGTCGATGGCGACGAATTTCAACAGCAGGACCGCCGCTTCGTGATGGGCGGTCGCGTGGACAAGCGATTTGATTTTGACGCTGGCATTCCCGTCGAATTGCTCGTCGGCGCAGAAGGGCGCTATGATTTGGTCAACCCGGTCGTGCTCGCGCGGACCGCCGGGCGATCCATCCTCACGACCGTCCGCCGAGATACGGTCAATGAAGGCTCAGCGGCACTGTTTGCCGAAGCGACAATCCGCCCGACGCCACGCCTGCGCCTCCTGATCGGCGGACGCGTGGATCGTTATAAATTCCACGTCCGGTCCGATCTTGCCGAAAATAGCGGCGCGAGCAATGACACGAAAGTCAGCCCGAAGGCCTCGGTCGCATGGACGCCCATCGACGCATTTGAGATTTACTCCAATTACGGGCGCGGGTTCCATTCGAATGACGCGCGCGGGACGAGCATCAATATCGATCCCAATACCGGAAACGCGGCGACGCCAGTCGATGCCCTTGTCACTGCGACCGGTTATGAAGGAGGATTGCGACTCAAGCCCGTCGGCGGACTGACGCTGACCGCTGCATACTGGTGGCTCGACCTCAAATCGGAACTTCTGTTCCTCGGCGACGGTGGCACGACCGAGGCACAGGGCCCTTCGAAACGCCGCGGGTTCGAACTGAGCGCCTTTTATCAGCCTGCGCGCTGGCTGACGATCGACGCCGAATATACAGGTTCCCGGGGGCGGCTGACCGATTTGCCACCGGGCGCCGACCATATACCCGGTGCGATCGAACAGGTCATTGCTGGCGGCTTCGTCGCCACATATGGCAAAGCGTCGCTCGCGATGCGTGCCCGCCATTTCGGCCGCTACAGCCTGATCGAGGACAACAGTGTCCGCGCCGACCCGCTGACTGTGGTCAATGCGCGTGTCGAATATCAGCTTGGCCGCGTCGAACTTGCCGCAGACCTGCTCAACATGTTTAACGCCAGAGACAATGAAATTGAATATTTTTACGCGTCGCGTCTGCCAGGCGAGCCTGCGGACGGGGTCGAGGACCGGCACATCCGCCCGATCGAGCCGCGCCAGCTGCGCGTTTCGGCCACAGTCCGCTTTTGACCCGATACTTACGCGCAAGCATATCTGGCGCGAAACAGCCCTCGCCAACGTGCTGCGCATCGTGCATCAGTGACGACGCGTCTGGCTCCACGAGGAAGAGGATGAAGAGTGATTATCCTCGGTCTTGACCCCGGGCTTGGCACCACCGGCTGGGGGATGATTGTGGCGCATGGCAATCGACTGAGCCATTTGGCCAATGGTCAGATCAGAACCGATCCCAAAATGCCGCTTGCGGAACGGCTTTACGTGCTCGACATGCAGCTTGCCGACCTGATGACCGAACATGGCCCTGACGGCGCGGCGGTGGAGGAAGTGTTCGTCAACGCCAACGCGCAATCGACACTGAAGCTGGCCCATGCGCGTGGCGTGATCTTGCTTGCGTCGGCACGGCGCGGACTCGTCGTGGGTGAATATGCCGCGCGGCTGGTGAAAAAAGCGGTCGTGGGCACCGGTGCCGCCGAAAAAGCACAGGTCCACGCGATGGTCGCGCGTCTTCTTCCCGGTGTGAAGATTGCAGGTGCCGACGCAGCGGATGCGCTGGCGGTGGCGATCACGCATGCGCATCATCTGGCGTCGGCGCGGCGCATCGTTTAGCATATCGGCATGATTGCCCGCCTCACTGGAATTCTGGCTGAAACTGCCGCCGATCATGCCGTGCTCGATGTGGGCGGCGTCGGGTATCTGGTACAGGCGTCGTCGCGAACACTGACTGCCATCGGTGTGGTCGGCGGGACTGTCATGCTCTTCACCGACATGCACGTCCGTGAAGATGCGATGACATTATTCGCGTTTGCCAGCAGCGAGGAGCGCGAATGGTTCCGGCTGCTGACGAGTGTGCAGGGCGTTGGCGGGCGCGTGGCCCTGGCGATATTGTCGGTCCTCGACACCGCCGAGCTGAGCCGCGCCATCGCCAGCGCCGACGCGACGATGGTGACGCGTGCGAACGGCGTCGGGCCGAAACTGGCAGCGCGCATCGTCAACGAGCTCAAGGGCAAGGTCGGCGGGATCGCGCTGGGAACAACCGGCGTCGTGGCCGTTGCCGGCGCGGCGCAGGATGCGGTGTCGGCGCTGATCAACCTCGGCTTCCGTCCTGTGGAGGCGAGTGTTGCCGTGGCAAAGGCTGAAGACGAACTGGGCAACGGCGCAGGACTCGATGCGCTCGTGCGGGTGGCGCTGAAGAAAGCCGTGCGGGCGTGACGTTGCGACAACGGTTGGTTGCGGGAGCAGGATTTGAACCTGCGACCTTCAGGTTATGAGACGGAACGCTGAATAAATAAAATATTGTTTTTACAGGATATTATTAACATATTTTGAGCGTTGTGTTAATTATTGTGTTAGCATTTTCCCCTTTTTGCCCTGAATTGTACTTTTTTGTGTTAGCTCGTTAACACAAATAGACGTTGAGGCTAGAAAACCCCGGATAGTCGAAGGTTTCAACATCATCGGCTGTATGTTCTGGAATTGGAAAGCGAAGGTCGTGCGGCGTAGCGCGCCAGCTTCCGCATCATTTGACGATTGCATATTTGTCAGAATTATGTATACACGTTTCTGACAAAAGGAATCATCATGCGCGGACCGGGAATCGATCTGAAGGACAGTATCACAGACCGGATGGCGACACGCTCGCCTTTTGGTGTGTGGGTGCCCGCCGACTTCGCCGATCTTGGGCCGCGCGATGCGGTGGATCAAGTGCTTCACAGATTGGTGCGCGGGGGTATGATCCGCAGGATTACACGCGGCCTCTATGACAAGCCCAACCTCAACGCGCTGACTAGCAAATCAACCAACCCCGACCCTAGGGCCGTCATTGATGCACTGGCCCGCCGCGATTCTGCTCGAATGATTGTCGATGGCATTACGGCCGCTAATGACATCGGTTTGTCCGACGCAGTTCCGGCGCGCATCATTGTCCATACCGATGCACGACTCAAATCACTCGCGCTAGGCAAACTTACCATTCATTTCAAAACGACCGCACCAAGCAAATTGTTCTGGGCAGGGCGGCCAGCGATGCGCGTCGTACAGGCGCTACATTGGCTTCGAGATACGCTCCAGAGCGACGCGCCCCGTGTCAGAAAACGGCTACAATCCATTTTCGCTGATCCGGTGCACGGGACCGCCATAACCGCTGACTTGCGAGATGGACTGTTCACCTTACCGATATGGATGCAATTCTTCCTGCGCGATCTAATTGCAGCGCCCGACGGTCTCCCCAATATGGATGCGGCCATATCAGCACCTCGAAGTGCTACCCGATGAGCGCGGATTTCGATGGATTCCTCGCGGCATCTTCCAATGATCGACGCGATGCGTTTGTAGGCGCTAGCCAAAGGCTAGGAACGGCTGCGCAAAATATCGAGAAAGATTTCTGGGTCTGCTGGACACTCGACGTCCTGTTCAATCGCCTTCCAACAGGCGGTCCTCGCTTGCTGTTCAAAGGCGGCACCTCGCTTTCCAAAGCCTTTGGACTCATTTCGCGTTTCTCCGAGGACATAGATATTACCGTGTTCCGTGAGGATATTGGCGAAACGGCAAGCGTAGAATCCCTGGAGGCGCTGAGCGGGAAGAAGCGACAAGCCAAACTCGATGCGATCAAAGATGCCTGTCAGGCATATATCGGCGGAGCGTTCATGGAACAGCTCGCCACTTATTTCCGGGACACCCTAGAACGCACACAAACCGACCAGCCGCCAAAGGTGGAACTCGATCTCGACGATGCAAGTCGGCAAAGTCTATTGCTTTGGTATCCGAGCGTACTTGCGGAAACCGACGGCTATATTCGTCCGGCGATCAAGATTGAGTCCGGGGCAAAGTCAGCGCTCGACCCGAACAGCAGCCAAGCCATTCGCCCTTATGTCGCAGATGATGTGCCTGCGCTTGACCTAACCGTTCCCAATATCGTGACGGTTGATGCCGAACGGACGTTCTGGGATAAAATCATCATCCTACACGGCCTGCGGAATTGGTTCGACCGGCGCGGCGCATTGCGCGGTGGCGGTCAGCGGGTTCGCGCCAATCGCACCACCGCGTTCTGGAATGCAGAAATGCGGCAAGGCGACGATGACGAGAGCGACGCCATCATCCAAGCGATGGTGACCGCCGCACCGCGCCGGGCAGCAGATAGCTTCGAAGTGCTGCGCCCACCGACCGTGCGTCCACCCGAAGAGTTGGAACCCGTTAGCGGGGATGGCGCGCCGATCTGGATCAAGCGGCTCGATTTGCGCATCGACAGCGGCATGCCCTTCCGTGATGTCGGCGGCACTTCAACGATTGGCTGGATACGCGATGCAGAACCGCGCCCGCTGGACCACTGCAGTTTGCTGATGTTCGCCGACACGCCTTTCCCGCGTACGATGGTCAAATATGCCGAACTGCGAATGACAGCTACGGTATCGCTGTCGGTTTATTTTCATGCGAGCGCCGATGAAATTGCGGCAGTGGGGAATGATTTTGTCATGATTGATGTCGATGCGCGGCGATCATCGGGCGGCTTTTTTGACCAGCGCGTTCATATCTGGTCAAGATCGGGCCTATTGCTGGCGACCAGCGAGCAGATGGTCTGGATGCGCTGATATTTGCGGCGGAGAGAGGCAAAGCAGATTTGCCAGCTCCTGATCGACCGCCCAAAGATCGCGGGCGGGGGCGATAAGAGGGTCAGGCCAGCCCGCCGACAAAGCCACTGGCTTCCCCGTTGCGGACAAGCATCATTCGCATCATGCCTTTGCAGCCGCGCTGGGTGCAGCGGGCGCGGGCTTCGACTTGCCCCAGCGACAGTTGATCGCCGCCCCGCCGTCCCAAAATCGTAGCTGGTTCCAGATAGCGCACTGCTCCGCATTTTCGGCAGGCTAATTCGATGCGCTGATCCATGCCCACGTCGTCGGCCCGAAGTGATGTTTTCCAGTTCATCGCCTCACCAGAAATCTTCGGCGGACGGGATGCGGGTAAAACTGATCTTGCCGCCGACATTGCCGCCCTTGGGCGGCGTCCACGGTCCGATACTTACGACAGTAGCCGCATAGCGACCGTTGAGGCCATCAATCGCGGTTCCGATACGCTCCCAGCGTTGCCGGTCGAGATCGTCATTCTCCAACCAATCGAGCTGGCGCTGACCAGCAGGGGAAAGATCGAACAGGGTAACGCCGACGCGCAATACCCGTGTCCGGCTTGACCGGCCTTGCTTCATGTCCGCCCACAGCACCGATAATGCCGATAGGAGTGCCTTATCATCATGCACCACTGGCAGTTTGTGCTGAACGCTCCAGCCGCCCTCATAAAAGCGCAGCCCGAGAGCAAGCCCGGCACAGTAAAATCCAGCCCGGCGCATCCGGCGCGCGGCCTTGGTCAACAGCAGTCGCGCAATTTGTTCTGCGTCACCGATGCTGCACTGATCTGGCGGCAAAACGCGGGCATGGCCATACATGCCGCGCACGGTTGGGAGTGCCGTAATCGAATACCCGTGCAGCGCATACCAAAGCCGCTCGCCGGTGACGCTGCGCCAGAGTGCCCGAAGTTGCTTGGGCTGGGTATTGTAGAGATCTTCGGTGCTGAATATCCGCGCAGTACCAAGCCGCACTTTCATCCGGTTGCCGACGCCGGGTATGTCATCCAGCGGGACCGTCAGGAGCGGTGTGGGCATATCGGCAGGGTGCCAGATGGTCAGGCCGTTGGGCTTGTCTATGGCGCAGGCGATTTTGGCAAGATGCCGGTTGGCGGCAAAACCGATTGAGCATGTGATGTGCGGGCCGATATTCTCGGCGATCCCGGCTTTGATCCGCGCCGACAGGCCTTCGGGGTCTTGCGTCTGGCTTTCGTCCAACTGGCAAGCCAGCTCGTCGATTGACTTCACGACGTCCACCGGCACCACGCTGTCGATCTCTGCAATTAGCGCATTATGGGCGCGGCGATACATGGCAGGTTGCTGCGGGATCAATACAAGGTCGGGGCAGACGCGCTGGGCCTCATCGACCATCATGATGTTTTTGACGCCTGCGGCCTTTGCTTCACGCGAACAGGCAATGATGCAGGTCTTGCCGCCCTCATAAGGAACGATGCCAATGGGTCGTCCACGAAGCCTTGGGTTAAGTTGTTGTTCTACACTGGCAAAAAAGCCGTCGAAGTCGAGATAGAGATGTTCAATGGTATCAGGTCTACGCATCATTTTGCCGAATCGGAAGGGGTTGGATAAAGAACATAAAAAGAACACTATCGCAAGCCGATTGACTCATGCACTGGTCGTCATAGTCTCTTCGTCATGTGTAACCGGTATCAACAAGCCGCAATTGAGGACGCGAAGAACGCACTCAACGCGATCATCGAAACGCCATTCAATGTAGGCCATGACATCATCCACCCGCAGTCGCCGGGGTTGGCTGTGAAGCAAGCCGATGGACGGCGCGTGCTAACAAATATGACCTGGGGCTTTCCTTTGATCCTTACGGACGCGAAAGAACGGGCGAAGGTAAAAGGGGTGCAAGTCAAACCTAAGCCCGTAAACAATGCTCGAACGGACAAGCTCGCCACCGGATTCTGGAATAGGTTGTGAATCGGCCTGCAATATTGACCCTGGTTTTGGGGTTATCGGCGTTCAAAA
>CAXTTJ010000025.1:0-31098 GCA_964247235.1 uncultured Sphingomonadaceae bacterium
CGCGGTGGAACGGCTTTGTCACATAATCGTCGGCACCAAAGCCGAAGCTGCGCACTTTCGAATCCATTTCGCTGATGCCCGACAGGATCAGGACCGGCGTCTGCACCTTGGCGACGCGCAGTTTCTTGAGCACGTCATAGCCATGCATGTCGGGCAGGTTGAGATCAAGACAGATGATGTCATAGTCATAAAGCTTGCCGAGGTCCAAACCCTCTTCGCCCAGATCGGTCGTATAGACATTGAACCCTTCGGTCGTCAGCATCAGCTCGATCGCCTTTGCCGTCGTGGGTTCGTCTTCGATCAACAAAACACGCATCTGTAAAAACCCCTCTTGCCCGCCGGGAACGTCATTAACCAAAAAACCAATGAAGGGAAAAGGTTAATTTCCGCTTAAGTCGCAGAAACGCGCGAGTCGTTTTGACGGACTCCTGTGCATAATGTGCCAATAATTTCTGCGGAGAGTCCCGATGACCAGATCCCCCGACAATCACCGCCTCGCGCTCGAATATCTCGCCAAGGATATGGCGGCGCTGGAAAATGAGGAACGTCATGTCCTTGACGACATTGCCGCACAAAAAATCACCAGCCGCGATGCCACCGGCAATGCGGACGAAAACGCGACCTGGTGGGACCGGCTGGCCGACCGGGTGGCGGCGGTGGGCGGGTCATGGGGCTTCATATTTACGTTCATCGCAATCCTGTTCGGCTGGATGCTGCTCAACACCGGCGTTCTGGCGCAGTGGCGGATGCAATTCGATCCTTATCCCTATATTTTCCTCAATCTCATGCTGTCGATGACCGCCGCGCTTCAAGCGCCCGTCATCATGATGAGCCAGAACCGCGCCTCGGCCATGGACCGGCTTGCCGCCAGTCATGACTATGAAGTCAATCTGCGTGCGGAACTTGAGATTGTTCGCCTCCACCATCGCCTCGACGAAATGCACAAGGACGTGTCGGCACTGGTTGCGGTGCTTGCGCAAAGGTAACCGGGTGTTCAGCCTGCCTTGGTAAACAGCCTGTGGAAATTCGTGGTCGTCGATGCAGCCAGTGCCGCGACGTCTTCCGTGCGCAGCGTTGCGAGAAACGAAGCCGTGTCAGCCACGAACGCCGGTTCGCACGGGCGGCCGCGGTGTGGCACGGGGGCAAGAAACGGCGCATCGGTTTCGATCAGCAGCCGGTCCTGCGGGATCGTCACTGCCGTCGCTTGCAAATCCCGGGCATTTTTGAACGTCACGATTCCCGATATCGAAATATACAGCCCCAGATCCAGGGCAATCCGTGCAAACGCCGCACTCGCGGTGAAGCAATGAATGACGCCGGTGTAGGCGCCCCGTTCCATCTCTTCAGTCAGGATCGCCGCCGTGTCGTCCTCAGCGTCCCGCGTGTGGACGATCAGCGGCAGGCCGGTCTCTCGCGCGGCAACGACATGTGCGCGAAAGCTGGTCTCCTGGTGCGCGCGGTCGCTCTTGTCATAATAATAGTCGAGGCCGGTTTCACCGATGGCGACGATGCGCGGATGTTTCGCGCGCGCGACCAGCTTTGCGGTATCGACTTGCGGATGCGCGTCGGCCTCATGCGGGTGAATGCCGACCGAGGCCCAGACGTCGGCGTTTCGCTCGGCAACGCCGACAACATCATCCCACTCGCTTTCGCGCGTCGAGATGTTGAGCATCGTCGAAACCCCTGCCGCCCGGGCACGGTCAATCACCGCGGCCTGATCCTCGACCAACCCCTTGTAATTGAGGTGACAGTGGGAATCAGTGAACATCAGGCGGGATCGGCAAAGAGTTCGAGCCGGGGGAAGATACCGGTCGGTATTGGCAACAAGCGACCCGGTTCGACGGTATGCGCTACGTCTCCAAAGTTGCGGCAGTCGCTGGATTGGGCAAGCAGGTCGAGCACTGCTCCCGCCCCTGTCGGAATTGCCCACTGCGCCATGATCGCCAAACGCTTTATGGCTTCGACGGTATAATAGAGGATTGTGTTGGCACGTTCCGGGTTCGTCTTTCGAACAGTCCAGGGCGCTTGTTCCGCAAAGTAAAGATTAGCGGCGCTCATCGCCTGCCAAACAGAGTCCAGAGCGACGCTCAGGGCCAGGTCGCATATCGCGCGCGAGGCATTCGCTTCGTGAACGCCGATGTTGAACAGCAAATCGCTGTCAGCATCTGTTTCTTCAGCGGGCTTCGGCACCAAGCCATCACAATTTCTGGCAATCATCGAAAGACAACGCTGCGCCAGATTCCCGAAATTGTTCGCCAGATCAGCGTTGCAGCGCGTGACAATCGCGTCTTCGCTCCACGTCCCGTCGCTGCCGAAGCTGACCTCGCGCAATAGGAAATAACGCAACGCATCCACACCGAAACGGTCCGCCAGCGCCATCGGATCGACGACATTGCCCAGCGATTTCGACATCTTCTCTCCACCACGCGCGAGCAGAAAGCCGTGGCCGAACACCTGTTTGGGCAAAGGCAGTCCCGCCGACATCAGGAAGGCGGGCCAATAGACCGCGTGAAAGCGGACAATATCCTTGCCGATCAGGTGCAGGTTCGCGGGCCAGTATCTGGCCATGTCGCCGTCCATGTCGGGATAGCCGAGACCGGTCAGATAATTGGTCAGCGCATCGACCCAGACATACATGACATGATCGGGCGATCCCGGCACTTTGACGCCCCAGTCAAAACTGGTGCGCGAAATGCTCAGGTCGCGCAGACCGCCCTCGACAAAGCGCACCACTTCGTTGCGGCGGCTTTCGGGACGAACGAAATCGGGTTGTTTTTCATAAAGTTCAAGCAATGGCTTTTCATATTTCGAGAGCTTGAAGAACCAGCTTTCCTCGACTGTCCATTCAACCGGCGTGTCCTGCGGCGAGAGCCTGACGCCCGCTTCGCCCTCCTTGAGCTCCTTCTCCTCGTAAAAGGCTTCGTCGCGGACCGAATACCAGCCTTCATAGCGGTCGAGATACAGGTCGCCACTGGCCTTCATCGCCTCCCAGATGGCGACACTCGCCGCGTGGTGCGCGGGGTCGGTCGTGCGCTGGAAATGATCATAGCTGATGTTCAGCCTGTCACACATCGCCTGAAACTGATCGGACATGTCGCGGCTCAGGTCACGGACATCGACGCCCTTGTCGCGCGCCGTCTGCACCATTTTCAGACCATGTTCGTCAGTCCCGGTCTGAAACCGCACGTCGCGACCCTGCATCCGGTGAAAGCGTGCAATCGCATCGGCGGCAATCGCTTCATACGCATGGCCGATGTGCGGCTTGCCATTGGGATAGCTGATCGCGGTGGTGATGTAATAAGGTTCGGCGCGGGGACTCTCTGGCATGCCGTGCCCTAGCCGCGCGGGGCAAGGCTCGCAACATGCCCCGCCATTTCGAACACCACGGTTTCGGTCACAAGCGATTGCGGAATGGCATTTTGTGACAAGGTTCGCGCCTTGCTCCACGCGATCAGCACCGTGTCGATATCAGCGACATTCGCCCGCCGGGCGTGATCCGCGATGAACGCCGGGGCGCGGCGCAAAAACGCCTCATAACGTGGCACGGCTGCTTTCAGCGACAGAGACTGTGCCAGGCGGCTGCGGACAGCATTGGTCGGATCGCCGGTCTGTGCCAGTTCGGCAAGGGCCGCATCCAGCGTCGCCATGTCGAGTTCGGCATAGGCCAGCGCGGCTGCGGGCGATCCCCCCGCGCTCGCGATCAGTTGCGCCCGCTTCGCCGGATCAATGCCGGGCAACCGGTCATCGAGAACCGACGCCATGGCCCTGTCGTCGAGCGGCCCGAACATCAGCGTCCGGCACCGCGAGCGGATCGTCGGCAGCAACCGTCCCGGCTGGTGACTGACGAGAAGAAAGATCGTGCTGGCCGGCGGTTCTTCAAGACTTTTCAGAATCGCATTCGGCCCCCCTTTCCCTTCAAGGTCGTCGACGGAATCGACAAGGATGACACGGCGATCGGCAATTCCCGTCGAATTCGCCAGCGTCTGACGCATCGCCCGGACCTGATCGACGGTGATGCTTCGCGCCAGCTTGTCCGTCTTGTCATTGACGAGCCGTTCCATCCGCAGATAATCAGGATGGCTGCCCGCGGCGATCAGCCTGGCGCCCTGCGACTGGGGGTCATCGGCCTTCAGGGTCAGCCGCGCGGCCATATCGGCAAAGCTCGCCTTGCCCACCCCGCGCGGTCCCGCCAGCAACCACGCATGATGCATGCGTCCGCCCGCAAGCGCCGCACGGAACGCCGCCATCTGTGCATCAAGGCCGTAAAATGTCATATCAGGTCGGCAATCGCATCGGCCAGTGCCGCCGTGACGACGTCGAGCGTTCCAGACGCGTCGATGACACGAAACCGTGCGGCATCGGCCTGCGCCAGCTGGTCGAACGCCATGTTCAGCCGCTGATGATA
Source organism: uncultured Sphingomonadaceae bacterium (assembly GCA_964247235.1). GTDB lineage: Bacteria > Pseudomonadota > Alphaproteobacteria > Sphingomonadales > Sphingomonadaceae > Sphingomonas_O. Next base: position 4,406 of record CAXTTJ010000025.1, read on the forward strand.
GTCCGTCGTCCGTGCGCCAAATCGATCCGCATTGCCCCCGTCGCGGTCGGCCGCGCGCGCACTGGCAATGTCGACCGGCAGCCGCAGCAGGAATGTCCGGTCGGGCATCAACCCCGACGTGCCGATCCGGTGCAGCGCCATTATGTCGGCATCGGGCATCCCCCCCGCCCCGCCCTGATAGGCGCGTGTCGAATCGATGAACCGGTCACAAATCACCCACGCACCGCGTGCAAGTGCGGGGTGTATGATCTTTTCGACATGATCGGTCCGTGCCGCCGCAAACAGCAACGCCTCTGCACGCGCGCTCCACCGGTCCTGTGCACCCGTCATAAGGAGCGCGCGGATCGCCTCTGCCCCGGCTGTTCCGCCCGGCTCACGCGTGACGACAACATCGATCTTTTGCGCGCGCAGCGACATGGCCAGCCGGGTCGCCTGCGTCGACTTGCCGACCCCCTCGCCCCCTTCCAGCGTGATGAACCGGCCCGGCCTCACGCCCCGACGAGCGACCTTAGCCCTGCCCAGAGGCGACCGAAGAACCCGGCCTCGCCAACGTCCGCCTCGGCCACCAGCGGCATCGTCTGCGCCCCCGTTTCGGGCGTTGTCACGACGAGGTCGGCAATATGCTGACCCGCCTTGATCGGCGCCTTCACCGGCCCGTCATACACCACCTTGACCGTCATGCTGGCGGTCGCACCTGCGGGCAGCGTCACCGCCAGATCGCGCGGCGCGACCAGTCCCACGGTGGACGCGTTGCCAAGCTGTACCTCTGCGGTCTCAACCCGCCGGCCTTTTGGAAACAGCGGTTTTGCGGCCCATGCCCTGAACCCCCAATCCATGAACTTGACTGATTCAGCAATCCGTCCATTGAAACTGTCGAGCCCGGCCACGACCATCACGATGCGTCGCCCACCCTGCTCGGCGGATCCGGTAAAGCCGTAACCCGCTTCATCCGTATGCCCCGTCTTCAGGCCATCCGCACCCGCAACCCGGCCCAGCAGCGGGTCACGGTTGGCCTGGGTAATATCGGCATTCGACCCCAGGGTCTTGCCCCAGGTGAATTCCTTCAGTGCATAAAATTTCTTGTACAGTGCCGGATGATCCTCGATCGTCGCTTTGGCCAGCGTCGCCAGATCGCGTGCAGTCGTATAAGTCCGCCCTTCGTCGGGCCAGCCGTTCGAATTGCCGAAACGGCTGTTGGCCAGACCAAGTTTTTGTGCCGCGTCGTTCATCCGCTGCACGAACGCTGCTTCGGTGCCCGACACGCCTTCGGCCAGCACGACACAGGCGTCATTGCCCGACAGCGTCACAATTCCCTTCAGCAGATTTTCGACACTGACCTTTTCACCCGTCGACAGGAACATCGTCGACCCCGCCGCAGGGCCATGCCAACGGGTCCAGGTTTCGGGACGCACTTCGACCATCTTGTCGAGTTTCAATTCACCCTTTTTGAGCATGTCGAACGCGACATAGACTGTCATCATTTTCGCCATCGACGCTGGCGGCATCCGGCGGTCGGCATCCTTGGCATAAAGAACGGCTCCCGACGACAGGTCGACCATGTACGCCACGGGTGCCGTCGTGTCGTAAGGCGGGGCTGCCGCCGTGGCGGGATAGGCGGCGGCGAGTATGAACGCGGCTGTCAGGGAATAAGGCTTCATGATAATCCTTGCACGATAGACTATTGGACGAACCGCACGTCAGCCCGCAACCGCATCAGACAGCAATCCGACCGCCAGCGCGTAAAAATTCGAACAATTATAATCCAGAATGACCCGGTAATTGCCGGTCAGCAGATAGGCCGTCGCATCAGGACCATCGGGTTCGAGCAATGTCGCCAGTGTCGCATCGGGCAATGTCCGTCCCGATGGCACGACCCCCAGCGCCCGCCACTCGGCCATCGTCATCCACCGGCTGTGGCGATTGTGCACCCGCGGACAACGCGGGCTGAGCGTCCGGTTGACGATGCCCGCACGATCAAGTGTCGCAGGCACGCGCACGGCAACCCCCCATGGCTGGTTGGCTTTCCATCCTGCGGTCACGAAATAATTTGCAATCGACGCCAGCGCATCGGCTTCGCTGCGCCAGATGTCGATCTTGCCGTCGCCATCACCGTCCCGCGCGAGCCGCAGATACATTGACGGCAGGAATTGCGGATAACCCGTCGCGCCAGCCCAGCTTCCGGCAATCGCGTCACGCGGGATACCGGTATCGATAATTTTCAGCGATGCGATAAATTCGCTTTCGAACAAGGCCCGGCGCCGCCCTTCATAGGCCAGCGTCGCCAGCGAACGCGGCAAATCAAACATGCCGGTAAACGCACCATAATTGGTTTCATTGCCATAAATGGAAACCATGATCCCTTCGGGTACGCCGGTTTCGCGTTCGACCCGCCCGAGCAGGGGGCGCAGTGCCGCATATTTCGCCTGCCCGCGGTTGATCCGCGCACTGTCGACATGCTTGACACGATATGGCGCGAACTGGGGAATGACGGTGGGATCCGCCCCCGGCTGCGCCCGGTCAAGCTCGACGACGCGCGCGTTGAATGTCAACGTCGGAACGACGGCATCGACGGTCGCCCGGCTCACCCCCTGTGCAATCGCCTGCCGCCCGAGAGCCGCTGCGTAAGCGGCAAATCCGCTGTCCTCCTGCGCAGCCGCACGGCTGCCACCCAGGCCGGACAGCGGTGAGAAGACCGCAAGCACGAGTGCGCCGAAAAAGACTGCCCTTTGCATCAAGCGACAGTGGCACACTCCGCCGCATTCGGGAATTGCTTTTGTCGCAACGCTTGCACGCAAACCCGTGCCACCGCTAAAGGCCTGTCAACAGGGAAGAGTGTCCGAGTGGTTTAAGGAACTGGTCTTGAAAACCAGCGACGGTGCAAGCTGTCCGTGGGTTCGAATCCCACCTCTTCCGCCAGATGCCAGCGTCTGTTGGGCAAGGGGGTCCGTGAGTTTCAGGACAGGCGAGGTGATGCTGCGCTTCCCTCTTTTGTCTCGCAGCGACAAATGCCGGTGTCGCCACAAAGCATGCCAGCACCGAACGTGCTTATATTGTCATGAGTCAGGCAGGCTTGCGGGCTTCGCTCAAAAAAAGACAGGAGGGATTGGGATGATCGACGTCCGCGCTTTGCAAATATATGGATCGGCAATTGCCGTGGCCATGCCGGCACTGGCACAGGCGCAGGCGGCGCCTGCCGCGGCAACGTCGGTTGCCACTGCCGACCGTGAGGCGCAGGGACTTGAGGATATTGTCGTAACCGCGCAGAAGCGCGAGGAGGATCTGCAAAAGACCGCAGCCGCCGTTCAGGTCATTGGGAACAAGGACCTTGTTTCGCGCGGCGTGACCGACATCACCCGGCTGACGAGCCAGACGGCGGGCATTATCATCCAGCCGTCGCGGCAGAGTGTCATCGTCGTCTCGCGCGGCCTTGGCCAATCCGACACGCAATCGCAAACACCCGTAGCCGTCGAGGTTCAGCTTGACGGACTGACACTGCCAAAAAACGCGCAGCAATTTGCCCTGTTCGACGTTGCGAACATTCAAGCGCTAAAGGGACCGCAGGGGGTGCTTTATGGCCGCAATGCAGTTGGCGGGGCCGTGGTTATCAGCAGCAAGCGCCCGAGCTTTGACAGGATTTCTGCGGAAGGTTTCATCGAAGGCGGCAATTACGCGCTGGTTCATGCCTTTGCCGCCGCCAACCTCCCCTTTTCCGATCGGTTCGCGTTGCGGGCCGCCCTGGACTATATCAATCGCGACGGTTACATGAGCAACGGCTCGCTGAACGCCAATACCATGTCCGGGCGGCTGAGCCTCGGCTGGCATCCGACCGACCGGCTGTCGATATGGCTGGCAGGCACTTATTCGACACGGAGAGGCCGCGGGTATTCGGTCCATGTCCGGCCGTTCGATCCGGCTGCCAATGGCGACCCGTGGTTTGTATCGCCAGTGCCTGCATCAGGCGTCGTCGGGGTCGCCAACTTCAATGATCTGCGTAACCAGGGATATGATCAGAACAAGGTCTATCTGATCAGTGGAGAGGTCGATTATTCGATGACCGACACGCTCCGGCTGACCTATGTGGGCGGATATAACCAGTATAGCGGCGAACAACTGAATGCGAGCGGCCTGAGACCTTCGGGAATCTTTCAATCCAACAACACGTTCAATTTCCGTGAGGATACCAAGGATATCCAGAACGAAGCCCGGCTGACATATAATCAGGGAAAGCTGCGTGCCGTGATCGGTGTGCTGCAACATAAATATGAAACGCCCAACAGTTCGCTGCAACTGGCGTATCGCGCAGGTCCGGTGGTCAACGGTCCGCTCAACTATCGCGAATATAATTATGCGGTGTTCGCCAATGTCGAAATTCCGGTGACAGAGCGCATCCGGATCGAAGGCGGTCTGCGCCAGTCATGGGATCGCAAGGCCGTGAAGGGAACGCTGAGCGGGTCTGCGGTCGACCTGAACGAGTCAAACTTTCCGCAATGGAAACATCTGTCATGGAAAATCGGTGCGCAGTTTGACCTTGCTGAAGATGTCCTGCTCTATGCCAACGTCCAGGACGGCTATCTTCCGGGTTCGTTCCAGTCGGCATCGACCGCGACACTGACCGGGCTGAGCCGGGGTCGGCGCTATGACGAAGTCAACCTGAAAGCCTATACGGCAGGCTTCAAATCGACCTTTCTGAACAATCGCGTGCGTTTCAATGCCGAGGGTTTTTATTATGATTATGGCGGTTTTCAGGTCAATCAGCGCCTTGAACTGATCGTCAATGGCGTTTCGGGGTTTCAGAACATCTATGCCAACATACGCAAGTCGAGAATCTATGGTGCCGATATCGATCTGACCGCCAAGCTGATCCGGGGCGGCACGTTTTCTGCCGGTGTCAGCCTGTTAAATGCCAAAATCCAGAACACCGGTTTTACCAAACTTGCGATTTTGCAGAACAACGGGCAGTTCGTGAACGTCGCCGACCCGAGCTTGAGCGGCTTCACCTTGCCGAACTCGCCGACACTCACATTGAATTTGAGCTATGAGCAACAGTTTGAACTGGCCAGCGGTGCCAAGATCATCGGAAATGTCGCCACTCACCACGAAAGTGGCAAATGGCTCGATTACACGCACCCCAATGTCGCGCTGGCATTTCAGGATTCGCACTGGAAAAGTGATGTGTCGCTGACGTATCGCACAGCCGGCGACCGGTTCAGTTTCACGGTCTGGGGTCGCAACCTTGAAAACACAGCCACTTATTCGAGCTGGGGCGGCAATCAGCTGCGTCAGGCCGGGACAGTCATCGGCAGCTACGCGCAGGCCTATATCGATGCACCCCGCACGTATGGCGTGCGCGCGGGATTTGCATTCTGATGCGTGCGGTGTGACCGGCAGAGCCATGTGTTGACGCAACGCGATCAGCACAGCATCGGCGCGCGGCAAATTGCGATCGTCGTGGTGATCATGCTCGGGCTGATCATCGACGGGCTCGATATTCAGCTTCTCGCACTCGTGTCGCCGGTCATCATTGCCGAATGGGGAACGACAAAGGCTGCGTTCGGCCCGGCGATGGGCGGCGCGTTGATTGGCATGGCCTTTGGTGCCAGCGCAGGTGGCTGGATCGGCGACCGCTATGGACGAAAGGCGACACTGGTCGGTGCAACGGTCCTGTTCGGATGTTCGACCGCTGCGGCGAGCCTGACTGGCAGTGTAAGCGAATTGGCGATTTTGCGGCTTGTCACCGGTCTCGGCTTTGGGGCCGCGGCCCCCAATGGCATGGCGCTGGCGAGTGAATGGCTGCCACCGCGCGCGCGACCGACGGCCATTGCCATCTTGTCGGCGAGCACACCATTTGGCGGCGTGGTCGGTGCGGGCGCCGTGCTGTGGTGGCTCTCTGCAATGGGCTGGAAAGGATGCTTCGTGCTGTGCGGACTTGTGACGATCGTCATCAGTCTGATCATGCTGGTCGTTTTGGCAGAACCGGCCGCAGTCCCGGCGAAATCCACTTCACCGATGCAGGATGATGCCCCCCTCGCCGCGACGACGGTCCTGTCCCGGGCGCGGCTCCGGTTCAATCTGAGTGTCTGGACGCAATTTTATGTGATCAATTTCATTGCCTATTCGATGGCGGCGTGGACTCCCGTCATGATGACAGCCAAGGGCTATAGCATGGCCTTTGCCATCAAGATGACCTTCACCAACAGTCTGGCAGCAGTTGCCGGTGCGGCATTCATTTCATTTTTCCTGGGGCAAATCGGGTCGCGACTGCCGCTGCTCGCCTGCCTGGCGGTTGCGCTGGGGGCGATCGTGTCACTTGCGGTCCTGCTGTCGGGATCAGCGGTACCGGAACATGGCCTGACCAGCTATAACATCATCGGGTTAACGGCATTGATCGGCGGGTTCATCGGCGCGGCGATCGCCATTACCTATGCGTTGCTGGCACATGCCTATCCGACAAGCTGCCGGGCGCGCGGCATCGGCATCGGGATCATGATGGGACGGTTCGGCGGCGTGACATCCACGCTGATCGGTGGCGCTCTGTTGTCGCTGAACGGGACGGACCCGACATATTATCTGATCATCCTTGCCGGACTGACCCTCATCGGCCTTTGTGCCGTCACGATGATCGACCAGCACATTCCCAAAAATCGATGAAGATGGCCGCTTGTTTCGACCGCCCGGTCGATTTTGCCGTAAGAGAGGTGTTCGCATGTATCCATTCCGGGAAGGCAGCTTTGCCGTTCGCAACGGCTGGTATGTGGCGGCGTTCGCGCGCGACGTGACACGCCAGCCACTGTCGCGGATCATCCTGAATCAGCCTATGGCATTGTACCGCAAGGAAAATGGTGACGCCGTCGCGGTTGGCGGTCGCTGTCCCCACCGGCATTTTCCGCTGGGTGCCGGCAGCGTGCGTGCAGACGATATCGTTTGCGGCTATCATGGCATTTCTTTCGGGCCGGATGGCCGGTGCACAGGGATTCCGGCGCAGGACAAGGTTCCCGCGACGTACAGGATACCGACATATCCGTTGGTCGAACACGGGATGTGGCTGTGGATATGGACGGGCGATCCCGACCTTGCCGACGCTGCATTGCTGCCCGATCTCGACGCGATCGGATTTCGCGGAAACGGCATGGTCGCCGCCCCCTTTTACACACACGAAGTGGCATGCCGATATCAGTTGCTTAATGACAATCTGCTCGACCTCAGCCACCTCGCCATTCTCCACAGCAGCAGCATCGGAACCATCGACGACGCCACGACACCGGAGGTCAGGACGAAGCGCCCGGGCTTCATCAGCAGCCGGCGGATGATGCGCAACTCGCCCGCAACGCAATCGATTCGCGCGCTCAAGGGGTATGACGGCATGGTCGACCGGCTGAGCGGCATGGATTTTTACCTTCCCGGGTTTCACGCGGGCATCGCTGACGTCACTTACCCGGCCGATCACCCGGACAAGGCGGGAGAACCAATTTCCACGATCCGGGTCTTTCACGCCGTGACCCCTGCGACGCGCAATCGCTGTCATTATTTCTTTGGACAGGCGACGCCCGGCGGCGCGGGACTGGATGATTCCAAGGAATTCCTGAAACCTGTCCTTGAAGAAGATATTTTCGCGTCGGAAGAGATTGAAAAGATGCTGGCACTGATCGGCGGGCAACCAGAGGAACTGCTTCTAAAAAGCGATCAGAACGCGGTGGAAGCCCGGCGCATGCTCCAGATGATGATGGATGCCGAACGATGACCTGAGGCTGCGTTCATGACACGCATGACAGACCAGCCGGGCAAGGACGTGGTTCGTACGACGCCATAAGCCGGATTTACTGGTGCCCCGGGAGAGACTCGAACTCCCGACCTGCGGTTTAGGAAACCGTTGCTCTGTCCTGCTGAGCTACCGGGGCATATGGTCCCGATATGGCGGTGGAACGCGACGGTCAATCAGGACAGTTTTGCAGATTTGCAAATTTGCAAACGATTTCGTAACCTCTTTTTCCTAAATCTTGGGCGTCGATTCGATCCAGGGGTCGCATGATGGAATCTGATTTTCGATATTATTCCCGGCGGGCCGCCGAAGAAGCATCAGCGGCGGCGCGTGCGGTGACTGATCAGGCGCGTGAACGGCGTCGCGATCTTGCCGACAAATTCTGGCAGAAAGCGCAGAAACTGCAGCTTGAACTCAACGCCTAGTTTTTCCGCGTCAGGCACCGCATCGCATCATCCAGCCCGTCCAGCGTCAGCGGATACATGCGATCGTTCATCAGGTTTTTGAGAAGCGCAATCGACTGCGAATAGCTCCAATGCGCTTCGGGCACGGGATTCAGCCACGCCGCTGCCGGATAGGTCGTCGTCATCCGCTGCATCCACACCGTCCCCGATTCCTCGTTAAAATGTTCGACCGACCCGCCGGGATGCGAAATCTCGTACGGACTCATCGACGCGTCCCCGACGAAAATCAGCTTGTAGTCATGCCCATATTTGTGGAGCACATCCCAGGTCGGGGTCCGCTCGGTAAAACGGCGCCTGTTGTCTTTCCACACCCCTTCATAGGGACAATTGTGGAAGTAGAAAAATTCGAGATTCTTGAATTCGCTCGTCGCCGCGCTGAACAATTCTTCGCACAGCTTGATATGCGGATCCATCGATCCGCCAACATCGAGAAACAAGAGCAGTTTCACCGCGTTATGCCGTTCTGCGCGCATGTGAATGTCAAGCCACCCCTGCCGCGCGGTGCCGTTGATGGTCGCATCCATGTCAAGCTCGTCAAGAGCACCTTCGCGCGCGAACCGGCGCAGGCGGCGCAGTGCGATCTTGATGTTGCGCGTGCCCAGTTCCTTCGTTGAATCGAGATTTTTGAATTCGCGCTTGTCCCAGACTTTCAGCGCCCGGCCATGCTTGCCGCCCGCATTTTCTTTGTCGCCGCCGATCCGCACGCCTTCGGGATTATAACCGCTATTGCCGAACGGTGAGGTGCCACCGGTCCCGATCCATTTGCTGCCGCCCTCATGGCGCTCTTTCTGCTCCTCCAGCCGCTGTCTGAGCGCGTCCATGATCTGGCCCCACGACCCGAGCGTTTCGATGGCGGCCATGTCCTCTGGCGACAGGAATTTTTCGGCCCCTGCGCGCAGCCATTCGGCCGGAATTTCGGCGTTCTGGTCACCAAAACTGGTCGCGATCCCGTTGAAAACCTTGGCAAAGACCTGATCGAAGCGATCGATCAGCCCTTCATCTTTCACGTAAATCGCACGCGACAGAAAATAAAATTGTTCAGGCGTCCTGTCGATGACGTCACGATCAAGTGCGTCGAGCAAGACGAGATGCTCCTTCATGCCCGCGGATATGCCAGCCCCGCGAAGCTCATCGAGAAAATTGAAGAACATCACATGGCTATGGCTCTGCTTTGCAAATGCGGCAAGTCAGGCGTTGGTTAACGGCTTTTCAATCCCCGCTTGATATGGTTGCCAATCGCAACGAGTCATCCGCATGTATCAATCGCCGATAAAAGCCGACAACGCGCATCATCTTGGCCAGGCGGCACAGCAGTGCGGCATGCTGGCCGTGGGGTGCGCCGACGCCACAGGCCAGGTCCAGTCGGTTGCAGCCAGCGTCGCCGATCACACCAAGATACTGACCGAGCTTCAGGCCGTGATGGCCAGCCTGGAAAATGATCAGCGGCAAGTGACCGACGCGACCGATGAGGCACGGATGCTGTCGGACAGCGCACGTGTGCGGCTGACAGATGGTGCCGCGATTGTCGCCGAATCGATTGGCGAATTCGCCCAGATGACAACGATGGTGAAGCGGCTGGCGAATCAGATCGCCGCATTTTCATCGGCAATGGCGCAGGTCCGGCGGACAACGCAGATTATCGGCGGCATTGCCCGGACGACCAACATGCTGGCGCTGAATGCCGCGATCGAGGCCGAAAAGGCCGGAGACGCCGGTCGCACATTTGCGGTCGTGGCAGCGGAAGTCAAAAAACTTGCCAACGACACGCGCAACGCCGTCGACGACATCGGCGTTACGATGGATTCGCTGACAAATGAAGGCGCAACGTTTGTCGCCGAAATTCAGAACACGATGGTCCGCAGCCGTCACGCCGAAGCAGGGCTGACGCGCATTACCGAAACCGTGGCCGAAGTCATTGATCTTGTCGGTCAGGTTGATCGCCAGACCGATGACATTGCGCGGTCGACCAGCCTGATACACGACAGCGTCTGTCGTGTCGGCGACGAACTGGATGGCTTTGCCGAAACCGCCATCGCCAATCGCGGGCGGTTCGATGACATCATCACGACGATGGGAACGCTCGAACTCGGCGCAAATCAGATGCTCGACATGATCGTCCACAGCGGTTTTGCACCGGCGGATCAGCGCATCGTGGACATTGCGCGGGTAGAGGCCCGTCGTTTCGTAAACCTCGTCGAAACTGCGATCGAAGCCGGAACGATCGGCATTGCGGATGTTTTCGACGTCAATTACCGCCCCATTGCCGGATCGAACCCGGCCCGCTTCGATACCCGGTTCAACGAATTTGCAGATGCCGTGTGGCGCCCTGAACTTGACCGTGTCGTCGCATCGGAAGCCGAGATCATCACCAGCGTATGTTCTGATGTAAACAGTTATCTGCCCACGCACACGACGCGGTACAGCAAAAAACCGACCGGCGATCCGGTTTACGATGCGGCGCATTGCCGCAACCGGATCATCATCGACGACGAGACCGACCGGGTCGCCAAGCTGAGCACCAAATCCTTCCATCTCGCGGTCTATCGACGCGAGAATGATGACGGTACCTACCACATCGCGCGCGGCGTTTATGTGCCGATGATCATCGCCGGACGACGCTGGGGTGATTATGAAATCGCTTACGTAATCGACATTTGATTCAGTTCGCATCATGGCGTGCGTGGGCGGCGGGGATTCGCATGACATCGATGGAAAATCAGCGATTTCGCGACATGCTCGCGGCGCTATCGCCAGGTAACGGCGTTCCGGCACGGCTGAACCGGACAAAATTCCATATCGATCGCTGGCGTCATGCACAGGCCTATACGCCACTGCTTGCGGCGCCGGAGACATCGGCATTGGGACGATTGGTCGATGACCGTCCTGAAGCGCTGGCCTTTGTCAGGGCGCCTTATTTCTGCGCCGGATGGTCAGTGGCAGAACGGCTTGCCCGTTTCACGACGCATGTGACGACACTGACCATGCTGCCACCGCTGGATTTCGCCGTGACCCGGTCGATCGACCTGATCGCGCTTCCTGCCATTGCGGACGCCCTTCATATTGTCATGGACAAGCCGATCTGGTTTCATCGCGAAGGAGTGCTGACGCTCAACCTGTTTGAGGGAGACACGCGCCTGTTCTCGCTCGTTTTCGCGCTGGAGCCGATACCTTCGGGCATGCGCGCGATGATCGGCGGAATACAGGGACGCAATCTGCCAGATATCCTCGACCGGTACCGGGTCCTGACCAAGCAGGCACAGGGAATACGGCCACGCGATCTGCTGATCGAATTGTTCCGCATGCTGTGCGCGAACATTGGTGTCACCGAAATTCACGCAATATCCGACCGGGGACGACATAATCGCCATCCCTATTTTGGTCGCGACATCATGCGGTCACTCGCGCTGGACTATGACGAGATCTGGCGCGACCGCGGCGGGGTTCGTGTCGACGCATGGTGGTTCGATCTGCCGCTCCATGGTGAACGGCGCGCAGAGGCCGACATCCCGGCCAAGAAGCGAAGCATGTACCGGCAGCGCTACGCCATGCTCGACATGATCAAGGCCCTGGTGGACGACGCCTGGACTGACATGAAGCCCGTCATCCGCGCACCCGCGAAATAACGCGTTTGGTCAGACCCAGCCGCAACGCCAACGCATCACGCATTGCTGCTCTGGCGGCGCGCCATGAAAGCCAGCCGTTCGAACAGCATCACGTCCTGTTCGTTCTTCAAAAGTGCCCCGTGCAGCGGCGGAATCGCTTTTGACGGATCGCGCGATTGCAGGACGTCAAGCGGCATCTCTTCGGCAAGCAACAGTTTCAGCCAGTCAAGCAATTCGCTCGTCGATGGTTTTTTCTTGAGGCCCGGAACGTCGCGCACATCATAGAATATATCCATCGCCTTGCTGACAAGTATCTTTTGAATTCCCGGAAAATGAACGTCGACAATGGCTTGCATCGTCGACCGGTCAGGAAATCTGATATAATGGAAAAAGCAGCGGCGCAGAAATGCGTCAGGCAATTCCTTTTCATTATTCGATGTGATGATGACGATCGGCCGGTCCTTTGCCGCAATCGTTTCATGCGTTTCATAGACGTCGAACGACATCCGGTCGAGTTCCTGCAACAGGTCGTTGGGAAATTCGATGTCGGCCTTGTCGATTTCGTCGATCAGCAGCACGGGAAGCACCGGCGACGTGAACGCCTCCCACAATTTGCCCTTGCGGATATAGTTCGAAATATCGTGAACGCGCGCGTCGCCAAGCTGACCATCACGCAGACGCGCCACAGCATCATATTCGTAAAGTCCCTGATGCGCCTTGGTCGTTGATTTGACATGCCATTCGATCAACGGCGCACCGGCGGCCCTCGCAATCTCATGCGCCAGGACAGTCTTGCCGGTCCCCGGTTCGCCTTTGACGAGCAATGGACGACGCAACGTCACTGCGGCATTGACTGCGACTTTCAGATCGTCGGTTGCGACATAGTCGGACGTACCCGTGAATTTCATGTGCGCTGTGCCTTTGACGTTAACGTCAACAGCGATAGGCGAGCCTGCGCCGACAGGGCAAGCCTTTAGAGCGGGGACCTGTCAGTAATCAGTCCGCGCAATTGCCCGCGCTTCGAGCAGATCCCACAGGCCCCGGTGCTGCGCGACAATCTGCTGCGCGCCGAACAGCATGGCACGATCCGCGGCCGCCGTGTTCTGGGTGGCGCGTATGACTGATGCGATGACACCGGCACCGGGCACGTCCGATCGATCGAATTCGAGCGACAACCTGCGCGAGGCAGTCTCCAGGACAGGTCGCACGGCGTTCCAGTCGGCAAGAACGGCAAGCGCGGCACCCAGCGCGCACCCGGTGCGTTCGGACTGGGCCAGCATGTCGATCGCATGATGCTGGGCAAGGACAGTCGTTTCGGTATCCGCCTGCCCCGGCGTGCTGGGCAAGGGGCCGACCGCCACGACCAGCTTTGTCAGCAAAGCGCGCTCATGCGAGAATGCCGCAGCCGCATCGACAAGAAAGGCACGTGTTCCGGTATTCGGCACCCGATTGACGGCATGATCGATCACACCGGGATGCCGTCCGTGCAACAGGCACAGCAAATGCACGATATCAGCCATGTTGCGTGCTGCTTCGGGGCCTTGAATCAATATGTCTGATTTCGGATGCGCGTGGGCGGCACTGCCCTCTGCGCGTACAAGCGCAAGCAGCGCATCGGCGGCGTCGCGGGATGATCCCAGAAAAAGTGCCTGTCCGATCATCCCGGTCCTTAAATACGCATAAAGTGCGCGGAAACCCTCTTGTGCGCCAAGCCTATAACGAAAGGACGTAAAGACATGGTGCATGGAATGTTAAGCGAACGGCAGGCTTTATTAAGACGTCACTCGCGCAGGACGTCGCGTCGCGCCTCAACCCAGGCGGACTCATCGGGCGTCGTCAGCGCGTCGAGATCAGCGGGCGCCGCCGCCATGTCATCCACCCATTCACGCAGCAACGGTCCCCCGTTGATCACGTCGATCGCCAGTTTGCCGAACGCATATTCATATTGAAAATCACGCCACAGATCATAATCGGGATATAAAATCCGGATTGCCTTGAACGCCAGCGCCTGAACCCGCCACGGTCTGAACGCCTGATGGTCATAGGCTGGCCCTTCGGCATGAATATGCAAGCCGCTGCACAGACGCCCGACATGCTTGTGAAACGTCGGCTCGAACGAAATCTCGCGCAGGATGCAACCGGTCAGCCACTGCGGCGCAAGCCGCTGCATTTCCGCGTGAACGGCCCGGGCGTCGATATCGGGCGCGCCAAAGATTTCGAGCGGCCGCGTCGTCCCCCGGCCTTCGGACAGCGTGGTTCCTTCGAGCAACACAGTGCCCGCATAGGCACGTGCCATGTTGAGGTTCGGCGCATTGGGGCTGGGATTGATCCAGATGTGATCGACCGGCCAGCCGAAACCGGGGCCTGTATCGGGTCGATAGGCCGCCATCTCGATCACCCGATAGTCGACATCGAGCCTGAAGTGCGTGACAAACCAGTGCCCAAGCTCTCCCAGCGTCAGCCCATGACGCATCGGGATCGGCCCTGCGCCCACGAAACTTTCCCAGCCGGGCCGCAATGTCAGCCCTTCGACGGGGCGTCCGGCAGGGTTCGGCCGGTCGAGCACCCAGACGGTTTTGCCATGCGCCGCCGCCGCTTCAAGGATGTAAAGCAAAGTCGTGATGAACGTGTAAATGCGACAGCCAAGATCCTGTAAATCAATCACGATGATATCGAACATGTCGAGCGATTGCGCCGTAGGGCGGCGCACCTCGCCATAAAGGCTGAACACCGGAATGCCGTGGACCGGATCGGTAAAGTCAGGCGATTCGACCATATTGTCCTGCTTGTCGCCACGCAGGCCGTGCTGCGGTCCGAACGCTGCGGTGATGTTGACCCCCGATGCGATCAGTGCGTCGAGCGAATGCGTCAGATCACGGGTCACCGATGCCGGATGCGCGAGCAGGGCGACTCGCCTGCCCCGTAACGGCGCGGACAATTCCGGTTCGGCGAGCAGGCGGTCAATCCCGAATGTCATACCTGCTCCAGCATGGGAAGCGTCAGCGCAAAGCCAGCAGCATGATGAAAATCGGCGGCACCGAGCGGATGCGCCAGCGCCCAATAGGATATCGTCCCGTCGGCACTCTCGATCACGGCGGAAAGACCGAGTTCGATGTCGCGCAACCTCCATGGCGCGGGCACGGCAACCCGGGCCTCAAGCACGACATGCGTGTCGCAGGCATCGACGGCGATTTCGGGCGGTGTTTCAAGCAACAGCTCTGCCATCCCTGCCCGATAGGATTCGAACCGGTATGCCGCCCATAATGTCGATGGCGAAAAGTTGAACTCGCAATAGCCTGTTTCCCCCGGCATCCGTCCGAACATCTCCAGACAGGTCGTCTGCCAAAGACTGTCCGTCCGCGCGGCTATGGCAGGCGCGGGCAGCATCAGGTCGTGACGCGATGCGTCGATATGGTAACGCAAGCGGAGCTTTCCGTCCGTCATGCGTTCGCCGTGAACCATGATCGACCGGATCGACGACACCGGCGAGTCCGGATGCGGTTGCAAGGCCCTGCTGAAGCTACCCAAATGTCATTCCCCTTGCTAAGCGCACGCGCATCATGACCGAATATATATCCGATCTTCTCCGACTGCTCGATACACGCGGCTATATCCACCAGATGACCGATGCAACCGGTCTTGACAGGCTTGCCACGGCGCAGGTGGTTCCCGGCTATATCGGATTCGATGCGACGGCGCCTTCGCTTCATGTCGGCAGCCTTGTCCAGATCATGATGCTCCGCCGTCTGCAACAGGCGGGGCACAAGCCGATCATCGTGATGGGCGGGGGCACGACCAGGGTCGGCGATCCGTCGGGCAAGGACGCGACGCGCAAGCTTCTGACCGATGCCGACATCGCCGCAAACATCGCGAGTATCCGCCGTGTCTTCGAACGGTTCGTGACCTTTGGTGATCGCCCGACCGATGCCGTTCTGGTCAACAATGCCGACTGGCTCGACACCCTCGACTATATTCCGTTTCTGCGTGATGTCGGCAGGCATTTCACGATCAACCGCATGCTGACATTCGATTCCGTCAAACTGCGGCTCGACCGCGAACAGCCGCTGACCTTTCTCGAATTCAACTACATGATCTTGCAAGCCTATGATTTTCTGGAACTGTCCCGCCGTGTCGGATGCCGGTTGCAAATGGGCGGGTCTGATCAATGGGGCAACATCGTGAGTGGCATCGAACTGGCGCGGCGGATCGACGGCACGCAGATGTTCGGTCTGACGACGCCGCTGATCACCACGGCCGACGGCGGCAAGATGGGCAAGACGGCGGCGGGCGCAGTGTGGCTCAACGAAAACGCGCTGCGCCCCTATGACTACTGGACGTTCTGGCGGAACACCCAAGGCGCCGATGTCGGCCGTTTCCTGCGTCTGTTCACCGACGTGCCACTGGATGAAATCGCGCGGCTAGAGAGGTTGCAGGGCGAAGAGGAGAATGATGCCAAGAAAATCCTTGCCGATGCCGCAACTGCGCTGGCGCATGGCGATCAGGTAAAAGGGGATGCGTTGCCCAGCCATGCCATCGCGACCGAAGCGATCAACATCGTCGATGCGCTGCTTGCGCTTGGCTTTGTGACATCGAAAGGGGAAGCACGTCGCCTGATCGCGGGCGGCGGCGCACGGGTCGATGGCGAAAAGGCAGGCGAAAACACATTGATCATGCCCGGCACGGACCCAGTCCGCATTTCAGCGGGCAAAAAGCTTCACGGCCTGATCATACGGTAACCGGCGCCTTAACTGCCCCTGTTTACGGCTATGCCAGCGATTAGGGCGCATTTTACCCGCATGATTGCTGCTGCCCCTGACATGACGAGCCATATGCTTGAAACCGAACGTCGCAGGCGTGAGCGTGCGAGCGTCGCACTCGACACGCTGATGTGTGATCGCGAGGGGCGGACGTTTGGCGCGCGAATCCTGAACATGTCGAATGGCGGCCTGATGGCTGTGACGGAAGCACCATTGTGCGAACGCGATCCCGTGCGCATCGACCTGCCGACGCTGGGCTGGATCCGCGCCACGGTTGTCTGGGTGCTGGCGGACCGTGTCGGCATGCAGTTCCGTGATCCGATCGACCTCGACGAACTGGCCGTCTTCTGCAAGCTGTTCGGCTAGAGCGGGATGACGTCAGATTTCACCACCGTGATTGCCCTGTGACGTCATCCCGCTCTAACCCGAACGCAGCAACGCCACTGCTGCATCGCGTTCGAAAAGATATAATGCGATCCGCGCCGCCTGCCCCCGCGGACCGTCCAGCCCGCCATCCCGGTCGACCAGCAACCGCGCATCGTCGGTTGCGACCGGGCTGAAATCATGGACCTGTTCCGCCGTTGCCAGCCGGAAGCGCGCCTCGCCCGACTGCCTGGTGCCCAGAACCTCGCCGCCGCCGCGCAGGCGCAGATCCTCTTCGGCAATGCGAAAGCCGTCATTGGTTTCACGCATCAGCGCGAGCCGCGCCCGCGCCGTTTCACTTAAGGCATTGCCACGCAGCAGCAGGCAGACAGACTTCTCCGCGCCGCGCCCCACGCGCCCGCGCAACTGGTGAAGCTGGGCCAGACCAAAACGCTCTGCGTCCTCGACCACGATGAGCGAGGCATTGGGAACATCAACGCCAACCTCGATCACGGTCGTCGCGACGAGCACTTTCAGCGCGCCGCCCGCAAATGCGTCCATCACGGCGTCCTTCTCCGGCCCTTTCATCCGTCCGTGGACCAGCCCGATCATGTCGCCAAAGCGCCGTTTGAGCGCCGCGGCACGCGCTTCGACCGCGGCACGGTCTGCCAGCTCATTCTCCTCGACCAGCGGACAGACCCAGAATGCCTGCCTGCCCGCTGCGATATGGCGATCAAGCCCGGCGACCACATCTTCGATCCGCTCGACGGCAATCACCCGCGTTTCGACCGGCGTTCGCCCTGGTGGCATTTCGTCGATCCGGCTGACGTCCATTTCGCCATAATTGGTCAGCGTCAGGGTCCGCGGGATCGGCGTCGCCGTCATTGCCAGCAAGTGCGGTGGCGTGTCCGCCTTGCCGGTCAGGAGCAATCGTTGTGAGACACCGAACCGGTGCTGTTCGTCGACGACCGCCAGGCCGAGGCGCTTGTACGTCACCGCCTCCTGAAAAATCGCATGCGTGCCGATGAGGATATCGATGCTGCCATCGGCCAGCCCCATCAGCGTGGCTTCACGCGCCCGCCCCTTGTCGCGCCCTGTCAGGATCGCGATCCTGACATCGACACCGGCAAACAGCCGCGACAGGCTGTCGAAATGCTGCCGCGCGAGAATTTCGGTTGGCGCCAGCAACGCGCCCTGCGCCCCCGCTTCTACCGCGATCAGCAACGCGTGCAGCGCAACCAGTGTCTTGCCCGACCCGACATCGCCCTGAAGCAGGCGGACCATCGGCGTCGCCTGTGCCATATCGCCTTCGATCTCGGCGATCGTCCGCCGTTGCGCGCCGGTCAGCGCATAGGGCAGCCGAAGCGCGGCACGATGCCGCCCGTCTCCGGTCAAGGGCACCCCCCTGCGGCGCCGCGATGACGCGCGCACCAGCATCAGCGCGAGCTGGTTCGCAAACACTTCGTCATAGGCCAGCCGGTCGCGCGCCGATGTATCGTCTGGTGTGTGGTGCGCCGTCGCCACGGCCGTGCGCCATGTCGGCCAGTCGCGCTGTGCCAGCAAACTCGGCTCGATCCATTCGGGCAGGTCCGGCGCGCGCGATATCGCATGTTCGGCGAGCTGTGCCAGACGCCGTCCCGTCAGCCCTTCGGACAGCGGATAAATTGATTCTTTCAGGGCAACCGCTTCATCAGGGTTCAAAATCTGGTCGGGATGCACCATCTGGCGCTCCTGCCCGTAAAGGTCGAGCCTGCCCGTCACCAGCTTGGCCTCACCGAGCGGCAACAGCTTGCGGGCATAGCCGGTGTGGCGCCCGAAATAAGTCAGGCTCAGATAATCACCCGCGCTGTCGACGGCCTGCACGCGTAACGGTCCGCGCATCCCGCCCTGCTTATAGTCGACAGGCGTGACGACGACGCCGATCTGTGTTCCCGGCACCGCATCGTCGAGCCGATCCACGCGCGTGCGCACCACCGATCCGGTCGGCAGATGGAACAAGACATCGATCACCCGCCCCAGCCCCAATCGCGCCAGCGGTTTCGCCAGCGCTGCGCCGACACCTTTCAGCACCTCGATTTCGGCGAATAGCGGATTGAGAAGGTCGGGTCGCATGCGTATGGGCTAGCAATTATTTACCCCTCCGTCATTCCTACGAAAGCGGGAATGACGATGTAATTTGGATCATGAGCATGGACCGCGAAACCCGCCTGAAACGCCTGCACTTTCGCAGCTGGCATCGCGGCACCAAGGAAGCGGACCTGATGGTCGGTGGTTTTTATGACCGCCATGCGGGGCGCTGGAGCGATGATGACATCAGCTGGTACGAACGGCTGATGGATGAAGACGATGTCGACATCATGGCCTGGGCGATTGGCAGCAAGGCCCCGCCGCCGCGCATCGCCGGTCCGATGATGACCGCGATGCAACGGCTCGATTATATCCCGATCCCGCGATGACCGACATTGCCAGGATCAGGTCAGCGCAGGCGCCGCTGACACTTGCCGGCGTGCCCGACGGATTTCTGCCCTCTCTGATGGCCGATCTGACGCGTGCAGCCGACACCCGCGCCGTGCTGATCACGGCGGATGAGGCGGCGATGCGCGCAGTCGCCGATGCGGCACTATGGTTCGCGCCCGACATCGACATTGTCCAGTTTCCGGCGTGGGATTGCCTGCCCTACGACCGGGCCTCGCCCAGCCTGCGGGTAACGTCAGAGCGCATGGCGGCGCTGGCGGCGCTGCAAAGCAGGCCGGGCAAACCCCAGCTGCTCATCACGACAGTCAATGCCGTCACGCAACGCACGCTGACGCCGTTTCGTCTGCGCGCACTGACGGCAAAGCTGGCCCCGGGTGAGCGGATCGACCGCGATGCCCTCGCCAAACTGCTCGCAGCCAATGGCTATATCCGTAGCGAAACCGTTGCCGACGCTGGCGATTTTGCCGTGCGGGGCAGTCTGGTCGATTTGTTCCCGGCGGGGATGCCGCATGCGCTGCGCCTCGATTTTTTTGGCGACGAGATCGAAAGCGTGCGGGCGTTCGACCCGGCAGACCAGCGCACCATCGCGCGCATCGACAGCTTTACCCTGCTGCCCGCATCCGAATCGTTGTTGGACGAGGAATCGATCAAGCGGTTCCGCACGCGTTACCGCGAAACATTCGGCGCAACCGCGACCGGCGATCCGCTCTATCAGGCGATCAGCGAAGGGCGGCGCCTGTCAGGCATGGACCACTGGCTGCCGCTGGTCGAGGACCGCTTATCGACTCTGTTCGATCATCTGACCGACGCCGACATCATCGTCCGCGACGCCGGCAGCGTGGGTGCCGCCGAAGCGCGGTTCGACGCGATCACTGATTACCACGCCAACCGCCTCCGTGCCGCATCGGCAGACCCCGGCAGTTACCGCCCCCTGCCCCCCGAATCGCTGTATCTGACAACCAGGGACTGGGACGCAGCAATCGCCGACCGCCCCATTCACCTGACGACGCCGTTCGAGGAACCCGGTGACGTCACAGACAACCGCAGTCCGTCGACGAGTTCAGGACTGCGGACGATCAATTTCGGCATTCATGGCCCGCGCGATTTTGGACCCGAACGCAGCCGCGCCGAAAATGTCTACGACGCGCTGGCCGACCATGCCCGTAAACTGGGCAAGACCGGACTGGTCCTTGCCAGCTATTCCGCCGGATCGCGGCAACGCATCGCGGGCCTGCTTGCCGATCACGGGCTTGACCGCGTGGCGATGGCGGACAGCTGGCAGGATACGCAGGCGATTGCCACCCGCGGCACGGTCGCCCTTGTCGTCGTGCCGCTCGACCATGGCTTCACTGCGCCTGCCGTCGCGATTGTCACCGAGCAGGACTTGCTGGGTGATCGCCTCGTCCGCCGCGCGAAGCGCAAGAAAAGTGCGGACGCCTTCCTCTCCGAACTGGCGATGCTCAGCCCCGGTGACCTTGTCGTCCACCGTGATCATGGCATCGGCCGTTATGAGGGACTGACCTCGATTCCGGTAGGCAACAGTCCGCATGATTGCGTCGCGCTGACTTATGCGGGCGGTGACAAGCTGTTCGTTCCCGTCGAAAACCTCGACGTGCTGTCGCGCTATGGCTCGGACAGCGACGGCGCATCGCTCGACCGGCTGGGCGGCGAGGCGTGGCAGCGGCGCAAGTCGAAGATGAAGGAGCGCATTCGCGAAATCGCGGGCGAACTCATCGCAGTGGCCGCCGAGCGCGCGTTGCGCCCCGCCGACGTGATCGAGCGCGACGGCAGTTTCAACGAATTCGTCGACCGCTTTCCCTATCAGGAAACCGAAGATCAGGACCGCGCGATCGAAGACGTTCTCGGCGACCTGAGCAGCGGCATGCCGATGGACCGCCTCGTTTGTGGCGACGTTGGCTTTGGCAAGACCGAAGTGGCGTTGCGCGCGGCATTCACGGCGGCCATGGCGGGCCACCAGGTCGCGCTGATCTGCCCGACGACGTTGCTCGCCCGCCAGCATCACCGGACGTTCGTGGAGCGGTTTCAGGGATTTCCGCTGAACATCGGCCGCCTTTCGCGGCTCGTTCCCGCTGCCGAAGCCAAAACGACCAGGGAGGGCATGTCCGACGGGCGGATTGACATCGTCATCGGTACGCATGCCCTTTTGACAAAAGGACTGGACTTCAAACGCCTCGGCCTTGTCATTGTCGACGAGGAACAGCGCTTTGGCGTCACGCACAAGGAACGACTGAAAGCGCTCAAGACTGACGTGCACATGCTCACACTGACTGCGACGCCGATCCCGCGCACCTTGCAGATGGCGATGTCGGGCCTGCGCGAATTGTCGGTCATCCAGACGCCGCCGGTCGACCGCCTTGCGGTGCGCACGTACATCATGCCGTGGGATCCGGTCGTGCTGCGCGAGGCGTTGCTGCGCGAACATTATCGCGGCGGGCAGAGCTTCTTCGTGACGCCGCGCATCGCCGACTTGCCCGATATCGAGGAGTTTCTGCGCAACGAGGTACCCGAGGTCCGCATGGTGACCGCCCATGGGCAGATGTCGCCGACGGATATCGAGGAACGCATGTCGGCGTTTTACGACCGCAAATATGACGTGCTCCTGTCCACGACGATCGTGGAGTCGGGACTTGATATCCCCAGCGCGAACACGCTCATCATCCACCGCGCCGACCGTTTCGGCCTTGCCCAGCTGTATCAGCTGCGCGGTCGGGTCGGCCGGTCAAAGACGCGGGCCTATGCCTATATGACGACCGCGCCGGGTCGGCAGATGACCGAAGGCGCGGAAAAACGGCTTAAAGTGCTGAGTGACCTCGACAGTCTGGGCGCGGGGTTTCAGCTTGCCTCGCATGATCTCGACATTCGCGGCGCGGGCAATCTGCTCGGCGACGAACAGTCGGGGCACATCCGCGAAGTCGGCTTCGAATTATACCAGTCGATGCTGGAGGACGCGATCATGGACGCGAAAGCAGGCGGCATTGTCGCGGCGCGCGCCGCCGATCTCAGCCCGCAGATCACCATTGATGCGCCGATCCTGATTCCCGAAGATTATGTTCCCGACCTTGACCTGCGGATGAGCCTGTATCGCCGGATCAACGACTTGGGCGACGCAGGCACAATCGACGCCTTTGCCGCCGAAATGATCGACCGGTTCGGTCCGTTGCCCGAACCGACCGAAAACCTGCTGCTGCTGATGGGCATAAAACTCAACGCGCGGCTGGCGCATATCGCCAGGATCGATGTGGGTGCAAAGGGTGCGCTGGTCAGTTTCTGGAACGACAATTTTCCCAATGTCGACGGGCTGCTGTCCTATGTCGACCGGTTGAAGGGCATCGCCAAACTGCGCCCCGACATGAAACTGAGCATTTCACGCGAATGGGATGGCGCCAAAGCCCGCCTCAACGGTGCGTTGCAATTGTCGAAGGGGCTGGCAAAGCTGCTCGCCTAGAGCAAGATCGGTTCTAAGTGAATCCTGTGCTCCTGCGAAAGCAGGAGCACAGGACATCGGAGAGCCGTGCTCAAACGTCCAGCGATAGTGCGTTCGCAGGAGCACAGGATTGCTTTCGCCTAAACAGTTACCAGCCGCACCAGTTCGTCCACGCCGACGGGTTCGGCAAACAGGAACCCCTGATAATAATTGCACCCCTCCGCCGCGAGCAGGGCCAGTTGTTCCTCGGTCTCGACTCCTTCGGCAACCACGGCGAGGCCCAGTGACCGGGCCATGTCGATGACACCGCGCACCACGATGCGGTCGCGCGTCGACCCGCCGATGTCCTGTGCCATGTGCTTGTCGATCTTGAGATAATCCAGCGGCAGTGCCTTGAGATAGGCAAGACTGGAATAGCCCGTCCCGAAATCGTCGATCGCGACCCGGCATCCCCCGGCGCGCAACTGGGCAAGCACGGTTGCCGCACCCGACAGATCCTCGATCAGGCCGCTTTCGGTCACTTCCACTGTCAGGCGCGACCGGGGAAAACCGCACCCGTCGATCATCGTGAAAAATGCGTCGACAAATCCACTGCGGGCGATGTCCCCCGCAGTCAGGTTGATAGCCAGCCTCAACGATCGCAGTGCGTCAGGCCATGTCGCCGCGATCATGGCCGCGCGCTGCTGCACATGGGCCGACAGCGCAATCAGATAGTCGGACCGCTCGGCAACCGCGAACAAGGTGTGCGCGCCCAGTTCGCCATGATCGGGGTGTTGCCAGCGGGCCAGCGCCTCCACACCGATCACGCGGCCGCTGGCAATCGACAGTTGCGGCTGGAACAGGATTTCGATTTCGTCGCGGTCGAGCGCACGGCGCAGATCGGCCTGGAGACTGACATCGAACAATGCGGCGCCTTCGTCAGCTGCGCTCAGCGACCGGACATGCGATCCTTCAGACGCACGCGCCTGCGCCAGCGCGGCACCGGCACGGCGCAGCAGCAAGGTTGCCGTGTCACCTGCCACACTCTCCACGATCCCGATCCGGCACCCCAGCGACACCATATGCCCATCCGCCAGAAACGGCCGCTCGATCCGCTCGACGATGCGGTTGGCAAGGGCGTCGCGTGCCGCTGATCCGATCCCGTCGAGCGCGACCATGAACTCGGCACCGCCCATCCTTGCAAGGAAACTTCGCGCGCCGCCATATTCGGTCACCAGCGGCGCGATCCGTTCGGCAATCGCGTCCAGCAAGATATCACCGGTTCCCCGGCCAAAGGCGGTGTTGATCATGTCGAACCGCGTGAACGCGATCAGCAGCAGGCCCATCGGAGCATTATCGCTGGACAGCCGTTCGGCAATCCGTTCGCGTGCACCGGTTTCCGTCTCGACAGCAAAGGACAGGTCGCGCGGAACCCGGCGCTGGGTTCGTCCACGAACGCGCTCGACATGGCGCTCGGCCAGCCGCAATGCGCGGGCCAGGTCACCTTCTGCAAATGGCCGGGGCAGATAATGCGTCGCACCGCCGGCAATCAGCCGCTCAAGCGCGGGGTGATCAGGCGCCGCGATCACCAGCATCGCCGCGCGCTGCAATGTCACGGCACCGCTCAGCGCATCAAGCCCGATCAGCGCTTCAGCATCGAGGTCAATGACACAGACGGTGGCGCCACTGGCCACGAACCGGACGGCCACATCGACGCCTCCGTCAGACATGATCACCGTGCGGCCGAGACCGGCGATGGCCGTGCGCAGGGACTGACCGAACACACCGGCGATCAGCATGACGGGCAGCATGGCCGGCGCCACGGCCGGTCCCATGACCGGCGTTGAAGGCGCAGCACCTGAAAAAATCGAGTTTTGCGTCAAGCCGTCACCCCGTTGCGCCGATGCTAACGCGCGAATGCGCCGTCGCCAACTGACCAATTGCTGAATTCGCATCTTGCGCCTAGCTAGGGCGGATGCGGCCCGACGTGATGACCTCTGCACCCATGAACGACGGTTTTGGCCGCCGCATCGACTATGTGCGCCTGTCGCTGACCGATCGCTGCGACATGCGCTGTCGCTATTGCATGGCGCAGGACATGACGTTCCTGCCGCGCAGCGAGATTTTGAGCCTCGAAGAAATCGTCGGCCTTGCCCAGCGATTCGTCGCACGCGGGGTCAGGCGGATCCGGCTGACCGGAGGGGAACCGCTCGCCCGCCGCGGCACATTGCAGGTCGCGGCAAGCATCGGCAAGCTGATCGGTCATGGCCTCGACGAACTGACGATGACGACCAACGCCACGCGCCTGGCCGAATTTGCCGGGCCATTGCATGATGCCGGGATCCGCCGGATCAATATAAGCCTCGACACGCGCGATCCTGACCGGTTCAGGGCAATCACCCGCCTGGGCGACCTCGACCGCGTGCTGGCGGGCATTACAGCGGCCAGGACGGCTGGTCTGGCGATCAAGATCAACATGGTGGCGCTCAAGGGGCTGAACGAGGACGAGATCGAGCCCATGCTGATCTGGTGCGGTGACCAGGGGTTTGACCTCTCGCTCATCGAAACAATGCCGCTCGGTCAGATTGATGACGACCGGACGGACCGGTTCCTGCCGCTCACGACGGTCAAGGCGCAGCTTGAAGCGAACTATACGCTGGTGCCGAGCGACAGGCAGACCGGCGGTCCCGCACGCTATTGGACCGTGCCCGAACTTGGTGCCACGCTTGGCCTCATTTCGCCGCTGACACGCAATTTCTGTGATCATTGCAACCGCATCCGCATTTCGGCGTCGGGACAGCTTTACATGTGCCTTGGCCATGAGGACAAAATCGATCTGCGCGCGGCGCTGCGGTCTGGCGATCCGGCTGCGGTGGACGATGCCGTCGACCTCGCCCTGCGCCTGAAACCACGGCGTCACGACTTTGACCTTCGCACCCCCGCCACGCAGCGCCACATGAGCGTCACCGGCGGATGAGCGTTGCCGAGCCCCGACGCGCCCTGCTCGTGTCGCCCACCGATGCGGCGGCGGATGCGGCAAAAGCGCTGAAGGAACGCCGCGACTGGGTGGCGATGAAGGACGCCGACATGGTCGTTGCCCTCGGCGGTGACGGCTTCATGCTGCAAACCCTGCACGCCATGCTCGAAGCACGTCGTATCCTCCCGGTGTTCGGGATGAACCTGGGAACCGTCGGTTTCCTGATGAACGAATGGCGCGCAAAGGGGCTGGATCAGCGCATCGAAACGGCCCGGCTGTTCACGGTGACCCCGCTGCGCATGGATGCCGAAACGATTGAGGGCGAACATATCACCCTCCCCGCGATCAACGAGGTCTCGCTGTTGCGCGAAACCCGCCAGACGGCGAAATTCGAAGTCACCGTCAATGACCGTGTCGTCATTCCCGAACTGGTCTGCGACGGTGTCCTTGTCGCCACGCCCGCCGGGTCCACGGCCTATAATCTGTCGGCGCAGGGCCCGATCCTCCCGCTCGGGTCGGCGCTTCTCGCGCTTACGCCGATCAGCCCGTTTCGTCCGCGTCGCTGGCGCGGTGCGATCCTGCCTGAATCCGCCACGGTGAAGTTTCGCGTGCTCGATGCCGTCAAGCGCCCGGTCTCTGCGGTGGCGGACCAGCGCGAAGTCCGCGACGTCGCTACGATAACGGTTTCGATCGACCGGACGTCGATGCTCAAGCTGTTGTTCGATCCCGAACATGCGCTGGACGACCGGATCGCGATGGAACAATTCATCGTCTGACTTGCAATTGCGCCGGACCCAATGCTAGGGGCCGCGCCTGCCTGTGTTCCCCGGTAGCTCAGCGGTAGAGCGTTCGACTGTTAATCGAATGGTCGCCTG
>CAXTTJ010000026.1:0-29278 GCA_964247235.1 uncultured Sphingomonadaceae bacterium
TGTTCCCCGGTAGCTCAGCGGTAGAGCGTTCGACTGTTAATCGAATGGTCGCCTGTTCGAATCAGGCCCGGGGAGCCATTTCGCAGCGAAACCGCACGCCGGATGCGCGACAGCCGTCACGCCAATAATGTCTCCAGAACATAGCGATAACGGCGAATGATCGGACTGCGCGCAACATGTATCCCCCCGCGCACGACCTTTTCGCCCCGCCGCCAGACGCAATCAACGCCGCGGCGACCCGTCGCAAATATCCAGCTGTCCAGCAGCCTGTCTCCCGCACGGCCATAGAAAGCGGGACAATCGAGATCGAGGCTGACAAAATCTGCCGACTGACCAACGCAAATTCCCGGCACGTCCACGCCCAGCGCGCGCGCACCGCCGTGTAACGTCTGGCGAAAGAGATGCGCACCGGTCGAAAGCTGGTCCGTGCTCGACAGGATGTTGCGTCCCCGCAGCGACAGCCGCTGGCCATATTCGAGCAGACGCAGTTCTTCGGACACATCGATCAGCACGTTGGAATCGGACCCGACGCCGATCCGTCCCCCCGCCGCAAGAAAGGCTTTGGCCGGAAATATGCCATCGCCCAGATTTGCCTCTGTGATCGGGCATAACCCGGCCACTGCGCCGCTTGCCGCAAGCCGCGCCGTTTCCAGGTCCGTCATGTGCGTGGCATGGACAAAGCACCAGCGCGCATCGACCGGCATGTGGTCCAGCAGCCATTCGACCGGTCGCGCGCCGGACCAGCGCAGGCAATCCTCGACCTCCCCGGTCTGTTCGGCGACATGGATATGGATCGGCGCCCCCTGCGCCAGCGGGACCAGCGCGGCAAGTTCGTCCGGGGTCACGGCGCGCAGGCTGTGCGGTGCGATGCCGACGATCGCATCGGGCAGCGCAGCCGCGGCAACGCGCGCGCCCTCGATCAGGCGCGCAAAGCGATCAGGATCAGAACCGAACCGGCGCTGACCGGCTTCCAGAGGCACAGCGCCAAAGCCGGCATGCGCATAAAAGACCGGGAGAAGCGTGAGGCCAATGCCGGTCTGCGCCGCCGCCGCCACGATTGCCTCACTCATTTCTGCCGGATTGGCAAAGGGCGTGCCGTCGCAATCATGATGGAGATAATGAAACTCGCCGACGCGCGTGAAACCACTCTCAAGCATCTCTGCATAGGCAAGTGCGGCGATCACTGTCAGATCCTCCGGGCCAATGCGATCGACAAACCGGTACATCGCCGCCCGCCATGTCCAGAAGCTGTCAGCAGAGGGGCCACGCGATTCGGCAAGCCCGGCCATGCCGCGCTGAAACGCGTGGCTGTGAAGATTATGCATGCCCGGCAGGATGGCGGCATGCATTTCGTCATCCGGGTGCCGGACATTGCCAGCATCGACAGCCGTGACGATGCCGTTCGAGATCGTCAGGCGGACATTTTCGCGCCAGCCCTCCGCCAGAAGCGCAGTGCCGGCAAAGAGGTGAACATCGTCGCGTTGCATCAAAACTCTCTCAGATCATGATCAATAATGTCTATACATTATACGGCGAATCTGCCAAACAGGAAAACCGGAACGGATATGAGTATGCGCTGCGAAACCCTGTGGACCAATGCCAGACTGGCAACGATGGCGGGCAATGGCACCGGCGTCGTCGCGGCGGGGGCAGTGGCGGCGCGCGACGGCCGGATTATCTATGCGGGCCCGGTGGCCGAGGCGCCGCATTTTGCCGCGGAACGAACGATAGACTGCGATGGCCGCTGGATCACGCCAGGCCTGATCGACTGCCACACGCATCTGGTTCATGCCGGGGACCGCGCACACGAATTCGAATTGCGGCTCGAAGGCGCATCCTATGAGGACATAGCCCGCGCCGGTGGCGGCATAATCTCGACGATGAAAGCGACTCGCGCGGCGAGCGAGGCTGATCTGATCGCAACTGCCCTGCCCCGGCTCGACGCGCTGATTGCCGAGGGGGTGACGACCGTCGAAGTGAAGTCGGGCTATGGCCTGACCAGCGATGCCGAGATGAAGATGCTGCGCGCGGCGCGGCAGCTGGGCAAGGAACGGCCGGCGCGGATCGCCACGACGTTTCTTGGCGCGCATGCGCTGCCGCCCGAATATCGCGGCGATGCCGACGGCTATATCGACCATGTCTGCGACACGATGCTGCCCGCCGTTGCGAAGGCCGGGCTGGCCGATGCCGTCGATGCGTTCTGCGAAGCGATCGGCTTTACCCCCGCGCAGACGCAGCGCGTGTTCGATGCCGCCGCCGCGCACGGCCTGCCCGTCAAACTCCATGCCGAGCAGCTGTCCAACCTCCACGGCGCGGCACTTGCGGCACGGGCGGGGGCGCTGTCGGCCGATCACCTTGAGTATCTCGACGAAGCCGGCGTTGCCGCAATGGCCGCTGCGGGCACCGTTGCGACCCTGTTGCCCGGTGCCTTTTATTTCACGCGTGAAGCACAGTTGCCCCCCATCAAGGCGTTGCGCGCGGCGGGCGTGCCGATGGCGCTCGCAACGGACTGCAACCCCGGCACGTCGCCGCTGACGTCGTTGCTTCTGGTGATGAACATGGGCGCGACATTGTTCCGCCTGACCGTCGACGAATGTCTGCTGGGCGTCACGCGCAACGCCGCGCACGCATTGGGTTTGCAGGATGAGATCGGCACGCTCGAAGCCGGCAAAGCCTGCGACCTTGCCATTTGGGACATCGAACGACCAGCCGACCTTGTTTACCGCATGGGGTGTAATCCGCTCCATGCCCGCATCTGGAGTGGACTATGACCGCGATCATCCTCACCGCGGGGGCCGCGACCCTGACGCAGTGGCGCGCCATCTATCGGGGGGCGACGCCAACGCTCGATGCCGCGGCGGTGCCGGCAATCATTGCCAGCGCGGCGGCAGTCGCGCGGATCCTGGCAAAGCGTGAGCCGGTCTATGGCATCAACACCGGTTTCGGAAAGCTGGCCAGCGTCCGCATCGGCGACGCCGATCTCGCCACGCTTCAGCGCAACATCGTGCTGAGCCATGCTGCGGGGACCGGCGCGCCCGCGCCCGTCCCGGTTGTCCGGCTGATGATGGCGTTGAAGCTTGCCAGCCTTGCGCAGGGGGCGTCGGGCGTGCGGCCGGAACTTGTGGCGCTCCTCGAAGCCATGCTCGCACAGGGGTTGACTCCCGTTGTCCCGGCGAAGGGATCGGTCGGTGCGAGTGGCGACCTCGCTCCCCTCTCGCACATGGCCGCAACGATGATCGGTGTCGGGGACATCATCGTCGGCGATCGGCGATTGCCCGCTGCCGAAGCGCTTGATGAAGCGGGCCTGTCAACGATCGAGCTGGGACCGAAAGAAGGTCTTGCCCTGCTCAATGGCACGCAATTCTCATGCGCGAATGCACTTGCCGGGCTGTTCGAGGCGGAACGGCTGTTCCAGTCGGCGTTGATCACCGGTGCCCTGTCGACCGAAGCGGCAAAAGGTTCGGACACCCCGTTCGATGCGCGCATTCAGGCGCTGCGCCGCCACCGCGGACAGATTGAAACGGCCGATGCGCTGCGCCGGTTGATGGCGGGATCGGCGATCCGTGCCAGCCATCTGACCGACGACATCCGCGTGCAGGATCCCTATTGCCTGCGCTGCCAGCCACAGGTGATGGGTGCCGTTATCGATCTGCTCCGGCAGGCCGCCAGTACGCTGACGATCGAAGCGAACTGCGTATCCGACAATCCGCTGATCTTTCCGGATGCGGACGAAGCGCTGTCCGGCGGCAATTTCCACGCCGAACCTGTCGCCTTTGCCGCTGATATGATCGCGCTCGCCATTTGCGAGATCGGATCTATTGCCGAACGGCGGATCGCGATGCTGGTCGATCCCGCGCTCTCTGGCCTGCCCGCGTTCCTGACGCCGAAGCCGGGGCTCAATTCGGGTTTCATGATCCCGCAGGTCACGGCGGCGGCGCTGGTGTCCGAGAACAAGCAGCGCGCGACGCCCGCCAGTGTCGATTCCATCCCGACCTCCGCAAATCAGGAAGATCATGTCTCGATGGCGGCGCACGGTGCACGGCGCCTGCTGGAAATGGCGGACAATGCGACCGCGGTAATCGGTATCGAACTCCTCGCGGCGGCACAGGGTTGCGACTTTCACAAGCCGCTTGCGTCAAGTGTCGCATTGCAGGCAGTCCGTGCGCGGCTCAGGACCGTGGTGCCCACGCTTGACGACGACCGTCATTTCTACCCCGACATGGAAACCGCCAACGATATCATTCGCTCGGGCGCGCTGATCGATGCGGCGGGGATCGACCTGCCGGCGGTGGCGTGAACGATTTTCTGGACATCCACCGGGGGACGGCGCCGCTGGTCATGGCCTTTCCTCATACGGGGACAGAACTGCCGCATGCGCTGGCACAGGCGTTCGTGTCGCCGTGGCTGGCGCGCAAGGATACCGACTGGTGGGTCGACCGGCTCTATGACTTTGCACGCGAACTGGGCGCAACGACCGTGCGCACGCGTCTCTCGCGCAGTGTGATTGACGTGAACCGTGATCCATCCGGCGCGTCGCTCTATCCGGGTCAGGCAACGACCGGCCTGTGCCCGGTGACGACATTCGATGGCGAACCGCTCTATACCGATGCGGGTCCGGACGAAGCCGAGATCGATCGTCGTCGCATCGCCTATTTCGATCCCTACCATACCGCACTGTCGGCCGAACTGGACCGGTTGCGCGAACAGCATGACCGGGTGGTGCTGTACGACGCCCATTCCATCCGCAGCCGCATTCCCCGCCTGTTCGACGGTGAACTGCCGCAATTCAACATCGGCACCAATGGCGGGATGACCTGCGATCCGGCGCTGACCCATGCCGTCGAAACAATCGCAGCGGCGAGCGGGCGGGGATATGTTGTCGATGGCCGCTTTCGGGGCGGATGGACAACGCGCCATTATGGCCGTCCGGAACAGGGCATTCATGCCATTCAGATGGAACTGGCGATGTGCGGTTACCTGACCGAACCTGACAGCATCACTGCCGAAAACTGGCCTGCGCCATTTGATCGCGCGACACCGATAATCGCAGACCTGACCAAAATCGTGCAGGCGTGCATCGCTTTTGCCCAACGCTGAAAAGGATAATGTGTGACCCGCCTCGACACCAGCCGCATCATCAGGCCCGCAACCGGCACCGCCCTGTCGGCAAAAAGCTGGCTGACCGAAGCGCCCCTACGGATGCTGATGAACAACCTGCACCCCGATGTTGCCGAGCGGCCCGAAGACCTCGTCGTCTATGGCGGCATCGGCCGGGCGGCGCGCGACTGGGAAAGCTACGACAAGATTGTCGAGACACTTCAGCGGCTGGAGGATGACGAGACACTGCTGATCCAGTCGGGCAAGCCGGTCGGCGTCTTTAAGACCCACAGCGATGCACCGCGCGTGCTCATCGCCAATTCGAACCTCGTCCCCAGATGGGCAACATGGGAGCATTTCGACGAGCTCGATCGCAAGGGCCTTGCGATGTACGGACAGATGACGGCGGGATCGTGGATCTACATCGGCACGCAAGGGATCGTGCAGGGCACGTATGAAACATTCGTCGAAATGGGACGGCAGCATTATGGCGGCGATCTGAGCGGCCGCTGGCTGTTGACCGCAGGGCTTGGCGGCATGGGCGGGGCACAGCCGCTTGCCGCGGTGATGGCAGGCGCGTCGTGCCTTGCGATCGAATGCCAGCAAAGCCGGATCGACATGCGCCTCCGCACGGGTTATCTCGACAAAAGTGCGACAACGATCGATGAGGCGCTTGCCATCATCGAACAGGCCAGGGTCGACGGAAAGCCCGTTTCTGTCGGGCTGCTGGGCAATGCCGCCGAGTTGTTACCCGAAATGTTCGCGCGCGGCATCCGTCCCGATTTGCTGACCGATCAGACGAGTGCGCACGATCCGGTCAATGGCTATCTGCCCGCGCAGTGGAGCGTCGAGCGCTGGATCGGATCGCGCGCGCAGGACCCCGCCGGCGTCGCCGAAGCTGCAAAGGCGTCGATGGCCACGCATGTGCAGGCCATGCTCGATTTCCAGGCGGCGGGCGTGCCGACGGTCGATTATGGCAATAACATCCGCCAGGTTGCAAGGGACGAAGGCGTCGCAAACGCCTTCAATTTCCCCGGCTTCGTCCCGGCCTATATCCGCCCGCTCTTTTGCCGCGGAATCGGCCCGTTCCGCTGGGTCGCGCTGTCGGGTGATCCCGAGGATATCTACAAGACTGACGCCAAGGTGAAGGAATTGTTGCCCGACGACGCCAATCTTCACCGCTGGCTCGACATGGCGCGCGAGAAAATCCAGTTTCAGGGTCTGCCTGCACGCATCTGCTGGGTCGGTCTGGGCGACCGCCACCGGCTCGGCCTCGCGTTCAACGCGATGGTGGCATCTGGTGAACTGAAAGCCCCGATCGTGATTGGCCGCGACCACCTCGACTCAGGCTCAGTCGCCAGCCCCAATCGAGAGACCGAAGCGATGCAGGATGGGTCCGATGCGGTGTCCGACTGGCCGTTGCTCAATGCGCTGCTCAATACGGCGAGCGGCGCAACCTGGGTCTCGCTGCATCATGGCGGCGGCGTCGGCATGGGCTATTCCCAGCACAGCGGCATGGTCATCGTCGCCGATGGGACCGAGGCCGCTGCAAAGCGGCTGGCGCGCGTCCTGTGGAACGATCCGGCGACAGGCGTCATGCGCCACGCCGATGCCGGCTATGACATCGCGCTCGACTGCGCACGTGACCGCGGACTAGATTTGCCCGGCATCCTGCGGTGAGCCGTATCAGCCTGCTTCCGGCAGCGGGACGGCAGGGACAGCCCTGGAAAAATGGGGGCGGGATGACAATCGAGATCGCGACGTTCCCGCCCGCGGCCGGGATCGACGCATTCGACTGGCGCATCAGCACGGCGACAGTCACGGCACCCGGCCCTTTTTCGCATTTTGCTGGTGTCGACCGGCTTCTGGCCGTGGTGGAGGGGCAGCTGGCGCTTTCAATCAACGGTCAGGCGCAATCGATCGACCTGAATGCCACCAGTCCGGCGCACGCCTTCCCCGGCGATATCGGCTGTTTCGGCACGCCCGTCGATGACACGGAGGTCATTGACCTGAACCTCATGCTCCGCCGTGGCCGCTGGACGGGAACGATCGAACGGATCGCCTCACCCAGGAATGTCTCAATCACCCTGAACTGGCCATGCGCAGTTATTTTGTTCATCGACAAGGGGCGCCTGCGATGGGGTTCGGATATCGCAACATTACAACCCTGGGACGCGATCCGCATTGACGGGGGTGGCGGCGAGTCGATCACGCTCGACAGCGACGGCGCGGTCTATGTGGTGGGGCTTATGCCTGCTTGAGCCACGATCATTGGTGCCGCCGCATCGTTTCCGGCGCGGCGGCACGATGCATTTACATCTTGAAGCGGACACCGACGCGGAATGTCCGCCCGAGAACATCATAGAGCGCGCCATTGATGCTGATCGGCGCGGCACCGATGAACGGACCGGCGGCCGTTTGAACTGGCGCTTTGTTGGCGATGTTGTCCACCGCGCCATAGAGCTCGAACCTGGGTGTGAGGTTATAGCTGGCGTTGGCATCGAAGTAGGTTGCGCCAGGGATATAATTGTCATTGATCGTCTGGCTGCTGGGTGTCGAGGTCGGACATGCGGACGCGCATTGGAAATAAAGGTTGCTGTAAACGCCGCTGCTCAGCCCCCGCATCGTAAATGACAGTGCGGCGGTTCCATTGTCCCAGCCTGCCGTCGCGGAATAGCGCCAGCGCGGCGTGGACGGGATAAGGCCCGCGGTATTTCCGTTCTGGCTGTTGGTGCCGACAAATTCGGTTGGTGCGGTAACCCCGTTGTTGAAGTTGTTTTTCAGGAAACGCGTCGCCAGGAACCGGAACGAGAGATTGCCTTTCAGGCCAGACACCGACTCAAGTGACTGACGGTAGCTGGCCTCGAAGTCGATGCCGCGTGCCACCTGCTTGGCGAGGTTGACCGGCTGGACCCGTATTTCGGAAATAACCCCGGCGCCATCGCGTATGATCGACGGACAAAGTACGGTGTTCCCGGCAAAACACTGGTTGATAATGTCCTGAACGGCAATCGTCTGGATCGCACCTTTGATATCGATATTATAATAATCGACCGACGCTGCGAAACCGGGCAGGAATCTTGGGCGAAGGACGACGCCGAGACCCAGGCTGTTGGCGACTTCCGGTTTCAGATCAGGATTGCCGCGCGTGACAATGAAAACAGTGTTCGCAGCGTTGCCGCGGAACGGATCGGTCGGAGCCGCCGTCGACGTCACGTTGGAGGCGAAAATCTCGCCAAGATTGGGCGCCCGGATGTCGCGTGACCGCGTCGCCCGGAATGTAATGTCATCAATGGGTGTATAGGATAATCCGGCTTTCCAGGTCGTGACCGAGCCCGACGTGCTGTAATGCGTTCGCCGGACGCCGCCGTTAAAATCGAGGCTTTTGCCAAGTGCGCTGTCCTTGAGGAGCGGCACCACAACCTCAAAAAAGCCTTCGGTGACGGTGTAAGAGCCGAAGGTGGGCTTGTAGTTACCGGCAAAATAGGAATTGGTCGTTGCAAGCGGGTCATTGCTGCCCGTCACCGACTCCTTGCGGTGCTCGATGCCTGTGGCAATCGACACCGGGCCCGCCCATGTCGAGAAGGGATCGCCCCGCAAGGTGGCCGCTACCACATTTTCGGCAAGCTTGTTTTTGGCAAACGGCTTGCCGAGCACATAATTGCGTGCGCTTTGATCGACGACCCCGGTGCCGAAGATATTATAAGGGGCGCAGCCGTTGTTCGGATTGGTCAGGGTCGAACGGCAGACGATAGCGCCATTTGCCGGATTTCGGACGGCATCAATCGCTTCCTTATATTTGGCGGTGTTGGTGACGGACGCCTCAAAATAAAGATCATTGACGGTGCGTTGCCCGTAAATGTCCCAGTTCCAGTTGGTGCCGAACGCATCGAAATCACCCTTGGCGCCAAGGACAACGCGCCACGACGACCGCTCGGTTATGCCGATGATCCTCCCAAGATCCTGATTCAGCGTGCCGAGGCTGAAGCTCGTGATATTCTGGCTGACCATTTGTGCTGCGACGCTGGCCGGAAGGAACGCATTGTCTCTCTGGATCGTCAGGTTTCCGAAATTCCACTGATTGCCAACGGCGCCGCGGGCCGCCGTTTTTGAGTAGGATCCCTGAGCAAAGAACTCAACATGATCCGACAGCTCATAACTCAGACGACCGAAAACATTCCCACGCTTGACCTTCGGCGCAAGATCGATTGTCGTCGAATAGTCGGCATATTGCCACTGGCCGCCCTGCATGAAGTTTCCGCCGACGACGCCGTACGTAAATTGCGCGGGCGCTCCGCCCTGTCCGAAATAAATACCTTTCAACGGCCCGGAGGTGATGATGCCGCCCGGGGTTGCCGTTGCAAAGCCGACGCCGGGGCTGTTTATGAGCTGCGGCTGACCGTTTGTGGCCGTGTAAGCTGGATTGAAGAAAATCTTGGCGCCATTATACCACTGGCGATCACCGATGCCCCTCGTCCCTTCGTTATAGGCATATTCGGCGTTGAACAGGACATGTCCTCTGCCGCCCGCGAAACCCGTGCCCGCGGCGATCGACAGGTTATAGCTTTTGTTGTCGCCGTAAGTGGTCACGCCCGCCTGGGCATTTCCCTTGACCCCCGTATAATCCTTGTCGAGGACAAAGTTGACGACGCCCGCAACGGCATCGGAACCCCAGTCGGCAGAAGCGCCCCCCGTGACGATATCGACGCGCTTTACCAGAGCCTGGGGGAATTGATTGATATCAACCCAGCCGCTGGTGCTGGCCGCACCGACACGCTGACCATCAAGCAGAACGAGAGTGCGGGCGGGTCCGAGACTGCGAAGATTGAGGGCGTTGATGCCAATCGAACCCGCGCTGAGCGCCGCAGGTGCGGTGGTCGGTGACACGCTGCCCGCGAACGCCGGCAATTCGTTGACGAAATCAGCGATGTTGGCGGGCGCCTTTGCGGCAAGCGCTTCAGCACCCAGCACTGTCGTGGGAAGCGGCGCTTCATAACCGTCGCGAATAACGCGTGTGCCTGTCACGATTATGTCGCCAGTATCGCGGCTTGTTTCAGGCTTTGCGGCGTTTTGCGCGGATGCGGCTCCCGTGAGCGCGGTACTGGTCATCAATGCAACCAGCCCAGCTTTCCAACCCCTGATCATCATGTGTCTGCTCCCTCTTTGAAAAATACCCCGTCGCATCAGGTCCGTCCGTTGCTTTGGCGCAATGTGACGGCTTTTGCGGCTCGAAGTCGGAACCTCCTGAAACCTCTTTTGTATAGACATATATAGATGACACACATTCTTTCGCTGTCAATAGCAAAAATGAGGAATAGGCTCCGGCTTGACGTGACCACTTCCATTGGCCCAGTGACGGCCCGGCGTGCCGCGCAGACGGGCTGTTCAACGAACGGTCCTGCTCGTGGCCTGGGCGGATGATGTCTTCACCGAACCGGCCGAAAGAGTGAGGGGAGCGACGGACAAAGTGGCGAAAATCAGCGACGAGCGCGACGGTCTGTCCCTGCATGATCGTATCCGGCAGGACATCGAGCTGAACGTGATGTCCGGGACATGGTCGCCGGGCCATCGCATTCCGTACGAACATGAATTGATGAAAGAATATGACTGCTCGCGCATGACGATAAACAAGGCGCTTGCCACGCTTGTCGAGCGCGGATTGATCGAACGGCGCAAACGTGCCGGTTCCTTTGTTTCCGCCCCGAAATTCCATCGCGCATCATTTGATCTTCCCGACCTGCGCTCCCAGATCATGAGTGAGGGCAAGAAATATGAGTTCGACCTGACGGAGCGTGTCATTCGCGACGCGAACGCAAGCGACCGGTCACATCTCGACATCGCCGAGGCAGAGGTTCTGGCCCTGAAATGCGTGCACTTTGTTGATGGCAAGCCCTATTCGCTCGAAGACCGGATCATAAATCTGCACCTCGCTCCCGAAGCACGGGACGCGGTCTTTGATCGCGAGCCACCCAACTCATGGCTTTTCAATCATGTGCCGTGGAGTGATGCGCGGCACCGCATTTCTGCGATAAATGCTGATGCTGAGACCGCCCGCGTGCTCGGCATTCGTCAGGACAGTGCCTGCATGGTCGTCGAGCGCTGGACGTGGCGCTCCGAGGAAAAAATCACTTATGTGCGGATTGTCCACCCGGGAAGTCAGTTCAGTATCGAGGCGCAATTTCGTCCCTGAAACGGACTCATGAACGGCGTGCCGTCCGGACAAAATCGACAGCGGCATCGACATCGTCGTCGTCATTATAAAGGTGGAAGGAAAAGCGGGCCTTTCCAGACCGGACCGTGGCGCTGAGAGCGCCGGATATCGACGAGATCGTGCCCGCATCGACCGATATGATCGCGGAGTCATGCGGTGGGAGATCAAGCGCGGCGCAAAAGCGACGGACAAGCCCGACATTATGCGCTTCGATGTGCGCGACGCCGATTTCAGCGAGCAGGCTGAGTGATTGCGTCGCGGCGGCGATCGCGATGAAGTTGGGGACAAGGTCAAACCGGCGCGCGTCGGGCGCGGCTTCTCCCCCCGGGCCATAGGGTGCGGCATGAACGTCGATATTCCCGATCCACGAGCGGTGTCCGGCACGCAGCTGGTCCAGTGCACGCGGACTGAGGCCAACAAACGCCGGGCCATTCGGCGTCATCAGCCATTTGTAGCAGGCACTGACGAAAACATCGCAAAGATCGGGATCGAACAGTAGCCACCCGCAGGCTTGCGTCACGTCGACAAGCGTCAGCGCGCCCGCATCGCGCGCCGCGGCGGCGATCGCGGAGAGGTCAGCAATGCGACCATCGGCCGACTGGACAAGGCCAAAGGCCACCGCTGCGTGATAGGGGCGCACAGCATCGGCAAGATGTTCGAGCGGGGCAAACTCCATGCGGACGCCACGTGACGCCTGGTGAAGATAGGGATAGATATTGGAATTATGTTCGCCTTCGGGTGCAAGCACGACCGCGCCATCGGGCAGGTTGGCGGCGATGGCGGACAGCGTCCCCGCCGCCGTCTGCCCGACCCCGATCCGTTCAACGGGAACCCCGACCAGAGCGGCAAAGGCACGGCGGGCGACATCAAGCTGATCGACAGCCTGTGCCCAATTCAGGGTTCCGCTTGCCCAGGCATCGAGAACCGCGCGTGCGGCATCGACCGCCGCAGGCCCCGGCAGGCCCGTCAGTGCGGTGTTCAGATAGCCGCGCCGGCTCGGCATCATAAGTGCGTGTCTGGTCATGCGTCAGCCTCGTTCACTGGCCGAGCGACGAGAGAAAGGCGATGACGTTCGCGCGCTGCGCCGGATCCGGGATGCCCACGATCATCCGCGTTCCCGGAACGACCTTTGCCGGTGCTGCGAGAAAGCGGTCCAGTTCATCCCTGGTCCAGCGCCCCTTATAGGCTTTGAGTGCGGGGGAGTAAGCGAAACTGGCAGCGGCAACCGGCCGGTTCACGACGCCCTTCAGATTTGGACCGATCCCGCTGCGTCCGTCTGGCGTGACGTTGTGGCACATCTGACAACGCTGCTGAAACATGGCGCGTCCGGCCGCAACGTCCTGTGCCCGGACAGGCGCCCATGCGCCCGCAAGTACGACGACAGCAAAAAACGGGTAGGCAGAGCGTGTCATCCATCGTCTCCAAAAGCTGGCTTGAAATATGACCACAGCGGCCTCGCACGTGGCAACCGCTCTCACAGGTCCACCCATGTGCCAAGGTCGTTTGCGACGGCAAACTCATAAAGCATCTGCGCCGGATACAGGTCCTCCGCAGGCATGCCGAGCGACTTGAACATCGTGATCTCACGCGCATCCGTCCGGCGGCGGAGCGTCCCGTTCAACGCAGCCCCGATTTCTCCGACAAGATGATTGGCATCAATCGCGCCTTCGGCCAGCGCCTGCCGGTATTCGCTTGCGCTCGCGTCGGTCATGGGCCGGTAATCCACCCAGATCGACGACCGCACCACGACGCCTGTATCCACTTCACGATAGTCGACCGTACTTGACCCCACGACATTCAGATGCATGCCCGGTTCAAGCAGATCGCCCGTGAGAACAGGCTCTTTGGCGGCTGTCGTCGTGCAGATGATGTCTGCACCTGCGACTGCTTCGGCAACAGTCGATGCAGCGACCGACCGCAGCTTGTGCCTGATGGCGATGTCCTTCACGAATGCCGCAGCCTTGACGGGATCGCGGCCCCAGCAGCGGACCTCTTCGATCGGGCGTATGATGGAAATCGCATCCACATGCCGCGCAGCCTGTTCGCCATAGCCGAGGACGGTCAGCACTCTTGACTCCGGGCGGGCAAGGGCGCGGGTCGCAACCGCACTTGCCGCAGCCGTGCGCGCCGCCGTAATTTCGCCGCCATGCAGCAACCCGATCAATGCGCCGTCATCCGGATCAAAAAGAAGGACTGCACCCCTGTGAGAGTCGAGCCCGCGACTGAAGTTGTCCGGGAACACAGAAATGACCTTCGCCCCGAAAAAAGCGGGCTGGCGAACGGCGCCGAACATCATCGACAAGACCCGTCCACGGTCCTGATCGTCGGGAAGCGTCAGAATTTGCCTTATATCCTGCACAACCGTTCCGTCGGAAACCCCGCGCAGCGACTGTTCGACCACATCGATCCACTGAACAGGTGACAGGGCGTCGGCAATCGTTGCGGCATTGACCACCAGCAGGCGACTGGCTTTGCGCGGTAAGACCCTGCCCCCGCCTGTGATATCGTGCGTGTCCGATACGGGCTCATCAACAGCTGAAGCAGGTCCATCGATCAAATAGGTGGAACGAGGCAAAGTCGGTATATTCCTTGGGCTTGTCAGCGGCACCGTCGATTTACCGCGCTAAAAATAGATATGTATAGACATTGCTACAGCCAAAGTGTTTAAGTGACAACAATCTTGTTAAATGAGCAAGCTGCATGATTCATCGGTTCCGCCACCTGTCGTTGCTCTTGCTGCTCAGTCATCCGCAGGCCGCGCGCGCTGCACCGCATCCGGATATGAACCGACAGATCGCCTCGATCCGGGAGATCAGGGACATTGCCCTGTCGCCCGACGGACAAACGGTGGCGTCCGCTATTCTCGATGCAACCGTGTCGGGGGGGCGGTCGCATCTGTGGATCATGTCGAAAAACGCAGGACCGAAGCAGATCACCGGCGTGGGCGACGATAGCGCGGGTGAGGACAGCAGTCCGGTATGGGCGGGTAACGGGCGTGCCATTTTCTACCTTCGTAAAAAAGGGGACACAGCTGCGATTGCGCGGGTCGCCCCGGACGGCGGACGTCACGAGATACTGATGCTGGCGCGCCATGGAAGCGTTCTGACCGCAGGGTGGGACGCTGCCCCCGCCGGGACACCCGTCGTCGTAAAGGGATTTGCGCCATCGGCGTCGGCTGCGATCGCAGTCTGGGGCGTCGATCCTGCCGACACGCAAGACGTCGCGGCAAGGGACGACCATCATATATTCGGACGAAGCGTTCCGGTCCGCCTTTACCTGATCAGCGGAGCGTCGGCACCGCCGCGCGAAATCGACCTTCCCGGTAATGTTCGCAGTGTCACCTGGAGCCGTGACGGCCGCCGTCTGCTGGCAATCACGTCCCCGCCATCGGATGATCTGGGCGCAGTCAATCAGCTCTGGCTGATCGAAGACGGGCAGGCCCCGCGAGAAATTCGTGGCACAGCCGAAAATGTCCAGACCACCTCATGGCTTGCAGACGGACGCATCGCCTATATCGCGCGGTGCAGCCGCAACGCGCCCATCGTCTGCCATGATCTTTTCGTTCAGGCACTTGACGGATCAAAGCCTCGCAATCTGACGGACGGGATCGACGGGTCGCTGATCAGCGGTATCGATAACAACGCGAAAACCGGACCCATTGTCACGGGCGCAGGGGATATAGTGGTCACGATCGCGCGCCGCTTTGATCAGCAGCTCGCGCGCATTCGCACCACCGATGGCCATATAAGCTGGGTCCCCTTTCCCGCAGCGGTCGTCAGGGCCGCGAGCACAAACGACAGCCAGTCGGCCTTTGCGCTTCTTGCCGCCGGGCGCGGCGGCGTTGGCACGGTCCATCTCACTGATGCGCGCTTTCGCAGCGATGCCACGCTCGCCAGCCCGGACGTGCAACCCGCCGACTGGATGCCGCTGAACGCCCGGCGGCTGGAATGGGTCAGTGATGGTCACAGGATCGACGGCCTGCTCTATCTTCCCGGTGACACTGCCGCAGGAAAGCCCGTGCCGCTCGTAGTCGATGCACATGGCGGACCGGCGGGACGTTTTGAAGACAGCGATTATCCGCTCGTGCGCCTGTTCCTCGCGCAAGGATGGGCTGTTCTGCACGTCAATCCGCGTGGCAGCTTTGGCTATGGAACCGATTTCCTCGCCGCGCTTCAAGACGATCTGGGCGGCGCCGACTATCGTGACATCATGAGCGGCGTCGATGCCGCACTCGCGCAGGGACCGCTGGACAAGGATCGGCTTGCCCTCATCGGCTATTCCTACGGGGGGACGATGGCGAGCTTTGCACTCGGGCGGACGGACCGGTTCAAAGCCCTCGTGGCAGCCGCCCCTGTGGTCGATCAGATCAGCGAATATGGAACCGAAGGATCGAGCTGGTACGACCGCTGGTATTTTGGTCAGCCATGGCGCCGTCTCGAAGCCGCATGGCGTCAGAGCCCGCTTGCACGAGTCGCGAACGCGCGCACGCCAATGTTGCTGTTTCACGGCGAAAATGACGCAGTCAATCCGCTTGGCCAGTCGCTCGAACTGTATCGCGCGCTTCGTCAGGAAGGGTCGCCGGTCGAGCTTATCCTGTTTCCCCGCGAAAGCCATCATGAGCTTGGCCAGAATTACTACGGCTTTCCGAGCGTCGAGCCATATCACGGCATCGCACTTCGTCAGAGGATGCTCGACTTCCTGCGTGATGCCTTTTCCG
Source organism: uncultured Sphingomonadaceae bacterium (assembly GCA_964247235.1). Taxonomy (GTDB): domain Bacteria; phylum Pseudomonadota; class Alphaproteobacteria; order Sphingomonadales; family Sphingomonadaceae; genus Sphingomonas_O. Next base: position 16,026 of record CAXTTJ010000026.1, read on the forward strand.
GCAAGCCGCATGCCGGCCTGCAAATCCGCGACCGGCATTAGCATCAGATGCCGGCGTCAGCTTTGATATCCGATATCTTTGACCCACAGGAGGTAAATGTGGTGAGCGTTCACAAGCATGCAGGCACCTTAAAATCCGGACGCGGATCATGAGCGGGATCGGGCTGATCGACCGGCGGCTGTTCCTCGGCGCAGCAGCGGGCGCAGGTGTATCCACGATGGCGTGGGGTGCCAGAAGGAAAGCCGCCAAGCCACGCATCGGCATCATCGGTGGCGGCATCCTGGGTGCGGCGATCGCGATGCGGTGCGCGCAAAGCGGTGCCGACGTGACCTTGCTGGAAAAGACGGCACCCGCCGCGGGCGCCACGTCAAAGTCGCTCGCCTGGATCAATCCGTTCATGGACGATGCCTATTACATGAAGATGCGGATCGAGGCGCAAAAGCGCTGGCAGCTGATCGACAAGCCCCTCGGCATGGGTGTCGTCTGGGGCGGCTATGTCGGCTTTACCGACAACATAAGTGACCGCGGGCGCATGGCGATCCAGTCAAAGCATCTCGCCGAAGCAGGCTATCCGACCCGTGCGCTCGACATCAATGCGCTGAAACAGATTTCCCCGGCCATAGATCCCGGCGCGCTGGTCGAGGCGACATGGTCGGAACTGGGCGGGCATGTCGATGCCGTCCATGCCACCAGCCGCTTCCTGATCGCTGCAAAGGCCGCGGGCGCGCGCATCATATATCCCTGCCCGGTCACGGCGATCGAGCCGACGCCGGGTGGCGTCACTGTCGTGACCCCGCGCGGACGGCTGCGTTTTGATCATATCCTGATCGCGACGGGTGTGGACGCGCCAAAGATGCTGGCCCCGCTCGGCTACACCCTGCCACTTCTTCACAAACCGGGTGCGCTCGTCCATTCGAAGCCGATGCCGGTCATGACGCGTATCGTCTATGACGGCCCCGGCCAGCTGGAATGGAAGCAAGCGGCAGACGGGACGATCGTCGGCCTCGAAGCATCGAGCCCGCCGCCACTGTCCGTCCATGCCGAGATCCGCGATCATGCCATGGAATTTCCGCCCGGGATCGCCGAAATGCATGGCGCCAGAATTCTGTCCAAGTTTGCCGCTTATATGCCCGGGCTGGCGCAGGCGGAGTTCGGTTTCATGACACTCGGGTTCCGGCCGATGCCGGTCGACGGCTTTCCTGTCGTGGGACCGGTGCCGGGTGTGCCCGGCGTGTCATTGTGCGTCACGCACAGCGGTGTGACCCTGGCCGCGCTGCTGGGTGATTACATGGCCGGTGAACTGGTCATGGGTCGCGAGGAACCGATGCTTTCGCCCTATCGCCCATCGCGGACAATGACCGCGCCGAAACCCGCCTGATCGACCATCGCCCTCGCCATCAAACCTAATCGGGAGAATTACATGTTGAAAGCTTTTCGGACCGGTCTGACGATATTGTCGATCACATCCGTCGTCCCCGCGCTCGCCGCCAAACCTTCGGTCCAATATTATCCCCGGCCCGGAAAGCCCTTTTCTGCGGCGATCCGTATCGGGGACAATGTCTATGTCGCCGGGTCGACGGGCGCCGCGGCGGACGGTTCGATGCCGGCGGATTTCAGTACGCAGGCCACGAATACGATGGATGCGGTGGCCCGGAATCTGAAACTGGCAGGTGCCAGCATGGACGACGTCTATAAATGCACCATCGCCCTGACCAGCATGGACAATTGGGATGCATTCAACGTCGTTTATCTGAAATATTTCAAGCCGGGCCAATATCCCGTCCGCATGTCGTTCGGGGTCACCAGCCTGGGCGGTGCCGCGGTCGAAGTCCAGTGTGAAGCGCATGTCAGGAAATAGACCGTCGCCGGTTTGCCTTCGCACCGCAGAATTGTCATAGCCGCGATCATGGTCAAACGACTGGGAACATCACGCACGTCATGGGCATTGCCCTTGATTTTATGCGTGCTGTTGCTGCGCGTGCTGATCCCGGCGGGATGGATGCCGGCGACCGGCGCCGACGGGTCTGTCCGCATTTCGATCTGTACCGGCATGGGCGTCGCAACGGCGTGGGTGGACCGTGACGGGACGCTTCACAAGGAAGCGCAACCCGGTGGCCATCATGATACGCAACCATGTGCGTTTGGTGCGCTCGGTCTGGGGCTGGATGAAACACCCGCCCTGACTGTCGCGCTGCCGGTCATCGCCACAAACGTCGTCACGCATGTTGCGCGCCAGACGATGGCTATCGGCCGCGGTCTTGCCGCGCCACCACCGCCCTCGACCGGACCGCCTACTCTGATCTGAACCGAACGCATGCCCCCTTTTCGGAAAGGGGGCGCATTGCCATTTTCAGATCAGGACGCTCTCATGAAATTAAAGAAACTTGCGCACGCGCCGGCGTCTGCGCTCGCTCTGTCTGTTACCATCATATTTGCACCCGCTGCTTATGCCGATGAACGCGCACCAGCGGACGATATCATTGTCACGGCGACCCGTTCGGCACGTCCGCTCGGCAATGTGCCGGAAAGTGTCAGTGTTGTGAGCGCGCAGCAGATTGCCAGCAGCCCCGCCAAATCGCTTGACGACATCTTGCGCCGGGTGCCGTCGGTCGATCTTCCGATCTCGTCGTCCGGTGAAATTCATCCCACCGCAAGCAATGTCTCGATGCGCGGGCTGGGTGGTATTCGCGCCCTGGTGCTGCTTGACAATATTCCCCTGAATGATCCGTTTTTCGGCACCGTCCAATGGGGCCGTGCGCCGCTCGAAGCGATCGACCGGGTTGAAATCGTGCGCGGTGGCGGGGCGACGCTATGGGGCAATTATGCGCTGGGCGGCGTCATCAACATCATCAGCCGCGATCCGTCCGGCACAAGACTGGTGGTTCAAGGCAGTGTCGGCAATCTCGGCACCTATCGCGCAAGCGCAAATGGGGCACTGGTGATCTCCGATGCGGTGAAGGTCACGCTCGATGCCGAAACCAACCACACCGACGGGTTTCAGACGGGTTTGCCCGCTGAACGCGGACCGATCGATGTACCGACAGGTTTCACTGCGCATAATATATCGGCTGGTGGCGTGTTCGGACTGGACGCGAACACGACAGCGCATGCGCGTGCAAGCTATCACCATAATGATCAGCGGCTCGGGACGAAGCTCAGCGTCAATGTTCAGCGCAACTGGACATTTTCGGGTGACATCACCCGGCGCATCGGCACGGGCACGCTGACGGCTACGGTGTTTCATGGGACTGGCCGGTTCCAGACCGACAACAGCGGCACACCTGCGGGCTTTGCCAGCAATGCGGCGGAATATGTGCAGAACCGCCATGTCACGCCGGTGCATGACACGGGCGCGTCACTCGTCTGGTCGCAATCCCTGACTGGCGTGCTACAAAGCTATGCCGCCGGTGTCGATGTCCACATATTGAGCGGACAGGACGTAGCGCGGATTTTCGACGAGGCGGGCACGCAAATCCGTACAGATACCGGACGCGGCAAGCAGCGCTTCCTCGGCGGCTTTGTCCAGGCGAGCCTGCGCCCGGTCGAGGCGCTGGAAATCCTTGCCAGTGCGCGGGTGCAGTCGTTCCTCAACTATGATGCGTTTGACGGCAACCCCGGCGGGCTGGGCACACTGCCCGCGCAGCGTGCCACCAGCGTCAATCCTCGGGTCTCGCTCCATTATGCGGTGACCAGGGCATTCGCGTTGCGGGCAGCGGGCTACACGGCCTTTCGTGCGCCGACGCTCGACAATCTTTATCGCGGGGCTTCGGTGCCGGACGGCATATTCTATCCGAACGCGGCACTGACGCCCGAAACGCTTAAAGGGGGTGAGGTCGGTGCGGATTATATCAAGGGTGACCTGCGCGTGCAGGTGACGCTTTATACCAGTATAATCAGAAATCTCCTGACCTTCCGCAATCTGGACGCGAGCGAACTGCCGCCGGGATTCCTGTTCGGCGCACGCAATATCAACGCCGGATCGGCGCGCAGCCGCGGGATAGAGGGCGAACTGTCCTGGACACCGAGCACACCATGGACAGTACATGCCGGATACACCCATGCCGATTCGATCATCACTGCCAATGCGCTCGATCCCGCGAGCGTCGGGTTGCAACAGGCGTATATTCCCAGGCACAAGCTGAGCGGGGCGATCACCTATGCCGATCAGCACGGCCTCCGCATCACTCCGCAAATCCGCTGGTATTCGGCAAGCTTCGGCGACAATGACCACACACTCCCGATCGACGCGCATGTCGTGGTCGATCTGTCGGCAAGCTATGCGATACGGCCCACGTTCAACGCGTTCGTCAATGTCCAGAATCTGTTCGATAACCGCTTTGTCGCAGACAATAACGGGTTCGAGCCGCGCCGGTTGAGCACACCGCTGACGGCGACCGTGGGCATTCGCGTGCAGCTGGATTGAGGCAATGGAGCCGCGCACGCGCCTTTATCGGACGATCTGGCGCTGGCATTTCTATGCCGGATTGTTCGTCATGCCGTTCGTCCTGCTGCTGTCGGTCACTGGCGCGATCTATCTGTTCAAGCCACAGATCGACCTGTGGGAGGAGCAGGCGTTTCGCGACCTTCCCGCTGTCCACCCGGTGAGCGCAGACCAGCAGGTGGCAACGGCACTGGCCCGCTATCCCGGCGCGACGCTTGACAGCTACCGGCTGCCGGTGCGCGAACACGACGCCGCGCTTGTCAGCGTCACTCGCCGGGACGCGGCGCTGCGCGATGTCTTTGTGTCACCAGAGGGTCATGTGGTCGGTGACCTCGATCCCCAGTGGCGCATCACCAATATCGTGTTCAAACTGCACGGCGAATTGCTGATGGGAAATCGCGGCGCGTGGCTGGTCGAACTTGCCGGAAACTGGGCGCTCGTCATGATCCTGACGGGGCTTTATCTGTGGTGGCCTGCGGGATGCGGCGCAGCGGGCGTTGTCTGGCCGCGCCTGAGACTGGGACGACGGGCATTCTGGCGCGACCTTCATTCCGTCACCGGCTTTTGGGTCAGCGGCTTTGCACTTGTCCTGCTGGTCACGGCCTTGCCCTGGACAGGGGTCTGGGGATCGGCATTCGCGGCCGCCCGCGCGCAACTCGGCCTCGTCAAGGGCGTCGGCGACTGGACGGTTGGCGGGCAGTCTCCGGTCGCGGACGAACATGACGGGCATCATCCTGTGGGACGTGCTGGCGGGGCAAGGCGCGCAAATATGGCAACGGTTCCGATCTCGATCATCATTGCCAGGGCCGCGCGGCTCGACCTGCCCTCCCCGGTGCTGATCCGCCCTCCCGGCGCGGTCGATGGGTCGGCACCCGACACCGGCAAAGTCTGGACAGTCAAATCCGAAACACAAAACCGGCCGCTGCGCATAACGATCACGTTCGATGCCGCCACGGGCCGCGAACGCCAGCGGACGGCCTTTGCCGATCAGCACCCGGTCGATCGAGCCGTCGGCTATGGGATCGCGTGGCATGAGGGGCAGCTTTTCGGCTGGCCCAATCAGCTGATCGGCCTGGTGACCGCCATTGCATTGCTCGTCATGACGGTCAGTGGCTTTGTGATGTGGCGACGGCGCAAACCGGCGAACATGCTGGGCGCGCCGCCCATGCTTCGCCATCCCGCGCGCATGGGCGGCGTTGTGGTCATCCTTCTCGGACTGGCGATAATGCTGCCGTTGCTGGCGCTATCACTGATCGGTATTTTTGCGCTCGAACACACTCTGCTGCGCTATTGGACAGGTGCGCGGCTCTGGCTCGGGCTGCCGTCTTCATAAGGTGATCCCGCATGTGCCCATCACATGGGCGACACTTATCGCTCACTTGATCGCAACTGATGTAATGTTATCTTGTGTCATGACGATTTCAAGTTTAGTTGGGCTGGTCACACACCACAAAATACATCCGCCTCGTCAAAGGAACTTCATATCATGCACCGTTCATTGTTGCTGTCGGGCTGCGCGCTCACTCTCGCTGTGGCCATGTCGGCTCCGGCGTGGGCGGATGACGGCGCGCCTGACGCTGCGACGGGTCATTATCATGATCAGCCGTCAACCGACATCGTCGTCACCGCGCCGTTCGAGCGTAACCGGAGCGACGTCCTGTCGGGGGTATCGGTTCTGCAGGGCGAAGAGCTGACGCAAAAGCTTCGCCCGACGATTGGTGAGACGTTGAGCCGGACGCCCGGTGTGTCGGCGACGTCGTTCGGTCCCAATGCGTCACGCCCGGTTCTGCGCGGTTTGCAGGGTGAGCGCGTTCGGGTGCTGACCGACGGGATCGGCACGGTCGACGTGTCCAATACCAGCGTCGATCATGCCGTGATCGTCAATCCGCTGCTCGCCGACCGCGTTGAAGTGCTGCGCGGATCGGAAGCACTGCTTTATGGGTCATCTGCAATCGGCGGTGTCGTCAATGTCCTCGACAAGCGCATTCCGCGCACCGTGCCCGACGAACCGGTTCATATCGGTGCCATTGCAACCTATGGCTCGGCCGCAAGCGAACGATCCGCACTGGGGTCGATTGACGTACCGCTGGGCAAGCAGTTCGTGATCCACGCCGACGGCAGCTATCTCAGGACCGATGATCTGAAGATCGGCGGCTATGCGCTGTCGCCGCAGCGCCGGGCCGAAGCGCTCGCGACCAGCCTTTTGCCGCAAGATCCCGATGCGGAGTCGGTCGACTATGCCGGCAATGCCGCCATTCGCGGGCGCTTGCCCAATTCTGCGAGCAAGACATGGACGGCAGGCGCAGGCGCTGCGCTGATCACGGACACCGGCACAGTTGGATTTTCATATAGCCATTATGACAGCCTGTACGGCGTGCCCAGCCGTTACGCGACGCGCCCCGGCGAGGGACAGGAATTTCCGCGGCTCGACGTGGCTCAGGACCGTGTGGATGCGCGGGCCGAAGTCCAGACTGGCGGCGGTTTCCTTCAGACGATCCGGGCGCGTGCAGGCTATGCCAGTTACCGCCATTTCGAACTCGATCCTGATGGCGCGATTGCGACCTCCTTTTACAACAAGGGGCTGGAAGGACGCTTGGAACTGGTCCAGGCCGATCATGGCGGCTGGAAAGGCGCCAGTGGCATCCAGCATTATTCGCGCGATTTCAACGTGATCGGCGATGAAGCGTTTCTGCCCAGGAACAGCACGCAATCGACGGGGTTTTTCACGCTTCAGCAGTTCAAGTTTGGCGCCGTTAACATCGAAGGCGGCGCCCGTTATGAACATACGGGTTTGCAGGCGACGCCCCTCCCCACGCAACCACAGTTTTTTGAAGGCAGGCGTGCGTTCGACACTGTTTCAGGATCGGCAGGCCTGTCCTATGACCTGTCCGGCTCGTGGTCCCTGGGCGTGAATGCCTCACGCACCGAACGCGCGCCATCGGCCGAAGAGCTGTTCGCCAATGGCCCGCATGCCGGGACGCAGGCGTTCGAAGTCGGCAATCCCGATTTCAAGACAGAACGGTCCGTGGGCCTTGAGGCCGTGCTGCGCGCCAGGAGACCGGGATACAGCCTGGAAGCGTCGGCTTATTATAACTGGTTTTCAAACTTCATTTATGAAGATCAGACCGGCGCTGTCGAAGACGGGTTTCCTGTTTACCAGTTCCGGCAGGCGGCCGCACGCTATTATGGATTTGAAGTCCAGGGGTCAGGCACGATCGCGACGTTCGGGACGATGAAACTCGTTGCCGATGCCCTGGCCGATTATGTCCATGCCAGCATCGTCAATGTCGGCCCTGCACCGCGCATTCCGCCCTTTCGCGCGCTCGGCGGATTGGCGCTGACCAGCCCTAAAATCGACGGCCGGATCGAAGTTGAATATTCTGCCCGTCAGAACCGGATCACGGCGTTCGAAACGGCAACGAAGGACTTCACGCTGGTCAATGCCGAACTGAACATCCGGCCGTGGGGCCAGGACCGTCCCTTGAGCTTTGCGGTGTCGGCAAACAACATCTTCAATGTCGATGCGCGGCGCCATGCGTCGTTTCTCAAGGATTTTGCACCGCTTGCCGGACGCGATGTCCGCATCACCGCGCGTGCGAGTTTCTGAACCACGGGCAGTGCCGGGTCTGATCCTGAAAAATCACTGTCATCCGGGGAACCCGATGCCAGTCATGAAGTTAGATCAGAACCGATCCGAAGGACGCGCTGATGCCTGCGAAAATCTTGATTGTCGAAGACGAAATCATTGTCGCCATGTCGATGCAGCTGATTCTCCGCGATTTGGGATATGACCCTGTCGGGATTGCCCCGGACCTTGACAATGCCCTTCGTCTGGCCAGTGCATCACCCGATCTGGCGCTTGTCGATCTGAACCTGCGAGATGGCCTGACCGGCCCCCAGATTGGAGAGCGGCTGTCGCGCGATCATGGCGTTGCCGTCTTGTTCGTGACCGCCAATCCGCGCATTCTGGGGGACGGCATTTCGGGCACGATCGGCGTTCTCACAAAACCGACGGACCGCGATGCCATAAGGCAGGCCATCCGCTATGCTCTCAGGATCAGGCAGGGTGAACCGGCTGATCCGCCGGCGGCACTCCGCACATTTGCTATGGCGAAATAACGCGCCTCAGTTGCGACAGCGGCACCGATACGTGCACCTGAAGTCCGGCGGTGTCCCACGTCCGGCTGATTGTCCCGCCAAGCTGATTAACGATACTGATCTCGCTCAATATGGTGCCGAACCCATAACGGACTGGTGCGCCCGTCACAGCCGGACCACCGGTTTCGATCCAGCGCAATTCCAGTGACGTTTCGCGCACTGCTGTCGAAATCAGTATTTCACCGGCATGTTCTGACAAGGCACCATATTTTGCAGCGTTTGTTGCCAATTCGTGCACGGTCAGGGCAATCGGCGTCGCGCTGTTATCATCGATCTGAATATTGTCGCCTTCAATGCGGATATGCCCGGTGTCGATTGCCGGATATGGAGTCATAAGGTCGCGGATCATGGTGTGAAGCATTGCCCCGCCAAAGCGCGGTGCGGAATGTTCGCTGTGTGGCCGGACGAATTCCTGCGCCTGACCCAGCGCCGCGACACGGGCCTTCAGATTTTCTGCAAATTGCCGAACCTCCGGCGAATTTTGTGGCGAGAGAGTGATAAGACCTGAAATAACCGCAAAAATATTCTTGATCCGGTGACTAAGCTCACGACTCATCACCTCTGACAATTCGGCATTCCGCTTGGCGGCATCGATATCCGTACAGGTGCCGATCCACCGCACGATGTGCCCGTCATGATCACGCACCGGCACGGCACGCCCCAGAGTCCAGCGATAATGCCCGCTTTTGTGGCGCAGGCGATATTCGATTTCATAGGTCTCACCGGTCGTCAGCGCACGCCGCCATTTTTCCCACGCACGGTCACGGTCATCGGGATGAAACATTTCGTTCCAGCCTTCGCCATCGGTCGATCCGGCTGCAACGCCGGTAAATTCATACCAGCGCGCATTATAATAATCGTGAAATCCGTCAGGCAGCGTCGACCAGACCATTTGCGGCATGGCATCGGTCAGGACTTTGAACATGGCGCTTTTGTCTCGCAATGTCCTGACGGCACCCTGCAATCCGACGCCCGTTGCATCATCGTTCGGCACATCACCCGTCTCTATCATTGCCCTGCCGCATCATTTGACGTCATCGGCAGTGCCGACCGCGAGGAACGAGCTATGGTCAGGAGTTTGAGCAAGGCACGTTCGTTTCGCGACATATATCTGATTTGCCGGGGAACCGCCTTGCGCATCCGTTCAATCGTGCGCGGTTCGTCGACCAGCGCGATCACCGATGGATGAACATAGGATTTGCGGGCAATGGCGGGGGTGTTGCCCAGTGCCAGCGCGACAGGTTCCAGCATCATTTTGATCGTGATCGGGCTTTCATTTGCCAATATTGCATCAAGCGCAATCACGCTGGCGCCCCAGGTACGGAAATGCTTGGCGGTAAACTCCCGGCCCGACACCTCGCGAAGATAGGCGTTGACCTCCGACGATGTGATCGATCGCCGCTCTCCGGTTGCGTCGACATAATCGAACAATTGCGCCCCCGGCTGATCAAGACAGCGCCGGACCACGCGTGCCAGTCGCTTGTCTTCGATTGTCAGCATGTGCGCCTTGCCCGATTTACCGATATATTCGAGCCTGACCGATGGCCCTGCAACTCGCGCATGACGTTTGCGAAGGGTCGTCGCGCCATAGCTTTTGTTGGTGCGCGCGTAATGTTCATTGCCGATCCGAACATGCCCCCGGTCAAGCAGTCGGACGACGGCGGCAATGACAGTTTCACGATCGACAGTGCGGCGCGACAGATCATGTTCGACGCGTTTGCGTATCGCGGGAAGGGCCAGGCCAAAGTCTGAACACAACGCATATTTATCGGCCTCACGGGCCCGCTGGAACGCCATGTGATACCGATATTGCTTGCGACCCTTTGCATCCCACCCGACCGCCTGAATATGCCCGTCCGCCCTGGGACAGAACCACGCGTCGCGATAGGCTGGTGGCAGTGCGATCGCATTGAGCCGGTCGATCTCGCTCCGCCGAGTAACCTGGCGGGACTTTGCATCGGTATAAAGCCAGCCCGTACCCGATTTCGAACGGGTGATCCCGGGTCGGCTGTCATCGACGTAGCAGATCGCGTTGCTCATCTGACGTGATAGTCAATTGGTTTGAATGATCCGCCGTTGGAGAGCGGCGCAGAACAGGCGGTCAGCCCGATGATCAGGTCCATTTCAGCACGAAAATCGATACGATCGCCCGCTTTGCTCAGGGGTGGCTCAACCGTGAACGCCCCCGTCGCGCCGTCGACAGGCACATTCATGAAGCAATTGAATGCGGTTGGAATCATGTCCGCGCTGATATCCCAGCGATCAAGTGCGGCGGCGAGGTTGCCGAAACAGCCGTGATGAGGGTCCGGGTCATCATAAAGAATACGAAACGTCGCTTCGGAACAGGGTGTCAGCAGAAAATCATGGCGGCCGACATCGTCATGAACGATCGACAGCATGACATTGCTGCGGTTCGAATAAAGCTGATCGCCCGTGGTCAGATAGATACGGCTGGCATAATCAAATGTCCGGCCGGACGAGATGACTTCCCCCACATCATGGGCATTATAGGCAACAAGATCAGCGACCTGACCACCCTGCGGATCGATCACACTCACAATCTGACCCTTTTTGACATGAAAGGCCGTGCCACTGCGTGGCGCGATGGTGTCGGTTGTCATCAGGCCGCACGCCGTTGATAGGGACAGCGCCAGTCGGTCGAAACCTCGCGCCCGCTATATTGCCGCGCTTCGGACAGCTCGCCATGTCGCACAAGCATTGGATTGGCCTGTCCCGCGAGAACAATGTCCCGATCGATGATGACGCGTCGCATTTTTTCATACTGACCGCTTTTGCGGAGTTCGACGAATTGATCATGCAGGTTAAAGACCATCGCCGGCCGGATGAATCGGCGCGCAAGACGGCTTGCATGCGGATGCAGGCCAACGACAAAAAATGCCTCTCCGCCAAAACTCAGGGAAAAATGCGGACTTTCCGGATCTGCATCGACGGATGGATCAGGCTGGAACCCCAGCCAGTCATCCTTGTCGGTCAGCGATTGAATGCGTGCCCACAGCTGATGTTCGAATTCGGTTTCGCTTAGCTGCTCATCGTCTTCGAATATAACGACAAATGTTCTGAACAACGACTTGTCATCGCGATATCGCCGGACAACATCCATCAGCGCCGGAAACACGCGCAGATCATCCCATGCCGAACTGATCTGGCGCGCAACGACAATATCCATCTGATGACGCGAAAGCGCCGCCTTTGCGCCAACACACGGGAAATCGGAGGACGATACAAACGCGCGGAACGCCTCTGCAAGCGCGTGATGCGTGTCATATTTTGCGCTCAGCATTGTCAGCCTTGAAGAATATGAGTGAGTGAACTGCAACAAGAAACCCGACCGGGCCATTGATGTTCCGGGTGCCTGCAACCGCACAACGGAAGTTTTTGCGGCCGCCTGGAACCAACCGCTCATCCGTGCGGTTGAGGGCACATATCAACGACAGGACGTTTCGCCCCATGGTTCGCCGCGCCCGACGTCCATCCTATAATAATGCGCTGCTTTCGCTCAGCGTTGATGCCTGGTCGCTTTATCTCGATGCGTCGACTGTCATCGGACTGCGCATGATGAAATTCGCGGCTGGCGGACCGGAAACGGGACAGGAGATGGCGCTGATGATAAATGAAAAGCTGCAATCGGCCATCGAACTACAGGTCGAAGGCGCGACGGGACAACTTGGCGCGTCACCCGCAGGCACCACCAGAAAAGTCATTCGGCACTACAAACGAAAAGTGGACGGCAACAAGAAAAGACTGCTGAAATCATGATGTCATGCACATCATAGCGCCAAGCGAGAGTGCCGGGGCATCACTCATGTGATGCCCCGGCACTCTCTTATGACGCAGCCTGCAAGCTGTGTTTCAGATCACGCATCTGATCATGACCGTCCTTCACCGAGGTATAGCAGTCCGCAATGATGGTTTTCGTATCGGGTGACAGATCGGCATCGGCCATCGCTTTTTCATAGCGCGCCTTGATCACGTCTTCACCACGTTCGACTTCATTGACGATCGCCTGTTCGTCTTTGCCGGTCACCGCGTCCTTCAGCGACATGAACGCCCGGTGTGCGCCGGCAAGCAGTGATCCGTCATCTTCCGGGTCACCACCAAGGCGCGAAACTGCGGACTTCAGCTTTTCAGCCATCGCCGCTCGCTCGGTTGCGCGATCGTTGAACAACGTCGCAAATCGCCCTGCCGCACTATCGTCGCCAGCGGCGCGATAGCCATCGACGCTGTCGATCGTGGTCGTGATAAGCCCGTTGAGCGTGCGAATATCGTAGCTTGTATCCGTCATGATATCATCCTCTGATGCATGGTTGAGAGGACATGCAAACATGACGTCCGCGTCATTTGGTCCCTCTCCGATCAAAAAAAGCGGCAGGCTGTTGCGCGGTATGCGACAGGTCGATGCAGCCTGTTTTAATTCCTGCCACGTCGGCGAAACTGGCGCGACGAACTGGGCACAGACCATAGTCAACCAGACTTTAACCATAGCGCGCCATAACATGCGCAGCCCCGACGACGGGGCAAAGGCAGTGGTATGACATCAAAAGAAATGCCGAAACCTGGCAAAGTCAGGCATGTTTTGCGGGGCTATCTTTTCGACCTGATCCGGATTGACGCGCGCGATCCGGCGCGTCGGCGT
>CAXTTJ010000027.1:0-26795 GCA_964247235.1 uncultured Sphingomonadaceae bacterium
CAGAAAAATACAAAAAAGAGAATCCCCGATTCAACCTGAACGGTTTTGGGTCTAGTGTTTCCATGGATGTCCAGCCGAGAATATCGACGACGGCCCCGACGTTCAGAGCGCTGACCCGTTCGATGAGTTCGTCATAATCCCTGCCACGCCCGCATATGACCCACTTGACCAGGCCGGGGCTGGCATCCTCGATGCGACGCGCCATGTCGGGAATTTCGAGAACACCCTTGATCAGGTCGACACGTCCGATGAACATGACCTGGAACGGTCGGGTCTCAGGGTCGGGTGGCGGTGGTATCGTCGCGAAATACGCGCGGTGAAACTGCGCGCGTATCTCGAAAATCTTGCCCGCGTGCTTCGGCGCCAGAATCTCGACCTGACGCGCAGCCTCTGGCGAAACCGCGATCGTGGCAAACGCAAGCCACCGGAAATAACAGGAATCAAGCCAGTCGACAATTCTGCGTGACAATTTTTCAGACCTGAAACCGCTCGCCCATAATGTGTTGTGGAGAATCGGAACGACCGGGATTCCGAACAGGCGGAATATCGACATGGCAAAGAAAAATGTGACCCCGGAATCGAGCAACGCGACATCGGCTTTGAAACGCCGCGCGGTTTTCAGCAAACCGAAGGCATAGCGAAGTTCTTCAAAATAATAACCAATCCCCGAACGCGCCCGTTTCGGCCGGTGTTCATGAATGAAACCACCGTCTTCGATTTTCTGTGCATCGGGATGAACGGATATGAAATAACCATGGGCCCCGATATCGCGGCAATAATCCTGGATTTGCCCGGAAAATGTTATCGATACTTCTGTCGGATTGTGCGTGCCTGACATCCAGTGATGATGCGAGGCAATGATATCCGCAGGGCCAGCTGCCGCGTAAAACACTCGCCGAACCATAATTCCCCCGATAGTCGTGACCACACGAAACGATATGTGCCCATACAAAGCTTTACCGCCAATCCAACACTATTCCGGCAAGGACGATCACAGACGGAATCGCGGAAACCGGCATCGGACAGGCCGATTTACAGGCTTTTAACGATCTGTCCTCCACGGTGGCAGCATGAGCTTTGTTCCTGACTCCATGACGGCCGACATAAATGCCGATGACGCAGGCCTGACCGCGATGCGTGCCGCCTTGCGCGATTTGAAAGCCGTGATGCGTAAATCCCCCACACCCGCCGAACACCCGAGGCGCACGGAAATGCTGGCGATTCTTGCTGACGCAAAAACGCGGATCGGCCGAATCAATGGCTGAGGCTGATCCTCAGATTCGGCAAGATTAGCCGACAACACGATCGAGGCAAACTCTCCGTATCCCATCGCTCGAATGCTAACGATACGTAAAAATAAGCAGCTTACCAGAGACATCAAAGCTCTCGCTGAAATAATACAGAAAAAGCTCCCGCAAAGTAGCAATTTGCAGGATTAACCCCCCTTCGCCACCCCGACCATCGCCGGCCTCAACAACCGGTCCTTGATCATGTATCCCGCCTGCATTTCCTGCACGATCGTCCCCGGTTCGGCATCCGCGCTCGGGATTTCGATCATCGCCTGATGCCGGTTGGGGTCAAGCGCTTCACCCACTGAGACGATCCGCGTGATGCCGTTGCGCTGGAACACGGCATCCAGCTCGCGACCGGTCGCTTCCAAGCCCACGACCAGCCCCTTGAACTTTTCATCCTCGCGCAACTCCGCGGGAATTGCCTCCAAAGCCCGCGACAGATTATCGGCGACCGACAGGATATCGCGCGCAAACCCCGTCGCGGCATAGGCCCGCGCGTCCTGCGCATCTTTTTCCAGTCGCCGCCGCACATTCTGTGTTTCGGCCTGCGCGTAAAGTATGCTCTGCTTTGCCTCGGCAAGTTCGGCTTCAAGTGCCGCGTAACGCGCCTCTGGATCGGGTTCGGGCGGCGTGTTTTCGGCAAGCATTTCGTCTGCAGTCAGCTCTTCGTCATTCATCCCAATAATCTCGTCAATGTTTGTGCGGTAAAATCCACCATCGGAACGATCCGCGCGTAATTCAAGCGCGTAGGGCCAATGACACCCACGACGCCAACCACGCGCCCGTCTCGGCCATGATAAGGTGCCGCTATCACCGATGACCCCGACAGCGCGAACAAATTATTTTCGGCGCCGATGAAAACCTTGGTCGCCGCCGCCTCTCGGGCGCTGTCAAGCAAACGGGCGATTTCTTCCTGCCCCTCGATCTCGTCGAGCAATTGCCGGACACGCTCAAGGTCGGCAGCAGCGGTGTCGTCGATCAGATTGGCGGCACCGCGCACGATCAGCACGGGTCGCGCGGCGCCATCCTTCGACCAGATCGCAAGCCCCTTGCCGACCAGCGCATGCGCCGCCGAATCGAGCGCCGCCCGGCCCTGCCGCAATTCCGACGCGACCCGCGCCTGCGCCTCGACCAGTGTCAGCCCCGACAGGCGCGCCGACATGTAATTGCCAGCCTCTGTCAGGTCCGATGGCCTCATCCCGGCTGGCACGTCGATGACACGGTTTTCAACCGAGCCATCATCGCCGACAAGGACAGCAAGCGCCTGTTTCGTGCTGAGCGGCACGAAGGCGAATTGTTTCAACCGCACATCGCGCGTCGGGACAAGAACGAGTCCCGCGCAGGATGACAAGCCCGACAGCGCCAGCGTCGCCGCCGCAAGTGCCCCCTCGACCGGGCCGCCGATCGACAGCCGCGATTCGATGACCGCGCGTTCTTCCTGGCTTGGTTCGGCGGCCTGCATCATGCCATCGACGAACAACCGCAGCCCGCTTTCGGTCGGCATGCGCCCGGCCGACGTGTGTGGTGCCGCGAGCAGACCATATGCCTCAAGATCCTGCATGACATTGCGGATCGATGCCGGCGACAGATTGAGCGGCGACAGCTTTGAAATCGTGCGCGAGCCGACGGGCTGTCCTGATTCGATGAAGCTTTCCACCACGATGCGGAACACGTCGCGGGCGCGGTCGGTCAGTTCGGTAACGGGAACGTTCATGGCACCTATATGGGGATCAGCGCCGCGCGCGCCAGATCATTGCCGCACCGACAAGCGCCAGGATCGTGCCCCACAGCGACCATATTTTCTGTTGCAGCATGAAACTGGACGCAGGCCACATCACAATCCCAAAGCCCTGCCCGATCCACAACAAACCCATCAGCAGGGCTAGCACGCCGATAATCATCAAAATCAATTTCATGTCCGTTGTCCCACGTGAATGTCCCCGCTAGATGCGCCTGCTCAAACGATTAGGACAGTCAAATATGCGACCCTCTGGCCGTGCGGCCGACGAAATGCGCGCGATTATCATCGAACCGGCATTTACGAGGCATGCCGAAGGGTCATGCCTGATCAGCTTTGGCGAAACGCGCGTGCTCGTCACTGCAAGCAT
Source organism: uncultured Sphingomonadaceae bacterium (assembly GCA_964247235.1). Taxonomy (GTDB): domain Bacteria; phylum Pseudomonadota; class Alphaproteobacteria; order Sphingomonadales; family Sphingomonadaceae; genus Sphingomonas_O. Next base: position 3,401 of record CAXTTJ010000027.1, read on the forward strand.
CGAAGACCGCGTACCACCGTTCCTGCGCGGCAAGGGCGAAGGCTGGGTAACGGCCGAATATGGCATGTTGCCGCGCGCCACGCATACGCGCAGTAACCGTGAAGCGGCCAAGGGCAAGCAATCGGGCCGGACACAGGAAATTCAGCGGCTTATCGGGCGAAGCCTGCGGTCGGTGGTCGACATGAAATTGCTGGGCGAGCGCCAGATCACGCTCGATTGCGACGTGATCCAGGCCGATGGCGGCACCCGGACCGCATCGATTTCGGGTGCGTGGGTTGCGCTGCGGCTGGCCGTGGATGGACTGTTGAAGGACGGCAAGGTGTCCATCGATCCGATCCGGCAAAAAGTAGCGGCGATCAGTTGCGGCATCTGCGAAGGCACGCCGGTCCTCGATCTTGACTATATCGAGGATTCCAATGCCGAGGCCGATGCAAATTTCGTCCTGATCGGCGACGGGAATATTGCCGAAGTCCAGGTAACCGCAGAGGGCGCGAGCTATGATGAGGAAGCGCTTCTCCGCTTGCTCCGTCTCGCGCGGATCGGCTGTACCACGATATTCGCAAGCCAGGACAAAGCGACAGGGCGGTGACACACCGGCTTCACCCCGGCACGCTGGTCATCGCCAGCCATAACCCGGGCAAGGTCCGTGAAATTCGCGCGCTTCTGGCACCTTATGGCATCGAACCGGTTTCCGCGGCGTCGCTTGACCTGCCCGAACCCGACGAAACCGGCACGACATTTGCGGCCAATGCCCTGTTGAAAGCCGTGTCGGCATGCGACCTTTCAGGCATCGTCGCGCTTGCCGATGACAGTGGCCTGTGTGTCGAGGCGCTGGGCGGTGCGCCGGGCGTCTACACGGCCAACTGGGCGGAAACCGACGGCGGCACGCGCGACTGGATGGTGGCAATGCAAAAGGTTGAGGAGCGGTTGCAGGCAGCTGGCCAAAACATGTCGCGCCGTGCCCATTTCGTCTGCACGCTCGCCTTGCGCTGGCCCGATGGAAGCGATGCACTGTTCGAAGGCCGGGTTGACGGAACACTGGTCTGGCCACCACGCGGGACGCGCGGCTTTGGCTATGATCCGGTCTTCGTGGCCGATGGCCATGACCATACATTCGGTGAAATGGACCCCGATGCCAAACATGCCATCAGCCACCGCGCGGATGCGTTCAGAAAGCTGGTGTCAGCGACGCTGTCCTGACGGTTGTCGACCCGACAGGATCCTCACCATCCCAATTGCCGGCGGGTGAATAACGACACACCAGGACATCGTTGCCGCCGCCTGTTGCCATCGCACAACCGACACGCGTCGTGCCGGCCCAGATCAATTGCGTATAATGACCGACGTCCGACCAGTCCGACGTTATCGTCACTTTCGGGAAATACCCCGGACGATAATATATTTTTTCGTGGATCCAGCCATCGACCATATCTTCGGGTGCAAACGCATTCGCAGTGCCCATCCAGAGGTTTTCACCCTGCAGCATCGCGTCCGATGTGTCTGGCGCATGTTCGAAACGACGCGTTACGGCAAGGTGACGTGCCCAGGCAGCGGCATCATGTGCAAGTCCGGTGTCCCATGTCAGCAATGGCACGCCAATGCGCGCCCGTTCGGCATTATGACGCGCCAGGATGCGCGTTTCGAAATCAGGAGCAGCCGCAGCGGCAGCAAAACCGCCCGACACGGCAACAAGGGCAATCAGATGAAAAATTGATCGTATCATCACAATACAAACTGATAGGTGACAATGGTGAACGATCCCCAAAGAAACCGCCTCTCGCTTTATGTTCACTGGCCGTTTTGCGTGTCCAAATGCCCCTATTGCGATTTTAACAGCCATGTCCGCGATACCGTGGATCATGACGCATGGGAAAAAGCCCTCCTCGACGATCTCGCGCATGAAGCAGCGCTGACATCTGGCCGGACGCTGGGATCGATCTTTTTTGGCGGCGGTACACCGTCACTGATGCCACCTGCGACAGTCGCGGCGCTGATTGATGCCGCCGCAACGCACTGGACTTTTTCCGACGATATAGAAATTACGCTGGAAGCCAATCCATCCTCGGTCGAAACCGCGCGCTTTGCCGGTCTGGCGCATGCCGGAGTGAACCGCGTGTCGCTCGGGATTCAGTCGCTCGACAACAAGGCGCTCCATTTTCTCGGCCGCCGCCATGACGTCACCGAAGGGCTTGTTGCCCTCGACACTGCGCAGGCGGCGTTCGCGCGGGTGAGTTTCGATCTGATCTATGCCCGTCCCGGTCAGTCGGCTGCGGACTGGACGCGCGAACTGGACCGGGCGATCGGTTTTGGCACCGAACATGTGTCGCTATATCAACTGACAATCGAGCCCGGAACACGGTTTGCAACACTGGTTCAGCAAGGCAAGCTGAGACCGATCGGCGACGATGACGCAGCAGCGCTGTTCGAAACGACCCGTGCGACGATGGCGGCACGCGGGCTGCCTGCCTATGAAATTTCGAACCACGCCCGGACTGGGGCTGAAAGCCGCCACAACCTGACATACTGGCGTTACGGCGACTATGCCGGTATCGGGCCCGGTGCGCACGGTCGCCGTGACGGCATGGCAACGGTTCGGCATAAAAAACCTGAAAACTGGATCAAAGCTGTGGCGCGCAACGGTCATGGCAATCAGATCGAAAGACCGCTGGCGGGGCGTGAGCGGGCCACCGAAGCCTTGCTGATGGGCCTGCGCCTGCGTGAAGGGGTTGATCTCGAACGGATAAAGCGGGCGAGCGGGATTTCAGACCCCGTTGACATGTCCGCTGTTGAACGTCTGCAAGACCTTGGCCTGATGATGTTGCAAGATCAGCAGCTGATGGTCAGCGAAACCGGCATGCTGCTGCTCGATTCAATCCTTGCTGAAATTGTCGCAATCTAATTCCCGAATCCACGTGGTGCAGCAGCGACGACCGTCGACCCGTTGGCACCCGCCTGCTGCACTTCAAGCGCGCGCTCGACCACGCCGTCCCGACCAAAGCGGAAGGCGCCGTCGATACCACTGAACCCGCCCGCATCCGTCAGCCGTGACGTCGGAAACGCAGCCCCCGGTCGCCAGTCATTGCCGATGCGCGTAACAAGCAGGACCGCGTCATAGCCCAGACTGGCGAGGCGATAAGGCGACTTGCCGAACCTCACCCGATATTTGGTCGAAAGCTGATTGTAGAGACCGTCCGATACACTCGCAAACCATGCCCCGCGGAGCGCAGGTGCAGACGCCAGCGCGCCTTCGGTGTTCCACAATTCAGTCCCGAGGATTTTGGCCGAAGCCCCGCCCTTTGCACGCAGGATCGGTACAGCCTGAACCGCAGTACGCCCCGAATCGGCGATCAATATGGCTTCATAGGCAGACGCCTGGCTCAATCGTGTGATCGCCGCGGTAATCGAACCTGCGCTGCGATCGAAATTCTGCATAGAGACAACCTGGCCGCCGCCAGCTTCGACCGCGCGGATGAATGCGGTCGACGATCGCTGGCCATATAGCCCGGCGGGAATAAGTCCGGCAAATTTCGTCATTCCCCTGCCCCGCGCATAATCGACGACGCGGGCAATCGACTGCGCCGGGGCATAGCCCATGACGAATGTGCCGTTGCCTGCCACGCCGGTGTCATTTGAAAAGGCGATGACTGGCACTTTTGCGGCCCGTGCAATCGGCGCGACCGCACGTACATCATCGGCGAGCAGCGGCCCCAGTATCAGGCGATTGCCCTCTGCAAGTGCGCGCTGCGCCGCTGCTGTGGCACCGGTTGCCGTATCGTACATCGTGACCCGGATACGCGCGCCGCCGGTGTCCAGAACGGCCATGTTGGCGGCGTTGGAAATCGATGTGCCGACGCCGGCATTCGGCCCGGACAACGGAACGAGCAGCGCGACGCGGTTTCGCGCCGTGTCGGTGGGCAGTGCAGGCGTCACGACATCCGACGGCTTGTCAGCAGGGGGCAGCGCAGTGACCGGCGGTCCTTTCGGGACCACTTTGCACGCCCCGACCAGCGCGAGAAGCGCCAGTGTCGACGCCCGCGCGAAACGCACCCCTTGCCGCCAAGCAACTGCCTCTGTCATGACCCTGATCCTATGACGATAACCCTGAGTCCCGGCCTTTACATCGTTGCCACCCCCATCGGCAATCTTGGTGATTTGAGTCCGCGTGCGGCGGCGACACTGGCTGCTGTCGATGTCATTGCGGTCGAGGACAGCCGGGTGACCGCGAAATTATTGCGCCATATCGGCGTCAGAAAGCCGATGCTTCCCTATCATGACCACAGTAGCGACGCCGTGCGCCCGGCGCTGATCGGACGGATGGCGACCGAAGCGGTGGCGCTGGTCTCTGACGCGGGCACACCGCTGATTTCCGATCCGGGGTACAAGCTTGTCCGCGACGCCCGCGCCGCCGGCATAGCTGTGACCACGCTTTCCGGGCCATGTGCCATGGTCGCTGCACTGACGCTGGCCGGATTGCCGACGGACCGGTTCTTGTTCGCGGGATTTTTACCATCCCGGGCAAAAGCACGAGCGGATGCCATTTCCGAACTGGCCAGCGTGCGCGCGACACTGGTGTTTTACGAATCGGGGCCACGGCTGGCGGCCTGTCTGACGGCGCTGTGCGCAGGATTGACTGATCGCGACGCGGCCGTCGCACGCGAATTGAGCAAGATGTATGAAGAATGCGTCACGGGAACGCTGCGTGAGCTGGCGGAACGATACAAGGATGCACCCCCCAAAGGAGAAATTGTTGTGGTTGTCGCGCCGCCTGCCAGGCCCGCAGCGGCACGTCAGGAGGATGCCGATGCGGCACTCACCGAAGCGTTGACGCGCCTTTCTGTCGGCCGCGCGGCGAGCGAAGTGGCGCACAAACTGCGTCTCGACCGGCGCATGCTTTATGCGCGGGCACTGGCACTGAAAACGTGACGCGCCAGCAAGCCGAGGCGCGGGGGCGACAGGCGGAACGATTTGCTGCAACCTGGCTGCGGCTCAAAGGGTGGCGCATCCTCGACATGCGCGTGCGGACAGCAGCGGGAGAGGTCGATCTGGTAGCGCGCCGTGACGGCATCATCGCCTTCATCGAAGTCAAGGCGCGCGCGACACAGGTCGAACTGGATCATGCCATCGACGCATATCGGTTGCGGCGGGTTGCCGCCGCGGCCGAAATCCTGATGCCACGTTATGCCACAGCTGGCGAGGATGTCCGGATCGACGTCATCCTTATCGCGCCGCGCGCCCTGCCCCGCCATCTTGTCAATGTGTGGCATGGCTGACATGGCACGCAGATGAGCTTGCGTGTCGCCTTTCAGATGGACCCGATGGACAGCCTGAACATCGCGGGTGATTCCAGTTTTGCCCTGATGCTTGCGGCGCAGCGACGCGGCATGGTCCTGTGGCATTATGATGTCGGCGCACTGACGTGGGACGGTGGACGGCTGTATGCGCGGGCGCACCCGGTCACGGTACGGCATGCAGAACGCGATCATTATCATTTCGGTGACCCGGTCATGCTTGATCTTGGCCGCGATGTCGACGTCGTGTTCATGCGGCAGGATCCGCCATTTGACCTCAGCTATATCACTGCGACGCATCTGCTCGAACGCATCGGTCGCGAAACTCTGGTGGTCAACGATCCGCAAAGCGTCCGCAACGCACCCGAAAAGCTGTTCGTGCTCGACTATGCGCACTTCATGCCGCCGACGATGATCACGCGTTCGATCGACGATGCCCGCACGTTCCTTGCCCGGCACGGAGAGATCGTCGTGAAACCGCTCCACGGCAATGGCGGCAAGGCGATCTTCAAGGTGGGGCGCGACGGTGCCAACCTGTCGTCGCTGATCGAGGTTTTCAACGCCGCTTATGTCGAGCCGCACATGGTGCAGGCGTTCCTGCCCAGCGTCGCGGGGGGCGACAAGCGCATCGTGCTGGTCGACGGCGTGGTCGCTGGCGCTGTCAACCGCATCCCCGGCGACGGCGAAATCCGATCGAACCTCGCCGTCGGCGGCAAGGCGGCGAAAACCGACCTGACGACGCGTGAGATCGAAATCTGCGAGGCGCTCGGACCCGAACTCAAAAGGCGCGGGCTGATCTTTGTCGGTATCGACGTGATCGGTGGTGAATGGCTGACCGAAATCAACGTGACATCGCCAACGGGAATTGTAGCGATCGACCGGTTCAATGGCACAGACACAGCGGCAATGATCTGGAACGCGATCGAGGCCAGGTTAGGGTAACGACACCCGTTCCTTGCGGGAAAAAGGTTCGTTTTCTCTCATCTTGTGACCCGTCCTGAACGCATAAGCGGAAATTGGGTCCCACGGCCCCCCGCGATACCACCATGCCGCAAGCCCGGTCAGCGCGAGCGGACGAGGTCTGAAATCTTGTGACAGCAGGTCCAGCAACGCCCTTGCGTCAGGCGCCTTGACCTTGTTCTGCACTGTTACATGCGCACGCCACGGGTTTCGGTCCTGCGGCATCAGGATCGGCGCAAAGCGTTCGGCAATGCGGGCGCGGATGTCTTCGAGGTCGGGACTTTCGACGCGAAACGCGACACCACCGCCGAGACTGATCAGGCCAGAGAGGCGCGCCTGCGGATCGTTCCCGCGGGCTTCGTCCTTGAGCAGCTGGCAAAGCTCGGCCTCGCATGACGGCGCCAGATGGTGAAACATCGTCAGATGCGCGCGGAGATGGTTGCGCTCGGGCGGAAAATATTGACGGCGAAGGGTGTCGAGACACGTGAAATCCGGTTCACCGATCAGCGCGGTAACGATGATCGGAGCGGTCTGTGCACTGTCAGCCATCGACAAACTTTGTCGCAACACGCACCTTGGCTGACGGCGCGCCGCTGATCTGGAGGATATAATCCCCCTTCAGAACGCTGAAATTGACGAACTTGTGCATTGTCGAACAGGGATGATCGGGATGACCATGTGTCAATGCAGTCAGCGTTTTTCCACCTCGGACCAGATCGACATAGGATGAATCCGACAATTCAACCGACAGGACGGTCGGTCGGGTCAATCGGAGCGTGATCAGACCTGCAAAACTATTTTCTGCCGCTGATTTGCCCGGTGTTGCAGCGAAGCGGACTTTTGTTGCGGGTGACAACGCAAATTCGAAATATGCTTGATCAACGATCTGCACACGCTTTGACGCCAACACATTCGCCTTAATCGGACGCGGCTCACTGGCCGGGTCGCTGATCGCGCACGCCAATGACTGCGACGAAATCAACGCCATGAATGTTATGAGCCAAAAACGCATCATCGTCTCCCGAACAGTTTTTCGATATCGACATGCGCCAGCTTCACCCAGGTCGGGCGACCGTGGTTGCACTGGCCCGAATGCGGCGTCATTTCCATTTCGCGGAGAAGTGCATTCATCTCGGTGACTGACAGGATACGCCCGGCGCGGACCGAACCGTGACACGCCATTGTCCCGGCGACCGCGTCGATCCGTTCCTTCAGGCTCAGTGCCTCGCCATAGGCGGCGAGATCGTCGGCGAGGTCAGTGACGAGACCTTTGACATTGGCCAGCCCCAGCATCGCAGGCACGCCGCGGACGAGCATGGCGCCAGGGCCGAAGCGTTCGAGGTCGAGACCGAAGTCGGACAGTTCGGCGGCGCGTGCTTCGAGGCGGTCGCAGGCAGGTTCGTCAAGCTCGACGACTTCGGGAATGAGCAAGGGCTGCATGACCACCCCGCCCTCGCCCGTTGCCTTGCGCATCCGTTCGAGGACGAGGCGTTCGTGCGCGGCGTGCTGGTCAACGATGACAAGGCCATCTTCGGCTTCGGCAACGATGTAGGTCGCGGCGACTTGTCCGCGCGCGACGCCCATGGGGTATTGGATGGGTTCGGGGGCGGCTTCGTAAGCAGGTTCGGCGCGGGCGAGTGGTGGGGCGGTGAACGTCGAGCGACGGTCGAAGACGGAACCCTGCGTCATCCCACCGGAAGCTGCGATCCCGTCCGTCATGAGGTCCCGGCGTTCGCCGGGATGACGCGGTTGGATTGTCCACGCCCCCAGCGCCGCTGCACTCGGGCGTGGCTGGCTGCGGTGGCCTGCGCCATCGAGGGCGGCACGAAGGCCGCTGACGATGAGCCCGCGCACGAGTCCGGGGTCGCGGAAACGGACTTCGGTTTTTGCGGGGTGGACATTGACGTCGACCATGTCGCTTGGAACATCGAGGAACAGCGCAACAACGGCATGCCGGTCCCGCGCGAGCATGTCGGCATAGGCACCGCGCACGGCGCCGATCAGCACGCGGTCTTTGACGGGACGTCCGTTCACGAACAGATACTGATGATCGGCGATGCCGCGATTGAAGGTGGGAAGACCTGCAACACCGCCGAGGATGATCCCTTCGCGCTGAAAATCGACCGTGACGCTATTTTCAATGAGTGCACGATCCGTCAGTGCCGCAACCCGCGACCGCTGATCTTCAGCCTGCACCGCCAGCGTCCGCCGCCCGTCATGGTCAACCGAAAAGCTGATCTCGGGCCGTGCCATGGCCAGCCGCCTGATGACGTCGATACAAGCAGCATATTCACTGCGAGGGGTGCGCAGAAACTTGCGGCGCGCCGGGATTTTTTCGAACAGTCCTTCGACAAGAACCCGGGTGCCGGGGGGAAGAGCGTGCGGACCTTCGCTGATCTGCGTGCCATTGTCGATACATCGTGCCCAGCCCTCGCCACCTGCGACACGGCTTTCGATCCTCACCCGCGCGACGCTTGCAATCGAGGGCAAGGCTTCGCCGCGAAAGCCCATGGTCGAAACCGATTCGATGGCATCCGTCGGCAATTTCGACGTAGCGTGGCGTTCGAGCGCCATGCCGATATCGCTCGCTGTCATCCCGCACCCATCGTCGCAAACGTCGATGATGCCCGTTCCGCCCGCCGACAAGCGCACGTCGATCCGCGTCGCGCCGGCGTCAATCGCATTCTCCACCAGTTCCTTGAGCGCCGCCGCCGGACGCTCGACCACCTCTCCTGCTGCAATGCGATTGACCAGATGTTCGGGCAGGCGGCGTATTGACATATAAGGGGTACTAGCCCAATCGACGGCATCCCGCACCCCAGCCGCTGCGGAAAATCTTAAGCATAAACCGCGCGGCCCAGAAGGCACCGAGTTCCCCCCGCATGAAAAATCCGTTTTCACGTTTTTTCAAGTTCATGAGCCATGACATGGCAATCGACCTTGGCACCGCAAATACCGTTGTGTACGTGCGCGGCCGCGGCATTGTCCTGAACGAGCCGTCTGTCGTCGCGATCGAGACGATCAACGGTGTCAAGCGCGTCAAGGCCGTGGGCGACGACGCCAAGATGATGATGGGCAAAACCCCCGACAGCATTCAGGCGATCCGTCCCCTTCGGGATGGCGTGATTGCCGACATCGACGTCGCCGAACAGATGATCAAGCATTTCATCCTGAAAGTGCATGGCGGCAAGAAAAGTCCGCTACGCTGGCCTGAAATCGTGATCTGCGTGCCCAGCGGGTCCACATCGGTTGAGCGCCGCGCGATCCGCGATGCCGCATCGAACGCCGGTGCCTCGCAGGTCTGGCTGATCGAGGAACCGATGGCCGCAGCGATCGGGGCCGACATGCCCGTCACCGAACCGATCGGGTCGATGGTCGTCGACATTGGCGGCGGGACGACCGAAGTCGCCGTCCTCAGCTTGCGCGGCGTTGCCTATTCGACGTCGGTTCGCGTCGGCGGTGACAAGATGGACGAAGCGATCGTGTCCTATGTCCGCCGCAACCACAATCTGCTGATCGGTGAAGCCACGGCCGAACGGATCAAGAAGGAAGTTGGCATCGCCAAGCCACCTGCGGATGGCATTGGCACGACGATCCATATCAAGGGGCGCGACCTTGTGAACGGCGTGCCAAAGGAAATCACGATCAATCAGGGACAGATCGCTGAGGCCCTGTCTGAACCCGTCGGCACGATTGTCGAGGGCGTGCGCATTGCGCTCGAAAACACGGCGCCCGAACTGGCCGCGGACATTGTCGATCAGGGCATTGTCCTGACGGGTGGCGGTGCGTTGCTTCAGGGACTGGACGAGGTGCTGCGCGACGAAACCGGATTGCCGGTCACCGTAGCCGATGACCCCCTCACCTGTGTTGCTCTTGGCACGGGGCGCGCGCTGGAAGACCCGATCTTCCGCGGCGTGCTCCAGACCGCCTGACGAGGCAAGCGGTCATGGCGCCGCCGTCACGCGCGCGCCAAGGCTTTTCACGGCGCGCACAATTCGGGCTTTTCACAAGCTATGTCATTGCCGTGGCGGGAATACTCCTTGGCCTTTTGCTCGCACTGACGGCGCGGTTCGACCCGGCTGGACATGCCGCCATCCAGTTGCTGCTCGCCGACCTGACATCGCCGGTGTCAAGGGGGGGGCGGGCCGTGGTTCGTACGATTGCATCGGGCTATGACGGTGCCGCCGCCTATATCGATGCAGGATCGAAAAACCGGGCGATGGACGGCGAATTGCGGCGCGACCGCGCACTGCTGATCGAAGCAAAGGCGACGGCGCGCGAAAACTACCGGTTGAAACGACTCGCCCGGCTGGTCGAGGCAAATCCGGCAGCCATTGGCGCCGCGCGATTGATTGCGTCGACCGGCGCGAGTGCGCGGCGTTATGCAACCTTGTCGGCCGGAAGCCTGGCGGGAATCGCAAGCGGGCAACCGGTGCGGACATCCGAAGGGCTGATCGGCCGTATCGTCGCCACTGGCCGGGTCACGGCGCGCGTCTTGCTGATCACCGATGGCGGCGCGGTTGTCCCGGTGCGACGCCTGTCGGACGGCCTCCCTGCGCTGGCGACCGGGCGGGGCGATGGCGGTCTCGACATTCGTGCGCTTCAAGCGGGGAGCAATCCGTTCAAGGTCGGTGATATTTTTGTAACATCAGGGGCCGGCGGTATTTATCCGCCCGACGTGCCGGTTGCGCTGGCCAAGGTGGCTGAACGCGATGCGATGATCGCCCGGCCGCTGGCAGACCCGGCGCAGCTTGATTTCGCGATCGTCCTGCCGCCGTTCATTGCGCCTGATCCGGCGCTGCCCCCTGTCCCGGCGAACCGTTGAGATGGCATTTTATTCTCGCCGCGATCGGTTCGCACCGCCACCGACAGCGTTCGAACAACAGCTTATTCCCGCTGCATCGGTGATGATTGCATCGCTGGCACCGCTGATGCCGATGATTGCGACGACGCCGGTCATGCCACCGTTCGGCTATATGACGCTGCTCAGCTGGCGGTTGTTGCGCAATGATCTGTGGCCGGTGTGGGCCGCCTTGCCGCTGGGGCTGTTCGACGATCTTTTCAGTGGTGCCCCGAACGGTACGGCGATGGCGCTGTGGACGATCAGTTTTGTTGCCATCGATGCCATTGACCGGCGGTTTGTATGGCGTGACCATGTCCAGGACTGGGGCATTGCGACGGCGTTTGTCACTGTCTATCTTTTCGTGGCGATGGCCTTGAGTGGCGGCGGCGCGCCCTTGTGGGCTTTGCTGCCTCAGATTGTCTTTTCGGCGTTGCTGCTGCCCGCGACCGGGCGGATCACCGCCATGCTCGACCGCTGGCGGTTCGGACGATGAAATGGCGACACCTCATTTTCGACAAACGCAGCGTCAGCGAAGCACAGGCGCAGTTTGCATTCAGCCGGCGCAGTTTCGTGATGGGCGGGGCACAATTGTCAATCGGCGCGCTGCTCGCGACGCGCATGGCCTATCTGTCGATTTTCGAGAATGAGCGCTATACGCTTCAGGCGGAAAGCAACCGCGTCAACCTGTCGCTGATTCCGCCGCGCCGGGGATGGATCGTCGATCGCAACGGGCATCCGCTGGCACTCAACCGGACGGTGTTTCGTGTCGACGTCATTCCCGACCGGATGAAGGATGAGGACACGACGCTCGACACGCTCCAGTCGCTGCTCGGCCTGACTGCCGACGAACGGGACCGGATCGAACGTGACATCGACAAGTCGGCGGGGTTTCAGCCCGTCCAGATTGCCGAAAATCTCGACTGGGAACGCTATGCCGCGATCAGCATCCGTGCGCCCGATTTACCCGGCGTCGAACCCGCGCAGGGGTTTTCCCGCTATTATCCCGGGGGTGCTTCAGTCGGTCATCTGATCGGCTATGTCGGGGCGGCATCCGCGGAGGACTATGCGCAATCAAAAGATCCGTTGCTGATCACGCCCGGCTATCGGATCGGCAAGGAAGCGCTCGAAAAAACGATGGAGCCGGTGCTCAAGGGCACGCCCGGCGCACGACGCAGCGAGGTCACCGCACGCGGCAAGCTGGTCCGCGACCTCGCGACGCGGCCAGACATACCCGGCCAGACCATCAAGCTGACAATCGACCGCGACCTTCAGGATTATGCCGCACGGCGGATGGGGGACAATTCGGGCGCAGTGACGGTCATCGACCTGGCCACGGGTGGTCTGGCGGCAATGGTCTCGATGCCGGCCTATGACCCGAACAGCTTTGCCGATGGAATTGGCCGCCGGGAATATGCCGCCTTGACCGGCGACGATCACCTGCCGCTGGTCAACAAGACGCTGCATGCGCTTTATCCACCCGGTTCGACAACCAAACCCTCATCGGCGCTCGCGCTGCTCGAAGCAGGCATCGACCCGGACCAGACCGTGTTCTGCGGCGGCGCAATGCGCGTGGGCAATGCAATTTTTCACTGCGACCGGCATCATGGGTCGGTCGCACTTGCCGCAGCGGTTGTTCACAGCTGCGACATTTATTTTTACACCATGGGCCTGAAATATGGCGGCGACACACTTGCGGCGATGTTCCGCAAGCTCGGGCTTGGCAGCGTCCATCCGTTGCCACTTCAGTCGCAACGTTTCGGCACCGTCCCTGATTCGCAGTGGATCGAGCGCAAATACAAGCGCCCGTGGGCTGCGTATGACACAGTCAACATGTCAATCGGACAGGGATATATGCTCGCCAATCCGCTCCAGCTTGCGGTGATGGCGGCGCGGCTTGCGACCGGCCATGGCGTCGAACCGCACCTGATGGGTCCGCCGCGGCCGGGCACACCGCTCGATGTCAATCCGGCACATATCGACTTTGTCCGGACGGCAATGGGCAACGTCGTCAACGGCGGCGGGACCGCAGCGGCGGCAAAGCTTCCCATCCCCGGCATCCGGATGGCAGGGAAAACCGGCACCGCACAGGTCCGTCGCATCACGATGGCAGAACGCGCAGGCGGCGTGAAATCGAACGCTGCATTGCCATGGAAACAGCGCGATCATGCCCATTTCATTGGTTTCGCACCCGTCGAACAGCCGCGCTATGCCTTTTCCGTTCTGGTCGAACATGGCGGGTTCGGTGCCGCAGCGGCAGCGCCGATCGCCCGCGACACGATGACGTTTCTGTTCGCGCCCGATCAGGCAATGAAAACGCTTGGTGCGCTCGAACAAGGGTGGGGTGGCGACCTTGCCACACGGATGGCGAAAAAAGCGGCAAGCTATCAGACAACACCGGATCCGCTCCCCGCACCTGAAAGCGCGCAGGATACGCCGAATTGAGCCTTGTCCCGGCCTCGATTGCCAGCGTCAACTGGCGCATCCTCGCGCTGATCGGCGCACTGGGGGGTTTTGGCCTCGTCGTCCTATATTCCGCAGCAGGCGGCAGCCTGACCCCGTGGGCACAGTCGCAGGGTATCAAACTGGCGGTGTTTTCACTCATGGCCATCATGCTGTCCCGCATTCCCGAACGCCTGTGGAAACGCGCCGCCTTTCCGGCCTATGCAATCATATTGGTGATGCTGGTGGCGGTCGAACTTCTGGGTGCCGTTGGCGGGGGATCGCGGCGGTGGCTTGAACTGGGGTTCATACGCCTGCAACCGTCGGAACTGATGAAGCTGGCGATCGTGCTCGCCGTCGCACGATTTTACGATTTGCTGCCAGCCGGCGAACTGCGCGGGTTCAACGCGCTCTGGCCCGCGCTGGTGATGATCGGCCTGCCATTCGCGCTGGTGCTGGTCCAGCCCGATCTGGGCACGGCCATCATGATTGCTGCTGGCGGACTCGTCGTCGTCTTTCTGGCGGGGATTCCGATGCGCCTGTTCGTCGGCGCCGCGGCGGGCGTCGGCGCGCTGCTGCCCGTCGTGTTTGCGCTGATGCACGATTATCAGCGCAACCGCGTGCTGATTTTCCTGAACCCCGAAAATGACCCGCTTGGCGCAGGATACCATATTACACAGTCAAAGATCGCGATTGGATCGGGCGGCATTTTTGGCAAGGGCTTTTTGAACGGCACGCAAAGCCACCTCGAATATCTGCCAGAAGGGCATACCGATTTCGTCTTTGCAACCATGGCCGAGGAATGGGGATTGATCGGCGGCGTGGCGATCATCACCGGCTTCATCCTGCTGACCCGCTGGGGCATGGGTGTTGCATCCCGTGCGCCGACACGCTTCGGACGGCTGACCGCGGCAGGGCTGATCACCACGATTTTCTTTTATGTCGCGATCAATCTCATGATGGTCATGGGCCTTGCACCCGTTGTCGGCATTCCGTTGCCGCTGATCAGTTTTGGCGGAACCGCCATGCTCACCGTCATGATCTGCCTTGGCATATTGATGAGCATCGAACGCGACGGCAAACAGCGCCGCGGAGGCTTTGGATAAGCATTGCGCAGCCAGCCGGGCAGTGCTAACGGCGCCCTTCCCGAACGATCAGGGACGCATAGCTCAGTTGGTAGAGCAGCTGACTCTTAATCAGCGGGTCCTTGGTTCGAGCCCAAGTGCGTCCACCATAGTCTGAGAACCAGACCTTTGACCGACAATGCAACAATCATATGAAACATGGACGTCCCACCAGATTTTTCACGAATTGTTTCGACAGGCGTCGAACCTTCGCATATTTCATACGGCCGTCGCTTCTCATGGATTGAGAGCCCAAGGTTGAGAGTGGTGTGAATGAACCCGGTTTACACGGCACTCGGCACGACGGTTTTCGAAAAAATGTCGGGTCTGGCGCGTGATCTGGGTGCGATCAATCTTGGTCAGGGTTTCCCCGATGGCAATGGCCCGGCCGATGTGGTGGACGCGGCCGCACATGCGCTGTGCCACGGGTCAAACCAATATCCGCCGATGGCCGGACTGCCGGTCCTGCGCACGGCCGTGGCACGCCATTATGCGGTGCATCAGGGGCTTGACCTGACTCCTGATGACGTAATCGTGACCTCGGGCGCGACAGAGGCGCTGGCCGCGGCCATTTTCGCACTGGTGTCACCGGGTGACGAAGTCGTCATGTTCGCGCCGGTGTACGACGCCTATCTGCCGCTGGTCCGGCGCGCCGGGGGCGTGGCGCGGGTCGTCAGGCTTGAGCCGCCAGACTGGGAAATCACTGCTGCCGCACTCGACGCCGTCGGCAGCGCGAAAACAAAGCTCGTTATCCTCAACACACCCCTGAACCCGACGGGAACGATCGCCAGCCGTGCAGAACTCGCACGCATCGCCGATTTCTGCATCGCGCATGACGCCATCGCGATTTCGGACGAAGTCTGGGAACATGTCGTTTTCGATGGCGCCGAACATGTCTCGCTCATGGCCCTGCCCGGCATGCGCGAGCGTACTGTCAAGATCGGGTCAGCGGGCAAGATATTTTCGCTGACCGGCTGGAAAATCGGCTGGATGTGTGCGGCACCACCGATCGCGGCCATACTGGCCAAAGCACATCAGTTCCTTACATTTACGACGCCACCGAATCTGCAAACGGCGGCGGCCTATGGCCTTGGAAAAGACATGTCCTATTTCAAGGGGATGCGTCTTGATTTTGCCACGTCACGCGATTATCTTGCAAGCGGTCTTGCGGCGCTGGGATATGCCGTCCTGCCGACCAGAGCGACCTATTTCCTGACCATCGACCTGACGGCGTCCGGCATTGATCAGACTGACACCGGTTTTTGCGATATGCTCGTCCGAAACCATGGCGTCGCTGCAATCCCGGTATCGGCATTTTATGCGCAAGACCCGGTGACCAGCATCGTGCGCCTGTGCTTCGCCAAGGATCAGGCGACACTCAGGTCCGCGCTCGAAAGAATGCCCCGCTCGGTCATATAAGCCGTGACCAGCCGGGCCGGCGTGATGTCGAACGCCGGATTATGCGCCAAAGATTGCGTGACGCGCACTGCACCACCCTGACTCTCGACATGCGTGACTTCGGATGCATCGCGCTCCTCGATCACCACATCCGCGCCCGTCGCGGTATGACAGTCGAACGTGGTATAGGGCAGCGCGACATAAAAGGGCACGCCGTTGTCGTGCGCCGCAAGCGCTTTCAGATAGGTACCGATCTTGTTGCAGACATCGCCGTTCGCCGTCACCCTGTCGGTCCCGACGATCACGGCGTCAACCTGTCCCTGCATCATCAGATGGCCACCGGCATTGTCGACGATGACACGGTGCGGCACGCCATGTTCGCGCAGTTCGAACGCAGTCAGCAATGCGCCCTGATTGCGCGGTCGCGTTTCATCGACCCAGACGTGGACCGGAATGCCGGCATCATGCGCCGCATAAACCGGCGCCGTCGCCGTGCCATGATCGACTGTCGCCAGCCAGCCGGCGTTGCAATGCGTCAATATGTTGAGGGGGCGACCGGGATGCCTGGCATTCAATGTGCGCAACACCTCCAGCCCATGGTCACCGATCGCACGGCACAGCGCAACATCCTCATCACACATGGCATCCACGCGGGCAAAGGCTGCGGCTGCGCGCAAATCCTCTGGCAAGGGCCGCACGGCATCGACGACCTGATCCAGCGCCCAGCGCAGGTTGACTGCCGTGGGCCGCGTGGCAAGGAGCATCGCATGCGCCTGAACAAGCGCTGCGTCCGATGCATCCGCCGCCAGCGCCATTGCCAGCCCATAAGCGCCCGTCATCGCGAGCAGCGGCGCGCCGCGCGTCCACATTTCGCGGATGGCCTGTGCGGCGACCTCAGGCGTGCGCAACTCGACCCATGTGATCGCCCACGGCAAACGCCGCTGGTCAAGAATGCGCACGCCGCGGCCATCGCCGGTACGCAGGATCGAGCGTGTCTGGACACCGTCGAGTTTCACGGCTGCACCTCGTCGAGGGTTGATATCTCACCCGCACCGCCCGAGCGATCGATGTGCAATGCCGACATGCCGGCGCCCCGTGCCGCCGCAATTTCGGCGGGCGTGTCAGACAGGAACAGGAACGTGGGCGCAGGCAGGCCGACCGCCACCGCAATCGCTGTATAGGATGCAGCGTCGCGCTTCGGGCCGGTCGTCGTATCGAAATAGCCCGAAAACAAGGGCGTCAGGTCACCCGCCACACTATGTCCGAAAATCAGCTTTTGCGCCGCGACCGACCCTGACGAAAAGACATACAGCGCCAGCCCCGCCGCATGCCACCGTAAAAGGGCCGCCACAGCGTCGGGATAGACATGACCCTGCAATGTGCCATCCGCATAGCCTTCGGCCCAGATGAGCCCTTGCAGGGCCTTCAGCGGGGTTTCCTTGGCATCGGTATCCATCCACGCCAGCAATGTCGCCACCGGGTCGTCCCCCGGCACGCCGGCAACGGTTTCGGGATGCAGCGCCACATAATCCGCTATCCGCGCACGGGCATAGGGAAACAGCACCTCGGTCACGAACGCGATGCTCGACGTCGTCCCCTCGATATCGGTCAGGATTGCGCGCACGGGCATTCACGCTGGGGCGTGGCGCGGAAAACGATCGGCGATGGCATCACCGGTAAACGATGCAACCCATCCGTCGGGATTGACGAACAGGCGGATTGCAGTGAACCGCGGTGCAGGCCCCATGTCGAACCAGTGCTTCATCCCCGCCGGAACCGACATCAGGTCGCCCGCAGTACACAGGACATCGAACACGCGGTGGTCGTGGTGGAGCGTGAACAGCCCTTCGCCATCGACAAAGAACCGCACCTCATCTTCGCCATGCGTATGTTCGGACAGGAATTTCGTCCGCATCACCGCGCGGTCGGGATGATCGGGGACCATCGTGACGACGTCGACTGTCTGATAGCCGCCGTCGGCTTTCAATGCGGATATCTCAGAGGCATAGGCTGCCAGACTATCGTCCCCGCACAGCCGCGTCGGCCAGCGTTCGAACCGCACCCCGATCGCGCGCAGCGTTGACGCCATGACGTCACTGTCGTGCGTCGACAATATGGGTGTCGTCGCATCATCGTCGTGAAAAACCTGCAACCGGCTCATGGCCTGTTCCTGAACTGTACCTCGGCTAGCTCGGCCATGATCAGCCATTCGATCACCTCGATCACCCGCTCTGCTTCTGCCATGTCCGCGCCCCAGCCGTAAAGCCCGTGACCGCGAATGAGATAGGCGGGCACGGCACCCAGCAATGGCGAAACCGCATCCCGGATCACGGCCATGTCCTGACTATTTCCGACAATCGGCACTGTCACCCGCGTCTCGTGTGTCGTGACGCCGGGCAAAGCCTTCACCATTTCATGTCCGGCAAAGTCCCATCCGGCGCGTTCAGGATAAGCGCGGGTGAGCGCCACAGCCGTCGGCGAATGACTGTGCAGTACCGCGCCGACGCCCGGGAACATCGCGTAAATCATCAGGTGCAGCATCGTTTCGGCCGACGGTCGCTTGCCGTCGAGCGAGGCTCCCGCCATATCCACGCGCATGACATCCTCGTCGGTCAGCCGCCCCTTGTGCCGCCCCGAGACCGTCACCGCGATGCTGCCATCATCAAGCCGGCACGAATAATTGCCCGACGTCGCCGGGGCCCAGCCCTTTGAATCGAGCCAGCGGCCCGTTGCCACGATCGTGCGCGCCGCATCGATGAATTTATATGAGCTCATGCCCTGCGGGGATTGCCGTGTCTTGCCGCTTTGCGCTAGCCCCTGTGGCGTGCTTCGCATTTTTCACACTGCAACGCCTTCGGGAATGGCCATAAATCCGGCCGACGACGTGCTCCTTCCCGCAGATACTGTCTGGATCGACTTGCTCGACCCGTCGGATGCCGAAGAAGCGCTTGTCGAAAAGGCCATCGGCCTGAGTATTCCGACACGCGATGAAATGGCGGAAATCGAGCAGTCCAGCCGCCTTTACGAAGAAAATGGTGCGATCTACATGACCGCGACGGTGCTCGCGGGGCTGGACGAACATGACCCCGTCGCGACCCCCGTCACATTTGTCCTGACGAACAGGCATCTCGTGACAGTCCGCTATGCCGACCCAAAGCCGATCCGCATTTTCGCCGACAGTCTGGCGCGCCATCCCGAACTGCTCGGCAATGCGATGGAAACACTTGTCCGGCTGCTCGACGCGATTGTCGATCGCCTTGCCGATTCGCTCGAACAGGTGGCGAGTGAGGTGGACCAGATTTCGAAACGCGTCTTTCGTCGCGCGCCCGACGAACGCGGGCGCCGCATCCCGTCACTCAAGCTCGAAGCCTTGCTGGTGCGCATCGGCAATTGCCAGGGTCTTCTCGCCAAATCGCGAGAGACCGCAGGCAGTACGGCGCGTCTGCTCAGCTTTGTTGCCGCCTGCTCGCATTTCCGCGGTAACAGCGAACAGCGTGACCATATCCGCACACTCAGCGACGACATCGATTCACTGACCGATCATTCGGGATTTTTGTCGAACAACATCACGTTTCTGCTCGATGCCTCGCTGGGCCTGATCAGTATCGAACAGAATGCGATTCTGAAGATATTCTCGGTCGCGTCGGTCATCTTGCTGCCGCCCACGCTGGTCGGTGCGGTTTATGGCATGAATTTTGTTCATATGCCCGAATTGCAATGGGTGTTCGGCTATCCGATGGCGCTGATCATCATGACAATGTCGGCGGCACTGCCCTATCTTTATTTCAGGCGAAAAGGCTGGCTTTGACTTGCCGCCCTTCAACTCAGGAACGTCTGCCACACCAATCGCACTGCGACATAAAGGATCAGCAATGCCGTCACGCGCCGCATCCACAGCGGTGGCACGATCTGGACACCCGCCCGGCTGCCGATCTGCCCCCCGATCAGCACCGCCACCGCCAGCGGCCAGTATGAAAGGACCGCGGGCAAGGTGGCGGCACCACGCCCGACGATCTTGCTCAGTTGCCCGAACAACCCCGCAAGCGAATTGACGAGGATGAACACCGACGCACTGGCGGCAACCCGCTTCGTCTTGTCCCACCCGATCAGGTGGAGCACGGGCGCCAGAAAAATCCCGCCACCAATACCGACAATTCCCGCCAGCAACCCCAAAGGCGCGGCAATGGCCGGTCCGATGATCGGATAGCGCGTTGATTTCGCGACAATTTCATGTGGTTCGCGCTGCACAAGCAAAAGCATTCCCGCCATCAGCAGCGATCCTGATAACAGCGCGACAAACACCGGCTTCGACACCGGCAATGCCCCGCCAATCAATGCGGCAGGTACCGACACGGCCAGCAAAGGCCATAATCGCTGCCACGGCACCAGGCCCGCGCGCGCAAAGCGCAGACTGCCCCCCGTCGAGACGATCAGGTTGCAGACAAGCGCAATGACCGGCAAAATCTTCTGATCGACACCGGCCAGCAGCAACAGCGCATTATAAGTCGACCCGCCGGCAAAACCGACACTGGCGTAAAGGAGGGCCGTCGCGAAAAAGGCAGCCGCTAGTCCCGTCATGGCCTTATGCAATCGCTCCGTGGCAATGCTTGTACTTGTTACCCGACCCGCACGGGCACGGCGCGTTGCGGCTGACGATGCCAATCCAGCTTTCGGGGTCTTCGCCCAGCATTTCTTCCGGGTCCGGCTGGACAATCTGCAACGGTGGCAGGCGCGTGGTGATCAGGCCCATCCCGGCATCATTGTCATAAGTGTCGTCGTCACCGGTCAGCGGATCGATATGCGTGGTAAAGATGTCCGGCATACGCGGCAATTCGGTCGCCGGCGCCTGCATGAACTGCGCATGGGCCAGCACTTTGGTCACGTCCTCGCGGATCAGGGTCAGCATGCGTTCGAACAGCGCGAACGCTTCCTGCTTATATTCGTTGATAGGCGTTTTCTGAGCGTAAGCACGCAGGTGGATCACCTGCCGCAATGCGTCGAGCGTCGAAAGATGTTCTTTCCAGTGATGATCCAGATTCTGGAGCATCACGCTTTTTTCCACCTGTGCCCAGGCACCGTCGGGCAAGTCTCTGGCTTTGGCGTCGATCGCGGAATCGGCGGCATCACGCAACCGGTTTTCGAGTGTTTCGGGGTCGATCCCTTCTTCACCCATCCACTCGGCAACCGGCAGTTCGAGGCCCAATATGTCGCGTGCGCGCTCGACCAGACCGTCCTTGTCCCATTGTTCGGGATAGCTGCCCACCGGACAGGCCTCGCCGACCAGATTGTTCACTGTTTCGGCCCGCATGTCGACAACGACATCGTTGACGGTGTCGGCGTCCATGATGTCGCTGCGCTGTTCATAGATGACTTTGCGCTGGTCATTCATCACGTCATCATATTCGACGACCTGCTTGCGGATGTCGTAATTGCGCGCCTCGACCTTTTTCTGCGCCGTCTCGATCGCTTTCGACAGCCATTTGGACCCGATCGCCTCACCATCGTCGAGGCTGTTTTTCATCATCCGCGCAAACATCGTGTTGTCACCGAAAATGCGCAGCAGATCATCGTCGAGGCTCAGGTAAAATCGCGACAGGCCCGGATCGCCCTGTCGCCCGGTGCGCCCGCGCAGCTGATTGTCGATACGACGGCTTTCATGCCGTTCAGTGCCCAGCACATACAGCCCGCCTGCCGCGAGCACCTCGGCCTTTTCCGCCGTGATCTCCTCTTTCAGCCGCGCAACGACGGCGTCCTTTTCCGGCCCGTCGGCGAGATCGGGAAACTCGTCCTGCAAACGAAATTCGAGGTTCCCGCCCAGCTGGATATCGGTTCCGCGTCCCGCCATGTTGGTCGCGATCGTCACGCGGCTTTTGCGACCTGCCTGCGACACGATATGCGCTTCCTGTTCATGGAAACGCGCGTTCAGCACCGAATGCGCGACGCCTTCTTTTTCAAGATATTCGCTGAGCAGTTCGGACTTCTCGATACTCACCGTACCGACCAGGACCGGCTGCCCGCGCTCGGCCTTTTCACGCACCGATTTGGCAATCGCACCAAATTTATCCTGCGTATTCTTGTAGAATTCATCCTGTTCGTCGACCCGCAGGACCGGTACATTGGTCGGGATCGAGACGACGTTCATCTTGTAAATATCAAAAAATTCCGCCGCTTCGGTCGCTGCCGTCCCCGTCATGCCGCCAAGCTTGGGATACATGCGGAAATAATTCTGGAAGGTGATGGATGCCATCGTCTGGTTTTCTGGCTCGATATCGACGCTTTCCTTCGCCTCGACGGCCTGATGCAGGCCATCGGACCAGCGCCGCCCGTCCATCATCCGCCCGGTAAATTCGTCGATGATGACGACCTTGCCGTCTTTCACGATATAATCTGTGTCACGCTTGAACATCACGTTCGCGCGCAGTGCCTGGTTCAGGTGGTGGACGACCTGCGTATTTTCAAAATCATACAGGTTCGCGCCTTCGAGCAGCCCGGCCCCCTCAAGCATCCGCTCGACCTTCTCGGTGCCGTCTTCGGTCAGGATGATCGACTTCTGCTTTTCGTCCATCTCATAATCCACCGGCACCAGGTCCTTCACGACCGCATGGACCAGCTTGTAAAGTTCAGACTTGTCATCGGTCGGCCCCGAAATGATCAGCGGCGTGCGCGCTTCGTCGATCAGGATGGAGTCCACTTCGTCGACAATCGCGAACGAAAACGGCCGCTGCACCATCTGCCCGCGCTCATATTTCATATTGTCGCGCAGATAATCGAATCCGAATTCGTTGTTGGTGCCGTAGGTGATATCCGCCGCATAGGCTGCGCGCCGTTCCTCGTCCGAAATATTCGGCACGATCACGCCGACACTCAGCCCCAGGAATTTATAGACCTGCCCCATCCAGTCGGCATCGCGCCTCGCGAGATAATCGTTGACCGTGACGACATGCACGCCCGTCCCCGGCAACGCGTTCAGATAGCACGCCAGCGTCGCGACCAGCGTCTTGCCCTCCCCCGTGCGCATTTCGGCAATCTCGCCGCGGTGGAGCACGATCCCGCCGATCATCTGCACATCATAATGCCGCTGGCCAAGCACCCGCACCGCCGCCTCGCGCACCGTGGCAAAGGCTTCGGGAAGGATGTTGTCCATCGTCTCGCCCGCCTCAAGACGCTGGCGGAACAGCATTGTCTGGTGCGCAAGTTCCGCATCGGTCAGCGCCGAGATGGTCGATTCAAACCCGTTGATCGCGGTGACGGTCGATCCGAGTTTCTTGACGTAACGATCGTTCGACGATCCGAAAATAGCCTTGGCAACGCCGCCGAGCATAAGGAATTCCTGTTGATTTAGA
>CAXTTJ010000028.1:0-26705 GCA_964247235.1 uncultured Sphingomonadaceae bacterium
ATAGACGAATGGCGACTTCGATTTCCGCCAACAAGGCCGAACTGCTGGCAATTGCTGATGCGGTTGCGAAAGAAAAGCTGATCGATCGCGAGATCGTGATCGAAGCGCTTGAAGATGCGATCCAGCGGTCGGCAAAGATGCGGTACGGTTCGGAAATGGAAATCCGCGCCAAGATTGATACGCAATCGGGGGAAACGCGGTTGTGGCGCGTTGTCGAAGTCGTCGAACTTGTCGACGACCTCTACAAGCAGGTCAATGTCGAAGCCGCGCAAAAGCTTGAACCCGGTGCCAAAATCGGTGATTATATCGTCGACCCGCTGCCCCCCATCGAGTTCGGCCGGATCCAGGCACAGGCATCCAAGCAGGTTATTTTCCAGAAAGTCCGCGATGCCGAACGCGAACGCCAATATGAAGAGTTCAAGGACCGCAGCGGCGAAATCATCACTGGCGTCGTCAAGCGTGTCGAATTCGGCCATGTCGTGGTCGACCTTGGCCGTGCCGAAGGCGTTATCCGTCGCGATGCGCAAATCCCGCGCGAAGTCGTCCGCGTCGGTGACCGTGTCAGAAGCCTTATCCTGAAAGTCGTCCGCGAAACGCGCGGCCCCCAAATCTTCCTTTCCCGCGCGCATCCCGACTTCATGAAAAAGCTGTTCGCACAGGAAGTGCCCGAAATCTATGACGGCATCATCACGATCATGGCGGCGGCGCGCGATCCCGGCAGCCGTGCCAAGATCGGCGTGATCAGCCGCGACGGCAGCATCGACCCGGTCGGTGCCTGCGTCGGCATGAAGGGCAGCCGCGTGCAAGCCGTCGTCCAGGAAATGCAGGGGGAAAAGATCGACATCATTCCCTGGTCCGAAGATACGGCCACATTCGTCGTCAACGCCCTGCAACCCGCCAACGTCAGCCGCGTCGTCATTGACGAGGAAGAAGACCGCATCGAAGTCGTCGTGCCCGATGATCAGTTGAGCCTCGCCATCGGCCGTCGCGGGCAGAACGTCCGCCTTGCTTCGCAACTGACCGGCAAGGCCATCGACATATTGACCGAAACCGATGCCAGCGAAAAACGCCAGCGCGAATTCGTCGAACGGTCTGACCTGTTCCAGAAGGAACTCGACGTCGACGAAACGCTGTCGCAGCTGCTCGTTGCCGAAGGCTTCACCAGCCTTGAAGAAGTTGCCTATGTCGACGTCAGTGAAATCGCCGAAATCGAAGGATTCGACGATGAGCTCGGCGCCGAGCTCCAGAATCGCGCGACCGAAGCACTCGAACGGCGCGAGGATGCGAACCGCGAACTGCGCCGTTCGCTGGGTGTCGAGGATGCGCTCGCCGCCATGCCGCACCTCAACGAAGCGATGCTGGTGACGCTGGGCAAGGCGGGGATCAAGACGCTCGACGACCTCGCCGATCTGGCGACTGACGAACTGATCCAGAAGCGCCGCATCGAACCGCGCCGCAAGGCCGTGACGACGACAGCCGAGCCAAAGGGCGGTGTCCTCGCTGACTATAATCTGAGCGAGGCACAGGGCAACGAAATCATCATGGCGGCCCGCGCGCACTGGTTTGAAGAGGAGGACGCGCTTGCGGACTCCCCAGAATGACACGGTAGCGGCGAAAGCAGCGCAATCTGACTCCCCTCCACGCCTTCGTGGAGGGGCAGGGGGTGGTTCTTGGCCATCGCCGATAGCGCCAGACGACAACAAAGGGGCCAGCCCCGGCCCCTCCGGCAAAGGCCGGAGGGCCGAAGAGAATATGTTGGAACGCCGTTGCGTTCTGAGTGGGGACCATGCGTCGCGTGATGCGCTGATCCGGCTCGCGCTTGCGCCCGACGGGCAGGTGCTGCCCGATGTGCGTGCCAAGGCGCCGGGGCGGGGCGCGTGGATTGGTGTTACACGTCCGGCGCTTGAGGCCGCGATGGCCAGGGGCAGGCTGAAAAGCGCGCTCGCTCGGGCGTTCAAGACGCGCGACGTCATCATTGCGGATGATCTGCCGCAACGGATCGAAGACGCACTGGCCCGCAACGCGCTCGACCGGCTTGGGCTCGAAGCGCGGGCCTCGACAATCGTGACCGGCTCCGAACGGATCGAGGAGGCGGCGCGCAAAGGCGCCTTGCATCTGCTCTATCATGCTGCCGATGCGAGCCTCGACGGCAACCGCAAGCTTGATCAGGCATGGCGCGTCGGCACCGGCGACGAAGGATCGGGTCGGCAGGGGTTGATACTGACTGTCGACCGCACGATCTTGTCGGTAGCGCTGGGGCGCGAAAATGTGGTACATATTGCGGTCACTGATGCGCGCGCCGCACAACGCGTGGCCGCCGCAATCAATCGGTGGCACGGATTTATCGACGTTCAACCGGGTGGTTTGCCTTGCGAAACGGGTTCGCAGGGTTCAGGGCCGCGCGGCGCATCTATGACGGTTCAAAAGGTATAAGACGAGATTATGAGCGATACGGAAAAACCGAAACTGGGCATGCGCGCACCGCTGAGCCTGAAGCGCACTGTCGAAACCGGCAAGGTGAAGCAAAGCTTTAGCCATGGCCGCTCGAATACCGTTGTCGTCGAAGTCAAGAAACGGCGGATGATCGGTCGCCCCGGCGACACGGAAACGGCGCCCGAACCGCAGGTCGACGTCGCAGCGCCAGTTGTTTCGGCACCGCCACCGCCGCCGCCGCCTCCACCGCCGCCGTCGTCGTCGTCGTCAAGCCTGATGTCGCGTCAGGAAATTCAGGCCAAGCTGCTGCGCGAAGCCGATGAAGCGCGGATGCAGGCACTTGAGGAAACGCGCCGCCGCGAAGACCGCGCGAAAACCGAAACCAGTGAAGACGAAAAGCGTCGCGCCGAAGACAATCGCAAGGCCGAAGACGCGGCGCGCGCGGCGCCTCCCCCTGAACCCGTCGTCGAACCCGAAGTGCAGCAGGCGCAGGCGGATCGTGGTGAGGCCAAGCAATTCACGCGTGCCCCCGCCATGCCTGAACGACGTCCCGAACCCGTCCGCCCGGCACGGGGCAAGATGGGGGACGACCGTCGTCAATCGGGCAAGCTCACGGTGACGCGTGCACTCGACAGCGATGGCGAAGGCGCGCGGGCACGGTCACTCGCCGCGCTCAAACGCGCCCGTGAAAAGGAACGCCGCGCGCATGGCAGTGGACAGGTTCAGGCCAAGCAGATCCGTGACGTCGTCATTCCTGAAACGATTACCGTCGGCGAACTCGCCAACCGCATGGCCGAACGCGGCAATGACCTGATCAAGGCGTTGTTCAAAATGGGCGTTCCCTCTGCAATGGGGGACAGCATCGACCAGGACACGGCCGAACTGCTGGTGACTGATTTCGGTCATAATGTGATCCGCGTCTCCGACAGCGATGTCGACATTGATGTCGCGGTCGACGTTGACCCTGAAACGACGCTGAAAACACGGCCCCCGGTCGTGACCATCATGGGCCATGTCGACCATGGCAAGACCTCGCTGCTCGACGCGCTGCGCGGGACCGATGTCGTGCGCGGCGAAGCGGGCGGCATCACGCAGCATATCGGCGCCTATCAGGTCGCGATGCAGGACGGTGCGAAGATCACCTTCCTCGACACGCCGGGTCACGAAGCCTTTATCGACATGCGCAAACGCGGCGCGAACATCACTGACGTCGTCGTGCTCGTCGTCGCGGCCGATGACAGCATCAAGCCGCAGACGATCGAGGCGATCAACCACACAAAGGCGGCGGGCGTGCCGATGATCGTTGCGATCACCAAAAGCGACAAGCCCGAAGCCAATGCGCAAAAAGTGCGCGAGGCGCTGCTCCAGTATGAAATCGTCGTCGAGGAAATGTCGGGCGATGTCCAGGACGTCGAAGTCTCTGCACTCAAGAAAACCGGTCTCGATACACTTATCGAGAAAATCCAGCTTCAGGCCGAACTGCTCGAACTGAAAGCCAATCCCGATCGCGCCGCCGAAGGCAGCGTCATCGAAGCGAAACTTGACAAGGGCCGCGGGTCGCTTGCCACTGTGCTTGTTCGTCGTGGCACGTTGCGGGTCGGCGACATTGTCGTCGTCGGCGCGCAAAGTGGCCGGATCCGGGCGATGATGAATGACAAGGGACAGCAGATCAAGGAAGCCGGGCCGTCCATGCCGGTTGAAATTCTCGGTCTTTCGGGCGTGCCGTCGGCGGGCGATCCGATGTCGGTTGTCGAAAACGAAGCGCGCGCACGCGAAGTGGCGCTTTATCGTGCCAATCTTGCAACCGAAAGACGAACGGTTTCTGCACCCGTCGATATGGAAAATCTGTTCGCCAATCTGACTGCGGTGAAGGCGATGGAATATCCCATTGTCGTCAAGGCCGATGTCCAGGGGTCGGCCGAAGCAATCGTGGGCGCGGTGAACAGGATTTCGACCGACCTGATCAAGGTCCGCGTGCTCAGCGCGGGCGTGGGCGGGATCACCGAAAGCGACGTGCTCCTTGCGGCGGCATCAGGCGCGCCGGTCATCGGCTTCAATGTGCGCCCGAACACAAAGGCAGCGGCGCTGGCAAAACGTGACCGCGTCGAGTTTCAGTATTTCGACGTCATCTATCATCTGACCGATGCTGTCCGTGCGGCCATGGCGGGCGAACTTGGGCCCGAAATGATCGAACATATCGTCGGGCGCGCCGAGATCAAGGACGTCTTCCCGGCCGGCAAGCATGGCAAGGCGGCGGGTCTGCTCGTCACCGAAGGGGCAATCCGCAAGAACCTCAAGGCCCGCATCACCCGCGCCGATGTCATCATCTACAATGGCCAGATCAATTCGCTGCGCCGTTTCAAGGACGACGTTGCCGAAGTACGCTCCGGCCTCGAATGCGGCGTCACCTTCGATGCGACGAACGACATCAAGGCCGGTGACATCCTCGAAACATTCGAAGTCGAGGAACGCGCGCGGACGTTGTGAGATCGGCAAATATTCATATTCCGTCAGCTGAATCGGCACGAGCGGATTTTTCGATAATCGTATAATCCTTGTTTTGCGCTTTGCCTTGCGGTAATTGCAATATGTGAAAATCATTATCGCAAAGGAAGCCGCCCAAGCCCTTCGACGATCGAACAAACGAAAGCTTTTGACCCAGAAGATACTTGCCCTTGCAACAAACCCCACAGGGTTTGACGCCAACATAATTCGACTTCAGGGACGACGTGATTTTCGGCTGAGAGTGCAGGATTGGCGTATCATTTTTCGAGTGAATGATGAGACGCTGTTTATTGATGCAATTGAACCGCGTGGTTCCGTTTATGAGGATCGGTCATGACAGTGCAGTTTGTGGACATTGCAGGGCAGAAAATCGCCATGCTTCCGGCGGCCGATTACGAACGCCTGCTGGAAATCGCAGAAGAACGGGCCGATATCGTCGCGGCGGAGCGCGCAGAGAAGCGGCGCACCGACGGCGAAGAATATATTCCGTTTTCCTTGGTGAAGTCGATCATTGATGGCGAGAACGCCCTCCGTGCTTGGCGCAAACACAGGGGCCTGACGCTCGCCCGCCTTGCAAAGGCCGTTGGCGCGCGACAAGCCATGCTGTCAGACATCGAGAACGGCAAAGCGCAAGGAAAACCGGCATTGTGGAGGGCACTTGCGCGCGAACTCGATGCAGACGTCGATGATATCCTGCCAATCAACGACGCATGACAGCCGCAACCCCTGAAACCCGCTCGGTCCGCCTGCTCCGCGTCGGCGAATCGGTACGCCATGCGCTGTCGGACATTCTCGCGCGTGGCGATGTCCACGACGACGTGTTGTCGAGACATGTCATCAGTGTCACCGAAGTGCGCATGTCGCCCGATCTGCGCCATGCAACAGTGTTCGTGAAGCCACTGCTCGGCAAGGACGAGGATGCGGTGATCAAGGCGCTGCGCACCAACACCGCATATCTGCAAAGCGAAGTCGCGCGGCGCGTGAACAACAAATATGCCGCACGCCTGAAGTTCCTGCCCGACGAAAGCTTCGACGAGGGCAGCCATATCGACGCCCTGCTCCGCGCGCCCAAAGTGGCACAGGATCTGGATCAGGCCTGAGCGTGCGGCCGGGCCGTCGGGAAGACCACCGGGCCGCTGCTCAGGACATCGGACTTACCAGTAGAAATTGCGGATCACGTCAACGACATAGCCGCTGCGCACGTCGATCAGAAGCACGTCATTGTAATGACGCACCCAGCGCTGGTGATAGCCGGGGGGCGGCAGGCGATATCGGCCATAATCGTTGATATAATATCGCGGCTGGTAATAGCCCAGACCGATGCGGACACCGGGGCTGAATGCCCGATAGCGATTGTCCGAACGCCAGCCTGATCCACGGTAAAGGTCACGGTGATCCTCTCTATATCCGCGCCAGTCGTTGCGGCCCCAGTCACGGCGGGCCTCACGATAATCCTGCGCATAGTCCCGGCGTGCGTCACGGTAATCGCCGCGTGCTTCGCGAATATCGTGGCGGTCGCCCGAGCGATACGCCTGAGTCAGGTCGCGGCGTTCCTCGCGTATGTCGCGACGGTCACCACGCAGTTCGGCGCGTTCGCCACGATCGAATCGCTGCGCCTGAGCTGCTGCCGGCAACAGCGATGTTGCGATAAGTCCGGCCAAAAGAAAATTGCGCATGTTTTACTCCTTCGTCTTTTGAGAAGACACAATGACGATTACGCAGCCAACACTGAACAGCGTCGGAATGACATGGTCAGCGTTCAGAAAGGACATGGTCCGCGACATAGGGATTGGTCGCGCGTTCATGGGCAAAGGTTGACATGGGGCCGTGGCCGGGAACGAAACTTGTTTCTCCCCCCAGTGGCCACAGCCGCGTCACGATCGCGTCGAGCAGATCCTGATGATTGCCCATCGGAAAATCGGTGCGGCCGATCGATCCCTGGAACAGGACATCACCGACCATCGCGACGTGCGATGCAGCATGATGAAAAATGACATGGCCGGGGGTGTGCCCCGGGCAATGATACACATCGAGCGTCAGTGCGCCGACCGTCACCCTGTCGCCATTGTCGAGCCACCGGTCGGGCTCGAAAACCCGGCCATCGACGCCATAGCTGCGCCCGTCATCTTCAAGGCGGCTGATCCAGAACCGGTCGGCTTCATGCGGCCCTTCGATCAGTACGCCAAGTTCGGACGCCAGCGTGCCTGCCTCGCCACAATGATCGATGTGACCATGTGTGATCAGGATTTTTTCGATGGTCACGCCGTTGTGCACCGCCGCCGCTTTCAGTCTGGGCAGGTCTCCACCCGGATCGACAAACGCCCCGCGCATCGTGGCCGTGCACCAGAACAAGGTACAGTTCTGCTGGAGCGGGGTTACCGGAATGATCGTCGCGCGAAGCGGGGCCGTGTCGGTCATGACCGGCAAATGGCGCGGGTGCGGGCGGCTGACAAGAGCATCGGGTGATGGCAGAATCATCCTTTCGTCGTTCATCACCCATATATAGTCTATCTGGTTATGTGTAGGAAAGAGCTTTTTGCATATCCGGTTAATTTATTTTTGTTCGCATCGCGGTTCGGCGCCCCGTGACACGGCAGCATGCGGGCGTCATGCGCGCGACAATCCCAGCAGATGACCCATGTCCTTGAAAAATATCTTAACATGCGCCGCGGCTTTTGCGCGGACCAGCTGCTTGTTCATATACGCGTCCCAGGTCAGCTGCTGGACATCGGGATCCGCACACATTTTCACAAAGCGCTCGCGTCTTTTGTCCGATGAATACCAGAAATATTGCATCATCCGCAGGATCCAGAAGACGCGGCCGTGCGCGCGCATGAAATCACGCCGCACCGCTTTCAGTGCCGCCGGTTTGCCGCTCGTCAGAAACGCATCGACGGCCACCGCCGCGATCCGCCCGCATTCGAGCGCATAGTAAATCCCTTCGCCCGATGCCGGCGCGACTACGCCCGCCGCATCCCCGCATACGACGATATCGCGGCCATTGTCCCAGCGTTTGAGCGGTTTCAGCGGGATCGGCGCGCCTTCGACCCGGATCGTTTCGGCATCGGCCAGCCCGATCGATGCGCGCAGCGCCCTGGTCGCGGGACGCAGGGCAAAGCCCTTTTGCGCACTGCCCAGGCCGACACTGGCAGTGTCGCCATGCGGAAAGACCCAGGCATAGAAATCCGGCGAAAACTGTCCCTGGTAAAAGACATCGCACCGTTCGCGGTCGAACCCGGTTTCGGGTGTCCTGATCACTTCATGATAGGCAAAGACACACGGCACGCGGTCCGCACCCTTCAAATGTCCCCGCGCCACCGCCGACCGTGCGCCATCGGCACCGATCACGGCCTTGGCCCGCACGCGCATCAGGTCGCCCGACTGGCCGTCGCGATAGACAAGGATCGCTGTCCCGTCCTGATCGCGTTCGATTGCTTCGTACGTGCCCGTCCGCCGCTCCGCCCCGGCCAGCGCGGCGCGCGCGCGCAGCCACTCGTCGAAATGCTCGCGGTCGACCATGCCGACATAGCCTTTGCTGCCGACCGGCATGTCCACGGTTTTGGATGACGGTGCGATCATCCGCGCACAGGTCGCTTTGGCGACGATCATATGATCGGGAATGTCGAAGTCCCTGATTGCGCGCGGCGGCACCGCTCCGCCACACGGCTTGATCCGCCCGGCACGGTCGAGCAGCAGGACCGAACGCCCGGCACGCGCCAGTGTCGTCGCCGCCGTTGCCCCGGATGGACCGCCGCCGACCACCACAGCGTCATAGTGAATAATCCGTGTCATGTAACACCTGCCACCTGTTGAATGGACGCCCCATAGCGTCCGGCAACCGCCCGCAACGCCACCAGCGCCGCAAGCAGGAATATCGCAGCTTCGATCCCGAAAATCAGCGCGAACGCGGGGCCGTCGGCATGCATCACGGCGCGTCCCGCATCGACACCGACGGCACCGATCAGCCCGCCCAGGCCAAAGGCAATGGCCTGCGACGCCCCCCACACGCCCATGCGGACGCCTTCGCGCGGCCCGGACGCATCGGGGCCGCCTGCGCCCGCGAGTGCCATCATTGCGCCGATGGCCGAAACCGCAAACACGCCATTACAGAACCCCAGTACTGCGATGTTCGCGCTGACTGGCCAATAGGGCGCCATCCGTGCTGCGACGGCCAGTCCGGCAAGCGCACCAGCTGATCCGATGCATCCCGCGACCGTCCAGCGCCGCAGTCCGCCCGCATCGGGCGCAAAGGCCCGCCCCCCAACACCGACGAGGATCATCCCCGCAAGAACGCCGCCATGCTGCACGCCCGACAACGACGTCGTCTCTCCCGGTGTCATTGCGAACATCAGTCCCGCAAACGGTTCCAGAATCATGTCCTGCATCGAATAGGCGAGCATCGACACGAAAACGAAAATCGTAAATGTTCGGGCCTCTCGGTCAGCGAGCATCTCCATCACTGCCCCGCGAAAATCGACGGGCGCGAATTCCGGCTGCCGTGCGCGCATCTGCTCCACGCCCCATACCGATACCGTCGCTGCCACAAATGCCGTGACCGAAATTCCGCACACCACGCGCACCAGCTGTTCGACCGAAAACGGTTTCAGCATCTGCCCTGCAACACCTGCTGCCACGATGATGCCGATGATCATCATGATCCAGGTGATCGCCGCTGCTGCTGCACGCTGGTCTGCGCGTGTCTGCGTCGCCAGCACCGCGAGCAGCGAGGTTCCCGCCGCACCTACACCGGCGCCGATCAGCGTGAAGGCGGTGACCGCGAGCAGCATCGATCCACTGACCGTCGCATAAACTGCCAGCATCGCGCCACTGGCGAGGCACCCCATCCCGCCGATGATCCACGGCGTCCTCCGCTGGCCCTTGTCCGATCCATGGCCCCAGACGGGCCGCGAAAGCTGCACGACATAATGCCAGGCGACCAGTCCCGCCGGAATCGCGGCAGGCATCGCATATTCGACGACCATTACCCGGTTGAGCAAGGACGTGCACAGCATGACCATCGCACCAATCGCCGCCTGCACAAATCCGAGCCGGACGATCGCAATCCAGCTCATAATGTTCCGCCCAGCCCGAGCGCCGTCGCCAGCATGCCCAGCACGTACAGTGTCGTCCCGCTGGCATTGTACCAGGGCGCAAAACGGCGCGGATCCCTCAGCAGTCGCGTCATCAGTCCCAGTTGTCCGGCCACCAGCGCCGCCACGATGATCGCAGAGCCCATGTGCCCCCAGTGGACGATCAGCCCGACCACAATCATCTGTGGCAAGGCCATGATGGTACAGGCCATCCGCGCCGCCTTGTTCACGCCGAGCACGACCGGCAGCGACCGCACACCGGTCGCCTTGTCCCCTTCGACAGCCTTGAAATCATTGAGCGTCATGATGCCATGCGCGCCAAAGCTGTAGAGGCCAATGACGATCAGAACAGGCACCGGGGGCAGGCGGCCCAGCATCACACTCGCGCCGGTGAACCATGTCAGCCCCTCATATGTCAGTGCGACCAGCCCCGGCCCCCACCAGCCGTCAGCTTTCAGCCGCAGGGGCGGCGCGCTGTAAATCCAGGCACAGATCAGGCCCAGACACGTGCCTGCAAACACCCATGGCCCGGTCACCCATGCCGTGATCAGTGACAGCAGCGTGCCGGTGATCGCAATGCGCAATCCCCAGTTTCCCGGGATCCGCCCCGACGGGATCGGCCGGAGCGGCTCGTTGATCGCATCGACATGGCGGTCGAACCAGTCGTTGACGGCCTGCGACGTCCCGCACACCAAAGGTCCGGTCAGCATCACGCCCGCAATCAGGAACGGCCAGCGATCGGCAACGGCAATCCCCGATGAAACCACGCCGCACATGAACGCCCACATTGGCGGAAACCAGGTGATCGGCTTGAGCAGCGCCAGAATGTCGCGCGGTGCGGGCACTGCGATCGGGACAATCGAATTTGCAGAGGCTGGCATGAGTCGAAAGCTAGGCTGGACACATTAAAGTGTCAACGAATTTGGACAGCGATTCTCTCACGCTCTTGACCTCTACGATGGCCATGCGCAGGCAGACTGCGGGCACTCGAAACCGGACCGGCATGCGCATGAATCGGGATATTTTGGCACAGGCCACGGAACGGTTGCGCGCTGTGTCCGATGTGCCGGCAATCGATGCGGAACTGCTACTGGCGCATGCAGACGGCGATGCCACGCGGTTTACCGCCATGATCGACCGTCGCCTGACGCACGAACCCGTGGCCTATATTACTGGCACGCGTGGATTCTGGACGATCGACCTCGATGTGACGCCGGCCGTGCTGATCCCGCGTTCCGACAGCGAGACCTTGCTTGATGCCGCCGTGACGCATTTCGGCAGGCAGGGGCCAAAACGGGTGCTCGATCTGGGAACGGGGTCGGGCGCACTGTTGCTGGCAGCGCTGGATCAATGGCCCGGGGCGACAGGCGTTGGCGTGGATTTGTCGCGGGCGGCGCTGGCGGTGGCGCGCCAGAATGCGGATCGTATCGCACCCGGCCGGACAGAGCTGCGCCATGGCCACTGGGCCGACGGGATCGACGAGGCATTCGACCTTGTCCTGTGCAATCCGCCTTATGTGGAGGCCGGCGCCATCCTTGACCCGCAGGTCAGGGATCATGAACCCGCCAGCGCCCTGTTCGCCGGGCCAGACGGC
Source organism: uncultured Sphingomonadaceae bacterium (assembly GCA_964247235.1). GTDB lineage: Bacteria > Pseudomonadota > Alphaproteobacteria > Sphingomonadales > Sphingomonadaceae > Sphingomonas_O. Next base: position 11,623 of record CAXTTJ010000028.1, read on the forward strand.
CTCGACGACTACCGCGTCCTCGCGCCGCAACTCGCGCGTGTCACTGCGGGAATCGCCTGTGTCGAGATTGGCCATAGCCAGGCCGCCGCTGTGACCGCGCTTCTCAGGAACGAAGCTTTTACGATCCTCTGCCGCAGGGATCTGGGCGGACGCGACCGCTGCCTTGTCGCGACGAAGAAATAATGCTTGGTTCGTTAAACATTCGCCGCTAAACAAAGATCAAGGAACGAACGCATCTTCCAGCTTTACGAAGCGAATGCGCCGTTCCTTTACCCCCAACTCACCCGGCTTCCGGCAATAATGCTCGAAGTTCGGCGAAGCGGCTGATCGTCCGGCGGTTCGGATACGACGGCAAGCACGGGGCGAAGAGGGAATTTTTTTGACCTCCTTGTTAGGAACGACCTTATCTTGATCAACAATCGTCAGCAGAACGGTCGCCGTCGCGGTCGTAACAACAATCAGCGTCCGCAGGGCGGCAACAGTAGCGGTGCCCGCAATCAGGACAATGGCAATCGCATCGACAACCGGTCGCGCGGCAATGCGGCGCAGCTGCTCGAAAAATACAAGACACTGGCGCGCGATGCCCAGCAATCGGGCGACCGCGTGCTGACTGAATATTATCTTCAGTTCAGTGATCATTATTTCCGCGTGCTGGCCGATACCCGTGCCCGGTATGAAGAAAATCAGCCGCGCCGTGACAATGGTCAGGAACAGGGCGACACGCAAGGGTATGACGGCGGCGATGACGGCGAAGATTCGTTCGATGGCGACGAGTTCGATCCGCGCCCGCAATCGCGCGTGCCTTCGCCGCAATCACAACCACGCTATGATCGCGAACCGCAACAGCAGGACTCGCGTGAACGGGCTGACGAGGGCGACCGGCCACGCCGCGATTATGGCGATCGCCCGCGCAACACCGGCATGAATGGCAATGGCCAGGACCGTGCGCCCCGCGAAGACTATCGCCGCGACGCATCGCCGCGTCAGGAGCAGCGCCCGCGCGAGGATCGTCCTGTGCGCGAGGATCGTCCCAGTGAAAATCGTCAGCGTGAAGATCGTCCGCGTCAGGCACGTGAACCCCGGCCCGTGCATGTGGAATCACCCGAAGAATCGACCCTGAGTCTTGACTTGTTGCCGCCCGCGATTGTGTCGACACCGCTTACCGAAACCGGCGATGCACCTGTGCCAAAACGTCGTGGCCGCCCCAGGAAAGTTATCGATGCGGTCGGAACCGGGGAGTAAACTCTGGTGCCTGGCGGCGCTTCATTTTGTCGCCGTCCATTTGAATGCCTGACAGAAAAACGCGACGCATCCCTGAACGTTCAGCGTGCCGTCGGCATTGCGATTCAGTTTCGACTTGTAACTTTTCCCTGATCTCGGGTCATAGATGCGGCCAGTCCATACGCTGCCGCCATCGGTAAAGCCTGACAGGATCATGACACCCTCGATCGGCCGCGTGCGAAGTGCGGGATCGGGATTGTTGCCATCGACCGGCATCTTGCCGTCGGGCATTGCTTTCATCAGACGCAAAACTTTGCCACACACAGTGGCGCCACATGTCCCGATTTCGATGATCGAATCTTTTTCAGACGTCATCCATTTGCCAGTCACGGGCCGCGCCGCAACGACTGGTGTGGTGACCGATATCGCAACGAGGGCGATCAGTGACTTCATCGGTGCGACCCTTTGACTATTGATTCCGTCTGACGGTGCAATAGGGGGTGACCATGAACGGCACATGGACAATCGGCGTGATCGGCGGATCGGGGCTTTATGCCATCGACGCACTGGCGGATGCGCAATGGATCACAGTCGATACGCCGTGGGGCCAACCGTCGGATGCACTGCTGACCGGCTATCTCGCGGGTATCAGGTTCATATTTTTGCCGCGGCATGGGCGCGGTCACCGGATTGCCCCTGGTGATCTGAACGCACGTGCCAATATCGATGCGCTGAAACGGGCGGGCTGCACCGACATCCTGTCGATTTCGGCGGTCGGATCGCTGGCCGAAGCTTTGCCACCGGGTCATTTTGTTGTCGCCGACCAGTTTATCGACCGGACGAAGGGGCGCGTGCCCAGCTTTTTTGGCACCGGGATGGTTGCGCATGTCTCGATGGCCGATCCGGTCTGCCCGCGCCTGTCGCGACTGACGGCGGATGCCGCACGAATGGCGGGTGCGGATGTCACCGAAGGTGCGACGTATCTGGCGATGGAAGGCCCGCAGTTTTCGACCCGGGCCGAATCGATGCTGTATCGTCAATGGGGCGCGCATGTCATCGGCATGACGGCAATGCCTGAAGCAAAACTGGCGCGTGAGGCCGAACTTCCCTACGCTCTGGTCGGCATGGTGACCGACTATGACTGCTGGCGCGAGGATTCGCGCCATGTCGATGTTGCCGAAGTCATTGCTCAACTGGGCACAAATGCCGCAACCGCCCGCGCCCTGATCGCCAAGCTGGCGGACAGCCTGCCCGCTGAACGGTCATCATCACCCATTGATACCAATCTCGACTTTGCGCTGATCACGGCGCCAGAGGCGCGCGATCCGGCGATGCTGGCAAAACTCGACGCGGTGGCGGGGCGTGCGTTGGGACTCGCAACCGCAACAAACGCCCGCTAATCAGATGGCAGATCATAGCAAAAGGACCATCTGATGAGCATTTTCGGCGCGATCAAGAACGCAATTTTCGGCCACTCCGCAGAAGCCGCGGTTCCAGATGCGACTCCTGCAACCCCCATTGCGACGGCACCCACGCCACCACCGCCCGCGCCCGTGCCCGCCACGCCCGAAGCCATTGACGCGCGCCTTGCCGCGATTGCGGCTGAAAAGGGTCAGCCGTCGAATTACCAGACGTCGATTGTCGACCTGATGAAGCTGCTCAATCTCGATTCAAGTCTGGCCAACCGCACGACGCTGGCGCACGAACTGGGGTACACCGGCGATACCAATGATTCGGCGACGATGAACATCTGGCTGCACGGCGAAGTGATGAAGAGCCTCGCGAGCCGCGGGGCATAGACCGCACTTTTAACGGACCGGCTTTGGTGGATAATTTTGGTCCGTTGAGCAAAAGCGCATCTTTTTCAAAAAGGGGTCGCGGGTGCTTCAATCCGGTCATGTCTTGCCGCTATCGCTCGCCAGTCAGGGCGCTGATCCTGATGCCTTTGCACGGGCCTTTGGCGGTTCGTTCGAACGTTTCGGGTTTGCGATTGTCGCCGATCACGGCATCGACGCGGCATTGATCGACCGCGCCTGGGCTGTAACGAAACTATTTTTTGCACAGCCCCCCGACATGAAGATGCCCTATGTATCGCCACGGGGTGGTGCGCGCGGTTACACCCCGTTCGGGATCGAGATTGCCAAGGGTGCGACCGAGAATGACCTGAAAGAATTCTGGCACGTCGGCCGCGAACTGCCGCCGGGCCACCTTTATGCCGATTCAATGCCGCCCAATATCTGGCCCGGTTATCCGCCCGGTTTCAAGTCGGTGTTCATGGACCTTTATGCCGAATTCGACCGTGTCGGCGCCGTGTTGCTGTCGGCAATTGCGCGTTATCTGGGCCTGGCGCCCGACTGGTTTGTGGCGCCGGTCCGTGACGGCAATTCGGTGCTGCGCCTGCTCCACTATCCGCCGGTCTCTGCGCAGGCGTCGGGGACAAGGGCGGGCGCGCACGAAGATATCAATCTGATCACCCTGCTGCTGGGTGCCGAAGAGGCCGGGCTGGAATTGCTCGATCGCGATGGCGCATGGCTCGCGGTCGATCCGCCAGCGGGGGCGCTGGTCGTCAATGTCGGCGACATGTTGCAGCGGCTGACCAATCATGTTCTGCCGTCGACAACGCACCGCGTCGTCAATCCACCCCCCGAACGGCGCGGGCTGTCACGCTATTCGATGCCGTTCTTTCTCCACCTGGCAAGTGATTATCCCATCACGACGTTGCCGGCGTGCGTTTCGGCAAAACGTCCGGATTTATATCCCGAACCGATCACGGCCGATGATTATTTGCAACAAAGGTTGCGCGAGATTGGCTTGCTGTAGATAGGGCCGCGAATGACCAAAGCACTTAAGATCGCGCTTGCCGGCCTTGGAACAGTGGGTGGCGGTGTCGTCAAACTGCTCGACACCAATCGCGACCTGATTACCCGTCGTGCCGGACGCGCGATCGAAATCGTCGCTGTCAACGCGCGCGATCGCAACCAGGATCGCGGTGTCGATCTTTCGCGGTTCGACTGGATCGATGACACGCAGGCGCTGGCGACGCGGGATGATGTCGATGTTGTCGTCGAACTTATCGGCGGCGCGGACGGTCCGGCGCTGACGCTGGCGCGCGGGACAATTTCAGCGGGCAAGGCGTTCGTGACCGCGAACAAGGCGATGATCGCCCACCACGGTCTCGGGCTCGCGTCCCAAGCCGAGAGCAAAGGCACGGCGCTGAAATATGAAGCCGCGGTTGCCGGTGGCATTCCGGTGATCAAGGGGCTGCGTGACGGCGCTGCGGCCAACATGCTGACCGAGGTTTACGGGATCCTTAACGGGACGTGCAACTACATCCTGACACGGATGGAAGCCGAAGGGTCCGATTTTGCCGACGTGCTCGCCGATGCGCAGGCGCTTGGCTATGCCGAAGCCGACCCGTCGTTCGATATCGACGGCATCGATGCGGCGCACAAGCTGAGTATATTGGCCAGCCTGGCGTTCGGGACGCGGCTTGATTTCGGGGCCGTGCATGTCAGCGGTATCCGCCATGTGCTGGCAGGGGACATTGCCCAGGCGCGGGCGCTGGGGTTTTGCTTGCGGCTGGTCGGCATGGCGCAGGCGGATGCACATGGCCTGTTTCAGCGGGTTCAGGCCTGTCTTGTGCCGCTTGGCCATCCGCTCGCGCATGTCCAGGGGCCGATGAACGCCGTCGTGGCGGAAGGGAATTTCGTCGGGCGGCTGCTGTTCGAAGGCCGTGGCGCGGGTGAAGGGCCGACGGCATCGGCTGTCGTCGCTGACCTGATCGACATCGCGCGTGGTGAATATGGTCCCGCCTTTGCCATGCCGGTCGCCAGCCTCGCCGATGCTCATCCTGCCGATCCGGGTGCGCGGCGGGGGCGAAGTTATTTGCGGTTTATCGTCGCCGACCGACCCGGCGTACTGGCTGAACTGACCGCGGCGATGCGCGACGGTGGCGTGTCGATCGAAAGCATGATTCAGCGCGGTGCGACATCGGACGGGGGCGTGCTGGTCGCAATGACGACGCATGAGTGCGTGGGCCGCGCCGTCGATGCGGCGCTGGCGCGGCTGGACGGGAGCGCAAGCCTGATCGGCACACCCATGATGATGCCGATTCTGGACGTGTAATGCCGCGGGGGCAGTCTCCGGGTCGGCAAACCGCATCCTGTGATCGACTTTGTCACAACCCTCGCCTATCGCGCCGCGATGTCAGATATAAGGAATAGACAACGATGGTTGCCGCAAGTCAGGTTCTCGACCGGGTGCTCGTTCTGGAAATGGTCCGGGTGACCGAAGCAGCCGCCGTGGCCGCATCCACACTGATCGGGCGCGGTGATGAAAAGGCGGCGGATCATGCTGCGGTCGAGGCGATGCGCGCAGCGCTTAACGAGCTTTATATGGATGGCACCGTCGTCATCGGCGAAGGCGAGCGCGACGAAGCGCCGATGCTCTATATCGGTGAAAAGGTCGGATCTGCGATCGGCAAGGGGCCAAAGATCGATATTGCGCTCGATCCGCTCGAAGGAACGACGATCACGGCCAAGGCGGGGCCAAATGCACTTGCGGTGCTGGCGGTTGCAGAACATGGCAACCTGCTCAATGCGCCCGATGTCTATATGGACAAGCTGGCCGTGGGGCCGGGATATCCCGATGGGATCATCGACCTGACCAGAACGCCAACCGAAAATGTGACGGCGGTCGCCGCCGCCAAGGGCGTCCAGCCTGATGAAATCATCGTCTGCGTGCTTGATCGCCCGCGCCACGAAAAACTGATCGCCGAATTGCGCGGTGTCGGCTGCGGCATTGTCCTGATCGATGATGGCGATGTCGCAGGCGTCATCGCGACGACCAATCCCGATACCACGATCGACATGTACATGGGATCGGGCGGTGCACCCGAAGGTGTGCTGGCGGCGGCGGCGCTGCGCTGTGTCGGGGGGCAGTTCAAAGGGCGGCTGATGTTTCGCAACGATGATGAACGGGCCCGTGCCCGCAAATGGGGAATCACTGACCTCGACTATGTTTATGACCTGACTGAACTGGCGAAGGGCGATTGCATCTTTGCGGCAACGGGAGTGACCGATGGATCCTTGCTGGCAGGGGTCAAGCATTTGCGTGACGGGCGCATGACGACTGAAAGCGTCGTGATGCGCGCAAGTTCGGGCACAGTGCGCTGGGTCAGAAGCGAGCGTGCGCCAAGCCGTCAGGCGCCTATTTTATCCGCGTCGTGAATTTGACCGTGAAGCTGGGCTGGCCGCCTGCGGTGGCCGCTGGCATCGTACCCGATGGTATCATCCGTACGCCGGTAATCGCGGCATCATAACCTGTGCCGTCGGGCGTCAGCGCTGCCCCCCATCCGCTGGTGCCGCCCGCTGTCTTTGTCCACGAAACGCATGTCGCATAAGGACAGGAAATCGTCGACGTGCCGCCAAGCGTATCGGTATAGGTCACTGCCGTTCCTGACACATAGGTCGCCAGCGACGTCGGAATCGGATCGATGAGTGTGATCGTGTTGGCATCGACCGCTCCGGTGCCGGCGTTTGTGACGGTAATCGCATATTCGACGATGGCACCGGGAATCATCTTGGGATTGGTCGTGCCGTTGATCGGATCGGAAATCAGCGTCGACGTCTTGGTCATCGTCAGATTGGCTTTGTTCGGTTTTGGCGTGTTGGTGATCGTACAGGTGATATTGTCGCCCAGCGCCGGCGTGACACTGCCCCCGACCACCGTCGGCAATGTGGTGCCAGAAGCATAGCTGTTGGTGCAGGCCATGCCGGATGTGTAATAGATCAGATTGGTCGTCCCCGACGCCACTTCGTTGAAATCATAAGCTGTACCGACCACAGCCAGTGTCGTCGGGGTGCTTGCCGCGGTCACGGTCGCGCCGGTCCCCGTCGTCGTCGTCGTTGCAAAAGTCGTGGCGCCATTTTTGATGTTCATCACGAACTGGTCACCTGTAAAAACACGCGTTCCGGCCAGGGCCTTGGTCAGCGTCAGGCGCGGCAGCGCGATGTTGGTAAAGGTACAGGCGACGGCATCGCCGTAAGACAGTGGGCCAAAACTATAACTTGTCGTCGACACGTTGTTCGGTAGCGGCGTCGACGATCCGGTGTTCGCGTTGGTGCATGTCAGCGTGGGCCGGTAATTGCCAAGAACGCTGACACTGCCCGCCGCCATCGTCTCGTCGATGGTGAGCGGCAGGCCCGAGGCGAGCGAAACAGTCGCAGACGTGAAAGGGCCATTGCCCGCACCCGTTGTCGTCCCCGATGTCAGGACCACCCCCGTGCCGGTCGATTTGACGTTATAGGTGAACTGGTCGGCCGCATTGATGCGCGTGCTCAAAATCTGCTTGTTGAGCTTGAGCGAGGCAAAGCGCACCGCGAACATCACCCCCTGCTGACCCTGGCCGACCAATGTGCTCGACACCGTCGTCGGTGTCGTGCTCCCCACGATATAGCTGCCGACATTGCCGCCGTAGCCGTTACCGCTTTCGGTAAATGTCGCCCCCGTGTTGGTGTATGGCGGATATTGTGTGCCGGTGATCGGAGGGACGCTGTCCAACAGGGTCCAGTTGCCGCCGTTGGTAGTGAATGACAGCGTTTCGTTGTTGTTGGTTGATTCGGCGTCGGCCCCAATGAACATATAGGATGTCGTGGCCCCGGCACCGGGTGGCGGCGTGATGGTGATGCCCGACAGCGTGGTTGTCACGGTCGAGCCTCCGGTCACCTGATACAGGATGGGGCGCCCGGGAATGCCGATAAATGCGCTGTTGCCAACGGCTGCCCCCGTCCACGACGGGGACGTTGACGCCACCAGTCCGGTTGCGGCAACCGTCGTTGTCTTGAGGTTGAGCGTCAACACCGATCCATCGGTCAGCGTGAACGAAAAATTCTGTCCCCCGACAGATTTGGCAGTCACGTCGTTGTAACCTGTGAAGTCCAGCCAGCAATAGGTTTGCCATTCGGGCGGCGCCGTGCCCTGTGTGGTGGCCGGCGAGCAGGTGTTGGCGCGCGCAGGGCCTGCCGCGACAAGCGAAAAAACGATAAGCGTCAGCACGGCGCAGACTGCGCGGCTCAATTGCTTTCGCCAGTTGGCTAAGATGCGCATCTTTGTCCCACATAGCGCGCATAGCGTGAAATCATTAACGAATGGCTAGGGACTGACCCTTCGCGTGGTTAATGATTGCCGTTGACCATGATCGCAGTAGAGCGTCGGTATGAATCCGGTGAACATGACTGCTTCGATCACGGGCAAATCCTGGCGCTGGCGGCACGGCGACGGTGACTGCGACGATCTTGTCACGCAACTCCTGCTGGCGCGGGGGTGCCCGCCGGATGCCGTCGCCGCTTATCGCGACCCGACGATCCGCGCGTTCATGCCCGATCCTTCGGTTTTTCAGGACATGGACCGGGCAGCGGCGCGGCTTGCCGAAGCGGTTCTGATGGGTGAGGCGGTCACCATATTCGGTGACTATGACGTTGATGGTGCGACGTCGGCAGCGCTGCTGATCCGCGTGCTGCGATCGCTCGGCCTGTCGCCGCAGGCTTATATCCCCGACCGGCTGATGGAGGGCTATGGCCCGTCGGGCGAAGCGCTGGTGCGCATTGCCAGTGGTGGCGCATCGCTGATCGTGACAGTCGATTGCGGCGCGCAGGCCTTCGAAGCGCTGGCGATCGCCAAGGCAGCGGGTGTCGATGTGATCGTGGTCGATCATCATCAATGCGCCGCCGAACTGCCCATGGCCTTTGCGCTGGTAAATCCGAACCGGCTCGATGAAGCGGCCGAAGCGGCGGCACACGGGCATCTCGCAGCGGTCGGCGTCGCGTTTCTGCTTGCGGCGGCGCTGGTGCGGACCCTGCGCACAGACGGATTTTTCGTTCACCGGACGGAACCCCGGCTCATGGATTTGCTCGACATCGTCGCCTTGGGCACTGTGGCCGACGTGGCCAGCTTGCGTGGCCTGAACCGTGCGTTCGTGGCGCAGGGGCTGAAGGTGATGGCGGGGGGGCGGAATACCGGGCTGAATGCCCTCATCGCAGCGTCTCGCCTGAAACGCGCGCCGCAGTGCGCTGACCTCGGCTTTGCGCTCGGCCCGCGCATCAATGCGGGCGGTCGCGTCGGCAAATCCGACCTGGGCGTGCGGCTGCTGACGACCGAGGATGCCCACGAAGCACAGGAGATCGCCGAAGAGCTCGACCGGCTGAACGAAGAACGCCGTACGGTCGAAGCCGCTGTTCAGGGCGAAGCCGAAACGGCATCGATCGGGCAGGGCAATCGTGCGGTTTCGGTCGTATCGGGGCAAGGCTGGCATCCCGGCGTCATCGGCATCGTTGCAGGACGGCTGAAGGAAAAGCTTGGCAAACCGGCCATCGTCATTGCCGTTGATGATCAGGGTATCGGCAAGGGATCGGGGCGTTCGGTTTCGGGTGTCGATCTTGGCGCGGCGGTGCTCGCGGCAAAGGATCTGGGATTGCTCATTGCCGGGGGCGGGCATGCCATGGCGGCGGGGCTCACGGTGGCCGCAGACAAGATCGACAGCTTTGCCGGGTTTATCAGCGAACGGCTGGCTGCTGACGTCGCGCGCGCGGGTAATGATCGCGCGCTGCTGCTCGATGCGGTCGTTTCCTGTGGCGGGGTGACGCCGGCGCTTGTCGATGCGCTCGAAGTCGGCGGTCCTTATGGCATGGGATGGCCTGCGCCGCGCATAGCCGCGGGGCCGATGCGTGTCATCAAGGCAGATATTGTTGGCAGCGGCGGCCATGTGCGTGCGGTCATGGCGGGTGATGACGGGCGCAGCTTGAAGACGGTCGCGTTCCGCAGCGCCGAGACTGCGCTGGGGCAGGCGCTGCTCAGCGCACCGAGAGATCGGCGCTTGTGGGTTGCGGGCCGCGCCAAAATCGATGACTGGGGCGCGCGTCCTGCTGCCGAAATGCATCTCGATGATGCCGCATGGGCCGACTGACCTTGACCACCCGGTCCCGGTTCGACTATGCGCGCGGCTCGCTTACCAGCGGCCCCTTCGTCTAGCGGTTAGGACGCGGCCCTTTCACGGCTGAAACACGGGTTCGATTCCCGTAGGGGTCACCAGTCAAGCGGTTTATGTTGTTGTTTTTACATAGTAAGTCGCGATTTTCCGAAATTTGATCCCACAATCGTTCCCACATTTTGATTGGGACTGACCGGGCTGTGCTGGGTCTTGGTGGAACGGAAAATCGGACAATAGGCTGCCCCGCCATCAATTGCGAGCCTCACTCTCGGCGCGAATCTTGACTTTGCATTGCACTGGTTGCCGCGAAGTTGCGGCGGATTTCCTGCAAACGTCAATCGCATCCCGATTGTCGCGCAGCAAGTCAGCGGCTTGCACGAGCACCCTCCACGCTTGGAGGCTTTCGCTGCGCATAAGACGCGTGCCTGCATCCCAGCGCGATGATTCCCCGACAATCCTTGCTGCTATTCGCTCGGGCCAGTGCCAGTTTTCCGGAACGGCGCGGGCGATGGTTCCGGGAAGGAAAGACCATAGCAGGATGCCGCCAAGCACTCCACCCGCGACCGACTGAAGTACCGTGCGGCGTTGGTCCGCACTGGTGCGAGCGTGGGTTGTGACACCGCGCATATCCTGTGTCGCCTGCCGAAGCTCATTATGTGCGTCGTCGATCCGCGCTTGATCGCCGCGCCGCGCCGCCTCCGCTGCGGCTGCGATCCGCCTGCCAAAGCTGTCGGGCGTCACCTGCATGGCCGGGTGTTCGGCGATGCAATCGAGATTCTCCACCATCTCTTCGAGCCGCTTTGTCATCTCCGTCAGGGTCGCCCCATAGTCGGGGATAACGATGTCCGCCCGCTCAGCGGCGAGATGCTGGACCGCGCGCCGCATGAGGGCCATTTCGCCTTCAAGCCTTGCGAATGCTTCGGCGGCAGGGTCGCTCTCGACCTCGGCAGGTTTTGGCTGAGGTTCGGTTTCCGCCTCCGCCTCGATGTTCAGCGTCACTTCTTCGGTATCGGCATTGTCCACTTTATTTCTCCTAAAGGCTCATTCCAATCGAGCGGGTCCGCTCGAACGACACAGACGCGGCAAGTTCGCGGGACAAATCGCGTCCGAAGTCCTTGCCGAGACCGAGTTCCCGCGTCCGGTTGCGCAACAGCGATTCCACCTGTGGATCGCGTTCCAGACCTTTCGCCATATCGGCCATGCGCCCCGCGATACGGCGTGCACCATTGTCGTTGCCGCCTTGCTGCATGACCGCACGTGCCTGCCCTAGCCGCTGCCAGTCATTCACAAAGCGGTCGGCGCGCTGCACAGGATCGACGCGAATTTCAGACTCAAGCTGCATCGCTCGGATTGCGCCTTGGCTGCGGCCATCGGCTGCCTCGCGGATCAGCTCTGGCTGTCGCTGCAAGGCGCTGGCAAGATCGGCGGCGGCATGGGGCCGAATCGCGTGGAGGGTCTTCCCTGCCTTGTCGAGCGCCTCGCGCTGATGGGGAAGCGCTGGCAATCCCTGCTCGCGCATCTTCGCTATATCGTCGGCGGCGCGGGCAAAGCGTTCGACCGCACGACGCTGGTTCAACAGGTCGGCCTGTTCGGTTGGCAGTGGTTCCAGCTTCTGCGCCTGCGGACGGAAGTTGGCGAAGATCGACTTCGCCCGCTCCGGCAACTGTCGCGCGATCTCGACAATCCGCTGGCGAAACGTAATCCCTCGCCGCTCGGCAAATTGCTGCTCGGGCGTGTAATCGCTCGCCATGTCCTTGCCGCGCTCGCGGCTCAATGTGCGCACAAGCTTCGACTGGTCAGCAAAGTCATCGCGGCCATAATGCAGGTCCACGCCATCGCGGTGGCGCGACAGCGCGACATAGGCACCGTGGCTGTCCATGCCGGGTGTGGCCAGCACGTGCGTCCGGTCTACGGTCATGCCCTGCGCCTTGTGGATGGTCGCGGCATAACCATGATCGACATGCGCATAATCTTTGGTATCGAACGCGACATTGCGCCCATCGTCGGTGCGCACCGCCATGCGCTGCTGCGTTACCTTTTCGACCATCCCCAACGTGCCGTTCTTCACGCCAAGCTCGCGCTCGTTGCGCAGGAACATGATGCGGTCGCCGGAAGCAAATGCACGTTCACCGCGCTCAGCTTTGATCGGAACGTCGTCACCCAAGCCGCCTGCGACACGCATACGCCCGCGAGCGGCTTCATTGAGTGCGCGAACCTCGTCATTGGTATGCGTGAGGATGATGCGCGTCGTCGCCGCGTCCGTCCTTGCCCAAAGCGATGAAATCGGGCGATCCGCGAACTGCGCTTAGTGCCGCATCGAACTGCTCTTTTCCGTCGCTGTGCCGATGCACGAAAATGGCAAGGTCGCGACCCGTGAACGTCGCTTGGCCGTGCCCGTCTTTACCAATATCCCAGTGCACGTTGAGGTCGGCGATCATGCCCTTCTCAACAAACTCGGTCTTCACAAAGTCGCGCGCGAGCGCAATGCCTTGGCTCTTGTTCATCTCGCGCGGTATTGCGAACTCGACCTCGCGGGAGAGCTGCGCGTCCTTTCGTTTCTCGGCTGCCTCGACAGCATTCCAGAGCTTTTCCCGGTCGGCGAACTCGGGCGGCGCGCCCTCGGGCAGCATCACTTCGGAATGAACTACGCCGTCCTTGTTGGTGAAATCATGATCTCGGTCGAGCCGCTCGTCGTGCAAGCGTTCGGCTGCACGGTAGGCTGAGGCGGCAACAGCACTCCGCCCGCTGGCGCGGCTGATGACTTTTACCGAGAGATGAAAGATCGCCATGATGGCAATCCATCTACGCCATCAAAGCCACGTCGGCACGACGTATAAGCGCGCCCTCCCATGATAAAATCCTGCTCGGGACTAGGTGGTGCCAGACTGTCTCGACAACTCTACAGCATATGGCGCGGCGCGATATTATGATGGCTGCATCAACTCTCAATGGAGACAAACAGGAAGAAACTTCCCAGCGCTTCTGCCGCAAGGCTGCGCCGCGTGTCGGCGCTCAAGCGGGCAGCTTTCCGGTCGCGCCTTCCTGCCGTCCGATTTCCTTAAGCTTGGCCTTCAGGGCCATATCGTCGATGGCGGAGAGCGGGAGAGCAAGGAACAGCTCGATCCGCCGCCGCAGGTAGCGGAGCGCCTGAACGAATGCCTCACGCTGATCTTCGCCCTCGACCGCCGCCGGGTCTTCGATGCCCCAATGCGCGGTCATGGGATGGCCGGGCCAGATTGGGCAGGTTTCGCCCGCCGCGTTGTCGCAAACGGTGAAGATGAAATCGAATCTCGGCGCATCGGCGCCCGCGAACTCGTCCCAACTTTTTGAGCGAAAACCTTCCTGCGGAAAGCCAAGGCTTTTCAGAACGTCGAGCGCCATTGGGTGGACCTCGCCTTTCGGAAAGCTGCCAGCGCTGTAGGCGCGGAAACGGCCCGAGCCGTCATGGTTCAAAAGCGACTCGGCGAGGATCGACCGCGCCGAATTGCCCGTGCACAGGAACAGCACGTTATAAATGCGCTCGCTCATCGCTCAACAACAGCCAGTGGGTGCGGATTCAATCTTCGGTGCGCAACAAGCATTCGCCGCCGCTCCATCGCTAGTGAGCGTGGCAAGGTCGGGATTGTCGCCATAGACGGTGGCATCGCCGTTGGTCAGGAACGCTTCCCACACCACACCATCGGGATCGGCAATCCAGCTTTTCTCCGATTTGGCATAGCAACAGGTCGTTGTGCCTTCTTCGAGCACCGGTCCGCCTGCCACCTGCAACCGGCCATACACATCGGCGAGTTCGTCGGCGTCTTCGACCTGAATGCCGAGATGCTCGACGCCCTTGCTCGCGCCCGTTTTGTGCGAGATAGCAAAATTGACGCGCGGATCATCGAGCATCCACTTTGCGTAGTCGAGCTTGGTCACTGTCGGTTCGGAACCGAACAGGCCGGAATAGAAGGCAACCGAGCGGTCGAGATCATCGACCCCGACATGGACATGCAAACGCTTCATGCGACTTTCCTTTCTTCGATACTGTTTGGTGCGCACGCTGCGTCGGGCGCGCACGAAGCTCCGCCGCAGCAATTTTCGGTGAGATAGCCCATAAGCGAGTTCATTGCGGCGTAGTCGGCGGTGTAGATCAGAGACCGGCTCTGCCGCCGCTGCATAATCAGTCCGGCATTGGTTAGTTGCGCGAGGTGAAAGCTCATCGACGAAGCCGGGACGCGCAGCTTTTCGGCTATGGCGCCCGCCGCCATGCCCTCGTCGCCTGCTTGGACGAGCAGCCGAAATACCGCGAGCCGGTGTTCCTGCGCAAGTGCGGCAAGCGCGCGTATCGTCGCGGGGATATCCATTGCGTTCATTTGTTTCCATAGTTATCGAATCGTCGAATAGTTTGGTCAAACCGGCTGGTCAACCGATATCTGGACCCGGTTCGTAGGAGGCAAAACCGTCCCGGCGCTGCCAGCGAAGTGGCAGCGCCGCGAGATTTAGAACATCTCAAGCTGATCGCGCATCGGGTCCCAAAAGCCGATATCGAGCAGGCGCTGCGCCCGTTTGGCCTGCATCGGCTGTTGCGCCGCCCATGTCAGGCGTTCGCCAAGGCTAACCGGATGCAAACCGGCAATCATCATCTGCGCGGGGTCACTTGCCGCCTTGATGCGCGCAGGACGGCGAACACTCACTGCACCCTTCCACGGCGTTCTTCGCAAATCAGGACCAACGCTCCGAAGTCCTCGCGCTCACCAAGACGGTCGGCAATCGTGCGGACAGGCGCTCGGACGAGCTGCCGAACTGCATGCGGCGAAGCTTGGCGACCTGCATCCGTGAACCGGCGACGAGCCGCTGGCCGACCGGTGCCCAGCCCCGCAAGGGAGCCATGTTGGTC